>JACPKQ010000027.1:0-13533 GCA_016186995.1 Deltaproteobacteria bacterium | reverse complement strand
TCTTGGTAGCAATCGTTGCAAATCTCTTTTTCTTGGGTGCATCGATAAGAAAGGGATGAAAACCACTGTTTAAGAGCCCTATAAGCACTGGCGTAGAAATGCTGTAAGTGGCTAAACAACCATCTTTTTTAATGTTTTTGTAGAGGATTTTAAAGAAATCCTCTGTCCACAGCTCTGGGTTATGAGGAGGGGAAAAAGGATCATGAAAAACAGCATCAAAAACTCCTCTGTCATCCCCGTGAAGACGGGGATCCATCTTTTTTATATTTTCTCTGGCATCCCCAATCAAAATTTTAAGAAAAAGTGTTTCATCTTGAAATACGTAAGTATTTTCTTTATTAATATCATCCCCGCCTAAAGTCCCTGGCACAAGCCCAGATCCAGAATGCGAAGCCACCTTTTTTTGCCAGTTAGATTTAATATGAGAAGCTATTTTTTTAAGTTTTTCTGGGTATTCTGAAAAATCAAGAATAGCAGGATTTTGTTCAAGACTTAAAATTTTAATTCTGCAATGAGGTGCAACCTCTTTTATTTTTAAGATAGAAGTAAACACATTGTAACCAAGGCCAAATCCAATATCTAAAATAGAAAGAGTCTTTTGCTTGAGCGCTTTTTCAACTAACTTGCATCCTTCTTCATAAATTTTTTGTGATTCTAAAAAAGCACCACCCCACGAATGATAGGCTTCTTGAAAATGTTCTGAATAGGCAGTTAAACTCCCATCATCTGTATAAATAAGTTTCATGAGCGTACAAGGTATACTCGGTACTTTCCTATTTTGTCATCTTCTTAGGTTCTTGAAATGGCATTTTTACTATAACAAACCTTAAGTTCTTAAAATGGTTACTATCTTCCGCTTCATGGCTCGCTGTAGTTGCCATATCGAATTTTTCATTATCCCATAAGTGCTAAAGCACTGTCCGGGATGAGAAAGTTCTGAATATTTACAAACTTTGGGCTGTGCTTTACTTCCGCTCCAGACAGTAACCATTTTTTCACATGAACTCGAAAATAAACCTATATGGCAAAAGACAGAGATAGTACTTACAGAGGGTCGTGTCGGAAGGCAATCTGGCTTGGTCCACATAGAATATGTGGCAGATTGCCTGAGACGCGAGGCGCACTTTTTCGCAGGAAAAAAGTGACGCCGTACCCGAGGGAAGTACTATCCCTGTCTTTTGTGGTCATTTCAAGAACTTGAAGCTTAGCAAAGATTTTGCAAACGCTATAGAGCGCTTCTTGTTTTCAATGAGATCTCTCGATACAATGCTTATATTTTATGAGCACAGAAAAAGTTAAAAAAGAAATCGAAAAATTGACCAAAGATCTTAACTATCATAGTTGGCGGTACTATGTTTTAGATGATCCAGAAATCTCAGATGCTGAGTACGACGAGCTTTTTAAAAAACTTGAAAAACTAGAAAAAGAGTTCCCTCAATTAAAACGATCTGATTCTCCTACTCAAAAGGTAGGTGGTGTTGTTTTAGAAGGGTTTGAAAAAGTTACCCATTCTATTCCTATGCTTTCTTTAGCTAATGCCGCTAACGAAGAAGAGGCTCATGAATTTGATGCACGAGTCAAAAGGTTTTTAGATATAAAAAAAGATATTGAATACATAGCTGAAGCAAAAATAGATGGTTTGGCCATAGAGCTTGTTTATGAAGAGGGCAAGCTTCATATAGGATCTACTCGAGGAGATGGAGAGGTAGGAGAAAATATTACAGAAAATATTAAAACTATTAAATCTATTCCTTTAGGGCTTATGGGTAACAATCCTCCTTCTATTATAGAAGTGAGGGGTGAAGCCTTTATGCATCTTAAAGATTTTGATCAACTTAATAAAAAAAGGGCTCAAGCAAGTGAGCCTATTTTTGCAAATTCTAGAAATGCCGCTGCAGGTTCTTTAAGACAATTAGATACAAAGCTTACTGCACAACGCCCTCTTTCACTGTTTTGCTATGGAGTGGGTAGGCTTGAAGGCAAAAAACTCAACACCCACTTCGAAACTTTAGAATATTTAAAAAAATTGGGTTTTAAAACAAATCCACTTTCAAAAAAATGTAAGAACATAGAGGAAGTCATTTCTTTTTACAAAGGTATTTTAAAAAAACGCGATGATCTTCCTTATGAAATTGATGGGATCGTTATTAAAGTAAATGATCTCCATCTTCAAGAAGAGTTAGGAACTATTTCAAGGCGCCCGCGATGGGCTGTTGCTCTTAAATTTGAAGCAAGGCAATCTACAACTGTTATTGAAGATATTCAGGTACAGGTAGGGCGTACAGGTGCTTTAACCCCAGTTGCTTATTTAAAACCTGTAAACATTGGGGGCGTTGTGGTGAAACGAGCCTCCCTTCATAACCAAGATGAAATAGATAAAAAAGATATTCATATAGGAGATACCGTTTTTGTTGAAAGAGCTGGAGATGTTATTCCTTATGTTGTGAAGGTTATTCCAGGTAAAAGATCTAAAAATTCTAAAAAATTTAAAATTCCTTCGACATGCCCTGTGTGTGGAGCTCATGCTTATAGGGAGGAAGAAGAGGCTGTTGTAAGATGCTCTGGGGTAGGTTGTCCTGCAAAGCTTAAAGAAGCTGTTTCTCATTTTGTAAGTCGTAATGCACTCAATATCGATGGCTTTGGAGAAAAAAACGTAGATCACTTTATTGATGCAGGACTTATTCAATCATTTTCAGATATTTATAAAATAAAAAAAGCAGATCTTTTAAAGTTAGAAAGATGGGGTGAAAAATCAGCTTCGAATTTAATAGAGGCCATAGAAAAAAGTAAAAAACAAACTCTCGATCGATTTTTATATGCTTTAGGTATTCGTTTTGTGGGTGAACATACCGCTAAAATTTTAGTGCAGCATTTTGGATCTTTAGAAAAAATGATGAAGGCTTCTTATGAAGAGCTTCTAGAAATTTACGAAGTGGGCCCTAAAGTAGCACAATCGGTCTCAGAGTTTTTTAAAGAAAAGAAAAATAGAGATGAAGTTCTAAAACTTCTTAAAATAGGGTTTCAATTTTTGAGTTTAAAAAAAACCTCGTCTCATCTTCAGGGCACAATATTTGTTCTTACAGGTACCCTTAACTCTCTATCCCGAGGCGAGGCTAAAAAGCTTTTAGAGGCCTGTGGGGCAAGGGTTTCAGGATCCGTGTCTAAAATGACCGATTTTGTTGTGGTCGGAGCCCTCCCCGGTTCTAACTATGACAAAGCAAAGGAGTTGGGTGTAGCAGTTCTTTCAGAAGAAGAGTTTTTAAAGAAAGTTAAGAAGTAAAACACGCAATGTCATTTATTTTACTCTTCTAAAGTGTCGTAAATCTTTTGCGCTTGAACCTGAGGTTGTTTTGGAACCTTGATAAGAATGTAATTCAATTTTTTTCAGGTTGCTTTTACTTTTGTGTTTCAAATTTTTCTTGCCGTATGCTTTTTTCATCTTGCCCTTCTATTATGAGTGATACTTGCCACAAAAGTCAAATGAATGATCAATATTCTTATTCGACTTTGGTTCTGGATTTGGGTATTTTAAAAAATAATATGGCTCTTCTTTTTATAACAACACCAAGTCGAAGTGTAGAAGGATGGATAAAAGAAGTTAAAAAATTAAATCCTTCTCTTGATGTAAGGGTGTTTCCTCAGATTGGGAATCCAGATGATATTCGTTTTGTTGTCAGTTGGTATCATCAACCTGGAAGTTTGAAACAATTTAAAAATTTAAAATGTATTAGCTCTTTGGGGGCTGGTGTTGAGTTTATTTTAGAAGATAAAAACTTACCGCAAGTTCCTATTGCAAGAGTTGTTGATCCTTCTTTAGTGCAATCCATGAAAGAATATTTAATATGGGCTGTTCTTCATCATGTAAGAAGAATGGATGAATATAGTGAATGTGAAAAAAAGAGAAGTTGGCCTGTTGCCCCGCTTAAAGTTTCAAGAGCTGGCGAAATTTGTATAGGTATTATGGGGCTTGGACAATTAGGAAGAGAGGTTGGGAAAGCCTTCGTTCAATTAGGTTTTAAAGTATGTGGGTGGAGCCAATCAAAAAAGAATATTCAAGGTATTGAAAGTTTTGGAAAGAATGACCTCGTCCGTTTTCTAGAACATTCCCATGTTCTCATTTGTCTTTTGCCACTCACTCAAGAAACAGAAAATATTTTAAATAAAAAAACTTTTTCAAAACTTCCTAAAGGAGCTTATGTTATCAATGTTGCCAGAGGCAAGCACATTGTTGAGAAAGATCTTATCCAAGCTGTTAGTAAAGGGCATTTAGGTGGAGCCTGTCTTGATGTTTTTAGAAAAGAACCTTTGGAAAAAGATCACCCTTTTTGGAAGCACCCCAAAATTAAAGTAACGCCACACATTTCAAGTATTACAGACCCACTCAGTGCTGCTCCTCAATTACTTCAAAATTATAAAAGGGCTCTTTCAGATCAGCCGTTGCTTAATTTAGTTGATAGAAAAAGAGGATATTAGAATTAATATAATTTCTTCACAGATCCAGACTCTAAGTCATGCTGTATCGACACCCCGTCATCCCGGGCGAAGACCCTGGTCCAGCAGGGTTTATTCGAACTTAAGTTCTTGAAATGGCAGTGTCTTCCGCTTCATGGCTCGCTCTTTATTCGGCAAGGCCTCATAGAGCTCCGCTTTACTTCCGCTCCAGACACTGACCATTTCCTCACATAAATACAACCTTGGTTCTGAGTAGCCTACTCTCTCATGGACTCGAATTCTGTCCTCGCCTCAAAAAAACTCAAGCCAAACTTGAAAAAATAATCTTATAAAAATTTCATGGAGTGTTAGGTTTTTGGACTCCAAATTTAAGAATCTTTTGTTAAAATTCTAATCTTTTTCATAACTTATCTTTTTGGCATAGGTGTTGCTCTCATCTCCTTCTGAAAAAGGTTTTCGTTGTTCGAAAGGAGATCGGTTGTGTTGTGTAAGAATTGGCAGAAGGTTTTTTTTATCTTTTGTGTTTTAACTTTTGTTTCTTTTTCACAGGCGGCCCCTTGTTATGATGGTTTTGATCTTAAACCACATCTTTACTTTAAAGATTTAGATAACGATGGACTTTATAATTATGAAGATCCGGACATTGATGGTGATGGGGTTTTAAATTTTTTAGACATCGATGCTTGTAATAAAGATGTGGTGGGGGAAGACAAAGACCAAGATGGTATTTTAGATCATCTTGATTTTGAAGTTTTTGGCAAAAGAAAAAATCATATAACATCTCAGATGATTTCTATCCAAAAAGAGTTTTGGAATAATGGAATTTATATTATTGAAAAAGAAAAAGAGTGGAAAGAAGAAGAATTGCAGTGGATTGTAGATGAGGTTTTACAAAGGCTCCAACATTTTAATATTCGAAACTTTATTTTAGTAAAAGAAGAGGGAAGAAAAGGTCAGTTCGGACGTTTCAGACCTCAAGAAAGAGCTATTTTTATAACAGCACACCCTAGGCTCAGTGAGCAAAATTGTTTTCAAGCAACGCTTGTACATGAGTTTTTTCATCTTTACTCAAAAGAATACCCAAAAACTTATGAAGATTTTTATAAATATGTAGGATGGTTGCTTATTGAGAAAGACGGTAAAACCTTATATCAATATGGTGATGATCAATTTTCTACTGAAGATTTTGCAAAGAAAAAAAAATATATTGATGAAAAAATACAAAGTAATGATTTTCCGAGTTCTTATTCTAAGTTAGGCCCTAAGGAAATGTTTTCTGAAGTAGCAGCAGCTAGCTTTATGCTTTTTAAAAATGTTCCTACAGATCAAGGAAAAATCTGCAAAACCTATGACTTAAATAGCTTTCAATCTAGTTCTGCTTTTGAATGGTTTTCTCACAATCTTTCAGGAATCTAGGTCCCTCGAAAGAAGCCCATGAAGAGTTCCTCGCTTCGGCTTGACAGGTGATGGGGAGAGAGCTATTCGAGAGAGAATGATTCAGCTCAAAACTTATGCATTTTTAGATAGTCTTCAACCTCAACTTGCCTCTCACATAGGCACAACATGTCGAGGTTTTCTTCCTGTTCCTGATGAAGCTTCTCTTTTTATTGAAATTGCTCCAGGGATGGCAATCAATCAACTTTTAGATTTTGCTTTGAAAGAAACAAAAGTGCGTCCCGCAGTTTTGATTGTTGAAAGAGCATTCGGACTTTTAGAAGTACACCACAAAGATCAAGGTGAAGTTATTCAAGCGGGAAATGCTATTTTAAAAAATATTGAAAGAAAAGAAGGTGATCGAGAAAAACCTCGTGTGGTAACGGATCAAGTGATTCGTTCTATCGAGCCAGATCATGCGGTGCTGCTTAATAAAATTAGATATGGATCTATGATTTTACCAGGTGAGTCTCTTTTTATTTTAGAAACAGAGCCAGCTGGTTATGCAATTTTGGCTGCAAACGAAGCAGAGAAAGCGGCCAATGTAAAACTTATTGAAGTGCGTCCCTTTGGCGCTTTCGGAAGACTCTACATGAGTGGAAGTGAAGCAGAAATTGATTCTGCACGTGAAGCCGCTAAGACAGCGCTTCACAATGTAAGTGGAATAGAAGGCAAAAAGTAATTATTAAGGAGGATCTTATGTCAGACGCGTTAGGACTTTTAGAAACAAAAGGTTTTGCAGCCATGGTTGAGGCATCTGATGCTATGGTCAAAGCAGCCCGTGTTGAGCTAATCGGTTATGAAAAAATCGGTGGTGGATATGTTACTGCCGTTGTTCGTGGCGATGTTGCTGCCGTTAAAGCTGCTGTTGAAGCAGGTGCTCGAGGTGCTGAAAAAGTGGGTGAGGTTGTTTCCGTTCATGTCATCCCAAGGCCTCATGCCAATGTTGATCTTACTTTGCCTTTAGGACGTGGTGGCACAATAACTTCTTCTAAAAAAAGAAGTGAAGCCAGAGCCTAAAACTTAAGGGAGTCAAAAATGCTTATTGGACGAGTTGAGGGCACAGTCGTTGCTTCTCACAAAGACCCTAATCTTAACGGGATGAAGCTTCATGTTGTGCAGCAAACAGATCATTTGGGTAACCCCAAGGGTTCTCAAGTGGTTGCTGTGGATGCTGTGGGTGCTGGAGTTGGAGAACTTGTTCTCTATGCTTCAGGAAGTTCTGCAAGACAAACTGAAGTCACCCAAAACAAACCTGTTGATGCTGTTATTATGGCTATAGTTGATGAGATTGAAGTTCAAGGTAAGTCCACTTTTGTGAAATGATGCATTTAACCGAGAGCCAAATTAATTCTTTAGTGGATAAAGTCGTGGCTCGTCTTGGAAACCCTAGATCCCAGATCAAGTCTGGGATGACAGAGACGGCATTTCCATCGATTCGACCAACACTTTCTGTAAAACGCAATGGAACTTTTGATAATATTGATGAAGCAGTAGCTGCTGCAGAAGTAGCCCACCACAGACTGCTTTCCATGACGCTTGAACAAAGAGATAAAATTATTTCAAACATTAGAAAAAAGTGTCTTGATAATATCGAATCCCTTTCAAAAGGTGCTCAAGAAGAAACAGGTTTAGGAAGATGGCAAGATAAAGTTACAAAAAATAAACTTGTTATTACAAAAACGCCTGGAACTGAGATTTTAACACCTTATGCAAAAACAGGTGATTTTGGTCTTGTTCTTGAAGAGCGTGCTCCTTATGGAGTGATAGGAAGTATTACTCCATGCACAAATCCGACTGAAACAATTATTAATAATGGAATTGGAATGATTGCTGGAGGTAATGCTGTTGTTTTTAATCCACATCCTATGGCTAAGAACGTCAGTTCTCAATGCATAGAAGTTATTAATAAAGCAGTGGTAGAGGCAGGAGGGCCAGAAAACCTTTTTGTTTGCATTTCAAACCCAACTATTGAAACAGCCGGCGAGCTTATGAAACATCCTCATGTAAAACTCTTGGTTGTGACTGGAGGAGGTGGAGTTGTAAAAGCCGCCATGGCTTCAGGCAAAAAAACAATTGCAGCAGGGCCTGGAAACCCACCTGTTTTAGTTGATGAAACGGCAGATATCGATCGAGCAGGGCGTCACATTATGAAGGGTGCAAGTCTTGATAATAATATTATTTGTATTGCAGAAAAAGAAACGCTTGTCGTTGATAAAGTGGCAGATGAACTTATTAAGGCTATGAAAAAATATAATTGTTTTATAGCAACACCTTCTCAAATTAAAGAAATTGAAGATATTGTTTTGGAAAACAGAAAACCAAACAAAAAATATATCGGAAAAAATGCCAATGTTATTTTAAAAGAAATGGGAATAGAGGTAGGCAGTGATGTAAGACTTATTGTTTGTGAAGTTTCTAAAGAGCATCCTTTTGTTCAAGAAGAAATGATGATGCCTGTTATGCCTGTTGTGAGAGTTCAAAACTTTGAAGAAGGGGCAATCCTTTCTAAAGAGGTAGAACATGGCTATCGGCACACAGCTGTCATTCATTCCACTCATATTGATCATCTTCATCATATGGCATGTATTATGAATTGTTCTATTTTTGTAAAAAACTCACCTTCCTATGGTGGTTTGGGTTATGGTGGAGAAGGGTATACTTCTTTTACAATTGCATCCCCAACAGGTGAGGGTATGACCAACGCAGTTGATTTTACAAGAAAGCGTCGTTGTACTCTTAAGGGCCACTTTAGAATTGTTTGATTAAGATGAAATCTTTATTTTTAAATCCGGCACTTGGTTTTGTAGAGCTTTCAAGCATTGCCAATGGTTATGTTGTTAGCGATGCCATGGTGAAAAAGGCTCCTGTTCATCTTGTTTTATCTGAGCCTACTTCTTCTGGAAAATATCTTATTATGATTTCTGGTAGTGTGGCTTCTGTTCATGAATCTCTTAAAATTGCAATGGAAGTTTCAGAAGGTTTTTTATTAGATGAATTTTTTATCCCACAACTTCACAGTGAAGTTGTAAATTATTTAAATGGGCAACTTAAAACCCAAAAAAATTTAGAGGCTTTAAGCATTATAGAAACAAAAACAGTTGCTTCTTCTATTTATGCTGGAGATGCTGCTTTAAAAGAGGCTCAGGTACAACTTGTAGATCTTCAACTTGGAAGGGGTATTGGGGGTAAGGGATATTTTGTTCTAAGTGGTAAGCTTTTTGATGTTCAGGCAGCTCATGCAGCTGCTTTAAAAAGTATTGAATCTAAAGGAACTCTTGTAAGAAGTGAAATTGTAACCTCTACCCACGAGGATATTAGGCAGCTATGCATTTAATATCTGTCATTCCAGCGCCGGCTGGAATCTAGGAGTTTTGAATATGCACTTGGGCAAAGTTTTAGGTACTGTTGTTGCTACCAGAAAGTCTTCAGGGCTTTGTGGTGTTAAACTTTATCTTTTGCAACCCTATGATGATGAAGGGGAAGTATGTGGAGACCCTATTGTTGCTTGTGACACAGTTGGTTCAAGGCCACTTGATGAAGTCATGTGGGTTTCTTCACGCGAAGCTTCTTTAGCATTAGAAGAAAAATTTGTTCCTGTCGATGCCGCTATTATTGGGATTGTAGATCATCGCCATTCCGAGCCAAAGCGAGGAATCTAATGCTTTTGGGCAAGGTGAAAGGTTCTGTTACTTCAACTATTAAGCATTCTTCTTTGAAGGCACAAAAAATATTGATTATCGAGCCTCTTTTGCAGAAAAAATCTAAAGCTATTTTAGCTTTAGACTCTGTTCAGGCAGGTGTGGGTGATACAGTTCTCGTCAACCAAGAAGGTGGGTCTTGCAGGCAAGTGCTCAAATACGACAATGCACCTGTAAATCATGTTATTGTGGGCATTGTTGATTCTGTAGATTAATTCTCTGTGTTGGGTAAGCAAGTTCAAGATCGGGTTCACTTTGAATCAGTTCCATTATTTTTTCTGAAAGCATGTTTTTGACAGATAAAATTTGGTGTGTCGGAACCATAAATCGAAGTGTAAATTGAACACCGCTATCAGCAATATTCATAAAAAGTGCTGGTTCATTCTTTTTTTCTTCCATATTATAAAGACGAGAAAGATAAGTATTATAACGGTTTGCTTTTTCACAAAACTCACCTGTATTGTTCACGAGAACTTCTTTAAGAAGTCTTTGAGCTTTTTTCCAATTAGATTCAAAAGTGAGAGTAATATCAACCTTTTGCCATACATAATCATGGGCAAAGTTATAATTAAAAATAGGATTTTTAAAAATGAAATTGTTAGTAAGAAGAATGCCCCTTCCAGTTTCTTGTTCCGTTTTAAGCCAGCTTCCAATTTCAATAAGAGTGGTTCTGAGAACCCCAATTTCTATTACTTCTCCAACAACTTCTCCTGTTTGAATGCGGTCTCCAACCTTAATGCCTTTAGCACCTACCAGAATCAGCCAGCCAACAAAGCTTGTAAAAACATCTTGCAGGGCTATCGCAACCCCAGCACTGATAAAACCAATAATGGTAATAAGATAGGAAATATTTTCAACAAGCAGGGCTAAAACAATCAAAATGGTGATGCTGATTGTGCTAATATTGAGAAAATGTCTGATGAGATAGGCCTTGTGATAATCGTGAATTTTTCTGGTTACAATTCTATGAATAAGAGATCTTAAAACAAGAAGAATCAGTAAAATTCCTAAAAAGATAAGAAATTTTTTAAATGTTATAAAGGCAACAGCGAAAAACTTTCTTTTCGTTTTTTCAACTTCAACCGAAAGTTTTTTAATTTCATCTTTTGTTTTTTGAACTTCTAAGGGTAGTGTTTTTTTCTTTTCAATGGTAATAAAGTATTTATCATCAATCTCTTTAATCTTTTTTTCAATTTCGTCTCGCTTTGCTTGTTTTTTGTCTGAGGGCAAGTTTTTAAATTCATCGGTTTCGTAAAAACCTCTTAATTTTGTTTTTTGATCAATGGTTTGCTGATCTATTTTTTTTCTTTCTTCTGGCCAAGCGTTCAGCTCCAGTTCTAAAAGGTTTAATTTGTGTTGTGCTGTTTTAAGATTTGTTTGAGCCCCCGAATATTCACTGAAGGTTGAAAAAATAGTTGTTGTGGGTTCAGCAACTTTGACCCCACTCTGCTCTGTAGCCTGAACAAGTGGGTGCTCAGCGTAAAGAAGTGTCGGTGGTCCCCATAAAATAAAGAATGAAAATAGAAAAAACCTTAATAACTTCATTGTCTTATCCGTTCTTCCTTATCGGAAGCAACGGGTAAAACCTAAAGCCGTATGTTTTAATTTCTAGATTCCAGATAGCCCTGCGGGCTTCTGGAATGGCGGAGTTCTATGAATTCATGGATTCAATAAACTCGGCATTGGTCTTTGTGTTCTTCATTTTATCGAGTAAAAACTCCATAGAATCGATAGGGTTCATAGGTGCCAAAACTTTTCTTAAAATCCAAATTTTTTGGAGTAGAGCCTCTGGAATGAGCAGTTCTTCTTTTCGGGTACCTGATTTATTAATGTCAATAGCTGGGAACACTCTTCTTTCGGCAAGTTTACGATCCAGGTTAATTTCCATGTTACCTGTGCCTTTAAACTCTTCAAAAATAACCTCATCCATACGGCTGCCGGTATCAATCAAGGCTGTAGCAATAATTGTAAGAGAGCCTCCGTGTTCAATGTTTCTAGCTGCTCCAAAGAAGCGTTTTGGTTTGTGAAGTGCATTAGAATCAACCCCACCAGAAAGAATTTTCCCACTAGGAGGAACAACGGTATTATAAGCACGAGCAAGACGGGTAATACTATCAAGAAGAACGACGACATCATATCCATGTTCAACGAGACGTTTTGCTTTTTCAATAACCATTTCTGCAACCTGAACGTGACGTTGTGCTGGTTCATCAAAGGTGGAAGAAACAACTTCCCCATCGACAGAACGTTCCATATCAGTCACTTCTTCAGGTCGTTCATCAATAAGAAGAACAATCAGTTTTACTTCTTTATGGTTTTCAGTAATAGCATTGGCAATATTTTGAAGAAGAATAGTTTTCCCTGCTTTAGGTGGGGAGACAATGAGAGCACGTTGTCCTTTTCCAATAGGACACATAAGATTAATAATACGTGTTGAAAAATTTGTAGGTTTTGTTTCTAAATTAAGTTGCTGTTCAGGATAAAGAGGGGTGAGGTTATCAAAAAGAATTTTATATTTTGCCTTTTTTGTGTCTTCAAAATTAACAGCATCTACTTTTAAAAGAGCAAAATATCTTTCTGATTCTTTAGGAGGTCTTATTTCTCCAGAAACGGTATCCCCAGTTCTTAAAGTAAAGCGACGGATTTGAGATGGAGAAACATAAATATCATCTGGGCCAGGTAAATAATTATAGTCAGGAGATCTTAAAAAACCAAATCCATCTGGAAGAATTTCTAAAACACCTTCTCCATAAATGCTTTCTCCTTTTTCTGTGTTGGCTTGTAAGAGAGCAAAGATGAGTTCTTGGCGTCTTAATCCTGCAGCGTTTTCAATTTTTAGTTCTTTGGCAAGTTCATTGAGGTCTTCAATGTCCATTTTTTTGAGTTCTTGTAAATGCATACAACTCCTTTTGGTTTGATTATTTTCTAGGTTATGTTCAAGAATAAGAAATTTTCCTGGTCTTTTTCAGATCACCTTTACGTTATTTCCAAGATTATTGTTGGGCGAAAGCCTCGACTCCTCCTATACTAATTGAGAATACCTCTTTGTCAAGATGGGTATCCAGTATTTCTCTTTTCACAATCTTGGTTCTGAGTAGCCTACTCTCTCATGGACTCGAAATAAAACTATAGAGCATAGATAAGTTTCAGAATTAATTCCAATTATTGGCAGAGGAGTTTTCCAAGTTCGTGATAGGCTTTACTCCTATTTCGAATATAAGGACTTGTTGCTTTTCTAATACGTTCTGTTTCTTGAATAACTTGGTCAATATCCCAAATGCCGACTCCTGGATCAAAACTTGAGGTTTCATAGGTGCCATATCCAATCCACCCAACGAGACACTTTGTTTTTTTATCTTGAATAGCATAGATAGAGGCCGCTCCAAGCCTTGAGGCTAAAAGCCTATCAAAAGAGGTAGACGGTCCTCCTCGCACAACATGTCCTAAGTTAGTAATTCGTACTCCAATATTTTGTGGGGTATTTTTAAAGGCCCGATCAAGAATGTTTTTAAGTTCAGTGCTTTCCAAAGGATAGTTTTCCGATTTAATAATCATAAACCTGTGCTTTTGTCTTGAAAGTGAAAAATCATATTTAATTTTTTTAATAAGAGTTTTCAATTCTTCTTTTTGAGGAACGCCACTTTCACGAAATAAAACAAAATCACCTCCAGAAGCCACAAAAGAAGCAAGAGCAAGATAGCCACTTTCTCTTCCCATCACATCAATAATAAAAACTCGTTTGTGAGAACTTGCTGTGCTCGAAAGACGATAACAGGCTTCTGTGATGGTATTAACAGCTGTATAAGTTCCAATGGAAATAGAGGTGCAACCAATATCATTATCAATAGAGCCAGGTACGGCGATGACATTAAGTTGTTTTCCAGCACTTGTTTTATATTGTGAAAGAGCCTTGGCTCCTAGAATAGATCCATTTCCACCAATAATA
>JACPKQ010000026.1 GCA_016186995.1 Deltaproteobacteria bacterium | reverse complement strand
ACTTCCTTTTTTAAAAAATTTGATGTGAGAAACGTGAAGAGAAGAAGTATGTGCCCCTGTATCAATTTTTGCTTTAATTCTTTTAATGCCAAGGTCAGGGAGGCCTACCCACTCTCTCCAGCCTAATATTTTAGGTTGTGGTTTTTTTTGTTTTTTCTCCATTTTTTCTTGAAACCAATCTCTAATACTCTAATAATTTGTTGTTATATGATTTATATCATTAAAAACATGAATTGACATTATGTCTTCATTGGCAAACTGCTATGAAGCGATATTTTTAGTTCGGAGAGGGAGGGATTTGAACCCCCGAGACCCTTACGGGCCTAACGGTTTTCAAGACCGCCGCATTCAACCGCTCTGCCACCTCTCCTTAAAAGAATGCTTACAAAACCATAATCGGGGACGTTTTTATTTACAATAAAAAAAAGTAGATCGCGGGTCGGTAAGATTGTCATTCTGAACCCTAGATGAGGCTCGAGGGTTGTAAAATACTAAAATCGAGGTTCGAGTCTTGGATCTCCACCTGGATAGAACTGAGGCCCAAAATCTTCGCTTTTAATTTCAAACCAAATAACTCTTTCACCAATTTGGATGCAGTAAATTCCACAAGGAAGATTCACAATATCAGTGACACAATTATTGTCAGTGACTACGGGTGCAGTAGTTTCTATTTCTTCTGAAGGATATTCTTCAGATTCTCCTGAAGGATATTCTTCAGACTTAACTTGTGTTTCTTCAAAAACAATGGTGCCTCGGCCACACCCTAAACATAAAACAATGAAACTCAATAAAAAGATTTGTTTCACAATACCTCCTATTTTCAGATTTTATGGAGAGCAATTATCGTGCCAGTGTGAGGAAAAATAAAAATTAAATTATTTTAACAACTTAAATAAATAAATATGCCGAAAGTTTATTATCAAATGTTAAAAAGTACAGACATGTTAAGCTTTTAAACAGAAATAGTATCCACCCCGCCCATGTAAGGAACAAGAGCTCTGGGGATTTTTATAGATCCATCTTGTTGTTGAAGCCCCTCTAAAATAGCTGGAATAATACGGCTTGTAGCGAGTCCTGAACCATTGAGGGTATGTACAAATTGAGGTTTTGAGGTTGCATCTTTTCGATATCGGATATTCGCTCGTCGTGCTTGAAAATCTTCAAAGTTAGAGCATGAGGATGTTTCTCGATATGTTTTTTGCGATGGGATCCATACCTCAACATCGTAAGTTTTAGCTGCCGAAAATCCAAGATCTCCAGCACATAAACACACAACTCGATAAGGAAGTTCTAAAGCTTGTAATAAACCTTCAACATCGAGGGTTAACTTTTCAAGTTCTTCATAGGAATTTTCTGGTTCTACAAATTTAACAAGTTCTACTTTTTCAAATTGATGTTGTCGGATGAGACCTGATGTATCTTTTCCATAAGAACCCGCCTCTTTTCTAAAACAAGGTGTGTATCCTGTGAGAAGAAGTGGCAGGTCTTCTTTATTTAAAATTTTATTTCGAAGCATATTTGTAAGTGGAACTTCTGCTGTAGGAACAAGAAAGTAGTCCACCCCTTCTAATTTGAAAGCATCTTCTTCAAACTTTGGTAGCTGGCCTGTACCCGTCATTGAGGTACGATTGACCATGAATGGGGTGAGGGTTTCTTGGTAACCCTTTTTTGTATTTTGATCTAAGCAGAAATTAATAATAGCTCTTTCAAGACGTGCCCCTAAACCTTTGAAGATTGTAAAACGAGCCCCTGTTATGAGAGCCGCTGTTTCAAAATCGAGAATATTAAGTTTTGTTCCTAAATCAACGTGAGAAAGTGGGGTAAAGGAAAACTGTGATATTTTCCCCCATTTTCTTATTTCTTTATTTGAAGAAGCGTCTTTTCCATCTGGGACCGATTCGTGAGGAATATTGGGAATAAAGAAGAGTTTTTGATTCAAAGTTTCTTCAATGTGAGCCGCTTCGTTTTCTGCAAGCTTGACCTCTTTTGAAACTTTTTGCATAGCTTCAATTTGTTTTTTAGCATCTTTCTTTTCTTTCTTAAGTTTAGCTATTTCAGTTGTTACTTTATTTTGCTCTGCTTGAAGCTTTTCTCTTTTAGAAATTTCTTCTTTTCTTTTCTGAATAAGGTTTAAAAGTTCTTTAAGAGAGGTTTTGTCCCCTCTTCTTTTGAGAGCTTTTTCAATGATTTCAGGGTGATTCGAAAAAAGTTTAAGATCTAGCATAGAAATGACTGTAGCATAAATGAAAAAGAATATCGATCCCGGGTCAAGTCCGGGATGACGGTATGGAGGTCTTAAGGATTTTATCTATGATGTGTGATGTGGATTTACCTTCAACAAAATTAAGAGAGATAGCTTGACCCCCATATTTTTCAACAACGTCTTTACCCACTATATTTTCTTTCGCCCAATCCCCACCTTTTACAATAATATGAGGCTGTAAGAGTTTTAAAGTTTTTAAAGGTGTGTCTTCATCAAAGAATGTAACAAAATCAACACATTCTAAAGCGGCTAAAACTTCTGCCCGTTCATTTTGAGGAACAATAGGTCTATTTTTACCCTTTATTTTTCGAACACTTTTATCTGTGTTAAGAGCCACCACAAGATAGCTTCCGAGCTTACGAGCCTGTTTAAGATATTGAATGTGTCCTACATGAAGAATATCAAAGCAACCATTGGTAAAGACAACAGTGCCTTTTAAGGTGCGTCTTATTTTTTTTAGTTTTTCTCGTTCGACTATTTTAGACATTGAACTTCAACTACAGTCGATTTGGATGACCAATCCTGGAGGTAATTTTTTTCTGATATATAGAAGAAAAACAAAGGGGTTGCAAGAACTCTTATAAGTACGCGGAAAAACTTCGAGGGGGCCTCATTCCATAGGACCTCAATATGACAGAGCTTTTTCCCAAGTGTTTGGCCTGCTAAACCATCAAAAAAACTGAAGTAAAAAACATATGTAAAAAGGAAAAGCAGAGAAAGCTCTATTTTAAGTGAGCTTAATTGAGAAAGAACAATCCCTTCCCCATCAATAAAATATGTGAGAAGAAAAATGGTGGCAAGAAAAAGAGTATAGAATATGAGTGTAAAAGTAAAATCGAGAAGATAAGCTTTTAATCTTTGAGAAGATGTTGCTTTGTGAATATAGGTACGAAGATCTTCTGTTTTAATAGAAGGAAGAATCTTTTTTTCAGTTAAAATTTCAGGCTTGTAGATTTTAGGAAGCTCCACATTTTTCTTAATGCGAGGTTGAAGCCCTAATCCTCTGTTTAAAGGGATAAAATCAAGATCGTCATGTTTTTCCATTAAGCTCTAAAATAGAGGAAGCTTTATTTCTGGTCAATGTTTGTGATTGTAAGATTACCGAAGCGGTTTTGAAGAATGGCGGTTACAACAATAGGGGTTGTCTCTGCCCGTAACGTCAGCCCCCCTAGGGTTAAAGATTGAAACCCTGCCTCTTTGGCTAAAATGAGCTCTTCTTGAGTAAATCCACCTTCAGGACCCGTCAATAAATGAAATTCTTTTCCTGAAAAATGACATGAACTTTCTTGCTTGTGGTTAGGTTCTACTAAAATAATTTTATTAGCTTGAATGTTTTTCATGTGTTGAAAGTATTCTTCTATCAAAAGTGGGTCATAAAGTTTGGGTACATCAACCCTTCCGCATTGGCTTCCCGCTTCTTCAAGAATTCTTCTCCATCTTTCAACTTTGTTTTGGGAAACATCTTTAACAAGGCTTCTTTTTGAAATAAGTGGATAAAATTCAGAAACATTAAGCTCAGTTCCCTTTTGAAAAACCCATTCAATTTTTTTGCCTTTGGTAAGAGCCCCTGCAATAGAAATAGTTATTTTCTTTTCTGTATTTTTAGAAATTTCCTCAATAATAAGGATGTGGGTTTCTCTGGAAGAGCATTGAACGATTTTTCCAATAAACTCTTTGTGAGAATTATTAAATAAAATAAGGTTGTGATCTTTTTTAAGTCTTAAAACATTTTTAATCTTATTGTACTTCTCATTTTTAAGTACAATAATGTTATTAATTTTAAGCTGTGGATCATCAACAAAAAGACGTGTCATTATTTTTTAGCTTTTTTCTTAGGAATTTCCCAGAGAGAAATCTGGTTTCGACCTTGTTTTTTAGAAACATACAAAGCTTTGTCTGCTTTATTAAAGAGGCTTTTCATTGTTTTTCCATCTTTAGGAAAGGTGGCCACTCCAATACTAATAGTAAGCGTCCCTTCTGGTAAAACATGGGCATGTGGAAACTGATATTGTTCAACTGCTTTTCTGATTCTTTCAGCAAGCTCGCCTGCTTTTATTTCATTGGTTTCTGGGGTAATAATAGCAAATTCTTCACCACCATAGCGAGTGACAATATCTTCTTCCCGAACATTTTTGCTCAAAATCTGAGCTATGGTTTTTAATACTTTATCACCTTTAGGATGTCCGTTTTGATCATTATAAATTTTAAAATGATCGACGTCGATGATAAGCAGTGAAAGATCTCTTCCATAGCGTTTTGCACGGTTTATTTCACGTTCAAAACTTGTTTGAAAAAAACGATGGTTCCCAATGCCTGTAAGTTCATCTGTAATAGCAAGTTGGCTCAATTTATTATTGAGTCTTTTAAGATCATGTGTTCTTTCTTCGATCTTTTTTTCCAAAAATTTATTTATTTTTTTAAGTTCTTGTTCTTTTTCTTGTAACTTCTCATTTTGTTTTTGAAGATTTTCTGTAAGATAAATATTTTCTGTTTTAAGTTCGTATCTTTCCATGGCTTGTTTAACAATGAATATAAGTTCTTCGTTGTTCCAGGGTTTTGTGAGATATCGATAAATATGAGCTGTGTTAATAGCTTCAATTAAATCTTCAATATCTGTATAACCAGTAAGAATAATGCGCATGACATCCGGAAAACTTTTATAAACTTTTTTAAGAAGTTGAACACCAGACATTTCTGGCATTCTTTGATCAGTAATGATGATTGAAATAGGATGATCTTTAAGTATAGAAAGTGCTTCTCGCCCACTTTGAGCAAGATGAATTTCGGCTAATGAATGAAGTGTCCTCTTAAGAGCTAAGAGATTTTCTTTTTCATCATCGACGATAAGAATTGCGTGTTTACTATTAACCATTGTTATAAAATAAAAAAGGTAGCGAAAAAATCTGGCAGGAAGGCCGAACTGCTAGAAATCTCGCTACCTTTGTATGTGGGACGAATCCCACAAATTTTAAAAATCTTTAAAGTCATTTCGGCCCTGCAAAGAGTTAAGATTGCAACGGATGTGCCAGAGCACAAGGGCCATATAAATACCGTAAATACTTGAAAAATCAAGGGGTTTACCCCCACTTTAGGTCAGTTGTTATGATTACGAATACAAAAAAGAATCCTCTCAAGTCACTGAAAGCCTCAAAAAACTTTTAATTTCAATAGCTTAAAGAATGATCAAAAAGTTTACAGTGTAAACGTCAACTTTCTTTACGCTTTTATTTTCTAACTTTTGTACAATCTACAAGGGGAATAAAGCTTCCTGTGGGCCACAATATAAGGTTTTGAACATTTTTCTGAGCAACTGCAAAATATGTTTGATGCCAAAGGTGGATGTAAGGTAAATCTTGAGCAATCATTTTTTGGATTTGAGAGTAAATGGCTTTTCTTTTTTTCAGATCAACCGTTTTTCGACCTTGTTCGGTGAGTTGATCAATAAAGTGATTTTTATAATAACCACGATTAGCTCCATGAGGAGGAATCATGGAAGAGTGAAAAACATTGTAAAAAATATCGGGTTCTGTAACTCCCACCCATTGAAGAGAAAAAAGTTCAAAATTTCCGTTTTTAATATCAGAATAAAAAGTTCCCCACTCGTTAGAAACAACCTCAACATTAATATTTAATTTTTTAAGTTGATTTGCGATAATTTTTGCAATGCTTAAAGCTTCAGGAGCTGTGGATGTTTTAAAAGTAAGAGAAAATCTATAGGATCTTCCTGATAACTCTGGATAGCCTGCTTCATCTAAAAGTTGTTTGGCTTTTTTAATATCGTAAAAGTATTTTTGGGTATTTTCTTCATAGAAAGGGCTTTCGGGTGAAAGAATACTTGTTGCAGGGATAGCTAAACCATCTAATGCATATTGAATAATTTCTTTTGTATTGAGGGCGTAAGCGAGAGCTCCCCGTACTTTTTTATTTTTTAAAATTTTATTATTGAGATTCATGCCTAAATATTTGTAAGTAAGGCTGGGAACCTTTTGAATAAAAAAATCTTCTTTATCCACAAACTGTTTGAGTGCATCAGAAGGAAGAGCGTTTTGGATGAGATCAACTTCTTTTTTCTTAAGAAGGGCAATACGGGTTGTATCATCTGCCACAGTTCTAATAATAAGTTGCCCAAGTTTTGGAGTCTTCCAAAAATGGTTTGGAAAGGCTTTAAGTGTGATTTTATTCAAATCTTTTTTGACAAACTGGTAGGGGCCGTTTCCAATGGGGTGGTTGTTTAAAGCTTGGGTTTTAAGATCATCCGCATGTTTGGGTATAATGCGAGCTACTGTTAAATCTATAAGAAAAGCACCATTCACTTCATGAAGGGTTAGTTTAATAGTTTTTGAGTCCGTTGCTTCAACACTTTCAATTTTTTCAAAAGCAGTTTTATAGGGCGACCCTGTTTCAGGATCTACAAGTGAAGCAAAGGTATATTTAATGTCTTCAACTGTTAAAGGCGTTCCATCATGAAATGTAACCCCTTCTCTTAAGTGAAAAACATAGGTTTTGTCATCTGGCATATCCCAGTGGGTCGCAAGATCACCCACTATTTCAGACTTTTCATTAAGCCTTACAAGCCCGCTATACATAAGTTCAACGACCCTTTGAGAGTAAGCATCTGTTGCAAATCGAGGGTCTAAATTTTTAACTGGCGACTCAATAGCGATAACAAGTGCATCTTGAGGAGTACCTCTTGTACATGCTTGAAACAAAATGAGAATGGGGCATAATAAGATAAAAAGACGTTTCACTCTATATTTCGTATAACGTATTTTAAAAAAAGGTGCAATGGTGAGTTTGAAAAAAATATTTCCTCTTGTTTTTCTTTGTTTAATTCTTTTTCTTTCTGAAGCGTGTGCAAAACCTACATGGAAGAAGAATATTGAAAAAATTCTTGAATCCGAAGATTTTAAAAAAATTGAGGCTTCTATTTTGGCATCGGAAGTTGAAAGTGGAAAACCTGTTTTTTCACACTCTGAAAATGTAGCACTTATTCCTGCTTCTAATACAAAACTTATTACAACTGTTACTGCTCTTAATGTTTTAGGACCCTATTATAAATTTAAAACAGAAGTTTTTTATGATGGGAAAAATCTCTATGTTAAGGGGTATGGTGATCCGCTTTTTGTGACTGAAAGACTGTGGTTTTTGGTCAATGATCTTTCAAGAGAAGATCTTAAATCAGTTCACAATCTTGTTTTAGATGATTCTTACTTTGATGATCAAAAATTTACAGAAGGTTGGGTTCAAACAGGCTCTGAAAGGGCTTATAGTGCGCCTTTAGGGGCTCTTTCTTTAAATTTTAATGTTGTTGCTATTTATGTTCGGCCTGCAAAGTTGGGTGGAAAGCCAAAAGTTATTGTAGACCCTGCATCTCCCTATGTTGAAGTTCAGAATTTGGCTGTTACCGGAAAAAAGGGGACATTTACAGTTGATCGATTTTCTCAAGACAAAAAAGAAATTATTAAAATTCAAGGTATTGTTCCAGAAAGCTTAAAAGAAAAAAGAATTTATAAAAATATTGCAAATCCGCTTTATTATTATGGATCTGTTTTTAAAACATTTCTTGAAGAAAGAAACATTAAAGTAAAGGGAAGCATTCAAAAAGGCATTGTTCCTCCACAAGCAAAGCTCATTTTAACTTATGAATCTAAAATGCTTCGTGAAATTGCGTCGGCTTTAAATCTTTTCAGCAATAATTTTATTGCTGAGCAAATTGTAAAAACTATGGGGGCTTATAAATTGGGAGCTCCTGGTTCAACTGAGAAAGGTTTAAAGGTGATGGATGATTTTTTAACCCAAAAAATGGATTTTAAAAAAGATTCTTATGTTCTTCCAGAAGAAAACGGAACTCTTGCGCGGTTTGATAACACACCCTTTGAAGGGTCGCTTCGAGCTAAAACAGGCTCTTTAAATGGGGTGATGAGTTTAACAGGTTTTCTTAAAACAACCTCTAAGCAGGTTTTGGCCTTTTCTATCATTTTAAACAGTTCTCTCATGCCTTCCACAAAACTTCAGGAAAGTATTGATAAAATTCTTGGTGAGTTAAGAGAAGCACGTATTTAGCCGAAAAGTAGGCACGAAAGCCAAAAAAGGAGTTTTTCGTGCCTAAAGTTATTTTTTATTTGTTTGTTGCCCTCTTTGTGCCTCTTAAATTAGGTTTTTCTTTTGGAAAGATTCTTGCGGTTTTACCCCTTCCATTTCCTCTTGAGCTTATAGAAGAAAAACTCAAAGAAGCTGAAGAAGGTCCTGATGATGTAGATTATGATCGAGAACCCCAAGGTATTTTGGACAAAAGAATTTCTTCTTTCGATGATAAAAAAGGACTTTTTAGAGTACCCAACGGACTTGAGTACAAAGTTAATTTTTGGAAAAAGATTTATGCAGTTTATTCAACACATCAATATGTTATTCATGATATTGAATCAAAAACTATTTATGAAGTTGTGGATGTTGAAGATATTATGCAAAGAGGGGATTTAAGTAGTGGTTCTAAAATAAAGTTTGTTAATAAGCGCCTTGAAGAGGCGAAACGAAAATATCAAAAAGGTTCGACTAGGGTAAGAGCACAGTTAGGACAGAAAGATAAATTTAGAAAAGCTATTCAATATTCGGGAAAGTATCTTCCTATGATGGAAGATACTTTTGCTCAAAAAGGTCTTCCACTTGAACTCACACGGCTGCCATTTGTAGAATCCTCATTTCAATTACAGGCTCATTCTCATGCGGGGGCAGCTGGCTTGTGGCAGTTTATGAGGGCAACAGCACGTGAAAGCTCTTTAGTCATGAATGACGTTGTGGATGAGAGAAGAGATCCTATAAAATCAACCGAGGCGGCGGCAGAGTTTTTGAAATTGAATTATGAAACTTTAGAATCATGGCCCCTAGCTGTAACGGCCTATAATCATGGAAGAATGGGTATTAATCGCATTACAAAAAGAATGGGAACGGAAGATCTTGTTGAAATTGTGGATAATTACACAAGCCCTACTTTTGGTTTTGCTTCTAAAAATTTTTATGCTTGTTTGCTTGCGGCCTTGGAAGTTGAGAGAGATTCAGAAAAGTATTTTGGTGAACTTAAAGTAGAACCACCTCTTGAGTATGATGAAGTTGTTTTAAAAAATTATATTTCTTTAGGAGCTCTTGTTAATTATACAGATGTTTCTAAAAATGAGCTTGTAGAGCTTAACCCCGCCTTGAGTCGTAAAGTTATTAAAGGGTTAAAACTGATTCCTAAAGGGTTTGTTTTAAGGATTCCAAAAGGAAAGCAAAAAATATTTTTGTCTCAATATGGCAAAATTCCACTTGAAAAGCGTTACGCTAGGCAGAATCGAGCGCACTATCACAAGGTTAGAAGTGGCGACACACTTTCTTACCTAGCCAGTCGTTATAGAACGACAGTTGAAAAGTTAAAACAGATAAATAACATTGAAGATAAAAGATATATTCAAGTAGGACAGTTTCTTGTCATTCCACGATAGTATTACGTGAAGTTGAGTGCGCATTAGTTGATGTACGTGAGGAAGACTTGCTTTTTCTTCGAAACACTTCACAATAAGGAAAGTAATGACCTCTCATAGTCTAAAAATATTACCTCTAGGTGGTTTAGGTGAAATAGGCCTGAACATGATGGTTTTAGAATGTGAGGGGGAGTGCCTTATCATTGATTGTGGGCTTATGTTTCCTGATACCCAAAGCTTGGGTGTGGATGTTGTGATTCCTGATTACAAATCCATTTTACAAAAAAATATTAAAGCCATTGTTATTACTCACGGACATGAAGATCATATTGGAGCCCTTCCCTTCTTTTTACAAGATGTTCAAAAACCCATTCCGATTTATGCGCCTCGTTTTGCACGGGAACTCATTCTTCAAAAATTAAAAGGAGCACATGATAAACATGTAAAAGTTAAAACTGTCAAAGATGGAGATAAAGTAGATGTTGGTGTTTTTGAAGTTGAGTTTGTAGAAACAGTTCATTCCATTATTGATAGTATGGCGCTTTTTATTAAAACTCCTGTGGGACATATTTTTCATACCGGAGATTTTAAGTTTGATCCTTACAAAAAAAAGCACAAAGAAAAAATAAAAAAAATAGGTAAACAGGGTATTCATCTTCTTTTTGCTGATAGTACTAATGTTGAAAGAGAAGGAGCAAGTCTTTCAGAAGAAGAGATTAAGAAAAACTTTGACAAAATTATTGCCAAAGAAAAAGGGCGTGTTTTTATTAGTTCTTTTGCCTCAAATTTAAGACGCATTAGTTACCTTCTCGATTTAGCAAAAAAACATAAAAGAAGGGTTTTTCTTGATGGAAGAAGCATGCTTTCAAATACCCAGATTGCAAGGGAATTAGGTATTCTTAAAAGCACAGATATTATTACAGATAACCCTCAAGAGGATAATCTTATTTTTATTATTACAGGCTCTCAAGCAGAACCTTATGCCTCTTTAACAAGACTTGCTTATCGTTCTCATGCCCATATTAAGCTTAAAGAGGGCGATCTTGTGATACTCTCTTCGCGTTTTATTCCTGGTAATGAAAGAGCCATTCATAAACTTCTGAACCATGTGTGTGAACAAGGTGCCCGTGTTCTTTATGGAGATATTTCAGATATCCATACTTCAGGACATGCACACAGAAAAGAACTTAAACTTTTACATAAAATGATAAAGCCTCGATTTTTTATTCCTGTTCATGGAGAATATAGACATCTTACGATGCACCAAGCTTTAGCTAAAGAGGTGAACCCTCGTGTTCACAGTGTTATTGCTCAAGATGGAGATGTTATAGAAGCTTCAAAAAATTCTTTAAAGAAAATAGATCATATTGAAGTGAGTCATGTTTTTGTAGATAGCATTGCAGGGGACGATTTAGAAAATACTATCCTTAAAGAAAGAAGAAATCTTTCAGAAAAAGGTATTATTTTTGTAGTTGTGATACGAAATGAAAAAACAGGAGAAGTCATCGAAGGCCCACATCTTTATGCCAAAGGGTTTCTTTCTCAGAAAAAGCATGAAGAACTTTTTGAAGAAGCCAAAAAAGTAGCATTTAAATACTTAAAACAAGAAAAATCTATTGAGGAACTTCAAGAAGAAATCAGAATTGGTGTGCGCCGCTTTTTTAAGTCCAGAGAACTCAAACGCCCTCTTGTTTTACCTATCATTCTAGATATTTAGTGGATATAAAAACCCAAAAACCTTCAGGCTACCATAAAGAGCTAAAATTTAAAATCTAGACAGCTTTAAATTATTTCTTTAAAACATAATTTATGAAGAAAAAACAAGATAAACCAGTCACTATTGAAAAAATGGGCGAACTTCTCTTAAAGCACTTTACCCCAGTCTATGATGAACTTAAAATTGCCAAAAAAGAAAGGGCAGAAATAAGAAATGAGTTACGAGAAACAAGGGTAAAATTAGAAAACCGTGTGGATGGGCTGCGCGGTCGTGTAGATGAATTGCACGATAGGGTTGATACTGTGGAAATAATTCAACTCAGAATGGAAAATAAGTTGATTGATGATAATAAATTACTTCATGATCGAGATGATATACATGATAAGAAACTAAAAGAGCATGAAAAAAGAATTTCGAAGTTAGAAGATACGATTTAACTCAAAGAGTTCAAAAATTTTTCAATTCTTAAATTAACAACTTCAGGCATGTCTACTTGTGATACATGACTTCCGTGGGGTACGATAAAAAGTTCAGAGCCTTTAATAAAGCTGTGAATTTTTCTTACATGGGCTATTGGAGTAATAAGATCTGCTTGCCCGCCTATGATAAGTGTTGGGCATATTGTTTTTTCACATATATTTTTCCCATTAAATTTGGAGTAATCCTGTAAAAAATAAAGAAGAGTTTCTATAGGGTGACTTTTCATGCCCTCAACATATTGCATAATGTCATTTTTATCTGAAAGAAGTTTATTGTACCCGAGTAAAGAAATAACTTGATGAGTCAAAGAAAGAGGGATGTTTTTCCAAATTTTTGTAAGTGGTTCTGGATAATTGAGATAACCCCATTTGGTTGCTTCAAAAAAAACTTTTGTAAGATCCGTGTAAAACATAATATCAAAAGGGTTTCTGATTCCACCACATACAAGAACAAGGGCTTTGACTCTTTCTGGAAAAAGATCATAAAATTTTAAATTAACAGCAACCCCCATGCTGTGTCCTACAAGAGTTGCCTTTTCAATTTTAAGCGTATCTAAAATAGCTTTTAAATCATAAGCACACTCTTCAATATTAAGATTTTCAAATTTTTGAGGCATTTCTGAGTTATGGTGGCCCCTGTAATCGTATTGAAGGATTTGATACTGGTCTTTAAAGTATTTGAACTGGTATTTGAAATGATACACACCACAGGTGACTCCATAGGAAAAAACTAAAGGATTTCCAATACCTTGGAGGTTGTAATAAATTTGAGTTTGGTCTCGACCTTTTATAAAACCCGTTTGAACAGACATGCCCTCTTACTTAATAAAAAGAAGAGAAAAGATCAAGTTTTATGCATTTGAGAATCAGGTTGGTAGAAAAAGATGGATCCCCGTCTTCACGGGGATGACAGAGGAGAGACCCATTTGCTTTTGGGGCCTTAAAGCAATAGACTAAGAGGCTATCATGAAATTTTTAAGAAGATTTCTTAAATTTACACTTATTGGGTTTGTTTGTTCTATTCTTCTTACTTTAGGGGTTGTTCTTTATTTGACACAGGATCTCCCTCCACTTTCTGCACTTAAAAATTATCGTCCTCCTATTGTTACAGAAATTTATTCTTCTGATGGTGTTAAAATTGGAGAGCTTTATAAACAAAAACGTTACGTTATTCCTTTTGAGAAAATCCCAAAACTAGTTATTCATGCTTTTATAGCTGCAGAAGATGATCGTTTCTTTGAGCATAAGGGTTTAGATTTTCCAGGAATCTTTCGTGCAATGATGGTTAACTTTAAGGCAGGTGATTGGAAACAGGGTGGCAGTACAATTAGCCAACAAGTAGCACGATCTTTATTTTTAACACGTCACAAAACAATTGTTCGAAAAGTAAAAGAAATGATTTTAGCGAGCACTATGGAAAAGCATCTTACAAAAGAAGAGATTCTCTATTTATATTTAAATCAAGTTTATTTAGGTCATGGTGCTTATGGTATTGAGGCTGCTTCGCACATTTATTTTGGAAAAAAGACAGAAAACCTTACACTTGCTGAAGCTGCCATTTTAGCTGGACTACCGCAATCCCCAAGCCATTACACGCCTTATCACCACCCACAAAAAGCAAAGGGTAGACAAATCTATGTTTTAAAACGCATGCAGGATGAGGGTTTCATTACAGATGAACAAAGAAGAAAAGCTATACTTCAGGAATTAAAAATTCAGAATGATTCTGAGTTTGATGCAGCTCCTTATTTTGCAGAACATGTCAGAAAGTATCTCATGAGTCAGTATCCTAAAATAGATTATTTGACTTCAGGGTTAAAAATTTACACAACCCTTCATTCTCGTTTTCAAAAGGCTGCTCAAACTCATTTAAGAGAGGGGTTAAGAGAGGTTGATAAGCGTCGTGGTTTTAGGGGTGTTTTAAAACATATTGAAAAAGAACAAGTTACATCTTATTTAAAGGAACAACATAAAAATCTAGTTTATAACAAATATTTCACAAGAGATTTAGTTCCGCTTGAAAACGGTAATTTTGGGTTTTACCTCGATCCACAACTTTATGAAGAAGATACCCCTTTAGATGTAAATCAGATTTACGATGGCGTTGTTACAAAAGTGGATGATGAAAAAGAGTTTATCGAGGTGCACATAGGAACACGTTTAGGAAGAATTGCTCTTAACAATTTACAGTGGGCAAGCCCGGTTAACGCAGAAGTTTACTGGGAATCTCGTGTTCTTAAAAAACCAAGTGATGCTTTTGCGGAAGGAAATATTCTTTCAGTTAAGATCATAAGCATTCTTCCAGCACAAGAAATAGAGCTTTCTTTAGAGCAAGAGCCCGAAGTTCAAGGGGCTGTGCTTTCTTTAGAGCAAGGCACGGGAAAAGTTTTATCAATGGTAGGGGGCTATGATTTTACAAAAAGCGAGTTTAACAGAGCCCATCAGGCCTATCGACAAGTAGGGTCTACTTTCAAACCTGTTATTTATTCCGCAGCTCTTGATAAAGGATACACATCAGCCACGATGATTACAGATGCTCCTATTATTTATCAGGATAAAAAAAATGATCATAAGTGGAGACCCGATAATTATGGTGAAAAGTTTTATGGCGATACTTTGTTTAGAACAGCACTTATTAAATCTAGGAACATTCCAACCATTAAGATTGTACAGGATGTAGGGGTTGAATATGTTTTAGCCTATTCAAAAAAATTAGGAATTACTTCCACAATGAATGAAGATCTTTCTTCAGCTTTGGGGTCTTCAAGTGCTTCTTTATGGGAAATGACACGTGCTTATTCTGTTTTTGCTAATGGTGGAAAACTTGTTGAACCTATTTTTATCGAAAAAATAGCAGATCGCGATGGAAAAGTGATAGAGCAATTTAAGGAACCCCTCGTGCAGAGGAAAATAGAGGTGAAAGTTGATTTTGATCAAAGAAGAGAGTTTGCAAGTGTTGAAGATAAAAAGAATGCAGAAGTAAAAGCACAAGAGTTAAGGAAATTTTTGAAACAATTCGATGCAAGCTTGCAAGAAAACCAAGCTATTTCTCCTGAAACAGCTTTTGTAACAACAAATCTCCTTGAGGCTGTTGTGCAAGAAGGAACAGGGTGGCGGCTTAAAGAACTGAATCGTCCTGTAGCAGGTAAAACAGGCACAACAGATAATTATGAAGATGCATGGTTTATTGGTTATACACCCGATGTTGTGACAGGGGTGTGGGTTGGAATGGATGACAAAAGTAAGGCCATTGGTAAGTTTGAAACGGGTTCTTCCGCCGCTGCCCCTATTTGGACAAACTATATGAAGGAAGTTTTAGAGAATTATCCAAAAAAAGAATTTGTAGCTCCTCAAGGAATAACTTTTTTAAAGATTGATCCTGAAACAGGGTTATTGGCTCAACCACAAGCCAAAAATGGTGTGTACGCTGCCTTTAAACAGGGCACGGAACCTAGTGAAGTAGAAGAACAAAAAGAAGATATTGTTATTGAGGAAGATAATGCCCAAGAGAAAAAAACAACGGATGAAACCCTCCGTGGTTTTTAAATTCAAATATTTGTTTTTATTTTTATTCTTTTTTTCCTATCCTTCATGGGCACAATATGCACTTGAAAAAGTGGTAGAAGGTTTTTCTTATCCTACCGATATGGCAGAAATTCCTGATGGTTCTTCTCGATACGTTGTTTTAGAGCAAGCTGGTGTTATTAAAGTTTTTAAAGATAAAAAAATTTTAAAAGAGCTTTTCCTAGATATTTCAGAGAAGGTTGAAAGTGGTGGAGAAAAAGGGCTTTTAGGTATTGCTTTTCATCCCGATTTTAAAAAAAACAAAAAGTTTTATTTAAATTATACAACAAGAAAAGAAGGCAAACTTTATACTGTTATTTCAAAGTGGCAACTTGGGGAGAAAAATTTAGCAGATAAAAAATCTGAGAAAATCATTCTTACCTTTGAACAACCCTATGACAATCACAATGGTGGCCAGCTTGCTTTTGGTCCTGATGGATATTTTTATATGGGTGTTGGAGATGGTGGTGGCGCTGGAGATCCAAAAAACAACGGGCAAAACTTAAAAACAATTTTAGGAAGTATTTTAAGAATCGATGTGAACGGTAAAGAACCTTATGAAATTCCAAAAGATAATCCCTTTGTAGATCATCAAGAAGCTCGGAAAGAAATTTGGGCTTATGGTCTTCGAAACCCCTGGCGGTTTAGTTTTGATTCTGAAACAGGAACTCTTTATGCAGGCGATGTTGGCCAAGTTCGTCGGGAAGAAATCGATGTTATTCAAAAGGGAAAAAACTATGGTTGGCGTATTATGGAGGGAACTCTTTGCTATAAACCATCAGAAGATTGTAAAAAAGAAGGTTTAGAACTTCCACTAGTTGAATATGGAAGGGATGAGGGTTATTCAGTTACAGGTGGTTTTGTTTATAGAGGAAAAAAACTTCAAGAACTTATCGGCCATTATATTTATGCTGATTTTGGAACAGGAAAAATGTGGGCACTTAAATACGATGGGAAAAAAGCTTCAAAACCTCAGCTTGTCAATCATTCTCATTTAAAAATTGCTTCTTTTTCACAAGACCATGAAGGCGAGCTTTACATCATACACTATGGTGGAGCTGTTTATAGGCTCATTTCTCTTCTTTACTTGCCTAAATGAAAAAGTGGGATTAATTTTGAGAAATTATGAAAACAAGTTTATCAAAAGAAGATCAGAAAAAAATTGTTGAACTCAGACGTTATTTCCATAAGCACCCTGAACTGAAATATCAAGAAGTCAACACTGCCAAAAAAATTCAAGAAGAGCTTAAATCCTATGGTTATAAGCCTTCTTTTGGAATGGCACAAACAGGTGTTGTGGCCCTTCATTCAGACGATACAAAAAAACGTTGTATCTTGCTTCGAGCAGATATGGATGCTCTTCCACTTCAAGAAGTTAATAATACCCCTTATCAATCTAAGAACCCGCAGGCGATGCATGCATGTGGGCATGACATGCACATGGCAACCCTTCTTTTAACAGCTAAAGAACTTAAAAATAAAAAACTTCCTGGCAATCTTAAGTTTGTTTTTCAACCTGCTGAAGAGGGTGGAAACGGTGCAGAGAAAATGGTTCAAGAGGGGGTTTTAAAAGGTCCTCAAGTTGAAGCTGCTTTTGGCCTCCATGTGTGGAGTGGCTTACCTATTGGAAAAGTAGCTGTTGTTCCTGGGCCTATTATGGCTTCTGTTGATATGTTTGAACTTACTATTATTGGTAAGGGCGGGCATGGTGCTATGCCTCATCAAACAGTGGATAGCATCGTTGTTGCTTCTCAAGTGGTGAACACACTTCAAAGTGTGGTGAGTCGTAATGCAGACCCACTTGATTCTCTTGTGGTGACTGTCGGTAAAATTGAAGGGGGTGCTACTTTTAATATTATTCCTGAAAAAACAAAATTGGTGGGTACTGTTCGCACCATGAGCAAAAAAATGTGGGATGAAGTCCCCGTACATTTTGAAAGAGTGATTAAAGGTGTGTGTGAGGCTTACGGAGCACGGTACGAACTTGATTTTCAAAGATACACCCCTGTTACCATTAACGAACCTCACATGACTCGGTTTGTTCATGAAATGGCTGCCTCAGTTGTTGGGGAAGAAAATATTGTGACTGATTGTCGTACAATGGGTGGAGAAGATTTTTCATTTTTTTTAAATGAAGTGCCTGGGTGTTTTTATTTTGGAGGCGGCGAAAATAAAGAAAAAGGCTTTATTCACCCTCACCACAGCCCTTATTTTGATATTGATGAAGAGTCCCTTTTAGTCGGTGTTGAGGTGATGAAAAAAATTGCACTAACGTATTTTAATGAGTTTCCAACAAAATAATCTTTTCTCTTATTGAAGTTTTGTGTACCATGATGATTACATGGTCCAAGACAAGGTGGTGGACATCAAGCAGGTCCGAGCGCTCCAACTTGTTGAAAGAGGCTGTGAGTACGCCCAAGAAAACGATATTCCCGCTGCTATTGAATGCTTTGAGAAATCCATTTCACATTTTCCAACAGCTGAAGCCTATACCTATTGGGGATGGATGCTTTCTCAAAGAAGTGAGTTTGAGCAGGCTATTGAGCTTTGTAAAAAGGCTGTTGTTATTGATCCTGATTTTGGAAATCCTTATAACGATATAGGTTCTTATCTGATGCGCCTCGGAAAAAACGATGAAGCTATCCCCTGGTTAGAAAAGGCTAAAACCTCCAAAAGATATGAGCCACGGCATTACCCCTATATTAATTTAGGTCGTATTTATTTTGAAAAAGGGTGGCTGACGAGGGCTATTGAAGAGTTTGAAGTTGTTTTGAGTCTGGATTCCGAAAATGAAGAAGTTCAGGAAATTTTAGAAGACCTGAGACTTTCTGTTCATTAAAAATTAGGTTTGTATTCGCCGAAGACTTTGCGAAGAATGTCAGAGATTTCTCCCACTGTGGCATAGCTTTTAACTGCCTGAAGAATGTGAGGCATGAGATTTTGAGATTCTCTGGCAGCTTTTTCTAACGTAGAAAGTGCTTTTTGAACTGCTTTATTGTCTCTCTTTGCCTTCATTTTTTTGAGAGCTTCTCTTTGAGTTTTCTGAGATTTTTCTGAAACTTTATAAATTTTATAGATAGCTTCTTCTTTTTCTTGAAATAGATTCATTCCCACCACAAATTCTTCTTTTTTTTCGAGTGCTTTTTGATATTGATAGCTTTCATTTTGTATTTCACTTTGCTGGTAGCCTTCCTCAATACAACGAATAGCCCCACCCCTTTTTTCTATTTCTTCTATATACTCAAAAGCTTTTTTCTCAATTTCGTTGGTCAAAGATTCAATAGCGTAAGAACCTCCAAGTGGGTCTACAAAATCGGCAACCCCTGACTCATAAGCAATAATCTGTTGGGTACGAAGGGCAAGCTTTGCAGCCTCTCCTGAAGGAAGTGAAAGTGCTTCATCTTTTGAGTTGGTATGAAGCGATTGTGTTCCTCCTAAAACAGCAGCCATGGCCTGGAGGGTGACACGTACTACATTGTTTTCAATGTGATTGGCGGTAAGAGTAGAGCCCCCAGTTTGGGTGTGAAATCGTAACATAAAAGATTTTTCATCTTTTGCTTTAAATCTTTCTTTCATAATTTTTGCCCACATGCGACGAGCTGCTCTAAATTTGGCGATTTCTTCTAGAAAGTTGTTATGACAGTTAAAAAAGAAAGAAAGCCTTCCTCCAAATTCATCAAGTGAAAGTCCGGATTTAAGGGCAGCTTCAACATAAGTAATAGCATTTGAAAGTGTAAAAGCTACTTCTTGAACTGCGGTCGAACCAGCCTCTCTAATATGATAACCACTAATGCTCATGCTATTCCAATTGGGAAGGTGATCTTTGCAATAAGCAAAAATATCACAAATAATTTTAAGTGAGTGTTTAGGTGGATAAATATAAGTGCCTCGTGCAATGTACTCTTTCAAAATGTCGTTTTGGATCGTGCCCCTTAACTTTTTAGAATCGACACCTTGTTTTTCTGCAACAGCAATATAACAAGAAAGAAGAATGGCTGCTGTGGCATTAATCGTCATAGAAGTAGATACCTTATCAAGAGGAATACCTTTAAAAAGAATTTCCATGTCGGCGAGTGAATCAATCGCAACACCTGATTGACCCACTTCATTGTGAGCTAGTTTGTGATCTGAATCTAAACCCATCTGGGTAGGAAGATCAAAAGCCACAGAGAGCCCTGTTTGGCCATGTTCTAAAAGGTATTTGTATCGTTTGTTGGATTCTACAGCTCTCGCAAAACCTGCATACTGGCGCATTGTCCACAAACGACTTCGATACATTGAAGGGTAAATACCACGTGTAAAAGGGTATTCACCTGGTTTTCCAAGCGTAACACCCCCTGTATCTTTTTCTTGGTAGAGGTCTTTTATTTCGACATGTGAACTTGTTTCAAACTTTTTTTTTCTCATTGGATTTTAATACGTATGAGTGTGGCACCTGCATCCACACTACTTCCTTCCTGGACTTTAATTTCTTGTATTGTACCCTCACAAGGAGATTTAAGAACATTTTCCATTTTCATAGCTTCCATAATAACAAGTGATTGCCCTTTGTGAACAACATCTCCTACTTGCACCATAACTTTTACGATTTTTCCAGGCATCGATGTTGTTAAATGATTGGCTTCATCTTCTTGTGCCAAAGAATCATGTAATTTTTCTTGTTCTGTCTGAAGTTTTAAACGAACTGTTCTTCCATTTACAAAGGTATGGTACTGATTTTTTTCTTGTTTGTAAGAGGTAGCATGAAAAACCTTATTTTCTAAAACTAAAATATTTTGCCAGTTTGAAGGAACTTCATACTTGGTGTCATTAATAACAATAGAGTACATCTTTTTTTGTTTTTCTAATTTAATTTTATATTTTTTATCTTCACATTGAGCTTCAAAGATCATTTCTTATTCCCTCTTGTCGTGCCTGGAGTAGCCAGGGTGAAGTTTTGCTTTCAGAAAGCAGGGGTTTAATGCTTGATACCTCATAGGCGTGAATAGTAGAAGCAATCAAGGCTGCATGAATTTCTTTCTCTTCAAAACCTTTCTTTGCAATTTTTTTCCCAAGATGTTTTTGAACAAGGTGTGTATCATAAGAGCCACTTACAAAATCTTTATTTTCTAAAAGGCTTATAAGAAAGCTTTCGGTGGTTCGAATCCCTAAAATTTTAGATTGTGAAAGAGCAAACTTCATTTTTGATATTGCCCCCTCCCTATCTTTGGCCCATACAGAGACTTTAGCGATCATAGGATCATAAAAAAGAGGAACTTCATAGCCTGCATAAATAGATGCATCATTCCGAATGAAAGGCCCCTCTGGAATTTCGAGATAGATAATTTTACCTGGGCTAGGTAGAAAGTTTTCTTCAGGGTTTTCAGCATAAATGCGGCACTCTATTGAATGCCCACGTTGTGGAATATCTTTTTGTTTAAAGGAAAGTTTTTCTCCACAAGCAATTTTAATTTGTTCTTTGACAAGATCAACCCCCGTTACCCATTCTGTAAGAGGATGTTCCACCTGAAGGCGAGTATTCATTTCCATAAAATAAAAGTTATGATTTTTATCTACAATAAATTCAATAGTTCCTGCGTTTATATAACCGATAGATTGAGCTGCTTTAACAGCTGTTTCACATATTTTTTGTCGAATGGCATCATTTAAGAAAGGAGAGGGTGTTTCTTCAATAATTTTTTGGTGTCTTCTTTGAACAGAGCACTCTCGTTCATAAAGATGAACTGTATTTCCATTTTTATCTGCTAAAATCTGTACCTCAATGTGTCTTGGTTTTTCTAAGTATTTTTCAATATAAATTTGATCACTTCCAAAAGCTCGCTTTGAAATTCTTTGAGCCGCTTCGAAAGCCTCTGTCACCTCACTGTCTTTATGAACAAGCATCATACCCTTTCCACCCCCCCCATCAGCAGGTTTCAGAAGAACAGGATATCCGATGTCTTTGGCTGTTTTTTTGGCTTCCCCTGCATTCCGAATAGGTTTTAAAGTGCCGGGTATAATAGGAATGTGAGCCTTTTCCATGGCTTTACGGGCAGTGAGTTTATTTCCCATACAGTGCATGACTTCTTTATCTGGGCCAATGAAAACAATTTTCTCTTTCTCACAGAGTTCAACAAATTCTGTATTTTCAGATAAAAAACCATAGCCTGGATGAATAGCGTCGGCCCCTGCTTTTTTAGCAATTTTAATAATTTTTTCACAATTCAGATAGCTCATGGGCTCTTCCCCAATAAGGTAAGCCTCATCAGCAAATTTAACATGGTTGCTTGCTGTATCTACTTTTGAATAAACGGCAACCGTTTGAATACCTAATTCTTTGCAAGATCGAATAATGCGAACCGCGATTTCAGCGCGGTTTGCAATAAGAATTTTTTTAAAGAGGGATGTTGCCATGTTTTTTAGGTGGATTCTTTCGACGTTTTTTCTTAAGGATTGAAAGTGCTTTAATGAGTTTAGGGCGTGTTTCTTGGGGTTCTATAATTTCGTCGATGTATCCAAGTTCAGCGGCTTTATAGGGGTTTGCAAACGTTTCTCTGTATTTTTTTGTAAGCTCTTCTTTTTTCTTCTGTGGATTTTTGGCTTCGGCGAGCTCTTTTTTATGAATAATATTAACAGCACCCTCAGGGCCCATGACGGCAATTTCAGCTGTTGGATAGGCAAGGTTTAAATCAGCTCCGATATGTTTTGAATTCATCACATCATAGGCACCACCATAAGCTTTTCGGGTAATGAGTGTGATTTTAGGGACGGTTGCTTCAGCAAAGGCATAAAGAAGTTTAGCCCCGTGTTTAATAATGCCGCCATGTTCTTGATCAACACCTGGCAAAAATCCTGGAACATCAACAAGTGTTACAAGAGGAATGTTAAAGGCATCACAGAAGCGCACAAATCGAGCCCCTTTTAAAGAGGCATGAATATCAAGACATCCAGCTAGGTAGTTGGGTTGATTGGCAACAATACCTACACTTTGGCCATTCAATCTTCCAAAACCAACAACAATGTTTTGAGCATAGTTTGCGTGTACTTCCAAAAATACATGATCATCAAGAATCGTCGTAATAATATCTTTAATATTATAAGGTGTTTTAGCGTTAGTAGGAACAAGTGAAATCAATTGTGGATCTATTCTTTTTGGATCATCTTGTGTGAGATAGAGAGGTGCATCTTCTAAATTATTAGAGGGAAGAAAGCTCAAAAGTTCTCGAATCATAAGAAGGCATGATTTTTCATCTTTACAAGCAAAGTGAGCCACTCCTGATTTTTGAGAATGAACCGTTGCCCCCCCAAGTTCACTTTTATTGACCTCCTCATGAGTTACAGTTTTTACAACCTCAGGGCCTGTCACAAACATGTAGCTTGTTTTATGAACCATAAAAATAAAATCGGTAATGGCAGGTGAATAAACAGCACCTCCAGCACAGGGGCCCATAACAGCTGAAATTTGAGGAATCACACCAGAGCTTTTTGTATTTCGGTAAAAAATATCGGCATAACCCCCTAAGCTTTGAACTCCTTCTTGAATACGAGCTCCACCTGAATCATTAAGCCCAATAACAGGAGCTCCATTTTCTAAGGCCAAATCCATAATCTTACATATTTTTTTAGCATGAGACCCTGAAAGAGAGCCTCCAAAAATGGTAAAGTCTTGAGAAAAAATAAAAACAAGGCGTCCTGAAATAGTTCCAAAACCTGTAATAACACCATCTGTGAGGATGTTATTGTGGATTACAAATTTATCAATTTCTGTAAAAGAACCTTCATCAAGAAGAACATCAATACGTTCGCGTGCCGTCATCTTCCCGGCTTCGTGTTGTTTTTTAATTCGTTCTTCTCCACCACCGAGCTCGGCTTGGATATTTTTTTCTCTGAGTTCTTTAATTTTTTGTTGAATATCCATATTTCTTGTCATCCCGAAACTTCATATCCATGAGAGAGGAGGGATTGGATAAACACACCCAAGCCCCCTGAGTAGCAAGGATGACAAAGTGAGGGTCGACAGTCAAATTCTTTATGTTATTTTAGGAAATATATGGCTTTAAGTAACCGCCGAAAATACCTACGTAAAAAGGTTAAAGCTCACGTTGTTTTACGTGTTAAAGGGGCTGTAGAAGAGGATTATAAAACTTATAGTTCTGATAATATGAGCGAAGAGGGAGTTTTTCTTAAAACGGTTGATGAGTATAAGCCAGGAACCCAAGTCGAACTCCATTTTTCACTCCCCAATAGTCCACAACTCTTAAAGGTAAAAGGTATTATAAAATGGATACAACCTTTTCATAAAAGCACATCCACCCAGCCTGCGGGTATTGGTGTTGAGTTTTCCGAGCTTGACCAAGAAGATCAGAAAATTATCCATAACTTTTTAGAAAGCAGTCTTTAAAAAGTACGTTGTCATTCCCGCCCCCGGCAGGGATCCAGTATTTCTATTTCTACAACCTAGGTTCTGAATTGGGGATATTTTTTTACAACTTAAGTTCTTGGTGGTCACCTCATATAAAGTTACCTAGTATATTTTTCAGGCACAGCGGTTGTTTTTCCCTGCGAGAAAAACACCGCACGCCTCTCGGCCTCGCTCTTTTTTACTTCGTAAAAAATCCATGCCCGCTTAGGCCTCCGAGACGGCCTTCAAAACATACTAGGTAACTTTATGTGACAGAAT
>JACPKQ010000021.1 GCA_016186995.1 Deltaproteobacteria bacterium | reverse complement strand
CCTGGGACATGGTGCCCTTCGACGTGCAGCTCATTGGGGGAATCGCCCTGCACGAAGGAAAAATCGCGGAAATGAAAACCGGGGAAGGGAAAACTCTGGTCTGCACCCTTCCGGTCTACTTAAATGCGCTTGAAGGCAAAGGCGTACACGTGGTCACAGTAAACGACTACCTCGCAAATCGTGACGCCGAATGGATGGGCGGTCTCTACCACTTCCTTGGCCTCACCGTGGGCGTGAACATTCACGGCTTAAATCGCGCCGAAAAAAATGCTGCATACAAAGCAAGTCATTTTTGTGAGGTGAGAATGCTTTTAGTTTTGGATGCAACTATGGGTCAGAATGCTCTTAAACAGGTTGAGGAATTTGGAAAAGTGGTGCCTATTTCGGGTATTATTATGACTAAACTTGATGGGAGTGCCAAAGGGGGTATTCTTTTACCCATTGTCGATCAATATCACCTTCCTGTTTACTTTATTGGCACAGGTGAGACTCTCAACGACTTTTCTCAATTCGATCCTCAAATCTATGTTTCAGAGATTTTAAATTAAATTGATCAGCGTATTCATGAGAGAGTAGAGGGGGTGTTTTGTTTCCGATACTTAGGTTCTTGATGACCTAAAGAGTTTTTCAGTGCCCCTCCGCCCGGTGTGGATCCTCCCTGAAAAACTCTTCAGGTCATCTTTACATAGACTCGAATGCAACATAAAGTTACCTAGTATGTTTTGAAGGCCGTCTCGGAGGCTTAAGCGGGCCCTAGGCTTTTATGAATCATTTTTTAGTTTCACAAAAATGATTCATAAAAAAGTTACTCCTGTAGTTAAGTTAGCCTTTCCTATACAGTAAAAAAGAGCGAGGCCGAGAGGCGTGCGGTGTTTTTCTCGCAGGGAAAAACAACCGCTGTGCCTGAAAAATATACTAGGGAACTTTATATGAGGTGACCATCAAGAACTTAAGTTCGAATAAACCCTGGATTCCCGCTCTTGCCGGGAATGACAGGAGGGTTTCCCTACTCAGAACCAAGGTTCTTTTTTGTTCTTTGGATATATGATATTCTCTACTTGTGAATCTTCATGTGCTCGAGCTTATTGGAGGTATTTGTCTTTTTCTCTACGGCATCCAGATTGCTTGTTACCATCTTCAACAATTAGCAGGTTCTCAATTAAAAGTATTTCTATCTCAACTCACACATAATAGATTGAAATCCTTTGTCACAGGTATGGGTGTTACAGCGCTTCTTCAATCAAGCTCTGCAAGTTCTGTTTTAGTTGTAAGTTTTGTGGGACTAGGCCTTATGACTTTTGATCAGGTTTTGGGGTTTCTTTTAGGAGCTGGCGTAGGTTCTACCATCACAGCACAGCTTATTTCTTTTAAGATTGGAAAGTATGCACTTCTTTTGATTGCAGTCGGATTTTTTATTTCTACCGTTTATAAAAAAATGGGGCGCCAATTAGGAATGGTTATTTTTGGATTTGGTCTTGTGTTTTTTTCAATGAATCTTATGGGAGATGCAACTTTAACTTTCAAAGAAAATAAACTTTTTCTAGATCTTTTAAAGTTTTTAGCTGAATCTCCTTTTTTTGCATTTATTTTTGCAGCCCTTTTTACTGCACTTATTCAAGGAAGTGCAGCCACTTTGGGGGTGCTTATTATTTTAGGAAGTGCAGGGGTTTTAACTTTAGAAGAAAGCATACCTTTTATGCTGGGAGCTAATGTGGGTACATGTATTACAGCTCTTATTGCAAGCTTAAAATCAAGCGTTAAAGGGCGTCAAGTTGCTTTTGCTTTTCTCTTTTTTAAAACAAGTGGTGCACTTTTATTCTTTCCTTTTTTGTTTTTATTTAGAGATTTTGTGGTGTGGAGCACTTCTATTGCAGAGAGTGTAATGGGAGAACAAGCTCTTATTGCCCATCAAATAGCAAACGCACATACGTTTTTTAATTTTATTAACGCACTCATTTTTCTACCTGGTTTAGGACTTTGGGGAAAATTGATCCAAAAGATTTTTCCTACCCCACTTAAAAAACAGGAATTTGGCCCTCTTTATTTAGACGAAGGAGCTATTTCTTCCCCTTCGTTTGCTTTGGGTCAGGCAACCAGAGAAGTTTTAAGAGTGGGAGAAATTGTTCAAAAAATGTTAGGCGGAACTTTACAAGTTCTTAAAGTGAATGATGAAGAGTTAATGGATAAAATTAATAGAGATGATGATAAAGTAGACCTTCTCAATCGAAATATTAAATTTTACTTAGCTCGTATTACCCAAGAAAGTTTAACTGAAGAACAAGCTTGTATTGAACATGAACTTGTGAGCCTTTCTTCTGATTTAGAACATGTTGGTGATACTATTACAAAAAACATTTTAAGAATTATTGAGAAAAAAAAGCGCAAACAGGTTGAGTTTTCGAAAGACGGGCTTCTAGAGATTGAAAATTTTTATGATAAGATCCTTGAGAACTTTAAACTTTCTCTTTCTGCCTTTGCCATGATGGACAAACAACTTTCTATTAAGGTGCTTGAAAACAGGCAAAATATTCAAGACTTTGAGTTTGAACTGCGAGAAAAGCACTTTCAAAGGCTTTCAGAAGGTCAAAAAAGCACTATTTTAACTACCTCTCTCCATTTAGAGCTTCTTACCCACTTAAAAAATATTAGTAGTAATATCTCCAATATAGCCTATCTTTTAGTCGAAAGACTTTAACCCCATTTTTTAGTTTGACTTTTAGGGGGTGGAATTTTATAGTCAGAGTGAGGTCTTCTATGTCGAAAAAAGTCTGTGAAATTAGTATCTTAGGAAATAAATATACTATTAAAAGTGAAGAGACACAGAATCGTGTTAAAGAAATTGAAGACTATGTTAATCAGCAATTACAGGAGGTTTTAAAGAAGTCGAAATCTTTATCAGTGCAAAATGCCACCATTTTGGCAGCGCTGAATATTGCAGGTGAATACTTTAAGTTAAAGGAGCAGCAACAGACTTATCACAACGGAGTACTTAAAAGATCAAAAGAGGTTTTGGGTTGGATTGATAATCAGTTGAAAAACGTTAAAGGTTCTGAACCGTGGGTATAAATGGTAAAAGGTTAAAATTGAAAATATTATTTTCACTCAAATTGATGTAGTTCTTACCTTTAACATATGCTTTAAGTTCCTGCTTTCGACTTCCATAAATATAAATTTATGGAAAAATCAGTTTTAAGAAACCACATTTTAGATCAAAGGCTTGCGCTTCAAGAAAGTTATATCCGCCAAGTGAGCGAAAATTTTATTCCGAGAATTGAGTCTTTAAACTATTCTTTTGAGAATAAAGTGGTAGCACTTTATTCAGATTTTAAAAATGAAGTACCCACTCATGATCTTTTTTATTATTTAAAACCTAAAGTTAAAACAATTGTTTATCCAAGAAACTATTCTGATCCAAAATGTGCCATTCGTTTTTATGAAGTAGAAGATTTACCTCTTCTTAAAAAAAGTCGTTTTGGTATTTTAGAACCTTCTTTAGAGTGTTTAGAGGTAAGCCCAGAAGATATCGATGTTTATTTTGTGCCAGGGGTGGCTTATGACCAAAGAGGGTTTCGTGTGGGGTATGGAAGTGGTTGTTATGATGTTTATTTTTCAAAGGTGAAGAGGTATGTGGATATTTTTGGCCTTGCTTACGATTTTCAAATTGTGCCTTTAGTTCGTAATGAGGAGCATGATATTCAAGTAAAAAAGCTTATAACTGATAAAAGGATTATTCATTGTCACACAGAGGGATAAAAAATGGGAACTAATATTTCATTAATCATACTTTTAGGGTCGGTGGTTGTAGGGGCTATTGTTGGTATTGTTGTAAGTCGTTCAAAAGCGCTTTCGCTTGTTAAAAAAATGGAAGATGAAGCTGAAGAAATTATCGAAGAGGCTCGAAAAAAAGCAAAAAACATTGAAGATGAAGCTCATTTAGAATCGAAAGAGATTGTTATTCAAGCACGTGCCGAATGTGAAGAGGAAATTAAAGAAAAAAGAAAAGAAGCTCAAGAATTGGAAAGGAAATTTCTTCAAAAGGAAAGCAACCTTGATAAAAAAGTTAATATTATTGATTCTAAAGAAGCTGAAATAAGTCGAAAAGAAAAGTATTTACTTACCCAAGCTGAACAATGTGAACTGCAAAAGCAAAAGTATGAAAAATTGACTCAATCGATCAGTACTCAACTTGAAAAAATAGCTGGCATGACAGCAGAAGAGGCTAAAAGAAAGCTTCGAGAACAAATTGAAGATATGGCTAAAAAAGAAGCGGCTATCCAAGTGAAAAAAATTCAAGAAGAGGCTCGAGAAGAGAGTGAAAAAGAAGCGAAACATATTATTAGTTTTGCCATTCAACGATATGCGGGTGAATTTGTCACAGCTCATACAGTTTCAACTGTGGGCTTACCCAGTGACGAGATGAAAGGAAGAATTATAGGGCGGGAAGGGCGAAATATTCGAACCTTTGAACAAGTTACAGGTGTTGATGTTATTATTGATGACACACCTGAAACAGTTATTCTCTCAAGCTTTGATCCTATCCGACGTGAGGTTGCTAAAATCTCTCTTGAAAGGTTGATAGAAGATGGGCGTATTCATCCAAGCCGCATTGAAGAAGTGGTTGTAAAGGTTGAAGAAGAAGTTAAAAGCTCTATTCGAGATGCAGGAGAGCAGGCCACTTTTGAAGTAGGGGTGCATGGAATTCATCAAGATATTTTAGATGTTTTAGGTTCTTTAAAATACAGAACCAATAACGGACAAAACATTCTTCACCATAGTATCGAAGTAGCATTTTTATGCGGTATGATGGCAGGAGAGCTTGGGCTTGATACACAGATAGCAAAAAGAGCAGGGCTTTTACATGATATAGGGCATGCACTCGATCACACGCAAGAAGGTTCGAGCGCTGAGATCGGTGCTCAATTTGTTAAAAAATATGGAGAGCCTGAAGAAGTTGTGCATGCCATTCGAAGCCATGAAGGTGCAGTCAAACCCCAAACAGTTTTAGCGCATGTTTTGGCAGCTGCTAATCAACTTTCTACTTCACGGCCTGGTGCTAAACGAGAAAATCTCCAAGCTTATGTGAAACGTCTTGAAGATTTAGAAGCAATCGCAAGAACTTTTGAAGGTGTTACAAGAGCCTTTGCCATTCAGGCAGGGCGAGAAATTAAAGTTCTTGTGAACCATCAAAGAATCAGTGACGAAGATGCTGTGATGCTTGCAAGAGATATTAGCAAAAAAATTGAAAGTGATTTAACTTACCCTGGGCAAATTAGGGTTAATGTTCTTCGTGAGACAAGAGTAGTTGAGATTGCACGATGAGAGCTTTATTTGTTGGGGATGTTTTTGCTAAACCTGGAAGAAGAGTTCTTAAAAGCTACTTGAGCCAAGAAAGACAAAAACAAAATATTGATGTTGTTATTGTCAATGTTGAAAACCTTGCAGGGGGTGCTGGTATTACTGTTGAAACAGTTGAAGAGCTTTTTAAAAGTGGTGTCGATGTCATGACCTCAGGCAACCATGCTTGGGATAAAAAAGAAGAGGCTCATATTGCTTTTAAAAAATATTACTATCTTTTAAGACCTGCTAATTATCCTTATTTTGAAGCAGCTCCAACACCTGGTAAGGGAAGTGTTATTTTTAAAAAAGACAATTTAAAAGTGGGTGTTATTAATGTTCAAGGAAGGGTTTTTCTGCAAAATATTGATTGTCCTTTTAAAAAAGTAGTGGAAGAAATAGAAATCCTTAAAAAAGAAACACCACTCATTTTTGTGGATGTACATGCAGAAACAACCGCTGAAAAACAGGCCTTGGCTTGGTATGTAGATGGAGAGGTAAGTGGTGTTTTTGGAACCCACACTCATGTGCAAACAGCGGATGAAAGAATTTTGGAAAAAGGAACTGCTTTTATTAGTGATGCGGGTATGACAGGGGCTTATGATTCTGTGATAGGTTCTAAGAAAGATCAGGCTATTCAGAAATTTTTAACGGGAACGAAAGTGCGCTATGAGCCTGCAAAAGATAACGTCATTTTATGTGGTGTTATTGTTGATGTTGAAGATAAAACAGGTAAAGCACTTTCAATTGAGAGAGTTCAATGGCAAGAAAAAGTGCAATCGAACAATTAGAAATCCTTAAAAAAGGTTGTTCTGAAATAGTTTCTGAAGAAGAGCTACTTAAAAAGTTAGGAAGCGGCAAACCTTTAAGAATTAAAGCAGGTTTTGATCCGACCTCCCCTGATATTCATTTAGGGCACACGGTCATCATGAATAAAATGAAGCAATTCCAGGATTTGGGGCACGATGTTATTTTTATTGTAGGTTCTTTCACAGCTATGATTGGAGATCCTTCAGGTGCAGATGTGATAAGAAAACAACTTGATGAAAAAACAGTTCAGGAAAATGCAAAAACTTATGCAAAACAAGCTTTTAAAATTTTAGATAAAAAGAAAACAGAAGTTGCGTATAATCACAAGTGGCTCGGAAAGCTTTCAGCTCAAGATATTTTTCATCTTACCTCTCATAAAACAGTAGCTCGTATGCTTGAAAGAGATGATTTTAAAAAAAGATTTAAAGAGCAAACGCCTATTGCCATCCATGAGTTTCTTTATCCTTTGTTTCAGGCATATGACTCTTATCATATTAAGGCAGATATAGAACTTGGGGGCACAGATCAAAAATTTAATTTACTTGTTGGAAGAGAAATTCAACGTGCTTACGGACAAGAATCTCAGGTTATTATGATGATGCCCTTGCTTTTAGGAACCGATGGGATTCAGAAAATGAGCAAATCTTTAGGTAATTACATTGGAGTTCAAGAAGACCCAAAAGAAATTTTTGGAAAATTAATGAGTCTTTCAGATGAAATGATGTGGTGTTATTACGAACTTTTAAGTGAACTTTCAAAAGAGGATATTGCAAGTTTAAAAAATGCAGTCACACAAGAGAAAAAACATCCTAAGGCTGTGAAGATAGATCTCGCAAAAGAAATTGTAACACGTTATTACGACCTCACAACAGCAGATAAAGAAGAGAGAGAATTTAATAGAGTTTTTAAAGAAGGGGTAGGCCTTTCAGAAGTTCCTGAGAAAAAACTAAAACTTAAAGTGAAAGAAATCGCTTTATTTTCACTGCTCAAAGATACAGATTTGGCACCTTCTCATTCTGAGGCTCGTCGTCTCATTGAGGCCGGAGCTGTTCGAATCAATGGTGAGAAAGTAATAGATAAAAATCATCATGTACCTACACAAGGAGCAATGCTTCTTCAAGTGGGTAAGCGTAAATTCTTAAAAATAATCTTTTCTTGAATATTTTAAAAATTGTTTCATAATGGAAATAAGAACATAGTGGTTCCGGGATGACCAAAGGATAATATAATAAAAGACATGTTTTTCGATTTTATTAAAAATCGCATTATCGGGAAAAAAACTCAGAAAGAGACACCTCAGAAAAAAAAGATAAAACTACTGCCTGTAGGGGTTGTGATGCATTATTATGGAAAGATAGAAGTTGCTATTATTGAAGTGCAAGAAAATCATATTGAACTTCAAGATGTTCTTTTCATTAAAGGAAGTTCTACACGTTTTCGTCAAAGAGTGCGTTCTATAGAGTACAACCATGAGCCAATTTCAAAAGCTCCGGCTGGGTATCAAATTGGGATGAAGGTTGGGGCCCGTGTTCGCACAGGCGATAAGGTCTACAAGGAGCTTTCTTAAATCCTTAATCCCCTCCGTTGACTATTTTATCATCTATGAGTACCTAAGAATATATGGAAAATATTGATTTTTTAAGTGCTACAGAGGCTGCTGCTATTGCTTGTTACGAATGGATTGGGAGGGGTGATGAAAGGCAGGCAGACCAGGCAGCTGTTACAGCCATGCGAGGGGCGCTTAATAAGCTTGATATTCAAGGAACTGTGGTTATTGGAGAAGGGGAAAGAGATGAAGCCCCTATGCTTTATATTGGAGAAGAAGTAGGGCGTCCTGGGGGAAGACTTAAAGTTGATATTGCTTTGGACCCTTTAGAAGGAACAACGGTTTGTACTAAGGCAAACTTAGGATCTATGTCTGTTTTGGCTTCCGGAGATAAAGATAAGTTCTTGCATAGCCCTGATGTTTATATGAATAAAATAGCAGTAGGACCTAAAGCCAAAGATGCTATTGATATCCGAAAATCAGTTCGAGAAAATGTTCACAATGTTGCCGATGCTTTAGAAAAAGATATGCGTGAAATGACAGTTGTTGTTTTAGATCGTCCTCGCCATGAAGAGCTTATTTCAAATTTAAGAGAATTGGGTGTGAGGGTAAAATTAATAGGAGATATTGATGTTGCAGCTACGATTGAAACATGTTTAGAAGATTCTCCTGTTGATTTACTTTTAGGTATTGGAGGAGCCCCTGAAGGTGTATTGGGTGCTGCAGCTCTAAAATGCCTGGGGGGTAATTTTCAAGGAATTCTTCACTTTGGAAATAATGAAAGACAAAAAGAACGTGCTAAACGTATGGGTGTTGAGGATTTAGATAAGATTTACACAATGGAAGAACTTGTAGCAGGAGACATTGTTTTTTGTGCTACAGGTGTTACTGATGGAAGTCTTTTTCAGGGTGTGAAAGATTTAGGAACAAAATATAGAACACAATCTTTAGTCTTGCGTTCTAAAACAGGAACGATAGCAAAGATCACTCATGATCATCCAAAAGAGAGGTTTAAGTAAAATGGCAAGTGCACAAGCAGTTGAAAAAGTAGGTGTCTCTATTCAAGATTTTTTTAATGTCATAACTCAATATGAGAAGTATCCAGAGTTCTTACAAGAGATGACAGAAACCCAAATTGTTGAAGAAGAAGGAAATATAAAAATAGTTAATTTTAACGTTACAATTATTAAACCTGTGACTTATACTTTGAAGATTGAAGAAGTAAATGCTCCTTATGAAATAAAGTGGTCACTTGTTGAGAGTGATGCTTTTAAAGTGAATAATGGTGGTTGGAACCTCAAAGAGCTGAGTGAAAATGAAATAGAAGCTACTTATTATATTGAATGCGATTTTAAGATTTTTGTACCTTCAATCATTTTAAATAAAATTGTTTCTGCCCAATTACCTAAAATGCTTCATGCATTTAAAGAACATGCAGAATCTTTGTAAAATGTCATCCCGCACTTGATGCGGGATCCAGTATTTTATTTTCTAAACTTAAGAAGCAGCCTTTGGTTATCCCCTGGTTTTCTAAACTTAAGAAGAAGATTTTTGTTTTCTTCCACTTCAATTTCAACTTCTTGGATGGGTTCTTGTTGTGGGGGGAGTGTTTCTGTAACAGAAATAATAGTTTCTTCTTTTTTAGAGGATTTTCCAAGTTCTAAAGAAATACCTGCAAAAATATTATAATCAAAAGCAGGCTCATAACCAAAAATCAAATAATCTCCTTTATTAAGACCAAAATCAGCTCCTAAATGGAACTTCAAGTTTTTATCCTTGAAAGGCTTTATTTTTAGACCAGTTGTTACATAATGAGGATGTTTAAAAAGAGAGGTATTGCTATTTATAAGATATTCCAAGGTGTATTCTAAAATAAGATCAACATACGTTGTTTGATATTCAAGCCCAACAGCACCTTTAAGGTGATGGTACGTTTGTTTAGGTATGATCAGGTGGTTACCTAAAGATGGTGAAATGTCCTGTGTAGCTTTATGAGAGAGGTTGTATTTATATTGAAAGTTATTGTGTAAAAAAAGTAGATTTTTACTTGTTGGGTTGTTGATTCTATGGCTTAAAATAAATTTGGCATGTGGAGAAAGGGTGTCATCTAAAGAAATTTTTGTACCATAATAAAGAAGGGCTCCCATATCCAAACCATAGACGAGTTTTTCTGATTTCTTTTTACTCGTCATAAAACCAAAATCTAAAATTCCACTTGTTGTAAAATTAGAATAATAACCACTTTCTGAATAAATGGTGTTTGTTTTTCGGCCTGTATAAAGGAGAAAGTTGTTAGTGGGTGCAATTTGAAGAAAGAGGTTGTCACTTAATTTATGTTTTTGTGTGCCAAAATACAGAGTGTCTTGATAAAAATATTCTGCGAAATAGGAGAGTGATGCATAACCTTTTTCTATTTCTTCTGCGGATTGAACCCGAAAGCCACCCAGCTTTCCATCAATATTGGTTGCGAAAGCCACACTTGTAGCAATAAAAGTAAGGCCTATGGCCCATGTAAAATGTCGAAACATCCTCTCTCCTCAAAAACATCATTCCCGTGAACACGGGAATCCACACTTATTTATAAGCAACAGGTATGCCAACAATAAAATTCTAACTTATTGAAATAATGAGATATTTTTGGTCTCAAAGGGTGCTTTTAAGTGTGTTTTTGTCTAAGTTTTTAGAAATATGTTGAAGAGAAAGAAGAGCAGTTTAGAAAAGTTATTTAATATTAAGAGTTTAGATTGTGTTTGAATCTTAAACGCCTCGATTGACGATGTTTGTTACTTATTCATATCGTAGGGCTTCGATAGGGCTTAAGAGCGAGGCTTGGCGGGCTGGCCAGAATCCAAAAATAACTCCGATAGCAAAAGAAAATAAAAAAGAAATAATAACAGCTGAAATAGAAATATGAGTAGCCCAACCAAAAATAATATTAATAGAAAATGAGGAAATGCCACCCATAAAAATACCAATGGCTCCGCCCACAAGACCAATCATAATAGCTTCAATGAGAAACTGAAGCAAAACATCACTTTGTCGTGCACCGAGAGCTTTTCTCAAACCAATTTCTTTTGTTCTCTCTTTTACAGAAACAAGCATAATATTCATAATTCCAATGCCACCCACAAAAAGAGAAATGGCAGCAATGGCACCTAATAAAAGAGCCATAATTTTTGTTGTGGATGAAAGGGCTTCTTGAATTTCAGCCATGTTTCTAATTGAAAAATCGTCTTCTTGCCCCTGAGACAAACGATGTTTTTTCCGAAGGAGTTCAGAAATACCAGCAATCGCTCTGTCCATGGATTCTGCGTCAGTCACTTGCACATCCATAGAATTTAAATAATCCTTTCCCAAAATTCGTTGCATGGCTGTGGTGACAGGAGTGACAATCACATCGTCTCTGTCTCCCCACGCACTTCCACCTTTAGCGGGTAAAATTCCTAAAACTTTAAAATTAACTCGGTTAATTTTAATAATAGAGCCAACAGGGTTTTGTCCGTTTTCAAAAAGGTTTTCATAAACTGTTTTTCCTAAAACGCACACTCTTTTTTTGGTTTCATTTTCAGCTTCTGAAAAAAAACGTCCTATCGTTGGGTTCGAAGCATGAAGTTCTGCATAGTTGGCTGAAACACCTTGTAAACGTGTATTCCAATTTTTATTTCCGTACACAACTTGAACTTGTCCTGTAACCTCTGTTGAAATATCATCAATAGGTAAGCCTACTTCTTTCAAGCTTTTGATGGCCTTAGCATCTTCAAGGGTGATTCTTGTGGAGTCTCCTGATTCTCTTCTTACATGGCCTAATTTGGGGCTTCCAGGACGGATCATAAGCAGGTTCGAACCTAGTGATTTAAGGCTTTCCTCAATGGATTTTTGAGCCCCTTGTCCCAAAGCCACCATCGTAATCACAGCGGCAACTCCAATGATAATACCCAACATGGTAAGGCCAGTTCTTAATTTATTAAGCTTCAAGGAACCCACAGCCATTTTAAAGTTTTCCTTCATTTCAGCACTATTCATGAGACCAAATTTTTTAATCTGAGGAGGTTTTAATTCTTCATGAACACGAGGTGTTATTTTTTTTGATTCATCAGAAAAAATCTTTCCATCAACTATTTTGATTGTTCTTTCTGCATGTGAGGCAACTTGTGGGTCGTGTGTTACAAGAACAATAGTGACACCTTGGGCGTGAAGGATTGAAAGCGTTTTCATAATTTCTTTAGCTTGTTCTTGGTTGACATTTCCTGTGGGCTCATCTGCAAAAATAATTTTTGGATTGTTTACTAAAGCTCGTGCAATGGCGACCCTTTGCTGTTGCCCGCCTGAAAGTTGGTGGGGTGCATGATGTAATCTATCTTGTAAGCCTACTTGGGTGAGTACCTTTTGTGCCTTTGTTTTGCTTTGAGGCACGTGTGAATAAATGAGGGGAAGTTCAACGTTTTCTAAAGCTGAAGTGCGTGCCAAAAGGTTAAAAAATTGAAAAACAAAACCCACATATCGTGATCTTAAATAAGCAAGCTCTTCCCCAGAAAGTTTTGAAACGTCTTTGCCCAAAAATAAATATTCTCCAGAGGTGGGCCTATCTAAAAGCCCTAATATTTGCATCAGTGTTGATTTGCCTGATCCTGAAGGGCCCATAATGGAAACATATTCCCCTTGAGAGATGGTGAGATTGACACCTTGAAGGGCTTGAACCTCAATAGCTTGTTCGCCGTTTTTAACCTCTGGTTTGTAAATTTTTTTAAGATTGTGGATGTGAATAAGGTTCATTTTTGTCTTTTTCCTCTTCCTCCGCCGAATGGAGAGAAGGGGGAAGTGCTTCCATTTTTAGATTTAAATTGAAATTGTTGTACAAAGATTTCTTCACCTTCTTGAATAGGAGATAAAATTTCTACGTTTTGACCGTCAGAAAGACCTAGAGAAAGTATTTTAGGTTTTTTGTTTTTATCTAAAACTGTAAAATCTTCTTCTTCTCTGCCTTGAACAGCCCATACAGGGATTACAAGAGCACTTTCTTTTTCTTTAATAATAAAATGAACGTTAGCTGTCATGCCTGATCGGAGTTCTTGGAGTTGTTTGTAAAGCACAAGTTCTACAGAATAAATATTAACATTGTTGATGAGTTCTGATTGATGACTGATTTTATCAACGTGAGCACCAAAATTTTTATTTGGGTAAGCATCCACTGTGATCACTGCGTCCATTCCAGGTTTTATTTTTTCAATATCTGTTTCATCAACTTGGGCTCGAATGACAAGCTTGTCAGACATTTCAAAAAGTACAGATTGAGTTCCCACCGTTTGACCCGGAACTATTTTTTTAGAAATAATACGTCCTGTAACAGGAGCAATAATGGGTGTGGGTTGGTACATTTCTTCCCATTCTTTATACTCACCAGGGTTTCTACTTCGAGCAATGTCTAAAAGGGCAGCGCGGTTTGTAGAACTCATAGAGGCAATTATTTTACCCTGTTCTACAAGATCGCCTTCTTCTATTGCGATGGAATCGATGCGGCCGGGAACTGGTGGAAGTATTTCAACCTTATTCATAGGTTCTACATTCCCTGTAGCCTGAATGGTGACTAAAAGCGGATTTTTTTTAATAGCAATTTTGACATATTCAATTTTTTCTTTGCCTGTGAAGAGTTTTGTGGCAAAGAAAATGCCGAGTAGTAAAAAGAGAGATCCTAATATTATTATTTTTTTCTTGTGAAGCTTCATTTTCTAGATAACTCCTTTCCTTGCGCTTTCTCAAAACTTGCTAAAGCATTTAAGGCATCTCTTTGAGCTACAAGATATTGTCGCTCTGTTTGGGTCAGGATGGATTGTGATTGCTCCCAATCTAAAAAGTTTTTAAGGCCAGATGAATACTCTTCTTCCACAACAGCCGCTCTTTCAAGAGCTGCCTCAAGTTGAGATTTTTTAATTTCTACTTTTTCTTTTGCAAATTTATAATTTGTGTAGGTTTCTTTTAAATCACTATCAATGGATAACACTGTGTTTTGAAGAGTAAAATCTTCTTTAGCATAATTTTCTTTCGCTGCTCTTGTTGCAGCATAGGTTTCAAGCCCAGAAAAAAGTGCCCAGCTAAATTCAAGCCCGTAACTCCACGCTTTTTTATTAGGATTGCTATTTGTTCCCTTTATAGAATAATCAGCGAAAAGTGAAACGGTTGGCCAAAAATCACTTTCTTCTTTTTCGATTGTGGCGCGTGTGAGTTCTCTTTGAAAATACTGAAAGGCAAGTGAAGAATGATTTTGAAGAACCGTATTTCTTAAATTTTCTAATGTGACAAGCTTTGGCACTGTAAAATCTCCTGAAACTCTAAAATTGACATCCATATCATCCCCGCCGTCATTGCGAGGCGAAGCCGAAGCAATCCCATCGCGTAGCGATGAGATCACCACGGGTTTCGAAGAAACCCTCGTGATGACAGAATGCGAAGCTAGACCTAAAACTTTAAATAATTTTTTCTGAGTTACTTTTAACTCTTGCTGTGCTTTTTCCGCTTCCCACAGAGCTTCTTTCCAATCGGCTTGGGCTTTTTGATATGCCCAGCGTGCTTCTAACCCACCTTCGTAGCGTAGCTTTAAAAAGCTGGCATTCTTTTTAAGTCTCTTCTCTATTTTTTCGGATAAAATGATATTTTCTTGAGCATAAAGGGCTTCTGAGAAGGTTGTTCTTAAATCAGCTAAAAGATTTACTTTTATTTGGGAAAGTGAACTTTCTGATTTGTGAAGTGTGGCTTCTGCTTCATGGACGGAGGCGACCGTTTCAAAGCCTGAAAAAATTTCAAGCGTTGCTTTGCTTGTGTAGGTTTGGGAGGTGTTGACACCTGTTGTTGAAGTACTTGAAGTGTCTTCAAAGCGTTTGAGGGTTCCACTTAAGGTTAAATCTGGAAAGTACCCAGCTCGAGCCTTTGTAATGCCAAAACCTGAGCTTTTGACCTCGTGCTCTTTCGCTTTAAGACTTGGGTTGTTTTTAAGAGCAAGATCTACACATTGATCCCATGTTAGGTTTTGTGTATCTGCAAAGCTTAAAAAAGGAAGTATAAAAAACCAAGCAAGAAAAAAGTTTTTTTTAAAGAACATCTATCCCCTCAGTTCAGGATATTGCCTCTTTCAACTCCTTGTCAAACTCTCCTTTACATCTCTTCAGGAGCGGGGATGTTTAAAAGACCTAAACCATTTTTTAAAACGTGGCAGGTGGATTCAACAAGCGCTAGTCTTGCTTTTTGAAGTTCTGCTTCTTCAGTTACAACTTTGTGGTGCAAATAAAAACGATTAAATGTTTTTGTAACATCTAAAAGATAATTGGCTAAAATAGAAGGTTCATTAAATCTAAGAACAGCTTCTAAAGTTTCAGAGAATTGAAAAAGAAGCTTTATAAGAAGAAGCTCTAATTCTTCTTTAAGAAGTTCTGTGTTTTTAATACTTGGTTTTTCCTTTGATTTTCTTAAAATACTTCTTGCTCTGGCGTAAGTGTATTGAAGATAGGGGCCAGTTTCACCTTCAAAACTTAAAATTTCATCCCAATCAAAGCTTATGTTTCTCATCATTTTTTGAGAGAGATCACCAAAAATAATAGCTCCGATTCCTATTTTTTCTGCAACTTCTTCTTTATTTTTAAGTTTTTCATTTTTGGCTTCAATATTTTTAAGAGCAAGATCTCTTGCTTTATCTAAAACTTCTTTAAGAAGGATCACTTTTCCTTCGCGTGTCGACATTTTCCCCTCTTTAAAACTGACAAGACCAAAAGGAAGATGAATACAGTTTTCTGCCCATTGAAGCCCCATAAGTTCTAAAACTTTAAAAACCTGTTTAAAATGAAGAGTTTGATCTTGGCCTACGACATAAATCATGGTGGTAAAGTGGTGTTTTTCATAGCGATAAAGCGCTGTTGCAATATCACGTGTGGCATAAAGTGTTGTGCCATCATTTTTTCGAAGCAAACAAGGTGACAGTGAGTATTTTTCAAGTGGAACGATGAGTGCTCCTTCACTTTTTTGAGAAAGTTTAGAATCTTTAATTTTTTTCAACGCCGCTTCTATTTTATCGGTATAAAAACTTTCTCCTAGTGTAAAATCAAAACTGATGCTCAATCGTTTATAAGTTTTTTCAAATTCTTTAAGGCTTTCTTCTTTAAAAATTTTCCATATTTTCTGTATTTCTTTGTCGCCCTCTTCAAGCTTTTTAAAAACTTTTCGTGCTTCTTCTTCTAAAGATTCATTACCTTTAGCCTCTTTGTGAAAACGAACATAAAGTTCGTGAAGGTAGGGGATGCCTTTTTGTTTGTATTCTTTTTCGTTTCCCCACATTTGAAAGGCATAAATAAGTTTTCCGTATTGAGTGCCCCAATCACCCAGGTGATTAATTCCTATGGTTCTAAAACCTAAAAATGTATAAATATTATAGAGAGATTGGCCAATAATGGTAGATCGCAGATGCCCCATATGAAAGGGTTTTGCAATGTTTGGGGCTGAATAATCAATAACAATGGTTTTTCCTTTTCCAAAAGAGGAAGAACCGTATTTTTCTTTTTGTGAAAGTGCTGCTTCTAATACTTCTTGAGTAAGAGTTGTGGATTCAATAAAAAAATTAATATAAGCGCCTATAACATGGATGCGTGGAATCAGTTTTGTGGTTTTAAGTTGTTTCCCAATTTCTTGAGCCAACTTTTGAGGTGGCTTTTTAAAATCTTTGGCAAGGCGAAAACAGGCAATAGCATAATCTCCTTGAGATAGATCTTTAGGTTTTTCCAAAAAATCATGCCACTCTATTTTTTTCTTTTCCCATTGTGGAGGAAGGATTTTTAGAATTTCTTTTTGATATTTATTCATTTGTAAAATCTTTCCATAGTTTTATTTGGGTGCTTAAGCCCAGCCAAGCACCTACCTCGGGTCCAAAGTGATGCCAGTTTCGATCGATTTTACAAAGCCTTGGATTATAATTTCTTTCACAGGTAAAGCTGTGATAAAAATGCGGGTGATTTATAATTTTGCTTTCCCTTTCAATGCGACTAAAGGGAATGAGTTTGTGCAAGCTATCATTGATAAGTGTTATGGTTTCTTGGGGTTTGTGTGAAGAAAAGGTAACATCGATGCGGCATTCATGTTTGTTATCTTTTAAAGAAGCGTTCCATACGTTATCCGCCAAAGACTTTTTCTTAAGATCTTCAATAAAAGAAAAGTGCTGTTTTAAACCCACAGGTTTTTTATTGGCTTTAAAGTAAAAGGATGAAGAATAAAGGGGGAGGTATTCTCCTCGTCTTCGAAAGCGTCTTATTTTTCTTTTGTTATGTTGGATGGTGTTTAAAGGAGAGGTGGATATAATTTGATTGCAAAAAAGAGTTCCCTCGTGGGATTTTGTGTTTAAAATCCATCTTTCAAAGGTTTTTGTAAATTTAAGTATTTCTGTTTCTTTGATAATACCACCGGCCTTTTCAAGATTCATTCTTAATTTTTTTATGAGACGAACATGTTTATCTTTTGAAATAAAAATGCCATCTTTTTGAAAGAGAAAAAAGTTTTGCAAGTACGGAAGGGGTGCAAAAGGATAAGAAAGTTTTTGTGCCCAGTCTTCTTTTTTTTCAAATGTTTTAATCACTTCTTTGTAAAATCTTTTTTTCAAAAGGGTGGGCGAGGGGGTGAGAAATTTTTGAACCTCTTCTATTGTTGTAGGTCTTTTGAGCTCACGCTCAAACTCAAAGCGAAAATCTTTATTTTTAGTATGACAATCAAAACGCATGTTTTTACTTATAATTTGAAAGCAACTTGGTTTTTGGGTGAATGCCTGAGATTCAAAACGAGAAATACCAATGTGGCTTAAAAATTGTTGAACCTCTGAAAACCGTCTTAAGTAAAGATGAGAGGGGGTAAGTGTTGGGGGTATAATGAGACATACTTTTTCTTTTTTAAGAGTGAGCTCTGTTGCAATCAAATAGGCTAAAATATCATTTCCGATAACAACTGTTTTAAATATGTCTTGGAACATTTCTTACTTAATATAAACCTTACCCTCTTTGACCTCAAGCTTATCGTTACAGAAGAGTTCTATGGCAGAAACAAGTGTAAGATGTTCTTTTTGAAGAATACGATCTGAGAGTGTTTCTTCGGTGTCATTCCCTAAAATAGGAACCTTTTCTTGAAGAATAATAGGGCCTGTATCCACTCCTTCATCGACAAAATGGACTGTACAACCCGATACTTTCGTTCCATTTTGTAGAGCCTGTTTTTGTGCGTGAAGACCTGGAAATTGAGGCAAAAGTGCAGGGTGAATATTTATAATTTTATTTTTAAAATGTTTAATAAAGTTTTGAGGAAGTATTTTCATATATCCTGCAAGAACAATAAGATCAGGGTTAAGTTCTTGGCACTGCGTGAGAAGCTTTTTCTCAAACGTCAAGTCATCCCCGCGAAGGCGGGGATCCAGGTTTTTCTGAGAATGAATAACGTAAACAGGAATATGATGTTTTTTGGCTCTCCCAATCGCTTTGGCAGAAATATTATTGGTGATAAGAGCAATAATCTCACCCTTTATTTTTTGTGTGCGAGAGGCATCAATAATGGCCTGAAAATTGGAGCCCCGTCCGCTTGCTAAAACAAGAATTTTTTTCATGAATCAATAACTTTTCCGATAACCCAGGCTAATTCTTTCTTTTCTTTAAGATAAGAAAGAACCTTGGGTGCTTCCTTGGGGGATATAATAAGAACCATCCCAACACCACAGTTAAAAGTTTTAAGCATTTCTTTGTGAGAGATTTTCCCCTTTTCTTGAAGAAATCTAAAAATACTAGGTATTTTCCAAGAAGAAAGATCAACGTGGGCTTGAAGGTTTTTTGGAAAAATACGGGGTAAGTTTTCTGTAATGCCGCCTCCCGTAATATGTGCAGCTCCTTTAAGCTTAAACTTTTCTCTTAATATTTTAAAAAGAGAAACATAAATACGAGTGGGTTTTAGAAGTTCTTCTTTGACAGTTGAGAGGTTTTCAAAATGAAATGGGTCGTTAATATTCATTTTAAGATCTTGAAATATGATTTTTCTTACTAAACTAAAACCATTGCTGTGGAGTCCGTTTGAAGAAAGCGCAATGAGAACATCATCTTTGCACACTGTGTTTGGATTAAAAATATCTTTTTTATTGGCAACACCCACTGCAAAACCAGCAAGGTCGTATTCCCCTTTTTGGTAAAAGCCTGGCATTTCTGCTGTTTCTCCGCCTACAAGAGAGCATTCTGCCATTTCACAACCTTTCACAATACCTTTTAAAATATCTCGTGAAGTTTTTTCGTGAAGTGTGCCTGTTGCGTAATAATCTAAAAAAAGTTTGGGTTCTGCTCCACAACACAGAAGGTCATTCACACACATGGCGACAAGATCGATCCCCACGCTTGAGTGCTCATGTGCTAAAAAAGCGATTTTAAGTTTTGTTCCCACTCCGTCTGTAGTTGTGACAATGACAGGATCAGAATATTTTTTGATATCGAGGTGGTACAAAGCACCGTAACCACCTAAGTGGCCTGAAACGTCTTTTGTATAAGTTTTTTTTGCAAGAGGTTTAAGATAAGAGACAACAGCATCTGCCTTTTTAATATCCACCCCTGCTTCTTTATAAGAACTCATCCTTGGGCTTTATAACATAAAGCTTCATTTTTTACTAAGCTTAAGGGTTGAGAGGTTGAATGTTAAGGTTTTGGGCAGGGCACTTGTTGCATATTAGTAGTATTAGCACTGAAAATGGTTCCGCCACCACCAATCCACCACCCACCACCACCACCAGGAGTAAAACCACCACCAGGGGTAGAAACACCTGGAATAGGTTCTGACCACACGGCATAAGCACCACTATTCATATCTTGGTAAATGTTGTTTTCCAAAAAACTATTTCTGTACTGAACAAAAGTAGGGTCATTAGGATCAAGAGCCATAATGAACATATTTGGATCTTGAGTATCTCGTGCAATTTGACCATGTGTCATAGTGCCTAAATAACTATAAGGCCCTAAGTCGCCAGTAATGGGTTCTGAAGGCATAGGGGTTTCTCCGAATCCACCAGTTCCACCACCACCAGTAGTAGGAGGAGGGCAAAATTGCTTCCACCAACTCCACGTAATAAGAACAAAAGTTTTGATAATAAGATAACATTTTTCTGGGTTGTTTATGGTAGCTGAAGCCAGAGCAGAAAATGGGATGATATTTACGTTTGTGACTTGTGTAGAGCTACTACTATTACTTGTACCAGTACCAATGGCTCTAACTTGGCTCATAGCTTGATCTACAGGCTGTACCTTAGCACAAGATACAATAAATAATGAAATCATAAGAAATAGAGAAAATTTGTTTAACATGGCCCTCACCTTCACAGTATTAATGAGCAACCCTCATGCCAAAAATTCTAAAGCCACAAAAAACCATTAGATTTCAACTGGTTAGGGTGTGTTAAGTTGGGTTGTTGAAGGCATGTTACACATCTGACATTTGTTTATTTATTAGTCGATTTTTAGCATCTTAAAAAAGATGAGTAAAATTAATAAGTTAGTATGATTACAAAACTTACATCAATTGCCTAAAAAATAGCTGTCCATGTTAAGACAGTCCTTGTGAGGACGGGTCTTGTCTTCACGGATGACAGAGAGGAGATGAAGGCATATGAGTGTTTTGTATACTATGGAATTTAAGCGTGTTTTTGATCTCCTTTTGAAACAACACGGGCCACAAAATTGGTGGCCAGGAGAGACTTCTTTTGAAGTCATGATAGGTGCCATCCTCACCCAAAATACCTCTTGGACGAATGTCGAAAAAGCTATTCTTAATTTAAAAAATAAAAAAATTTTAGATCCACATAAAATGCTCAGGGTTCATAACACGCAGCTTGCAAAGCTGATCAGGCCTTCAGGTTATTTTAACCAAAAAGCAAACAAACTTAAAAATTATTTAAATTTTTTTAAAAATAAATATGGATTTTTTGTTCAAAAAATGAAAAAAGAAAGTGTTGAAAAATTAAGAAATGAGCTTTTAGAGGTTAATGGTATTGGGCCAGAAACAGCAGATTCTATTTTACTTTATGCTTTAGAAAAACCTATATTTGTCATTGACGCTTACACAAAAAGAATTTTTTCTCGTTTAAGCCTGTGTCGTGAAAGTGTTTCTTATTATGACCTTCAATCCATTTTCATGACACAGTTGCCACAAAAAACTTCTCTTTATAACGAGTATCATGCGCTCATTGTTCATCATGGAAAAAATATATGTAAAAAATCAAAACCTCGTTGTGGAGATTGTTCTCTTCAAAGTATGTGTCCACAAACATCCCTGTGAAGTCGTAAAAAATATTATGGCCCAATAAGAATTTTTTGACTTTACTCAGAAACAAATTAAAATGAAACTTAACATGAGGTATGGGTGGCTCTGTCTCACAGCGCTTTTTCTAGGTTTTTCACTTCAAGCAGCTAAAATTGAGGTTGATTTAGAAGAAGCTATCACATTAGCACTTAAAAAAAATCCAGAAATTAGAGAAAAAAAGGAATTGATTGGCGTTTCAAAAGGCCAATTAGAAGAAGCTAAAGCAGCGCAATGGCCAAAACTTGAAACACTTTCTTTCCTAGCTCCTATGTACAAAATTACAGGAAATGCTTTGGGCGATACCAAAGATAGAGATTCCTGGAGTTATTTTTTCCGTTCCGAGGGTAAGGGTTATGTTCCTCTTTATACCTTTGAAAAAATTTCTAGTTTTAAAATGGCAGCGAGTAACAAAATTCAAGTGGATACATTGAAGACTGAAGAAACAGCGCACGAGGTGGTTTATAAAACGAAAGAATATTATTACAGCTTTCAGCTTGCTTGGACACTTACCAAAGAGGGCGATAACATCATGCAAAAAATTGATAAAATTATTAATAAGGCTGAAGATCTTGTCAAAAAAGAAACGGGTGAAGTAACACGGGTTGATCTTTATAAACTTCGTGTTTTTAAGTCTGCTGGGCTCTCAAAACTTAATAAAGCTCAAACAGGTCAAGGATTAGCTCAAAATGCTTTAAAAATGCAAATCGGTTTTAATAGAGATGCTGACTTTGATATTAAAAAACATCGTGTTCAAATAGAAAAGGCTGATTTACAGTCTTTAGATGACTACGCAGATCTTGCTTTAAAAAATCGTCCTGAAATGGGCCAGTTAAAGCATGGGCTCATGGCGCGTGATGCCTTGGTCAAAGCAGAACGGGCAAGTTATTTTCCTATGATCGCTTTAGGGTTTAAATACGCTGCTGCAACAGCACCTCTTGTTCAAAATCAACAAAGTTATTTTGCTTATGATATTTATAATGAAGGTACGGTAGGAGCAGCCCTTGCCTTTAAGTGGGATCTCGATTTTTTAACAACACGGGCTAAGATACAACAGCTTAAAGCAGAGCACAGCGCACTCTTAGCTAAAAATGAATATGCTGTACGTGGAATTCCTATGCAGGTGAGAAAAGCCTATAGCGCTGTAGAAGAGCAAGCAAAAAATATTGAATACTCTAAAGAAGGTAAAAAATATGCAGAAAAATGGTTTTTGCAATCAGGTATGGGCACAGCTTTTGGTATTGGCGAAGTGAAAGAAGTTTTGGAAAGTGCTGCAGCCATTGCCATGATGACAAAAGATTACTACATGGCTTTGTTTGATTATAATATGGCTCTTTCAGAACTTACCAAAGTTGTTGGCAAAGAAGTAACGCATCTTCAATATTAGCCACATCCTCTTTTATTTATGTTACTATTTTAATAATGCATAAGCTCTTCTTTTTTCTTTTTGTTTTTCTGACAAGTTTTTCACATGCAGAATACTCTATTTCTATTAAAAAATCTGAAAAAGAACTTCGTCTTTTGAAAGAGGGTGAAGTTGTCAAAAAAATTCCTATTTTAGAGTTAGGTGAAAATCCAAGAGAGGATAAAGAAATAAAGGGAAGTGATTCCCATCCTGAACATTACCGAACTCCTCATGGAGATTTTTTTGTGTGTCATAAAAATCCCAAAAGTCGTTATTATAAAGCTTTTCAACTCAGTTATCCTTCAGAAAGACATGCTGAAAAAGCTCTCAAAAAAGGAATTATTACGCAAATAGAATACACACAAATTATGGATGCTCTTCTTAATAAAAAATGCCCCCCTCATTCTACCAACTTAGGGGGGCTGATTGCTGTCCATGGAGAAATTCCAGAAGATAAAAAATTTAAAAGAGGGTGTATCGTTATTAAAAATGAACATATCGATGAACTGTGGCCTCTTATCTCACAAGAGACCCAAGTTCATATTGAATGGTAAATTTTTTTAGGAGCACCCAGAAGTCGATCCACAAGAATTACATTTTAAACAAGAACCATTACGAACCATAGTAAATTGCCCGCATTCATTACAGGCATCACCTTCGTACCCCTTCATTTGTGCAATGGCTATGTGCTCTTCTTGTACATAGGTGGCATGTTGCTTTCCATTTCCATTCCCATTTCCGTTGCCATTCGTTGTAGCAGAATGTCCATGGGTATAGGTTGCTTGTGCTGGTACATCTGAAGAAGCTGGAACTTCAAAACAAGAAGCTTCTTCTTTTTGTTTTTTAGCTTTTTGAAGCGTGACTGAGTTTGAGCGTGGTTTAAGTTGTGCCTCATCTTCTGGAGAAACGTGAACAAGATCATAACGCCCTAAATAAGTCATAGCAAGTTCTCTAAAAATATAATCAACAATGCTTGTTCCCATTTTAATATGGTCATGGTTTGTGACAATGCCGTTAGGTTCAAAGCGAGTGAATGAGAACTGGTTTACGAATTCTTCCAAAGGAACTCCATATTGAAGACCTAAAGAAACTGCGATAGCAAAACAGTTCATCACACTTCGAAAGGCAGCTCCTTCCTTATGCATATCAACAAAAATTTCTCCAAGAGAGCCATCTTCGTATTCACCTGTGCGCAGATAAACTTTATGGCCTCCAATTTGAGCTTTTTGAGTATAGCCACTTCTTCTATTAGGAAGAGGTTTTTTCTTAGCAACATATTTTATAATTACTTTTTCTATAACTTTTTCTATTTTTTCATGCTGTGAATCAGTCAAGAGAAGGTCTGTCTCTTCAGCTGTTGCATTTAAAGGTTGTGAAAGTTTAGAGCCATCTCTGTAAAGAGCCACAGCCTTAATCATAAGGCGCCAAGAATCATAATAAAGGCTTTGAACATCTTCTACGCTTACGTTATGTGGCATATTAATGGTTTTTGAAATAGCCCCTGAAATAAAAGGCTGTGCAGCTGCCATCATTTTAATGTGTGCGTTGTAATTGATAAACCTTTTTCCATATTTTCCACACTTATTGGCACAGTCAAAAACGCAGTTGTGCTCTTCTTTAAGATGGGGAGCACCTTCTAAAGTCATGGTTCCACAACAGTAATCATTGGCTTCCTGAATTTCTGTACGGGTAAAACCAAGCTCTTGTAAAAGATTAAAGTTCCATGAATTTAATTGATCGGGGCCTATACCTAGTTGGTTTTCACAAAACTCTGTGCCTAAGGTAAATTTGTTGAAAGCAAACTTAATATCGAAAACCGTAGGTAATTCTTTTTCAACTTTTTCAAGAATTTCTTTTGTAAAGCCTTTATCTTTAAGAGTTGTGTGATTGATATGAGGTGCATTTTTTAAAGTTCCAGCGCCCTTACAGTGAGTAATAATGTCTTCAACTTGTTTAGGTGTATAACCTAATTTTTCAAGGGCAGGAGGAACAGATTGATTAATAATTTTGAAATAACCACCGCCTGCTAGCTTTTTAAATTTAACAAGGGCAAAGTCAGGTTCAATTCCCGTAGTGTCACAATCCATAACAAGCCCGATTGTTCCTGTAGGGGCAATGACGGTTACTTGCGCGTTTCTAAAACCATGTTTTTCACCAAGCTCCAGAGCTTCATCCCAGACGCTACGCGCAGGAGTCAGTAAATATTCAGGGCATGTTTCAGGGTCGATACCCACAGGTGTTATCGTGAGCCCTTCATATTCGTCATGCTGGGTATTGTAGGCAGCACGTCTGTGATTTCTTATGACGCGAAGCATGTGATTTTTATTTTTTTCAAACTTAGCAAATGCACCTAGTTTTTTTGCCATCATCGCACTAGTTAAATAAGACTCACCACACATAATAGAGGTGAGGGCTCCCGTCATAGCACGGGCCTCGTGACTATCGTAAGCCATCCCCATCATCATAAGAAGGGCACCAATGTTAGCATAGCCAAGGCCTAAAGTTCTAAACTCAAAACTTCTTTGCGCTATTTCTTGACTTGGAAACTGGGCCATGAGAACAGAAATTTCAAGTGTGATGGTCCACAGTCTTGTAGCATGCCTGAAACTTTCAACATCAAAAACCCCGGTTTGAATATCATAAAAGCGAGTGAGATTTAAAGAAGCTAAATTGCATGCTGTATCATCCAGAAACATATATTCTGAGCAAGGATTGGAGGCGTTAATACGACCATCTTCAGGGCAGGTATGCCATTCATTAATGGTAGTATCGTATTGAAGTCCAGGATCAGCACAAGACCAGGCAGCATAAGAGATGCGATCCCACATTTCTCTGGCCTTAATCGAATGAACAGTTTCTCCGTTGGTACGAGAAGTCATGTTCCAGTAATCGTCCCTTTCCAAAGCTTCAAAAAATGTATTAGGGACACGAACTGAGTTATTAGAATTTTGTCCCCCTACGCTCAAATAAGCCTCAGAGTTCCAATCTGTGTTAAGATCAACAAATTCAATAGAGGTAAAGCCTTGGCTTGCTAACTGAATAGCACGATAAGTATAGTTAACTGGAATTTTGGCTTGTGCAGCTTCTCTCAAGGCTTCAAGCAATTTTTTATTGTGTTTAATATCAAAGGCGTTATTTCCAAGTTGTTTTTTTTCTGAGTGACAGCTACTTATAATTTTTTGGAGAAACATTTTTGTGGTTTGAGAGCCCGCGACAAGTGAAACAACTTTTTGTTCTTCTCGAACCTTCCAATCAATAAAATGAAGAGCGTCAGGATGATCTAAATCTAAACATACCATTTTGGCAGCGCGGCGGGTTGTTCCCCCGCTTTTAATGGCACCAGCAGCTCTATCTCCAATGGCAAGGAAAGACATAAGCCCTGATGAAACCCCACCTCCTGAAAGCCTTTCTCCAGATCCTCGGATAGAACTAAAATTACTTCCTGTGCCTGATCCATATTTAAAAAGGCGAGCTTCTCTCACCCACAGGTCCATAATGCCACCATCGTTGACGAGATCATCCCTAATAGATTGTATGAAGCAGGCATGAGGTTGTGGCCTTTCATATGCTGATTCTGAGCGTGTTAGTTTTTCATTATCAGGATTAACGTAGTAGTGGCCTTGGCTTTTTCCATCAATGCCATAAGCCCAGTGAATACCTGTGTTAAACCATTGGGGGCTGTTAGGAGCCGCCATTTGATGAACAAGCATATAAGCCATTTCATCGTAATAGTTCTCTGCATCTTTTGTAGAAGAAAAATAACCCTGTTTTTCTCCCCAATAGCGCCAACATCCAGCCATGCGGTGAACAACTTGTCTTACATCAGTTTCACCATCATCTTCAATGTTTCCATAAGGAGATTTTTTAGAGGCTTTAGAAAGACCTGCTTTTCTAAAATACTTTTGGGCTAAGATGTCTGAAGCCACTTGAGACCACGTCTCAGGAACAGTAACATCATTTGAGGAAAAGACCACGGACCCATCTGGGTTTTTAAGTTCTGAGTGTCTTTTAACAAAACGAATTCCTTCAAAGGGATCTTTGAGTTTTTTTGTGAAATGCCTTTTAATTTTCATTTTGTTTGTCTCCTCATTTTACACAAAAAAACACCTTTTTTCACAATTGCGAAAATGTTTTTTTCTCAATTTTTTTAGGTGAATGACTTAAGTTCAACAACTGACCTTACAATTTCTATCATGAGAAATAACTTAAAAAATGTCAAACAAAAAATCAATATATAGTATTATTTTTTGTTAAAATCAAGAAAAACCACTATATATAGTGGTTATAGAGGGAGCCCGTTCTACAAGTATAATAAAAACCCGTTTTTCTGACAATGGATTTTTTAAGATTTTGTTAAGATCTTGATAGTAAAGTCTTTTTGATCTCTCGCACTTTCTTGCTTTTCACCTTTTTTTTTACATGTTATGCAATAGTTATGAAAGCTTGGGTCATTTACGAACATGGTGGAGTGGAAAAGCTTCTTTTTGAAGATGTACCTTCTCCTGTCCCAAAACCCACTGAGGTTCTTGTTGAAATTAAGGCTTGTGCTCTCAATCACCTTGATATTTGGGTGAGAAAAGGGCTACCCATAAAAATAACCTATCCCCATATTTTAGGGTGCGATATAGCGGGTATTGTGAAAGAGGTGGGGGGTGAAGTCAAGAATGTTAAAAAAGGATCAAAAGTTCTTATTTCTCCAGGGTTGCCTTGTTATGAATGTGAAAAATGTAGAGAAGGAAAAGATAACGAATGTCCACACTATGGTATTGTGGGTGAAACAATTTCTGGTGGTTATGCAGAGCTTATTTCAGTTTCAGAAAAAAATATTCTTCCTTTTCCAAAAAACTATTCTTTCACAGAGGCAGCAGCTATTCCTCTTACCTTTGTCACAGCATGGCACATGCTTGTAGCAAAAGGGAAAATCAAAAAAGGAGATTGGGTTTTAGTTTTAGCAGCTGGAAGTGGGGTAGGAAGCGCAGCCATTCAAATTGCAAAACTTTTTCACGCCCACGTTATTGCTACAGCCTCCACAGAAGAAAAGTTAGATTTAGCAAAGTCTCTAGGGGCTGATTTTGTTATTAATTACAGGGAAGAAGATTTCTCAAAAAAGGTTAAAGAGCTTACCCACAAAAGAGGAGTTGATATTGTTTTTGAACACACAGGGAGCACTACATGGGAAAAATCTATTAAATCAGTGTGTAATAATGGTGTTATTGTTACTTGTGGTGCAACGACGGGTTATGAAGCAGTTACAGATTTAAGACATGTGTTTTTCAGGCAGCTTTCTATTTTAGGCTCTACCATGGGTACTTATTCTGAGCTTAAAGAAATTCTTAAATATGTAGATCAAGGAAAATTAAAACCTGTTGTTGATAAGGTGTTTCCATTTGCACAGGTGAAACAAGCTCATCAGTATATGGAAAATCGAAAGCAATTTGGAAAAATTGTTTTAGAAATGTAATTTTTTTTATAGCGAAAATGTCACTTACACAATCAAATATGATGCCTTTAGGTACAAAGGCCCCATCATTTAACCTACCGGATGTGGTGAGTGGGAAAGTTTTAAGTCTTGAGGAGCTTCAATCAGAGAAGGGAACTGTTGTGATGTTTATTTGTAATCACTGTCCTTATGTAAAGCATATTCAAAAAGACTTGGTAGAATTGGCGCACGAGTATAAAAAGAAAGGAATTTCATTTGTAGGTATTAATTCAAATGATATTGAAAATTATCCAGAAGATTCTCCAAAAAACATGAAAAAAGAAGCCAAAAAGTGGAGATACTCATTTCCTTATCTTTTTGATGAAACTCAAAGTATTGCCAAAGCCTATCAAGCAGCTTGTACTCCTGATTTTTATATTTTTGGTAAAGATCTTAAATGTGTTTATAGAGGAAGGATGGATGAATCTTCTCCTGGTAATAATATTCCTGTAACAGGAAAAGATTTAAAAATGGCACTCGATGCTCTTTTAAGTGAAAAACCTATTTCCAAAGATCAAAAGCCAAGCATGGGTTGTAATATTAAGTGGAAATGAAAAATGCCTTGTCAAAGAAGCATACTTAAGTATTTAATGTTTTTTTTTGAGTACTGTGTTTGAATAACACGGGCGAATAGCTCAGTTGGTAGAGCACCGCCCTTACAAGGCGGGGGTCACAGGTTCGAGCCCTGTTTCGCCCACCATACGTTCTTAAAGCTCGCGAGAGCTTCGCATCGACCATCATTGTCAAACTCTAGACTTTTCCCTGAACTCTGATTTTGCGAATTGTATTAATTTATTAAATTCTCCTTTATCCGCTTCTTTGAGTGCGATTAAATATTTTTTCCTTGTGGCATCCTTTTTATTGAGAGGACATGCACCCCAAGGAAGTAAAGAAAGATGATGATTGTATAAATAGAGATTGGCCATGAGTCGTGCATGTCGACCATTTCCATTTTTAAATGGGTGAATATGTGTAAGACGATGATGAAGTTTCACTGCATTTTCAATGACCTGCTTTTCTGGTTCAATCGGCCAAACGTTTATATCATCACACAGTTTTTTGATTTCAGAAGATATTTGGTAAGGAGGCAGTCCCATATTTGTTTCAATTTTTCTAAATTCTCCTGCCCATTCCCATGTTTCACTAAACATCTCTTTATGAACGTGTTTAATAAGCTGAATATTTAACCATTCTTTTTTTCGATATCGACTGATCATCAGTTTTCTTGTGGCTTTTAGAATATTATTTTGTTCATATTCATTAAGCTCTTCTTGAGTTGTAATATGTTTTGGAATGAGTCCTTCAGTATCATTTAAGGGTGTTGCTCCTGGAGGATTTTGAAACTTCATGAATCTTCCCAAATACGTTTATCTTGAGATCTAATTAATTCAGCTGCCAGCTCTTCCACCTGTTTGTCGAGATATTTTTCAGAGGGTTGTTGCTTTTCTAATGCCATCGTATGTGCTGCTTGTTTTACCATTTTTTGTGCTGTTTTTTTTGCTTGTTCTGTAACGATACTTTCTAAAGGCATTTTGGGAATAAAGGTTACATAGACTGAACATTCTAAAGCATGGCCTATTCTTTTGAGAGTGGATAGAGTAATGGTATCCTTTTGTTCATATTTTTCAATTTCAGAAAGTGTTTGAGGAGTTATGCCAAGTCGTTTTGCCAGTTGTACCTGAGTCATACCCAAAGACTTTCGGATGAGACTAATCCATCCACCTATGAGAGGGGGCATAATTCTAAAGTGCTCTCTTAAGATGGAGAGCCGTTTATCTAATTGAGATCGTATCATTTTTATATCTTCTTTTTTCTTAACCATGTTTATATAATAAGGCTATATCCTGATTATGTCAATATAAAAATTAGGATATAACCTTATATTAAAATATGAAATATAAGGGTATTCCCTGATTATATTATTGGGCTTTATAAGCATTTTTAAATGGGAACGAGTCCCTTGCCAATACCGGTTCGCATAGCTTAGGGCATCGCCCACCATATGCGAGTTGCCAAAGAAAAATATGGGTGTCGGAAGGCTCTCCTCAGCTTTCTAAGTTGTTGAAATAAAAAGATCTTTTGATGTGAGAGATCAGTAATAGAATATATGAGCATTTTTTAGTATAATAGAGGAAGTGGTACGTTGTGTGGAAGTTTCTTTCTGAGTGTCGTTTCTTTCCACTTGAAAATTAAATGAAAAAATAACGAGGGGTTATTTATGAGTCATTTTCTACGTAGTATGGTTTTTGTTGCTCTTGCACTGATTTTAGGTTGCGGAAATAAAGGAGAACCTGGTGTTCAACCAGGTGGTGTTCCACCACCCGGTACCGTTGCTTCAACAACACCTGGCGGTTCACCACCGCCCTCTTCATCACCTTCGACAACAGCTACTGTTCCTACCGTACTTGGAGGAGCATTGGCCAATGTAGTCTTGACCCCGGATGAGCAACAATTTTTACATGACTTAACTCAAGTGAGGGTTTGGTGGGTAAAAATTGATCCAGTACTTTTTTGTATTGCTGATCCAAAGTATTGCGTTTTACCTGGAACTCCTTATACCTCTGCAATTGAAATATTGGGCTTTACGTTCGATGAGAGTGCTCAAGTATACGGAGGATGGCGCTTTAATTTATTTTCTACTCAGCCATTGGCAACGCCGTCACCACAGTTTCCTCTGATGGAGGAAAAAGATGCCTGGAGGTTTACTGTGGATTCAGTTAAACAAAATCCAACAACAGGCTTCTTTGATCTTGTTCTTAATTATCCTGCTTTTGCACCCAACTCTCTGTCCCCTTTTCCAGACATTCATAATTTTAGTGCAGGGAGCTTTGAATGTTGTTTAGATCCACAATATCCACAATTGGGGTACCTGCAATATTTTGCAGATGTTGGTGCTGGCCCTGCTCCAGAAAGATTATTAACAGGAGGATGGGTTCTCACCATTGATAAAACAAATAGTCCACTCCAGTTTGCTGAGCTAGAGACAATGGGAATAGTTCTGGGCTTTGGTTCCCAGATGACAGATCCACCTTTTCAATTTGTCATTGAAAGAGTTTATAATATATTTACCGGTATATATGAAGGTGATGAGACGATCACTCGCGTAGATACTGCTGGTAATAGGATAGAGCTCATAAAAGCTCATTTTAGTTATGGGTTCACGTTCTCTAGTGGTAGATACTACTTAGATTTAACTTATCAATCAAGTCTCTCAACAGACTCTACTGGCAAGGTGATGGCAGTGGATTACTTGAAAAATCAGGCGAACCCATGTAGCAATGGAACATTTTTTTACACTTCTTCTGCTATTGGGTTTGATTGTACTGATGTTCGCACTGGAGAGCCAAGGATATTTAAAGCAAGGTGAGAAGCCAATTCTCTCATAGACTCGAATCTTCTTGTCATCTTGAGCGTTCTTTTGTCATTCTGAGCAACGCGAAGAATATACTTCGTGATTATACCCTTCGTTACACTCAGGGTGACAGGGTGACAGAATTCGAATCCATGAGAGAGAGGGTGGTACAGCGAACCATAAACCCTGGATTCCAGCCTGCGCTGGAATAACAGGAAAGGAATGACAGAGGGTATTCAAAAAGCTGATTCCATGAATGGGATGTTTTGAGATTCTTCCCAGTGTAAAAAATGAATTTTTGTAGTTTTATACTGAGTCACATTCCGGACGTCTTTGCAAAAAATAATAGCTTCTTGAGTTTCGGGGTAGGTATCAATAAATTTTTTAAGACCCTCAGGTATATGTGCTTTTCCTAAAGTTGTTTTAACTTCAATGGGATAAGGAAGTTGGTTTTTGAGTACAATAAAATCAACTTCATAATCACTTTTAGTTCTCCAAAAACGAATTTCCATATTACTTTTTTGTTGATGAATCAAATTGTGAAATACAAAAGTTTCACCCATCATCCCGGTATCATCTCTTTTTTTAAGTGTGTTAAAATTTTTCAACAGCATATTTCGGATTCCCAAATCGTACAGATAATATTTCCGAGATTTTTTGAGTTCATTTCCTAAATTTTTAGAATAACTATATAAAGGATAACAAATATAGGTATGACTCAAAATATCAAGATTTCTATTAATTGTTGGTATTGATAAACCTATTTCATTGGATAAAGATTTTGAGGTAACAATAGAACCTTGAAATTGTGCAAGAAGATACAACATGTGATTAAAAGCTCTAATATTTTCTTCTTTAATTAAATTTTTGATATCTTTGCTAATGTATGTTTCAACTATTGTTTCAAGTATTTTTATTTTATTATCATTATTTTTTTCATTAATAAGGCCAGGTAAACCTCCAAACTGGTAAAATGATTCAGTAGAAAGAGTTTTGTTTTGTAAATATTCATGAAGGGTTAAGGGGTATATTCTATTTTTCCACAATCGCCCAGCAAGGCTTTCTTTAAGATGTTTATGTATTTCAATAGAAGATGAACCGGAAGCAAAAATTTTAATACCACTCTTACTGTCATAAATAGCTTTAAAAATTTTTGACGCATTTTTTAGGTAATGAAACTCATCAATAAATATAATGCCTTTTTTTGAACTGAGATGATTATAAACATCTTCATCTGTGCCAGTAATTTCTCTTAAGTGAGAGGGTATTTCTAAATTAAGAAAATAAGTAGAATAACCCAGATTTTTACAATAACTTTCTAGCTCATTCATCAGAAATGTTTTTCCAACTTGACGTGCCCCAAGTAAGATTGAAATTTCTGGTCTTTGAATTTGGGTTGTTAAGTTATTGAAAATACTTCTCTTTATATTCATTAGACTATTTTAAACCACTACTTTAAAACAGTCAAATACTGTGTCGGCTGCTTTGAATGCCTTGTCGTGTTCTTTTGTCATTCTGAGTAACGCGAAGAATATACTTCGTGATTATACCCTTCACTGCGTTCAGGGTGACAGATGTGCGTTCAGGGTGACAGATGTGCGTTCAGGGTGACAGGAAAAAACGTTCAGGAAGGGCCTTAATTACACTGATGAGGTATTCCAATAGATAAGCGAAAGCGACCTTCATTAGCGAGCGATGTAATTGAAGAGTCTAGCGTTTGAGAAATAAACTTGAGGCCGAGACTTTCTATAATTTTCTTAATTTGATTGATGTAATGAACACCCATGTACTCGAACTGAATAATATGAAAACTTTCAGTTTGATCCGCTGAGTTTTCTAGTGGCTCATAAGAAAGAGTTATATGGGTTCTGTCTTGTTCCCACATCCAATATCCATAGTGAGGCTTACACTGGATTATCTTAACATTTAAGTCTGTGTATTTGTTTAAATCATTTAAAAAAGAATTTAATTTTTGACAGAAATCATTTCCACTGCTCACCATGAAATCGCCGTTCATTGTTTCTGCTGCAAAAGAGAAAGTGGCAAACAATACGAGAGCCAATAAAGTCAGCAATCTTTTTTTCACAGCAGGTTTATAACAGATTTTAACTTAATATCAATGACATCCGATAAGGAGGTCATGATAAGAAGAATCAGCCTCATTGTCTGTTTTCTCTCCCTTTTCGTGTTGTTTCAAGAGACAGCCCATTCAGGAAAATACATCCCGGATCCCCAAAGCTATGACCTTATGACTGATAAACAGAAGGAAGATGCCGCTGTTGAGCTCTTATTTTATATGATTGTTCCTGAGCGACAAGGGGGTGTTCAGTATCAAACCGAAGATGGCACAAAATTTAAAATCCATATGGGACAGTTTGCCAAGGATATAGATCGCATCTCTAACCCCACGGCCATTTCGCAGTATGAAAATGAGAATGATATGGTTACCTATGATTTTGAGAGCGAAAGGCATCGACGATTTATGGCAGGAAAAGATAGAGACCCATTTCCGGAGCGATACTCACAATTTGTAGACATGACTCACGAGACAAAAGCTTACTATGAAAAACTAGAACCCCTTCGAGCACAAAAATTTTGGGGGTTTGATGCTAAAGATGCTTTTTATACTGTCGAAGATCGTCGGGAGTTTCGAAACCCCCCTGATCCTCTGAAGTATCTTGAGCTTTTATCGCACAGAATGGGTGACAGAATGGATGATAGAGCCATTCGACATCGCGATCTTTTGCTCGCTATGGAGCATGTTTATCAGAAGGTCCCTGATAGGAGACAAGAATTTTTTGAGAAATTTTGCAGCGGCGAGCCGTCCATTGTTGAGAAAGCCATCGACAGAGTCACTCAGGCGGATCTTTTATTTGAAGATGAAGAAAGCCTTCCAGAGTTTTTAAAGCAACCGGAGTGTCGTCCGTTGTCTGCAGTGGTAAAATATCAGCGGCCGAAAGCTGCATTGGCGGCCAGTCCAGATGAAAAGATAGAAGCAGCATGTCGCAATCTTTCCGATGATACATTTGATAATGATAAATTAACTCGTTTAGAGCTCGCTGCCAGCGTTGTCCTCAAGGGGGAGTACATAAAAGATCAGCAGGGTTATAAAGATGTTGAGCAAAATTGGAATCCTGAATTTATTTCAGGGGCATTAGCCACTATACAAAGTAAGAGCGGCTCACAAACATTGTTCTCCACACATCGACTCAGCGAGGCTCATACGTATTGTAGTCAGAGTAATAGCACAGGCTTTCTTAATTGTGCCACAAGTTATGTTCCCAAATTTGCTCTCAATAAACAATGGTGCACACAGCTTCATAATCTCTTTTGCACACCCTGGTCAGAGGAAAGATTTATGAGAGAGGTTGTCGTGGATTTGGAAGAAAAAGCCCTTACACGGGAAAAGGAAAAAAAAGAGGCTGAAGCTCTAAAGCCTCCTCAAAGAAGAGAAGAAGTCGTTTCTCAAAAGCCCTCACAATTTTGGAAGAATTTTAGAAATCTTCCTGGAAATATATGGGATGCACTCACTCCTGAAAGTCAGCCAGCAAAAATTCGGCGATGGACACATGAGAAAAAAGAGCGGCGAAAAGAAAGGCAGAAAAAATCTCGATAAAAATTCTATTCTTCTAAATATTTCCCGGTTATCGTATATCGCTTGAGATCTTCAGATACTGGAAGCTCACCGAGGAGCTCTCTTTTGATTCGTTCTGGCGTCGGCACCATTCCTCTTTTTTTAAGATCCAGCACAATCTGGGCACATCGATAGGTAATCTTTGGCGCAGCACTTGAAGCACCCGAGGATCTCAACCAACCTGATGGGTGGACCCTTCTCGGAACGGTACTTAAGACATCTTCTCCAACAGCCCCGAGTAAGACCTTTTTATTTCCATAATCAGAACCATAGTGGGTATTTTTAAACCGACGATAATTTTTATCAAGATTCATCACAGAAATAATATTGGAAGAGGAGAGGGTGGCCGGTTCAAGGTCTATCTCATTTAAATTTCCATTATAATTACCGACAGATGCGATGATCAACATTTTATCTTGAAGTTGTTTTATTTTTGCCATTGCCTGATTCCAATCATACATAAAATCGGATTGATAGGTTAAATACCAGTTAACAAATTCTGAAGAATCACGAATAATAATAATTTTATCTTGCCGTCTATAGAATTCTTTCATTATTGGAATTAATTGTGCGCGGTCATAATCAGATAACTTTTCAACTTCAGGTCTTGTTAATCGCCAATGTCTGGGTTCAAGATAATAACTAATGTTAAAAAGAAGTACCCCATTTTTTTCTGCGTACTCTAAAGATTTTAAAAGGGACTCCCCTGGATTCAGCTCATTGTATTTAAGAGAGATGATTGTGATATTTTCAGAAATCGTTTTTTTATGACTTCCCAGCACAATTCCAGAGACATGGGTGCCATGACCATACTCCTGATCGTCTCTGATATCTCCGTTTTTGTGGGTCCAATTTAACCCATGAACGTCATCAACGATGCCATTACCCTCATCATCGATTTTATTGTCCGGAATTTCTCCGGGGTTGATCCAAAGATGATCTTTTAAGAAGGGATGTGTCTCATCAATCCCTGAGTCAAAAACAGCAATAATGACTGGTTTTTTTGACGATTGTGCAGGGCTGAGTGTGGGGATGGGCAACAACCCCAAAAACAGCATGAAAGTGAATACTTTGTTCATCGGTAAGAAGTGAAGCAATTTTTATGCCTGAATCATGGGGGGTGAGAATATATTTTTATCAATAATTTTAAGGTGTTATAGAGAACTGGATCCCAAGACCCACTCGGGATGACACTCCTTGTCATTCTGAGCATCCCTCTTCGCGCCATACCCTTCGTTACACTCAGGGTGACAGGGACAGGTCGTCTGCGACCATGTGAGTCAGTTCTTGGATAAGATCAATACTAAAATCAAATTGAATACCTGCTTCTTTAAAAAGCTCTTTGACGTTACGGCTTCCACCTAAAGCTAAAGCATTGAGGTATTGAGAAAGGGCCTTTTTTGGGTTCTTTTTATAGTTTCTATAAATTTGAAGAGCTCCTAATTGAGAAATAGCATATTCAATATAGTAAAAAGGAACCTGAAAAATATGAAGTTGCCTGTGCCAGCTATGGGCCTTTATTTCTTCTGGAATATCTTTCCAATCAATATCTTTTTCAAAACGTTCTGAAAGTGCAATCCAGGTTTGTGATCTTTCTTCGATTGTGTGTTGAGGATGTGTATAAATCCAATGTTGAAAAGCATCGACTTGAGCAATCCAGGGTAGAATGGTGATAGTACCTTTAAGTTGTTCTTCACAAGCTCTTTTATAATCATCTTTATCAGAATAAAAAACTCCTAAATAGGGAAGGGCTAAAAGCTCTTGAGTCATGCTAGCTACTTCGCAAAATTCCATGGGGCCGTGTCTATAAGATATCAATTTTTGATCTCGACATTGCAGGGTGTGAAAAGCATGTCCTGACTCATGAAGAAGTGTTCTGACATCATTGTGAACTCCTGTTGCATTTGCAAAAATAAAAGGAAGCCTTCTTTCGCTGTAGCAAGCTTGGTATCCCCCGGGTGCTTTTCCTTTACGACTGTCTAAATCCATATAAGGGCGGATGGAATGAAATCTCTCCCCTAGACGAGAATCAATTTTATAAAAAATTTTTTCAGCCCCGTCTTGTAGTTCTTGAATATTTTTAAAAGATTCAAGGGGCGGTTTTCCACTGGCATCCACACTTAAATCCCAGGGTTTTAGGGTTTTTAGCTTCATTTCTTTTTTTCCTTCTTCGTTCATTTTTCGAACAAGCGGCACAACAGCTTTTTCGATTGCCTCATGAAGTTTAAAGCAATCATCTTCCGTATAAACGCGAAGTTTTGATTTAAAGCAGTATTCTCTATAATCTTTAAGATTTAAATTATGTGAAAACTCTTGTCTTGTGTGAAGCATTTCATCATACAGGTTTTCAAGTGTGTTTTTATCTTGAAGTCTTCTTTGTGCAGCCGCAAACCAGGCTTTTTCTCTCACGCTTCTGTCTTGCGATAAAAGTAATTTTCCCATTTCTGGCATAGTTCTTTCTTTTCCATCAAAATCAACAACCCAGTTACCTGTTATTTCTTGATGTTTTTGGGAAAGCTCTGAAAGTTTTGTGCTTAAGGGAATATTTTTTGGTGAGTGAAGGAGAATGGCAGTTTCAATTTTTTTATTATATTCTTCATATTCTTTTTGTGGTAATTTCTTTCGAGAAGAGCATTTATAATATTTTTTATCAAGTTTGTTACTCCATTCTAAGAGTTTTGGTTGAAATTCTTTTATAAATTGAAGATAAGCTTTTTTCTTTTCTTCATCATTTGTATGGCATGTCATCTGTGTGTAGCGCACAGTTCCTTCTTCTCCAATAACAGATGAGAGCTCACTTGTGTTATCAAGCCATTTTTCAAGATAGTTTGTATTTTTTAACTGAGCTTTTTCTAAGTTTTCAAAGAAGGGTTCGAGCGTGTCCCAATCGGATAATTTAAAATTTTTTGGAATAAATATTCTTTCATATTGTTTTAACCAAGGTTTTTCGATTTGCATTTTTCTTTCTTAATATACTTTGAGTTCTATTTTTTTTCGCATTCTCACATTCTTAGGCGTTACTTCGACAACTTCTGAATCATTAATGTATTCTAAACAATCCTCAAGATCCATTATTTTGGGTGTGTTAAAATGCTCAACTCCACCTTCACCCTTAGACCGCATGTTTGAAAGATGTTTTTCTTTACACACGTTGACATGCAGGTCATTCCATCTTGAATTTTGTCCTACGATTTGGCCTTTATACACAGGCACTCCAGGGCCTACAAAGAGAGTCCCTCTTTCTTGGGTATTTACCAAACCATACAAATTGGTGATACCATCTTCGTGAACAACGAGGGAGCCCCGGTCTCTTTCTCTTAAAACACCAATATCAGGTTGATATTGGTAGAACTGAGTGTTCATAATGCCAAGCCCTTTGGTATCTGTCAGAAATTCTCCTCTAAAACCAAAAAGCTCTCGGGTAGAGACGGTGAATTCATAAAAAGCAATTCCATTTTCCAAAGTCATGTTGACTAACTCTGCATGTCGAACACCCATTTTCTGCATAATGATGCCAGAGTAGCTTTCAGGAACCTCAATAAAAACTCTTTCAAAGGGGGCATAGGTTTCTCCATTAACGATTTTTGTAATAACTTGTGGGCGAGAAACTTCAAATTCATAACCTTCACGTCGCATGCGTTCAATAAAAATAGAAAGGTGTAATTCTCCTCTTCCAGAAACCATCCACGATCCCCCAGGAAGATCTTCTACTCTCAAAGCAACATCGTTTTCTAATTCTTTATAAAGTCGGCTTCTGATTTGTCGTGAGGTTTTAAATTCTCCTTCACGTCCGGCAAAAGGAGAGGCATTAACACTAAAAGTCATGCGAAGGGTGGGCTCTTCAATACCCAAAACAGGAAGTGCTTGGGGGTTAGTGCTATCTGCAACTGTTTCTCCAATGGTGATATCGGGTATGCCTGAAATGGCCACAATATCGCCGGCTTGTGCACTTTCCACCTCAACATGTTCAAGGCCTTGAAACATCATAATGGATGTTAATTTGTAAGGTTTCATTTCACCCGTACGGGTCATATGTATAATCTTTTGTCCCTTGTGAAGTGTTCCATTCTCAATTCTTCCTGTGGCGATACGGCCTTTAAAGTTATTTGCAGAGATTGTTGAAACTCGCATTTGTAAAGGTTTTGTAACATCGTGAGAAGGAGGAGGAACATGTTTAAAAATAGCCTCAAAAATAGGAGTGATATCAGTCATTTTTTCTAGATCAGGTGTAAGCCCTGCTTTTCCTAGTTTTGAACTTGCATATACAACAGGAAAATAGGCAGTGTCATCATCGGCACCCAATTCAATAAATAAATCAAAAACTTTATCTAAAACGATTTCAGGTCTTGCATTGGGTTTATCAATTTTATTGATGACAACAATAATTTTTAATTGTGAGGCGAGTGCTTGTTTTAAAACAAATCGTGTTTGTGGCATGGGGCCTTCTTTGGCATCAACCAATAAAAGACATCCATCAGCCATGGATAAAACACGTTCAACCTCACCCCCAAAATCAGCATGGCCTGGGGTATCTATAATATTGATTTTATTTCCTTGCCATTCTACCGAGGCATTTTTTGAAAAAATAGTAATGCCGCGCTCTCGTTCAATTTCATTACTATCCATAATGCATACTGTATCAGCGACTTCTTTATTGAGTTTTGTCTTTGATTGGCGCAAAAGGGCATCAACCAGGGTCGTTTTACCGTGGTCGACGTGCGCAATAATGGCTACGTTTCTAATATTCATGACGAAAGAGGTGAATCTATCACCTTTTTCGTTATATGGCTTTATTATTTTTTACTTAATCTTGTTTTTTTCCAAGCATAAAAAATAAATATAATTTGAAGTGCAAGATAAGTAAGCACATAAGAAAGCCCACCACTTCCAAAACCGTAAGAGTGAAGCCCTACACCGAGTATAAAATTAACGCCATACCAGGCCATCAAAACCCCTTGAAAAGCAAGTACAGAGCCTGCCGCTATTCCAAAATCTTGAAGCCATCCTGCTTTTTTTCCGTGAATGACAGCCAGGTAAAATAAAAGTGCAATCAAGGCCCACACCTCTTTAGGATCCCAGCCCCAAAAGCGCCCCCAAGAGTAATCAGCCCACACGCCCCCTAGGATAGTACCTGCTGCTAAAAGAAGGGTTCCAATTTGAATTGAGCGATAATTAAAAGTCGTCAGTTTTTTTATTTCATCCCCACTGTCATTCCCGCGATTCCCACTGTCATTCCCGCGAAGGCGGGAATCTAATTTTATAAATTTAAAAAGAGTCCAATTTCCTAGACCACAAGCAAGGGCAAAGGCTGAGTAACTTAAAGTAATGGTGAGAACGTGGATGGTGAGCCAGAAGTTGCTTCTTAAAACAGGTGCCAAAGGTTGAATGGTTGGATTGAGAATAATAGGAAGGTTGTCTGCTAGAATAAGGCCTATTGTTGCAATAACTGCAGCACAACTGAGAACAATAAAGTTTTTATAAGAATAAAGAAGAATAAACCCAAAAAAGACAACACCCAGGCTCACCCACACAACGGATTCATACATATTTCCAACAGGTGCATGTCCTGTAATAGAACAGCGTAAATAAAATCCGAGTACATGAGTTAAGAAGGCCAAAACTGAAAATGAAAGACCCGAAATTTTTAAAACTGGATTCCCTTTTCCAAGGGAATGACGAGGAGAGGTAAGAAAAAAAAGACCCAGAAAAATAAAAGCAACAAGGTAAAAAATCCAAGCAAAACGAAAAGGGCGAAAACGATTATAAAAGATTTCTTGATTTATTTTCGTTGTATATGGATAGCCCTGTTCTAAAGAAAGATTGGCTAATGTGTGTTTAAAGTTAAGAGTGGAAAGTTCGAAATCTTGAGGGTTATTTTCAAGGTAAGATTTTTTAAGTGTGGCAAGAATACCTTGAAGAATTTTTAATTTTTCTATTTGTGCTTCTTCTGTATAAAGAGTTTTTAAAAAGTCAATTTCAGAAAGTAAGTGAAGTGGTACCCAATCTTTTTTTGACTGAGTAGGATGGGGAAGAAGAGTTAAGAGCTCTCCAGAAAAGATTCTTTTAAGAATAATCATTTGTGTTGCAAGGCTTTCAACATTTTTTTCAAATGGAGAAAGCTTTTCTTCTCTCTGATTTTTTTCATGAATATTTTGAATAAGCACATTCAGTTCTTTTATATTTTCTAGTGTTAGAAGTGAAAAATATTTTTGATTTTGTACAAGGCCTAGTTTTTCTTTAAGCTCTAAAGAAGTTATGAGAATAAGAGAAACCTCTTTCCATGAAGTAGGATCAAAATACCAGGAAAAAACAAGTTCTACAGGGTCAAATTTATTGAAGTGGGTTTTTCCAGTAATGTTTTGAACTGCTTCTCGTGCAAAAGTATCAAGTGGCTTTAAACGCCCTCCGTGTTGAATAGGAAGGGCACGTAAAGTATCAAATGCGCTGTCATTCCCGCGAAGGCGGGAATCTAAGATCCCTGTCTTCACAGGGATGACAGAGGGTGTTGCCTCCAAAGCAAAGGCGCATGAAGTTATAATAAAAAATGAAACAAAAAATTTATGATAAAATCGCATGAGAAACCCCTTTTTGTTTTTGAATTTTAAGCTCTTTTCGACGCATGAGTTCTTTATAAGCATTCACATAGGCATTCTTAAAGAAGAACATGAGAAGAATTCCTAAAACCATAATGATAGAACCCGCATATTTTACAGAGCGTCCTGGATCGTACCCAACAGAAAGAACGCTTCCTGTGGGCGTGCCATTTTCATCTGTTTGATAACTTGATTGATAAAAAGTATATCCACCATAAGTTAAAGGTTCGTTCATACTAATCAGAAATTTTCTTGTAAGCTCTTGTGAATCGTCCTTTAAAATAACACGACTTTGATAAGAAGCTGGGTTGTTTGTACCCGGATCTGTTCCCATTTCAAACTTTTCAAGATGTATATTGAAAGGCAGTGCTAAAGTCTTGGGGTGATAAGCGAGGATGAGAGGTTCTCCTTGAAAGTTTATATTTTTAGTTTCACTAAAAGCCAACCACACGTATTCAGTTTCTGGATTCCTGCTTTCGCAGGAATGACAAAGGAGGCGGAGCCTTACAGCAGAGGGTGCTTTAGGGTTGTTAGGGTCTTGTACTTCTATTGCGTGAAATTGAGTCCATTGTTTAGCTTGAGGTAAAAACTCTTGCACTGAAAACTCTGCATTCATCCAATGGGTTTTATATTTTTTCCCTAATTCAACCTTGCCACTGTGTATTCCTTTGGAGGATACGACTTGATAATAAAGTTGGTTGTATTCAGTGATGCCTATAAAAAGGCTTTTTGAATTATCCGTGTAGTCTTCAGATTCAAGAAGTAGTCTCGCACCATAAATACTTGTTTTTTGATGAAGAGAAGGAAATTCTGGAAAAAGACTAAAACTCATGTGCTCTTCAGATCCCTCTTTTCCAGAAATCAGGGTTCTTAAAGCAGGATTAAGAGCTTTATCCGATTTATTAACGAGTTTATTATTCTCTACTAAAGCATGTGGTAAATATTCAAGAAGGGTAAGAGTGAGATGAGAATTGTGCAGCCCGAAAGTTTTTCCGATGTCTTTTTTGTGAATGTCTAAAACCCATTCTTGATCTTTTGTGTGAATACGGATTTTCCCAATGACACCTTCTTTTTTTTGTTTTTGAGGGTTTAAAAATTTTTGAAGATCTTTTTCATTTTTTATTTTTTTGAAAATAATTTTTGCAGGCCCCAAGTCTATTTTTTGAAGACCTTCTTCATTCATAAGAATCCACTCATCTACATTAAAGAAACTGCTAGCCAGATTGATTTGTATAGCTTCTTTTTTCGAAGTTTTGGAAGGTACTACGTGATTTACTTCTCGTGCAAAGGGAAGATACTGATCTATGGCAATAGAAATTTTTTTATCAGATAAAAGAGGAATGGTTTCAAGTTTTGGATAAGGGCCTAATTCTAAAGTTTTTGTATATTTTCTGTTTTGCAAAGGTTGACTCATTTCAATAGTTTCTTCATGTGTAAAAATATAATTTTTTTCCTCTCCATTATAAAGAGGAAGGTTCGCGTCAATTCCCCACCAAAAAGTCAGAAAAGACCCAATAATAAGAATAATAATGCCCAAGTGTGTGATGACAAACCCTGTTTGGTGAACCTTCCAGGGATATTTTTTTAAGGCAGCAAAAGTGACGCTGATTCCTATTAAGAGGAGTAAAAGCCCAAACCACCATGTTTTATAGAATAGATATTGAACTGCTGCTGTGCCATGGAGAGATTCATAAAATGTGGCAACAGTTAAGGTCAGCGCAAGCCCAATAATAAGGGCAATGGCTAATTGCACAGACCCCAAAAATTGAAGAGGTTTTTTCATCATGGTAGTATCTATTTAATAGCCATCTTTAGCCTGTTTTTCCAGTAAAAAAATGAGCTAAGTCATATATTGAAAAACTGCTGTCATTGCGAGGCGAAGCCGAAGCAATCTCTTAGAATTGCTAAAGCAATTCTAAGCCAACACTAACGTGTTGAGATCGCCACGGGTTCTTTCAGAACCCTCGCGATGACAATCTTTTTGTTATTCTTTCTCCCAAAACTTAAGCCTTTCAATAATATTTTTTTCAAATCCTATGTTTTTAGGATGATAGTATTTTTTGCCTTTGAGTTTTTCTGGTAAATACTCCTGAGATGCTTTTCCATTTTTATGATCATGAGGGTATTGATAACCTTTTCCATAATCGAGATCTTTCATAAGTTGTGTAGGTGCATTTCGAATGTGAAGCGGCACTGGTAAGGCTCCATATTTTTCAACATCTTTAATGGCTTCTAAAATGGCCGTATAAGAAGCATTACTTTTAGGGGCAGAGGATAAGTACGTCACTGCCTGTGCCAAGGTCAGTTTGCATTCCGGAAGCCCTACAAACTGAACCGCATGGAGTGAACTTGTTGCTACTTGAAGAGCAAGCGGGTCTGCGTTTCCAATATCTTCTGAAGCAAAAATAACAAGGCGTCTTGCAATAAAGAGTGGATCTTCGCCCCCTTCAATCATGCGAGCAAGCCAGTATAAAGCGGCATGGGGGTTACTACCGCGCAAACTCTTAATAAAAGCTGAAATAATATTATAATGTTCTTCAGCATTTTTATCATAGAAAAGCGCTTTTTTTTGAATAGCCTCTGAAACATCTTCAAGAGTGATAGTGTTTTGAGTACATAAAGTGCTTGCAACCTCAAGTGTGTTTAAAAGTATTCTTGAATCTCCATCGCAAATACTAGAGAGATATGTAAGGGCCTTTTCTTCTAGTTTAAATTTATTGTGAAGCCCTTTTTCACTTTGCAGTGCTTGAAGGGCAATATTCCGAAGTTGTTTTTCGTCTAGCTTTTTTAAAACAAGAACTCTCGAGCGAGAGAGCAGAGGAGAAATAATCCTAAAAGAAGGGTTTTCAGTTGTAGCTCCAATAAAAGTAACAATGCCAGTTTCTACATAGGGTAAGAGAGCATCTTGTTGTGTTTTTGAAAAACGGTGTATTTCATCAACAAAAAGAATCGTTTTTTTTCTGTCATTCCCTTGGCAAAGGGAATCCATCTTCGCTTTCGCTTCTTCAAAAATTTTTTGTAAATCTTTTTTTCCAGATGTAACAGCTGAAAGAGGTGCAAAAAGGGATTGTGTAGAGTGCGCAATAATATGGGCTAAAGTTGTTTTACCACTTCCTGGCGGGCCCCAAAAAACAAGAGAAAACAGCTTATCTTGAGAAAGAAGTTTGTGAAGGATTTTTCCTTCCCCTACAAGATGAGTTTGCCCAAAAAACTCGCTTAAATTTTGAGGGCGCATTCTTTCTGCTAGCGGCACTTGTGTTTTCATGATAGTAGAGCCGTGATCCTAACACAGGAGGAAAGGATGAGAAAAGCTCTTTTTATATCAATTTCTGTTTTGCTTGTATTTTCAATAGGTTATACAAAAAACATAGTGCTCTTTGTAGGGGATGGAATGGGGCCTACCTATGTTACAGCAACAAGACTTTATCTTCGTGAGAAAAAACAAAAACTTCATTTAGATACTTTTAAAAAAATAGCTATTGTTCAAACCTTTGCAGCCGATTCTGTTGTGACAGACTCTGCTGCTTCAGCCACTGCTTTTGCTTGTGGTGTTAAAACAAATAATGGGGTTTTGGGAGAGGATGATACAGCCGTTTTCATGCAAAAAGATGGAAAAAAAGTTAATTCGATCGTGCATTTTGCAAAACAAAAGGGAATGAGTGTAGGGCTTGTAACAACAACACGTATTACCCATGCAACACCAGCTGCCTTTTATGCCCATACAAACTCAAGAGATGATGAACAAGAAATTGCACATCAACTTATTAAAAGTGGAGTGGATGTCCTGTTGGGCGGCGGGCTTAAATATTTTACTCCAGAAATGCAGGAGGAGCTTAAAAAACAAAATTACACTGTTGTAAAAACTTTAGAAGAGTTTAATAAAATAGATTCAAAAAAAACTCAAAAATTATTTGGGCTTTTGTCAGATTCTCACTTAGCTTATGAACTTGACAGAACATCAGCCAATATTAAAGAACCCAGTCTCACAGAGCTTGTTTTAAAGGCTCATGAAGTTTTAAAGAAAAATCCAAAGGGTTATTTTTTAATGGTAGAAGGTGGGCGTATTGATCATGCAGGGCATGAAAATGATGCACTCCGAGCGATTCATGACACCATTGCTTTTGATAAAGCTATTGCTGCTTATCAATTGGTAGTTACATCTAAAGACACACTTGTGTTAGTCACAGCTGATCATGAAACAGGTGGACTTTCTATTAATGGTTACCCAAACCTTGGCATTGGCCTTTTTGAACATGTTAAAGAGGGTGATAAAAAGCTTGATTACCCTGTGTTAACATGGGCTACAGGTCCAGGTTTTGGAGTTAAAGAAACGGCTCAAGGGCTTTTTACAGAAAAACAACCTGCGGCCTTTCTTCGAGATTATTCAGCTCATTCAGGTGTTGATGTTTACCTTTATGGATGGGGTGTGGGAAGTGAAGTGGTTCAGGGAACGCTTGATAATACAGATATTTTCAAAATTATGAAGAAAGCTCTTTAGGTCTTTGCCTAAAAAACAGGCAGTCCTTTTTAAAAGTAAAATCCGCTCATCAAATGTTAAAATTGTATTACTTTTCAAAATAGTCTAGGCTCCCGTGGAGTTTTGATTATGGCAGTTAGATATTTTAATAGAGATTTAAGTTGGTTAGCCTTTAATAAAAGGGTTCTTTACCAGGCCCAAGATAAAACCAATCCGCTTTTAGAACGCATTCGTTTCCTTTCCATTTTCACTTCCAACCTTGACGAGTTCTTCATGAAGAGAATGTGGCGTTTAAAAACACAAAAACATAATAATCCGACTGCTATCCGAGAAGATGGATTTTCTCTTCAAATGCGAGCAGCCCTTATCTATCGTAAAATAGAAACCTTGTATCAACAAAGAGATCGAATTTTTAAAGAAGAAATACTTTTTCAGCTTAAAGCCAATGAAATTTATCTTGTAAAATGGGATGAATTAGAAACAAAAGAAAAAGATGCATTGGAAGAATATTTTTTAAATTCTATTTTTCCTATTTTAACACCCTTGGCAGTAGGGCCTGCGCACCCATTTCCTTTTTTGTCGAATCTTTCTCAATCCATTGGACTTAAACTCTGTGAACTTGGAAGTAAACAACCCAGTTTTGCTCGGGTGAAGATACCTGATGTTTTATCCCCTTGGGTTTACGTTGGAAAAAACATGGGAGTTCCTCCGCACAGAATGATCCGTTTGGAAGAACTTATTAAAGTTTATATTTCAAAGCTTTTTCCAGATTTTAAAATTCAAGCCATGACAACATTTAGAGTGACTCGTAATGCGGATGTGGATGCTCAAATCGATGAGTACGAAGAAGCCGATGATTTGGTGGATGTGGTTGAAGAAGAATTGCGCCAGCGAAGAATGGGGCGTGTTGTAAGGTTGGAACACGAGCCCCATCCAGACCCTTGGATATTGAGAGTACTTACAAGTGAACTTGAACTTTCAGAAGAAGATCTTTTTCAAGTGTCGGGTGAAATGTCCCATCGCAGCTATTCTCATATTGCTGATTTGCACTTTCCAGATCTTAAATTTAAACCTTGGGTGCCGCAGGTGCCGGGTGCCTTTCAATCGAAAGGTTCACATTTATTTTCAGTGATTCAGAAAAAGGATATTTTAGTGCATCACCCCTACCACAGTTTTTCTGCCTCTGTCGAAGAACTTGTGAGAGTTGCGGTGGAAGATTCAAATGTGCTTGCTATTAAAATGACGGTTTATCGTTTAGGAGAGGAAAGCCCTCTCATTCCTATGCTTATTGAGGCAGCCAGCCAAGGGAAACAAGTGGTGTGTGTTGTTGAGGTAAAAGCCCGTTTTGATGAAGCAAAAAATATTTACTGGAGTGAACGGTTAGAACAAGCCGGTGTTCATGTTGTTTATGGCATTGTAGGGCTTAAAACACACGCAAAGATGTTACTTATTATTAGAAAAGAAAAAGATGATATTCAAACTTATGTGCATATCGGAACAGGAAATTACAATAATCAAACAGCTTCTCTTTATACAGATTTGGGTCTTTTCTCTGCCAAAAAAGAATTGGCACTAGAGGTGATTGATATTTTTAATTACCTCACCTGTCTTTCTTTCAAAAAGAAGTTTACAAAATTTTTAGTAGCCCCCGTTAACATGAAAGAGCGTTTCTTAAATCTTATTCAAAATGAGATAGACAATATGAAAAATAAAAAACCAGCTGCTATTTTTTCAAAAATGAACAGTTTAGAAGATAAAGATATTTGTGATAAACTTTATGAGGCTTCAAATGCAGGGGTTCACGTTGATCTTATTGTGAGAGGATTTTGTGTTTTAAGACCTGGAGTTCCTTCTTTAAGTGAAAATATTCGGGTTACTTCTATCATAGGGCGTTTTCTTGAGCATTCACGCTTTTTTTATTTTAGAAATGGCTCCGAAGAACCGCATCAAGGGATATTTTACATGGGTTCAGCAGATTGGATGCCACGAAACTTGCTTGGCAGAGTTGAAACAGCTGTTCCCATTGAAGACCCTGATCTTAAAAAGCAATGTTGGGCCCTTCAGAGACTATTGCTTCAAAACCAAAAACAAACATGGGATTTACAACCCAATGGAGAGTACACCTTAAGGCAACCCAGATCACCGGAAGAGTTAGGTGTTCAGGAAAAACTTATGATTTATTATTCTACTTATTTCAATGAAAACAGAAAGGAACAAGGTGTATGAAGCTTCTTATTGTAAGGCATGGTGTTGCAGAAGATCGAGAGCTTTTTTCAGAATCAGGTAAAAAAGATGAACTTCGTCCTTTAACAGAAAGGGGACGAAAAAAAACAAGAAAAAACTTTGAAGGCTTAAAGTATATTTTACCTCATGTAGATCTTATAGCCTCAAGTCCCTATGTTCGAGCTTTTCAAACAGCAGAAATATGTGCAGATGTGTACCGAAAGAAAAACATTTATAAAATTAAAGAACTTGAACCTGATGCGCCGTTTAAACTATTTTTAGATTGGCTTCTGGAACACAAGACAAAAGAGGTAGTTGCTATTATAGGACATGAACCCCATTTAAGTTTCCTAACATCCAAGCTTTTAAGTCATGCAGAAAGTAAAAGCTTTTTATTGCTCAAAAAGGGAGGGGTAGGATTGCTGGAGTTTATTGATAAAGTTCAGTTTGGGAAAGGACAGCTTGTTTTTTGGTTGCCTCCTCGTATTTTAAGATCTTAGGTGTCATCATGCGTTTTTCTATTATCGATTTAGGTACTAATTCAGTCCGTATTGATGTTTATGAAATGAATCAAAAAAAGATTTTTCAACTTCTGCGTGAAAGAGTGATGATTCGTTTAGGTGAGGGGCTTTTTCAAAAAAAATATATAACAAAAAACGTAATGCAGAGAACACTCCACACCTTTGAAGACTTTTCAGATATTTTATATGAGTTTAAAGTAGAGCGTGTGATAGCTGTTGGAACGAGTGCTATGAGGGTGGCAACGAATGCTCAAAGGCTTAAAAAAATCATTCACAAAGAAACTGGCATTCAACTTAAAATTATTTCAGGCCTGAAAGAGGCAGAGCTCATTGCCCAGGGCATTTTATCTTATGAGAAAATGCCCCAAGGCTTTTCTTTATTGGTGGATATAGGTGGGGGAAGTACAGAGATTTCTCTCTCTCGTGGGCATGAACTTTTTTTTGCCACCAGTTTAAATTTAGGAGCACATCGCCTTCATCAGCTTTTTTTGAAGCGAAACCCACCTCTCAAGAAAAATGCCATCGACATTCTAAGAAGTTATATATATTGAAAAGATGGAGTCTCTCACACTTTCAGCGCTGATTAAAATACCCGGTATGCAGGAAAAAAGGGCCGATATTATTTTAGCAGGCGCTGTGCTCCTGGATGAAATCCTCAAAACCCTTGAAATTAAAAAAGTATATACAACAGATTATTCACTTCGAGATGGTTTGTTTGTAAGAGAACTTGAAAAGCTCAACAATCTTAATCAATTCTTAACATAATCGGATTAGAGTGGGTTTAAAGTCTGTACAAGGGGATATTTTGAAAAATCATATTCTTATTATTGAAGACGAAAAAGATATTAATGATCTTTTGGTCTATCACTTAAATAAAGAAAACTTTGAGGTTACCCAGGCTTTAAATGCTGAAGAGGGTTTAAAGAAAATAACTCAAAAACTACCCGATCTTGTTATTTTAGATCTCATGTTGCCTCAGATGTCAGGTCTTGAACTGTGCGAGGAATTAAAAACTCAAGAAAATACTAAAAACATGGCGGTTGTGATGCTCACAGCAAAATCTGAAACAGCTGATATTGTTTACGGGCTTGAACTGGGGGCCGACGATTATATTACAAAACCGTTTGATATTCGCGAAGTGGTGGCAAGATTAAAGGCAGTTTTAAGAAGAGCGTTTCACAAAAGAAAAAGTGAAGAAAGTTTTTCTTACAAAGGTTTAAAAGCTGATTGGGCAAGGCATAAGATTTTTGTAGATAAAGAAGAAGTTCACTTAACATTGACAGAGTTTAAAATTTTAAAAGCGCTTGTTGAAAACCACGGAAGGGTTTTAACACGCGATAAACTATTAGATATGGTTGTGGGTCATGATACAGCTGTTATTGATAGAACGATTGATGTTCATATTTTAGCCCTTCGTAAAAAGCTTAAAAACTGGGGACAGTTTATCGAAACCATCCGAGGTATTGGCTACCGCCTTCAAGATGAGTAGTATGCAGTTGATGCTTGCTTTCTTTTATGACTATCACACTTTAGCTCTTCTTCTTGTGATTCTTTTTTTTCTTTTTCTCCATTTTAAAACGATTCAAACTATTAAAAAATCGGTTCAGAAAATGACTGAATTTTCTAAAAAAATCTCCGAGGGGGATTTTAATCACTCTTTAAATATTCGTTCTCGTGATGAGTTGGGTGCTTTAGCCAACTCTTTAAATTCTATGAAAGATCAATTGTCTTCTCTGTTTTTAGATCTTGTGCAAGAAAAACAAAAACTTTCTTCTCTTTTATCAGGTATGTATGATGGGGTTCTTGCCATTGACCCCAATAAAAAAATTATTCTTTATAATAAAAGGGTCAAAGAAATTTTTCATTTAAAAGAGGGTGATGTAAGGGGACGTTCTCTTCTCGAGTTTATTCAGAACCCGGATGTTATTTCTTTTTTTGAAAGGGCTTTAAAAGAAAAGAAAATTTTTCAAAAACAAATTAAAATAATTGATAATACAGTTAAACATTACGAGATTGTTGTTTCACCCTTGCAACAAGATCAAGAAAATATGTGGGGTGTTGTTGCTATTTTTCATGATATTTCAGATTTAAAATCAGTTGAACAGATGCGGATTGAATTTGTAGCTAATGTTTCTCATGAGTTCAAAACGCCCCTCACCTCTATTTTAGGGTTTACAGATACTTTGATAAATGACAAAGACATTCATCAAACTCAAAAAGAAAAGTTTTTAAAAATTATTAAACAGAATGTAGAACGTTTAAGTTATCTTATGAAAGACCTTTTAAGTCTTTCAAGTTTGGAATCAGAGGTGATGTTTCATAAGTTATGCTTTAAGATACAACCCTTTGTCGAAAAACTCATGTTAGAGTTTGAAAAACAAGCTCAGGAAAAAGAAATTACTTTAAAAACTCATATTAAAGTAGAGTCGATGACAGCTGATGAACCCAAACTTCACCAGGCTCTTTATAATCTTTTAGACAATGCCATGAAATATACAGAAAAGGGTGGCGTGATTACCCTTTCTATTCAAGAAGAGAAAGGATTTCTTAAGCTTGCTGTCGAAGATTCAGGTTTAGGTATTCACTCAACCCATCTTCCACGTGTTTTCGAACGGTTTTACCGTGTTGATAAGGGAAGGGATCGAGAAATGGGAGGCACTGGCCTGGGTCTTGCTATTGTTAAACACATTGCCCTTTTACACGGGGGCAGTGTTGAAGTTGAAAGTGAACAAGGAAAGGGTAGTCTTTTTAGTATTCTTATTCCTTTATTTTAATTTATTATTTTCTTAATAAAATCTTAACATTGAAAAGATAGGGTCGTTTTTGTCATCACGAGCCCTTCTGTCATTCCAGAAGTCCGAAGGACTGTCTGGAATCCAGAATCTAGATTCCCGCTTGTGCGCTAGGCGCTAGTGCGGGAATGACAATGGGTTACAGGATGGATAAATAAAGGAGAAAAACAATGAAGAAAAGAATGGGTTTTGTAAGTGTTGTGGTTGTCTTATTTTACTTGAGTAGCATCTTTGCAGCTTCCGAGCGGCGTGTTGTTAAAATAGATGGTTCAAGTACTGTATTTCCTATTACAGAAGCAGTGGCAGAAGAGTTTCAAAAAGAACAAAAAGGAAAAGTACAAGTAACGGTCGGCATTTCAGGAACAGGCGGTGGATTTAAAAAGTTTTGTCGAGGTGAAACAGACATTCAAGATGCTTCCAGGCCTATTTTAAAATCAGAAATGGAAATATGTAAAGCACAAGGAATTTCTTATATTGAACTTCCTATCGCGTATGATGCTATTACGATTATTGTAAGCCATCAAAACACATGGGTAAAAAATATCACCGTTGCTTCTCTTAAAACTTTATGGGAGCCGGGCGCCCAGGGGAAAATAACCCAGTGGAACCATGTTCTTCCAGAATGGCCTAACAAACCCATTAAGCTTTTTGGAGCAGGCTCTGATTCCGGTACCTTTGATTATTTTACAGAAGCAGTTACAGGAAAATCTAAATCCTCGCGTGGAGATTACACAGCAAGCGAAGATGACAACACTCTTGTTTTGGGGGTGAGTTCTAACCCTCAAGCCTTGGGATATATTCCTTTTTCTTATTACGAAGCAAATAAGAAAAAACTTAAAGCACTATCAGTAGGAGGAGTTTTTCCTTCGGAACAAACAATTGAACAAGGAACTTACACACCCTTTTCCAGGCCTATTTTTATTTATGTCAGTGCGGAAGCCCTTAAAAAACAAGAGGTTAAGAGCTTTTCAGAATTTTATTTACACAATGCTTATAAACTTGCAAAACAAGTTAAATATGTTCCACTACCTCAAAAACTTTACACATTAGCACTTGAAAATTTAAAGAAAGAAAAACGTGGAACCGTCTTTGGGGGAAAAGCAGAGATAGGGCTTAAAGTAGAGGAGTTATTAAAGCGTGAAATTCCAAACCTTTAATAAGAACTCAAAAAAACTTCTTTGTTTTAAAGAAAGGTTGATTGAGGTCGGGCTTTTTCTTTGTGCTTTTCTTTCTATTCTTATTACTTTAGGGATTGTTTTTATTCTTATTTCTGAATCTATTCCTTTTTTTCGTGAGGTGTCCATACGGGATTTTTTAACAGATCCACAATGGACACCACTTTTTTTTGATGCGCACTATGGGATTGCGTCCTTGATTTTAGGAACCATGGTTACAACTTTTGTGGCCTTAAGTTTTGCAATTCCATTGGGAAGTATCATTGCTATTTATTTGAGTGAGTATGCCTCTCATCATGTGCGTGAAACCATCAAACCTATTTTAGAACTTTTAAGTGCAGTGCCAACGGTTGTTTATGGTTATTTTGCGCTTTTATTTGTAACTCCTCTTCTTCAAAAGATATTTCCTGAACTTTCTGGCTTTAATATGTTGAGTGCTGGGTTTGTGATGGGAATTATGATTGTTCCCTATGTGAGCTCCTTATGTGAAGATGCGATGCGGGCTGTTCCTATGTATATGCGTGAGGGTTCATTGGCTATGGGGGCTACAAAACTTCAAACTTCTTTAAGGGTTATTTTTCCTTCAGCTATTTCAGGTATTGTTGCTGCTTATATTTTAGCTTTGTCACGGGCAGTAGGGGAAACCATGATTGTAGCTATTGCTGCAGGAATGCAACCCAATTTGACTTTAGATCCAAGGGAACCAGCTCAAACCCTTACAGCTTATATCGTACAAGTAAGCCTTGGAGACCTTCCCCATGGAACAGTTGGGTATCAAACCATTTTTGTGTGTGGACTCATTCTTTTTTTAATGACATTTGTTTTTAATATTTTTGGACATGTGATGAAAAAACTCACCCGAGAGGTTTACGAATGATTCCGCTTAAACGAAGAAAAGCCTATGATGCTATTTTTGTGTGGTTAAGCGGTTTAGTTTTATTTTTTTCACTCCTTACTCTTTTTTCACTTATGATGAGTCTTTTAATACAAGGTGTTCCTCGTTTGAACGTAGCCTTCTTCGTATCCTTTCCATCGCGGTTTGCAGAGCAAGCAGGAATCCTCTCGGCATGGGTGGGTACTTTAACAGTAATGTCTGTGACTGCTGTTGTTGCTGTTCCCGTGGGTATTTTAGCCGGGCTTTACTTAGAAGAATACGCTTCTAAAAACTTTTTAACTTCTATTATTGAAATTAATATTTCTAATTTAGCAGGGGTTCCGTCCATTGTGTATGGATTGATGGCTTTAGGAATTTTTGTATATCAGATGCACTTAGGACAAAGCATTTTAACCGCAGGACTTACTTTGGGGCTTTTAGTGCTTCCTATTATTATTGTAACCACTCGTGAAGCTCTTCGAACCATTCCCACAACCATGAGAGAGGCGGCCTATGCATTAGGGGCAACTCGCTGGCAGGTGATGAGAGATCATACCATTCCCTACTCAATGGGTGGAATTTTAACAGGTGTTATCATTGCATTGTCTCGCGCTATTGGAGAAACGGCACCCCTTATTACTATTGGAGCTTTAACTTTTATTGCATTTTTACCCAGTTCGATTATGGATCCTTTTACAGTGCTTCCTATTCAAATGTTTAATTGGGTGTCACGTCCTCAAGAAGAATTTCATCAAAACGCAGCTGCCGCCGGCATTGTTCTTATTGGTTTAACATTAACAATGAATGCTTTAGCTATTTACATGAGATATCAGTTTAGAAAGAGGATAAAATGGTAAACGAAAGAGCTATCATAAAAAATCTCAATTTTTATTATGGAGAAACTCAAGTATTGCAAAATATTTCACTTCCTATCTTTAAAAATAAAGTCACTGCCATGATTGGCCCTTCAGGGTGTGGAAAAACGACACTTCTTCGATGTTTTAACAGGATGCACGATCTTTATCCAGGAAATCGGTATGAAGGAGAAATTATTCTTCTGCCTGAGAATCAAAATATTTTGCATAAAAACGTAGATCCCATAGAGCTCAGAATGCGAATCAGTATGGTTTTTCAAAAACCCAATCCCTTTCCAAAATCTATTTATGAAAATGTTGCTTATGGATTGAGGATACGCGGGGTAAAAAAACGTTCTTTTCTGGATGATCAGGTTGAAGAAGCTTTAAAGAATGCAGCGCTGTGGGATGAAGTTAAAGACAGGCTTTCTGATCTTGCATTTCAGCTTTCAGGGGGGCAGCAACAGCGTTTATGTATTGCAAGGGCATTGGCTGTTGATCCTGACATTGTTCTTTTTGATGAACCCACTTCAGCTTTAGACCCTATAGCCACACAGAAAATTGAAGAGTTGATTCAAGTTTTAAAAGAGAGGTATACTGTTATTATTGTAACCCATAACATGCAACAGGCTGCTCGGGTTTCAGATTATACTGCTTTCTTTTATTTGGGAGAATTAGTAGAATTTGAAACAACAAATATTTTATTTACAAATCCTAAAGTTAAAAAAACAGAGGATTATATTACAGGGAGGTTTGGATAATCGTGACACAGCTATCGTTTGAAAAAGAATTACAACAAATTTATGAAGAGCTTTTAAAAATGGGAGGCATGGTTGAAAAAGCAATTTCAAGCTCCATTGTGGCTCTTAAGGATTTCAACACAAGATTGGCTCAAGAGGTAATCCAATATGATAAAGAAATTGATATTCAAGAGCTCAAAATTGATGATCTTTGTTTTACCTATCTTGCCTTAAGACAACCTAAAGCAACGGATTTAAGATTTATTATTTCTGGCATGAAGATTATTAACGAACTCGAGCGAATGGGAGACTATGCTGAAAGCATTGCCAGACAAGCCATCTTTTTATCTTCAAAAAAACGTTGGATTCGGCCTTTAGTCAATATTCCTCTTATGGCTGAAAAAACACAGACTATGATGAAAGACAGTCTTAAAGCTTTTTTGGAAAAGAATAAAGATTTAGCTTTCGAAGTCATTCGAAGAGATGAAGAAGTAGACGAGCTACAAAGTACGATTTATAAAAACTTACTCAATGATATGCTTAAAGATCAAAAAAATATTGAAAGTGCGAGTGCTCTTTTGCTTGTGTCTTCAAAGCTAGAACGTATTGCCGATCAATCCACCAATATTTGTGAGGAAGTGATTTATCTCGTCACAGGTGTTTCCGTCCGCCATCAAGAGAAACTAAAAAGAGACAGTCTCTTTTAGGGACAGCCTGATTTCAAGTGGAACCATTAAAGCTTTAGCAAGCATTTTAAGTGAAATGGGATATTCTACAGAACCTTTTTTTGAAAAAGATCTTTCAAAACTTATTGAAAAGATGGAGTCTCTCACACTTTCAGCGCTGATTAAAATACCCGGTATGCAGGAAAAAAGGGCCGATATTATTTTAGCAGGCGCTGTGCTCCTGGATGAAATCCTC
>JACPKQ010000025.1 GCA_016186995.1 Deltaproteobacteria bacterium | reverse complement strand
ATCTTCTGCCCACGCACGGAGTAAACTTAAAATAACAGGATCTGCGATCTTGCTTTCTTCTTTTCTTGCTTGAAAGACACCACCTAACTTTCTAATGGCAGCACAAGCAACACTTTCAATAGAGGAAGCCATGAGTATTTCATAAATGCGAGTCTCATCAACATTTTCTGATTGAAGCACCGTTTCAACAATAAGTTTCGATAAATCTTCTGCTTTCTTAAGCCCTGTTTTTTTCTCAAGCTCTTCATAAAAATAAGTTTGCAGGTAGTATGATCTTGAAAAAACAAATGCTTCAACTAATTGTTCTTCAGAAAAACTATTTGAAAATCCGTCTCGATTAAATGTCGATGTTATTTTTTCAAAACACCATGTTACCAATAATTCAATACTTTCTCTTTCTTGTTCACCCGATGAAGTAACCCCTGGTTGATAAGCTAAAGGCATGAGTCTATCTAAGGCTCTTAAAGCTCTTAAAAAGATATTGTGAAGCTCTTCAATTGTTTGAAAGAACTCTAAAAACCCAGCAATAGTAGGATAGAAAAGAAGGTGTAAAAAATAACTCACTTCATCTGAATACCCTAAAAATTGTAATTCTTTTTCTGAAAGAAGTTCAAATTGTCCAAATAATTTTTCAACGTCCTCAGCTGTAAAGTCACCCCATTCAAATGTCTTATTAAGAAGTGAAAATAACAAAGGCTCTGTAGAACTTTCTGAAAAACTGTGCTGATTTCTTAAGTAAGTTGCCCATTGAGCCCTGTCTGCAAGTGCTGGCTCATCACAATGTGCAATTTTATCTAAACTTTGGTCTGCATGAGGTAAATATCTTAATGAAGTTATAGCAGCTAAACGAACTTCAAAAACATTATCTTCTAGAGCTAAACGCTCTAAAATTTCGACTGCAGCTGGATCTGTGGAATGCCCTAAACCAAGAACAACCGCCATTCTTATATGAGGATTAGGGTGACGCAGTAAACGATCTAAATCTAACGAGGCGTATTCTGATAAATGAAACAATACTTGAGCCACTTTACGTCTTAAACTGTGAGGAAATTCTTCTTTTTCTAAAAATTTTTGTAGATGATCATTCAACGCTTTAAATTCAGTGTGAGAAAAAGCTTCAACAGGTAAACCCAAAGCAACCTCTAAGGCTTTAGATAATTTTTCATCTTGAGCATCTCCACTAGAAATAATTCTTAAAATACTTGCAATATTATTCCAATCTTCTTCACCTTTAAGTTCTCGCTCAACTGTGCGAATCAGCTCCTCTGCATTTGTAATATTTTTGTGGTTGGTGAGTTTTGCTAATTCTTCATGTGCTTGATTTTTAATATCACCTTCTTGTGCTTTTTTAAGAACATCTAACAAGTGAGGAATGGCCTCTTCTCCGTACTGTTCTGCCATAATCTGAAGCGCTTCAAGTTTTCTTCTATTTGATTCTTCTTCAAGTTCAATAATTTTAAGATAGTAAAGAAGTTGCAACCCGCGACTCACATGATTTCCAGACACCAGTGGAAGGCGTGAAGCATCTGGTCTTCCTTCTTCACTATCTCTATCCAAATGATATTCTTCTCTTATTTCGGATTCTTGTGGGTTATCACTTGATGCAAAAATATCCCCCTCAGATTCTTCCTCTCTTTGAGAAATTTCAATTCTAAAAACGTTACCGTTTCTATCTCTGTGATAAGTAATAACAATTTTTCTAAAGGGTTGCTGAATATAATCTTTTGAGCCTGCTCTAAAAAGTTTTCCATCCCCAAACTGAGGTAAAATTCGATCTCCTATAAAGCGAGGATCTACAAAAAGATTGTAGACAAATTTGCCACCCCCATTTCCTACTTCAGTGCCTAAAGAACGAGGTGAAATAAATTGAGATGTAAAATTATGAGAGCCTGTAAAAATATTTTGAAAGGGTTGCGTACGTGGTTGGATCACGTGCGGTAAAACTTCAAGTCCACCTCTTTGAAACCCATTTCCAGGGTTAATAGGATCTCCTATGAAAAAGTCATTGGCAGCGCGCCATCCATTTTGTAAATCAGGAACTGTAAAACCTTGCCCTCGGCCATTCAATGCTGGGTCTGTGAGAAGCGTTTGTTCATAATAAGCACCCATGGCTTCTAAAGCGTTTCGAGGCCTACCTCTTGGAATAATAAATCCGTCATTTAAAAAAGAACCTTCACCCCCCATCTCTGGCGGTGAAATACCTGTTCTTGTCTGGGGTATAAGAACTGTTCGATTAAATTGGGGCTCAAAGACAAGCTTATAACCTGTAGAAGGTATTGAGTTGGAAGTTACAGTTGAATCATAAACAAGAAAATCCCCCCCATTATAAGTTTCTGAAAAACTCTTTCCATTAAAGTAGGTTGCTGTTTCAACAGGAGGTCTTGCAAAAATACGTGTTGCTTGGCTTGCCATCCCTACAACAAGGGCTATAGAAAAAATGGATTCAAAATACTCATCGCTTTCCCAATGATGATGAGCACTTCCTAACAGCAATCCACTTCCAACAATAAATGTAGTTCTTGGAAGTACTGCTGCAAACCCTTGGAAAAGAGCTGCAATAGGCAGCATCACAATAAGGTTTACAATGAAACGCCCTAACCACTTATCACTCGGTATGTCATTTCCAAAAACCCAGTGGTTTAAATTAGGTGCTGTAGCAAAAGCCGCAGCTATGGCTGCGGTAATAAGAACTCCTTTAGGTCCCAAAATAACAGCAGAAATACTACTTGTAATAATGACTATACCCACAAGGGAAGCGGTTCCCATAATAGCCAAACTACCCAACCCTATACCACTTAATGTAGGTTGAGCTCCTGTCATGTGGGAAAAATAATCTGGAAAGGTATCTCCATTTCTTAAAATATAAGTAGGTTCGGGCCTATTTCTTCTTTCTAAAGTTCCAGCATAGCTGTGAAGGAGAATTTTAAACTCAGGATGTGAAACTGCCCCTGGATTTCGAGGAAACATATCATCAAAGAAACTAGATTCCCGCGTCTGTCGGGAATGTCTAAAAACCCCTAATTGTTGTTCTCTGTGAAGTTCTCTAATACGTCCATAAACAAGTTTTCTCAGATCTGGGTAAAACTCGTTTAATTTTTGATAATATTTCCAGTTTCTTCCTTTTCCCTCCAAGGTTCCTTGAAGATACATATCTATATTAAGCTCAGATGTACCAAATTCTTTTTCAAGTACTTTTCTTTTTTGAAATTCTTCTTTTACTTTTTGAAAAGAGGCTTGAACAAGTTGTTTATAAGGCCCTTCAGGAATCTTTTGCAACTCTCTTTGAAAGGTTTCGACATCATCTTCTTTTCCTAAAGATGCAAGAGCAATAAGCTTTTCAAGTGAGCTATCGAAATTTTGAAACTCTTGCTTTTCTCCAAAAAGAGAATGAAGGTATTCATGCTGAGATAAAATCTCAGAGACAGAAATTTTAAGTTCATTGGCTAAAGATTCGAGAATCCATTGCGACTCTCGTTCATGACCTTGCCTTCTCTGTTCGTGAGAAAGCTTAATGACAAAGTGATAAAGAGCATAGGCTTTCATTTGCTCTTGTAAAATTTTAACTGGTTCTAGGAACTCTTCATAAATTTCACGTGACTTTATTTCAAATTGACGGGCCGCATCAGCATAAGCCTGAGCCTCTTGTTCATTTTTACACATAAGAGCTTGAAACTGAGCTAACTCAGAAAGCCTTTTAATAAGAACAAAATCATAAGCCTTTTCTTCAAAGGTTTCATGAAGCCGAGGGTTCAATTCTATGGATTGGCTTAAGGCAAACGAAGGTACGTATAAAGAAAAAAGGAATAAAAAAAAGAAAGAACGTATTCTCAAAATCCCCCTACCTTAAAAATGGATTAATCCCGGGAGGATTATGTGCACTAAACATGCCAAAATATTAGAGGTTTTTTATGAATTTAACATTTGATAAACTAAGCTTGTGCTAACTTGTGGAAAAAACTAGGCATTTAAGTGTTAAAAGTTTAACTAAGCTATTAGAATGATTTAAAAAAAGGCGTTTCAAACATGCTAACAAAAATTTTATTTTGCTCAAACTCTTAACACAAACAAAGTAAAAAATATTTAAAAAATCAAGTTAACCTCTTATTATAATTTGATAATTTTAAAAAACTAACTAAACTTTAAACAGTTTAAAAAACTGACACCTCTTTTGTAAAAATTACCTGAGGATTTAAAAGTTCTGGATCCCCGGCTTGCCATTGAAATCATGAGAGTTATAATCCCTTGAGAGAATTTTATGAATCAAGAGTGTGTTAAGTTTCAAGAAAGAATCAACAAAGAACTCCTGAAACACAAAGTTATCACTCACAATCCCTTTACACAATGGTTTGCCAAAGGTGAAGCCAATTTTGAACAGGTCAAGGCCTTTATTGTTCAGTTTTCTGTTTTCTCCAATCTTTTTCTTATTGCTCAACTCAAAAAAATGATAAACGCAGATAGCTTAGAAGGAATGCGTGCTTCAAAAGAAATTTTAGCTAATGAAATTGGGGTTATTTTTAAAAACAAAAAAGATAAGAAAGCTCGAGGAAAATCAATACTTGTTTCTACAGAAGGTACAGTTGAAGGAGGCACTTTTAGATTTCAAGCGGGTCACTTTGAATGGCTTCTCAAAATTGCCTCCACATTAAATCTTAGCTTCCAAGATATAGGAAAAAGACGCTATGGAACAGCCTCCACCCTTCACTTCTGTGATGAGCTTGCAAGGCTTTACGGAAACGAGAATTATGAAATCTCCCAGGCTGCTAGCTATGCTGTTGAAAACTGGGCTGCAGCCGGTTTTTGGAAAGAACTCGTTCAAGGGCTTAAAAAATTTAGAGTAAAATACAGCCTTGATCTTCCACTTGCCTTCTTCACATGGCATGATCGGTTAGAAGAACAACATGCTCTCCACACCCAAGAAGAACTTGAAGAATACTTTTTAGAACATAAAATTGATCAAGATAAGTTCATTAAACATGGCAACGAAATGATGGACGCTATTTGGGTTTTTTGGGATGGCTTAGACAAACAAAGAAAAAAGCTGGTGGAATCTAAATACCGGATCCCTCGCGGCCCAAGCCGTGGGATGACAAATGGGATGCAGGGATGACAGAAGTGCACGGAAAAGAGAAAACTGGCCTGGCCTTGTTTTTTAAATTTCTTTAAAAATATACGGATCAAAGAGTTTAAGCTTTTCTTCCCATTCTTCCCGATAAAGATATTTTAAAGTAGCTGCTACAGTACTTAAAAGTGAATTCCCGTCTTGAGGCGTCATACAAAAACCCACAACTTCCTTTCCACCTTGAAGCACCTCAACTGTTGGCATAGAAACAACAACTTGATTTAAAATGCGCCCATAATAACCATGATCACGGCCAAAAGAAAAAACTTCATTGACTGTTTGTCGATTGGTAATGGCAACAAGAGGATTCTCAATAAATCTGTTTTTGACCTCTTCTAGAGTCATAGGTTTTTTAAGTTTTACGTTAAACCACAGTGTGTGCATGTATTGAGTTGGAATCTTAACAGATGACGAATAAACATTAAGATCTACACTCAAGGTTTTAAAAAGATGATGAAGATCTCTAGCATGGTGAGTTCCAAAACTTTTATCTGAGTGTTTTCCTAGCTGAGGCGCAGGCAAAAAGTCTTTTGTCTGACTGACATCGTTAGCTCTTCGCATTAATACAAATTGAGCATTTTCTATGTTACTCACTTTATTTTTGGCATCGACACCCAAAGTTTTTGTCAAAATAGCAAGACTGTGTGTATTACAGCTAACAATCTGGAGAAATTTATCTTTTTGGGGATTGAAAGCTTCATCATTAATACCTCGAGCATACATTTTCCCAAAACCAAATTCAGAACCTTGGGCCATAAAACCCAAAGTATTGTTTTTATAACTATTATAAAAATCTGTTTTATTTTGTTGGCCAACACCGGAAGGGGTACAATCAACCACAACTGAAGCTCTTTCAAGAGCTTCACGTCTCGTATAGGCAGGTTTATATCCGATATTCTCAAACTGCCCCCAATGATCTTTATCAACACAAAGTTTTGCACCTCTTTTAACAAGATTTTCAATTTTAGGGCGATCAAGAGGTGTAGGAGTTTGTTTATGAAAAGTAACCTCGTCAATACCTAACTCTTTTTGCTTTCTTACAAAAAGACCAATCAGAGGTTCTCCAATAGTACCCGTACCCACAATGTGAACAATTTTTTTAGTTTGATCCATGTTTTCTTCCCTATTTTTTACTTAAAACACTTAACTTTGAACCATTTGAGAAAATGTAGATTTTGTCATGTAAAGCAAAAGGCCTAGCAGACAAACCAAATGTGAGCTTATATGCCCACACCTCTTTTCCCGTTTTAATATTCACCGCATGGAGGCCTGATTTTTCACCCCCTACAAGAACTGTTTTATCTATTACCACAGGAGCCGTTAAACTTCCATTCTTCACTTTCCAACTCCATAGTTCTTGCCCCTCTCCACTTGAAAAAGCCTTAAGCTCACCTTGCAAGGTTGAAACATAAAGAACGTCTCCTTGAAGAGTAAAACCACGCCCCCCTTGTATCGACTTTTTCCATAAAACCTTGCCATTGTGTGAAGAAAGAGCATACAAACTTCCTTCATAAGTTAAAATATAAACGCGGTCTCCTTGAAAAACTGGTTGTGAATCAATATCTTGAAATCTTCCTCCCTCTACCAATTTTTTAATCCAGTTAAGAGCACCTGTTGCGCTATTTAAAGAAACAAAATAACCATCTGAAAATCCAACATAAAGAGAATTGTGAGACACAAGAGGGGTTGAGCTTCCATGGATAGTCATACGATCTTTCTTAAAATCTCTTTTATAATGCCACTGCCACTTCCCACTTTCTAAATCAAGCGCATAGAGTTCATCTTGAGAATTTAAAAAATAAATAGAGTGATTATTAATAATCGGTTCTGAAAGAATAGAATATTCTGTCTGATACTTCCACACAACCCTTCCCGAGTGGGCATGCAAACAATAAAAAAAACCATCATTGGCTCCTACATAAACTTTATTTTGATAATAAAGAGGTGGAGCTTCAAAACCTTGCGGAACATTAAAACGCCATACTTCCTTACCTTTTTGATTAAAAGCTGCAAAAATACCACTTCGACTTCCTTGGAAGATATAACCCTCTGCAGCATAAGGAGGTGTTGTTTCCCTTGGCCATGTTTTCTTTTGTCTTTTAAGATTCACTTCTAAAGCAACTTTAAATAAGGCTTCACGCTGAAGTTCTTTTGTTTGAACGCTTGAGCAAGAAACAAAAGCAAAAGAAAAAATGACACAAAATAAATAAGAAATAACTTTCATAGTTAAGAGTTTAAAAGCTGAATAAGATCATCTGCCTGCTTTTGATATTTAGGAAATTTCTTTTTAAGATCCTCATAAACTTTGAGGGCTTCATCTTTTTTTCCTAATTTCTCTAAACATCGCGCCTGTCCAACAAAACCAGAATGAGACAAAAATTCAATTTCACTAGTTAATAACCGAGTGAAGTATTGAAAAGCCCCTTCATACTGATTGAGAGATTCACTTGTATAAGCAAGATTATAATAAACTAACGTTTTTAGAAAAGTATTTTTCGTATGTTTCTCTGTGTTTTTAAAAACCTCTAAAGCCTGTTTAAAATCTTTTTTCTCGTAAAATAAGTTTCCTTCTTTTAAAGAAGCAAGCACAGCAGAAACAGTGGAGGAATACTCTTTAGAAACCTCTTCTAACTTTTTAAAATCAGGTTTACCTTCTTGTGCTTTAAGTGCTGTATAATAAGCTTCAGAAGCCAACTTTTCTTTTTGATTCTGATTTTTTATCCAAAAACCTACAGATAGAGTTGCAACAACAACAATCAATAAAAACAATCCATACACCCTGCTATTTTCCATAAGGTGGTGCATGATTCGATGCTCCCATGCAAGAAAGAGATCACGACTTTTAACTTCTTTTCGATTCATAAGATCTTGGGTCCCCGCTAGTGCCTCAAGGCTAGGTGCGGGGATGACCAGTCCAGAATGTATTAAACGCCCCTTTCCTTGTCAAAATAATTCTGTTATCATTTGAAGTAAATTCCTTGGAATTGCAAGGGCTTATGATTTTAAAATTAAAATCTACATGGGTTATTTTTTTAATCATCTTCACAATAGGTGTTATTTCCAGCCCCACTTATACTCACGCACAATCCGATGATATCTACGAATCTTCAGAAGCTTTTGGTGTTGATTTTAAACAAGAAAAAGAAGACGAAACTTTTTTTTACTTTGGAAGATTTCTTATGGCAGGCTTAGGAACTGGTGTGAGAACCTTCACAGGCAACTTGGGTACTATCTATGATCCAGGTTTTGAAATATCAGGCTATATCACTTATTTTTTTACACTTGGTTTTGCAGCAGAACTTTTTACTCAATACAGCTGGCATAATTTTGTTGTCGATAATGTTTCTGGAAATATTGCTCTTTTAAACATTAATTTAAGTACAAAGTATTATATTACAAGCACCCAATTTACGAGAGCCCTTGTCTATGCAAACCCCTATATTATGGCAGGCGTAGGACAATACTTTCGCTTTTATAATAGTGCTCAATTTCCTTCTTCTGGAAAAGAAAACGCTTTAGGTTTTAATTTTGGTGGTGGATTTGAATTTCCAGTTAAAGAAAGAGTTTTCTACATAGGCCTTCGGTTCCTCTACCACTGGATCTTTTTTCAAGATGAAGACCAAACATCAACCGGTGGTACACCCTTAGATGGGGACGCTCTCTCCTTCCTCGCCACTTTCTCTTATAATTTTTAAATAGTTGTGTCCAAAAAACCTTTTTCACTCCTCATGGCAGGGTGACAATACTCGAGTTTATGTGTGGAAATGGTCGGGCTAAGGTGCTACGTCAAGCGCAGCCAAAAGTTAAATTCGAATCCATGAGAGAATTGGGGCGCTGTTTTTTGCGCACGTTTAGGAGCAAAAAATATGCCCCCAATTTAGAACAAAAGTTGTAGAAGAAGAATACTGGATCCCGGGTTTTCGCCCGGGATGACGGGAAGGGTCATTTCAAGAACTTAAATTCTTAAGCCCACATTTTTTGGACACTACCTTTTAATATTTAGCTCTGGAGCTGCGATAAAAGTCATCGTACTCACCATGAGCTCTACTTTGCGTATTATTGGCATCGGTCAACACCGAAATACCAATAACAGGTAAGTAATCAGCATATTTTTCACCAAAAATCTTTTTAAAATCTTCAAACACATTTACTTCTTCTTCAACCCACAATTGTGAATCTTCGGCACTTCCACTTCTCATGATCTTAAAATAAGTTGGGAAATCTTCATTAAAAGCCGGGTTTGGAAATACTTCACCCGCAGGCACACTTCGACTCCAGATATACTGAATGGTTGGATAAGCTCTGCTGGGGGTCATGAAAGTTACAAGCACAGCAGCTGCACTATCATTCAAATATTGTACATCTTCTTGTGAGCCAGCTGGAAACTCATGAACACGCCATTTCCATCTTAAAAAGGGTGTTCCATCTTTAAATTCAAATCGATGGGCTTTTACAATACGTGTTACTTTAACGTCTTCAGGGGCTTTACCATAAGTTGCCTCTCTTTTAAAATCAGCAACACCTTCTAAATATTGGTTATCACCCTCTTTGCGCACATGATATTGATCTGTCTCAAAAGGATTTGAAGAAACGATTCCCCATCTTATTCCGCTTTCTTCATCAGCGGGAAATTGATCTACTTTATAAGAAGAAAAATCATCAATAAGGATTTCTTCAGCTCTCACAATAAACAAAGGAAATATAAGAAATAAAACGAAAAACTTCATAACACGTCCCATGATATGATTTCATTTTGACAAAAAATGACGAGATGCTTCCTTTATTATATCAAAGAAAAGGAAGGCTTTCAAAAAGAGTCTGGGTCATCCCCCTTGAAGTTTTATAACTCATTGAATTTACTTAGGTTTTCTCTCATATTAGTGGCCATTTTAGTGAGTGCAAACTTGAGAATCGCAGTTTGCATAAAACGGATAAAACTTGAACTTTGAGTTGTGATCTCTCCTGTTAAGGCAACAAGTAAATTGTCTTTTTTAAGCTCTTTCACAAAAGTCTCTCCTTTCATGCCTGAAAAATCAAAATCTTGAACCGTCACCGAAGCAACTGATCTTTTATACTGTGTCTTCAATTTATCTTTTGACAGAAGTTCCCACGGAATTCTATCTTCTTTTTTACCTAAACGGGGGCTCATAAGCACGGCAACATCATACTTCTTCTGACACCAAAAAAAACATACATTAAAATAGAAAATACGCTCTTTCTTTGTAAAGTAGAGTATTTCTGCCTTTTGGATATTCCCTCCCGAAAGTTTTTTTATCACTTGAGGATCTTTAGCAATTGCGCGCAATTTTTCACGGGTACTAGGCACATAACCAAAAGCCGTTACAGTAAGTTTTTTGTGATTATGAGGAAGATCCTCTACTGTAGAGAAATTAAGAACTTTTCCACTTTCAAGCTTCTTTTTGGCATCTTCTGTTTCCCAAGGCTTAAAGTCCGCATAAACAAAATACAGAGGAAATATGGCAATAATAATAAGGAAAAATCTTCTCATGTTTTACTTTATCCCTACCGATATATTTTACAGGATGCAAGCTACATAGAAAAGGAGTTCTTAAGGAGGAATACCATGAAAGAATTAAATGCTGAAAAAATAGACAATTGGAGGAGTGAGGAATCCTACACCAAGGTCGAACTTCTCATTCAATTCCTTATTGAAACAGGTGTTATAGACCCTCTCGATTGGAAAGCTTATTTAAGAGAACAAAAAAAACTAACTTAAAAAAATATATTCAGTCATTGTGAGCATTTTCACTGTCATTCCCGCACCAGCTGAAAGCACAAGCGGGAATCTAAATTCTGGATTCCAGACAGTCCTTCGGACTTCTGGAATGACAGGTTCAATCAAAAAGCTTATTTTCGTAATAAGTTTTCGCAAAATTATTGATTAAATTATCGCTCTCATGAGATGGGGGCATATAAACATAAATAGGTAAATATTTAACATCTCGTATATTTCCCAGTTTTGTTACATCCCATTTCAATGTCACTACTTTTTTAGAACGTGGGGAAAAAGCCTCTTCCAAATTAACAGAAGAAATTGTTTTTAAAGAATCGGGTATTTTAATCACATCAAGTCCTGGAGTTCTAAAATATTCAGGATCATCGTCCAACCGATGAGGTGTTATATCATAATAAAAAGTCAATTTATTATTTTTGATGGATTCAGTTTCTCCTACATTTCTCACCACAACAGAAATTTCTATATTATCTTTGTCTAAATTTTTAAAACTAATTTCTGATGGATCAATCGCAAAATCTGCATAAGTGGGTCGTACACGACCTTCCAGTTTTGTTTTGTCTAAAGTAATAGGTGATAACTCTTTAAGCCCCTCTCTTAAAATCTTCCAATAAGTAAGCCCTAAATCAGCATAAGTAAACTGAAGTCCATCCCCTTCCTCTTCTTCATCATCATAAAAAATTTTGTTCACTTGAATCAGAAAATCTACGACTCCTTGAGATCCCACAAAATAATAAGTTTTTTCTGGATCAAAATCTCGACCATTCACCTTCATATTTTGAAAAGCTCCTAAAAAAGAATCAGAATAAATAAGCTCAGCATTATAAGAAACATTGAGCATCTGTTTGCTCATAAAAAGAATATTAAGAGCCCGTTCAAGATCAGAACCTAGAATCCCAACGCGATAAAGATGCCAGTTTTCTTTTGTGTCGTGGTTGTGAAGAACGCTCATGGCATCATAAATAAGATAAGAATCAATTTTACCCTTAGGAAAACCATGACTTAAGAAAGAAGAATTTGAAACCCCAAACTCAATCTGTGGATCTATGGATTTTGCTTTTTTATACAAAATATCTGAAATGAGGTTCCCTAAACGAGATTCTACCCCCTCAACCTTTTCTAAATCTACATGGGTTTCAGCTACTTGGTCAGAAAATATATTTCCATATTCAAGCTCAAGCTCATGCATGTATCCCTGAATTTTTCTTAGAATATGGGTGTCTTCAGGAACTGTTGTATCCATGGCTATTAATTTTGAATTAAGCAGTTTAAACTCTTTTGTTATTTTGTTAAAACTTGCATCGAGTCGACCTAAGAATTTGCCATACTCTCCTGTTTTCATCACATAGGTTTTTCCACTACCCTCTTTTTTATTAAACTCCATAACTTTTGGAAATTTTTGGTGAGAATGACCTCCTAAAATAAGATCAATGCCTTCTACCTCTTGAGCCAACTTAAAATCATCAGCATCTGTCATGTGAGTCACAGCAACAAGAATATCAACCTGAGGTTTTAAAAGTGGAACAAGCTCTTTAGCTACAGCAATAGGGTTTGCAATCTCAACTGGATCAAAAAGATATTCATAAAAAATTTCTGATGTAGAAAGCCCAATAACACCTATTTTAATCCCTTCTTTTACAAAAATAGCCCAAGGCTCTTGTTGTGATTTTTGATACTCGGCAAAAGAACGGATATATTTATTAAGTGAAGATGTGGCTTCGTTATAGATAAGATTCGCTGAAAGCACTGGAAAGCTGTGTTTCGTCTGTGATAACAGCTCTTCAATAAATTGGGCTCTTTTTCCGGGCGTACCCCCCATCCAATCATGGTTTCCCAATACAGCTACATCAACTTGAAGTTCTTCGAGCATTTCAATAACGGCGTGTGCTCTTCGAAGATTAAAAAAGATGGTTCCTTCAGAATAATCTCCTGAATCAAAGTATAAAACATTTTTTTCTTGAGATCTTATTTTATCAATAGTTGTTTTTAAGCGCGCATAACCTCCTAACTCATAAGGACCTGCGCGGTTAGGTAAAAAATGCCCGTGAAGATCTCCTGTTTGAAGAAACGTTAAAGAGACCTCATCTTGAGATGCGTTTTCTGTAAAAACTTTAAAGGAAAAACACAAAGAAATAAGAAGAACAGAACTCACAACACGTACGAAATCTTTCATAACAATACCTCCAATGAGCATTCCCACACTCCCGATCGAGTCGAGGGCATTTCCGGGATGACATTGTTTTTCTAAACGCAAGTTGCTATAGCTTCAATTTCAATGCCAACACCTTTGGGTAACTCTTTTACAGCAACAGTTGCTCGTGCTGGAAAATTACTTTTAAAATAGCTGCCATAAACTTCGTTCACCAAAAGAAAATCCGCCATATTTGTTAAATAAATAGTTGTCTTAATAACGTGATCTAAAGAAAGTTTTTGGGATTCTAAAAGCCCTTTTAAATTATCCATAACAATGCAGGTTTGTTTTTTAATATCCCCTGTAAAAATACTTCCATTGTTTTTTAAATCAATCGGAATTTGGCCTGAAAGAAAAAGTAAACTACCTACTTTCACAGCTTGAGAATAAGGGCCAATGGCTTGGGGTGCAAGGTCTGTAGATATAACTTGTTTTTTCATGCTTGCTCAAAGTAGCAAAGCACATCTCTTTTGTAAATCACCTACTCTGTCATGGTAGTGTTCAAAAAGCCTTCAACAACTTTAGGTTCTTGATGGCCTGGAGGTTCCTCAGGGGCCCCTCCGCCCGGTGTGGATCCTCCCCTTCAAAACCTCCAGGTCATCTTCACATAAACTCGAGTTCTTTGTCATGGGGATGACATATCCATGAGAGAATTGAGGTGCTGTTTTTTGCGCACGTTTAGGAGCAAAAAATATGCTCCCAATTCAGAAGCAAAGTCGAATAAATCCTGGATTCCAGCTTTCGCTGGAATGACAGAGGGCCATCAAGAACCTAAGTATCAAATTTATTTATTTTTATATTTTTCCAAGAAATCTTTGAGAGAAATGTTTTGCAGCTCTTTTTCAAACTTTCCATAAGAAGTGTAATAAGTATTAAAAGATAAAATAATAGCGTTATTGAGCTTTGATTTTTCAAAAAAAAGATACTGATCTGTTTTTAAGGGTAGTTTTTTAAAACTTTCTTTAAGTTCTTTAAAAACTTTATTCCTTTCACGCTCAGTTTTAATATTTTTATATTTTTCTTTCAATTGATTCACGGATTGATTTACAAATTGTGAAAAAATTTTAGAATCCGAAATTCTTTGTTTTTGAAGTGACACTTCTTTTGAGTTTTTTCCATATTTATCTGTAACATAAAGTAAAGTAGTTTGACTCCCCACAAAAGTAGCAAAAGATTCATTAAAATCTGAGTCTCCAGGAAAATAAACAGTGTCGTGTGTCATTTCATGAAAGATAAGATCCATTATTTCTAAATCATCGAGATGGAGCATCGAAGAATTAACTGGATCAGAAAACCAACCCAATGTACTAAAAGCAACACTTCCTCTTAAAGAAACGTCATATCCTTGCGATTCTAACTCTTTTCCTAAGGCTTTAGCCTTTTCAAGTTCGAAAAAGCCTTTATAAGGTACGCGCCCTGACACAGGAAAATCCCAATAGTAGGGTTTCAGTTCATATTTATGGGCCGCAAGCACAAGATAAACAAAAGCACGTCTATCGTCTTTAAGCTTAATGTATTTTGTGTAGTTTTGAGATTCTTTAAGCCCTATTTTCTCTATGGCATATTTTTGAACATCTTGAATCAACTTTAATTTTTGAACCTCTTCATCCGAAAGCTTATATTTTTTTGGATTTTTAAGAATTTCTTGGATGGATTTGGCACGATTCAAATGTGCTAAATAAATAAGCCCTTGCTCTGTAACATAACTCACTTCACAACCATTTAAAAATAAAGAAAAGACAAAAATAAAGAGCCCTCTTACAAGCATCATACCCTCACATCTGTTCGTCATCACGAGCCTGAAAGGCGTGGTGATCTCCTAGAATTCTTGTGGGAATTCTAGGGGATTGCTTCGTCGCTTAGTGCGTCTCGCAATGACACTGAATGCTACCATTATCCTCAAGGTATTTACAACAAAAGGACTCGTGTGTACTCTGACAATCTTAGTTCTGAATTGGGGGACCAAAAAACATACATCCCAATTCCCTCATGGATATGAAATAAAGTTGCTGTAAGGGAGCAGAGAATGGAATTTAAGTTGCCCGACATTGGTGAAGGTATTCACGAAGGTGAAATTGTAAAGTGGCTAGTTCAAGAAGGCGACACCATTAAAGAAAATGATCCCCTTGTTGAGGTCATGACAGATAAAGCAACAGTTGAGATCCCCTCCCCTCAATCAGGAAAAATAAAAAAAATTCATTTTAAAGAAGGTGATGTTGTAGAGGTAGATAGCGTTATTGTCACCTTTGAAGGAGGTGTTGAGAGACAAGAAAAAAAAGTTGAACCCTCACAACCTGTGAAGCCTTCCCCGGGTCACGCTGCGCTTGCCCGGGATGACAAAAAAAATGACAAGAGTGCGCACGTTTTAGCAACCCCTGCAGTGAGAAAACTTGCCAAAGATCTCAATGTTTCACTCACAAGCATTAAAAGCACAGGATCTCAAAACAATGTGACGGCTGAAGATGTTAAAAAAGCTGTTGGCTTAGGAAGTAGTACTCACAAAGGAGAACGATTTGAAGCCCTTGCCATTCCAAAAATAGGGGAAGAAAAACGCATTCCTCTTAAAGGCATTCGAAAAAGTATTGCTCATCATCTTCAAATGTCAAAATATTACGCTCCACACTTTACTCATGTTGAAGAAGTTGATGTAACAGAACTTGTCAAACTTCGCGAATCGCACAAAAAAGCTTTTGAGAAAAAAGGCGTAAAACTTACATATCTTGCTTATATTTTAAAAGCACTGATTCCTTCTTTGAAAGAATTTCCGTATCTCAATGCTTCGCTTGATGAAACAACACAAGAAATTGTTTTTAAAAAATACTTTCACGTGGGAGTGGCCACTGATACACCCGATGGGCTTGTTGTTCCTGTTGTGAAAGACGTTGATAAAAAATCACTTGAAGAAATCGCCAAAGAAATTGTAAGGCTTGCAGAAGCTGTTCGTGCCAACAAGGCAAAACCTGAAGAACTTAAAAACTCTTCATTTACAGTCACAAGCATTGGTTCTATCGGTGGTCTTTTTGCAACCCCAATTTTAAATTATCCAAATGTTGCTATTTTAGCTATTAATAAAATTCATGAAAGACCTGTTGTAAGAAATGGAAAAGTTGTCGTAAGACATATGATGTATTTGGCAATAACGCTTGATCATAGAGTTGTTGACGGAGCAGTAGCTGCGCGGTTTTTAAACCATTTTGTCAAAACTTTAGAAAGCCCAAAAACTATTAAGTAGGAGCTTGAGAAATGAAAAAAGTGGATGCTGTTGTCATAGGTGCTGGCCCTGGTGGTTATGTTTGCGCCATTCGACTTGCCCAATATGGAAAAAAAGTAGTTCTCATTGAAAAACACAAATTAGGGGGCGAATGCCTCAACTACGGTTGCATCCCCTCTAAATCACTTATTTTTGCAAGCTCTCTTTTTGAAAAAGTAACAGAGGGTAAAAAGTTTGGTGTTGAAGCAGACAATGTTCGATTTAATATGGCAAGCCTTCAAAAGTGGCGTGAAAACCTAGTTAAAAAATTAAATCAGGGAATTTCCTTTCTTCTTAAACAAAACAAAGTTGAAGTTCTTGAAGGTGAAGCACAGTTTACCTCCCCTACTACAATTAAAGTGGACAAAGAAGAAATTGAAGCTGTTCATTTTGTGATTGCAACGGGTTCTCAATCTCTTCACATTCCAGGTTTTGAATTTGATGGAAAAACAGTTCTCAGCTCCAAAGAAGCTTTAGAACTGAGTAAGTTACCTCACAAAATACTCATCTTAGGAGGTGGCGTCATTGGCCTTGAACTTGGAATGTATTTTTCAAAACTTGGGGTTGAAATCGAAGTTGTAGAAATGATGCCACAAATATTGCCAGGCACAGATAAAGATCTTGTTCATGTTTTGGAAAAAAATCTTAAAAAAAGAAAAATAGAAATTCATACAAGTACAAAAGCAAAATCTTTAAAAATAGATTCCCGCCTTCGCGGGAATGACAAAGGGGATCGCGGGAATGACAAAGGGGATCGCGGGAATGACAAAGGGGATCGCGGGAATGACGAACAATGGAAGGGTGTTACTCTTACGGTTGAAAAAGATGGCAAAGAAGTAAAGCTTGAAGGAGACATTCTTCTTGTTACCATTGGAAGAAAAGCTGTCACAGAAAGTTTGCAACTTGATAAAGCACTTATTGAAACAGATGCAAAAGGATTTATTCTCGTCAACCCTCACCTTCAAACATCTTCTTCACATATTTATGCCATAGGAGATGTAACAGGTGGGCCGCTTCTAGCACACAAAGCCTCATTTCAGGGAATTCAAGTAGCCAACACCATTGGCCGGGGTGCTCCTACACAACCAAGGCCTGTAAGTTGGGCTATTTTTACAGATCCAGAAATTGCAGGTGTTGGTTTAAACGAAGCACAAGCAGTAGAACAAGGACATGAAGCTCAGGTAGGAAAATTTCCTTTTGCTGCACTGGGCAGGGCGAGTGCAGTAGGGGAAACAGAAGGTTTTGTAAAAATAGTTTCTGATAAAAACACTGAAGTTGTTCTCGGTGTTTTTATTGTAGGCACTCATGCTTCAGATCTTATTTCTGAAGGCACTTTGGCTGTGACTCACAAATTAAAACTTGAAGACATCGCTTCTACCATTCATCCGCACCCAACACTTCCAGAGGCGTTGATGGAAGCAAGCGAAGCAGCTTTAGGCCACGCCATTCACATAACAAATCATTAGTCATTCATTTGAAAAAAGGGGTCAAGCCGGTGGATAACCCAAAGGGTTCCAGTAAACCCCTGTCCATACCATTCCATAATGCATGATGGAAAGAAGTGTGAAAAAAGTAGCCCCATAAAAAAAATAATCATGATAAGGCACAAAGGCCGCATAAATATGAGAAATAATAATAAGAAGAATCACTGCAAAATTAGCAAAGGTTGAAAGTTTTCCACTCACTTGTGCCTTGGGATGAAAAGTAATTTTTTTTAACTTTAAGATACACATACCTAACGCTAGAGAAAAATCTCTAAATAAAATAATAAGCAAAAACCAAAGCGGGATCAATTCTTGATAAACAAAGTAAGTAATAAGAGTCACAACAAATAATTTATCAGCGATAGGGTCTAAAACGGCTCCTAATCTTGAAACCATCTTAAACTTTCGTGCAATAAAACCATCTAAAACATCTGTAATACCAGCTAAAGCAAGTATTGAGAGAGAATAAATATAATTTCCTAGAAAAAGATAATAAATTAGAAGCGGCAAAAGAAGTATTCTAAAAAGTGTAATAATATTAGGAAGGGTCATAAGACTCTTAATCCCAAAACACCATTTTCTGATTCTAATAATTTAAAACCTTGTTGATTTTTAATACGTTCTTTTAACTCTCGAGCTGACATTTTAGTTTTGAGTTGAATGCGCATCACTTCTCCCTGCATTGATTTTTCAGAAAGAGAAAGTGAATTTTGTTTTAAAAACTCAAGGGCTTTTTGATAATTTTGATATTTTTTATCATGATAAATAATGATTTCTAAATTTTTAGAAGCGTATGTTTTTTGAATAAGGTTTTGTGCCAAATCTTTCATGAACACCTGAGAAACGCCTTGTACAAGTTTTTCGCTTAAAGAAGCCTCAAAACTTCTTGAAAAAGAAAGTATGTTTTTCTTAAATTCAAGATTAAAAAACTGGATTTTTGTAAATGTTTTTATTTTTTTCTGACGACTACTTTCTGCCCACACCTTTCCATGAAGGACATAATCCACTTCAAAAAGAGAGGCTATGTGTTCAAGTTCTTGAGTAGAAAACTCTAATTTTTGATATTCCAAAGGTAATTTATGTTCACTTACATCAATGTTAATAACTTCATAACCATTTTTTAAAAAGAGATTTTCGAATGTAAGATGTGAAAAAGTTTTTTTCTTTGGCGTTATATTCTGTGAAACCTCTCCTTCTTGAGATTTCCCATTCTCTTCTCCTTTTTCATCCCATAAAATAACAGTTGTTAAATCTTGAGATTCTCCACCCCACCATGTTAAAAAATCAGGATCATCAATATTTTTTTGACCTAGCATAATAAGTATGCGCGATCGTGCCTCTTTGCGAACTGAACTTTTCACCAAAGAAAGTGCTTCCAAAAAAACTTTTCTATGAAGCTCACCTTCAATCACAGCCACGTACTGTGAGTCTTGAACCTCTGATTTAACAACACTGTGTTTTTTTAAAAATCGAAAAGGCTGGCTAAGTATTTGAGACTGAATAGCTTCTTCATATTTAAGATACTCATTCTGTGTCATTTCTTTTTTTAACTGATTCAAAAGAAGATTTTTAAGCGCCTCTTGAATGGCTCTCTTACGGGCTTCAGCATGGTCATTGTTGTGAATCACACTTCTCCCTTCAAATTGACCCTCACCCTGGCCCTCTCCCGTCAAGGGAGAGAGTATTAAGAAAACAACAAAAAGCAAAATTGTTTTTATGAATGAGCGAACCATATTGAATTTTCTCCTAATATTTTTTCAACTTCATGAACTAAAGGATAAGCTGGACTTACTTTTAAAGTATCCGGAAGTTTCATAATAGCTTCTTTTTCGCCTTTAATATTAAAATGAAAAAAACTATGACATGAACCTGGAAATTTTTTCAAGATGTCCTTAAGCGACATAAGTTCTTTTTCTCCAATGGCTTCTGATCGAATACCCACATGAACACTTCTTGTTTTAACTCTTATATAATCTTGCAGTGTCCACATATCATGAGCAATGAGTTTAGGCTCTTGATCTTGCTTTTTACCAACGGTACCTGAAAAAATCAAAGGTGTCTGTTTTTGAAGTAATATTCTTTTTTGTTCATAAAGCTCAGAAAAAACAATAATTTCAACATCACCTTCCATATCTCCAAGACTTACAAAAGCCATTTTCCTGTTCTTTTTAGTTCTTAGCTCTTTAAAGTGATTCACAATTCCACCTAACCTAATCTCTGATTTATCTTCGGCCGTTTTAAGGTTTTGACTGTGGTATGGCGTATACCAAGCGATGTGCTTTGTAAAATCTTCAAGGGGATGGCCTGTCAAATAAATCCCCAAAGTTTGTTTTTCAAAATAAAGTTTTTGAAGTTTAGGCCACTCAGGTATTTCAGGATAGGCTTTTTCTTTTGCATGAGCGCCACTCAAAGCACCAAAAAGATTTGTCTGCCCACTCATTTTATCTTTTTGAAGGTTTACGCCCTGATCCATCGCCTCTACCAAAACTTCCATCATTTGAGCTCTTGTGGCACCCAAAGAATCTAAAGCCCCTGCTTTAATAAGGTTTTCTAAAATTTTTTTATTCACACGTCTTAAATCAACGACCTCACACAAATGATACAATGATCTAAAATGCTTGTGCATTTGTCGAGCTTCAATCAAGGCTTCTATAGCGGCCGCTCCTATATTTTTAATTCCTCCTAAACCAAAACGAATTCCTTCGCCCTCAACTTTAAAAGTGTAACTACTTTTATAAATATCAGGTGGATAAACAGGTATAGCTTCATCTAAACAGTATTTAATATATCGAGTCAGCTTATCTTCATTCTCCATTTCTGTTGTCATAAGAGCTGCAAAAAATTCTAAAGGATAATAATGTTTGAGATAGGCTGTTTGATATCCTATATATGCGTAAGCAGCACTATGAGATTTATTAAATCCGTATTCGGCAAATTTAGCCATTTGATCAAAAATAGTGGAAGCCGTATTTAAATCAATTTTATTTTGTTTAGCTCCTTCAAGGAAACGTACCTTTTGCTTAGCCATCTCTTTAGGAATTTTCTTGCCCATGGCTCGTCTTAAAAGATCCGCTTCTCCCAAAGAGTAATTGGCAAGCTTGTGAGCTACTTTCATAACCTGCTCTTGATAAAGCATAACCCCATAAGTTTCTTTTAAGGTTTCTTCAAGCTCTGGAAGCTCGTACTCCAGCTTCATTCGCCCATGTTTTCGATCGATAAACTCATCAACACGCCCTAAAGGACCAGGTCTAAAAAGTGCATTAATAGCAATAAGATCAGAAAGGCAATGGGGTTGTACTCTTAAACACAAATCTCGCATCCCTCGAGATTCAAATTGGAACAGTCCCATCGTATCGCCTCTTGCAATTTGTTTATAAATTTCATGATCCTCTACAGAAATCTTTCTTAAATCAAATTGTGGATTTTTTTCTCCTCGAATGAGTTTTATAGCATTATCAATGACAGTGAGTGTTTTAAGGCCCAAGAAGTCAAACTTAATAAGCCCTAACTTCTCAAGATTCTTCATATCGTATTGAGTCACAACCTCGCCCTCTTTTCCTTTGAAAAGGGGAACAAGATTCACCATATCTTGGTTAGAAATCACAACACCTGCAGCGTGAATAGAAGCATGCCGGTACAAACCTTCTAAAGCCTCTGCACATTCTAAAACTTGTTTTACTGTTTTATCTGTTTCTGCAATTTCAAGAAGTTTAGGTTCTTCCCGGAATGCATCTTTCAAAGTAATACCTAAAACATTGGGCACAAGTTTTGCGATAGCATCGACTCTTGTATAAGGTAGTCCAAAAACACGCCCTACATCACGAATAACGCCCTTGGCTTGTAATGTTCCAAATGTAATAATGTGAGCCACCTTTTCTCTTCCATATTTACTACAAACATATTCTATCACTTCATCCCTTCTGTCCTGGCAAAAATCCATATCCACGTCAGGCATAGAAACACGTTCAGGATTTAAAAACCTTTCAAAAATAAGATCATATTTCAAAGGATCGATATCAATAATTCCCAATGAATAAGCAACCAAACTTCCAACTGCAGAACCTCGCCCTACTCCAACCGGTATTCCTTTTTTACGCGCAAAACTGACAAAATCAGCGACAATCAAAAAGTATCCAGAAAATCCCATATTACAGATAATAGTGATTTCTTCCTTAAGGCGAGTAGTATACTTTTCTCGAAGTGTGCTCTCTAAAATTTCATCGTGCTTAAATCTTTCATAAAGCCCTTGAAGCGCAAGCTCTGTAAAATAATTATCAAGCGTTTTTCCTTCAGGTGGGGCAAAGTGAGGCATTTGATACTCATGAAATTTAAAATCAACTTGACAACGACTTGAAATTTCTTGTGTATTTTTAATAGCTTGCGGAATATCTTTAAAGAGCTCTTGCATCTCTTCAACGCTTTTTAAATAGAATTGATCTGAGTGAAGTGAAACTCTATTGTTTAAAGTTCTTCCAGCGGCAATACACAAAAGAACATCGTGATATTGAGCCTCTTCTTGTTTTAAGTAATGACAGTTGTTTGTCGCCACAAGTGGAATATTAAAATCATGACTTAATTTTTTAAGATGTGGCTCTACACGACTTTCTTGTTTAAGCCCATGTCTTTGAAGTTCAAGATAGTAACGATTCTGAAATACTTTTTGATACCACAGGGTCTCACGCATTGCCTTATCAAGTTGCGATTCTAAAATAAGTCTCGGTATTTCTCCTTGCAACCCACCTGAAAGACAAATGAGTCCTTGAGAGTATTTTTCCAAAGTTTCTTTGTTAATATAAGAAACACCTAAGTATTCGTTCTCGTGTGCAATAGAAACAAGACGACACAGATTTTGATATCCTTTAAAATCCATTGCCAGAAGAACAAGGTGGTCACAGAGAATATTTTTTTGCCCTTCAAGTCCGGAATGTCCTTCTCTTTCAACATTCACCTCACAACCAATAATGGGTTTAATACCAAACTCTTTTGCCTGAGAATAAAAATCAATCGCACCAAACAAATTACAATGATCGGTAATGGCGCACGCATCCATGTTAAACCTCGCCACTGTTTGCAAAAGTGGGGTCATTCTTAAAGCACCTTTAAGAAGGCTGTATTGAGTGTGATTGTGCAGATGAACAAAAGACATTACTTATCCCAGTTTTCGCCTTTATAAAGATCCACTTTTAATGGCACAGAAAGTTTTAAGGCATTTTCCATAATGTGAACCACCTTTGGAGAAATAACCTTTTCTTCATCATGAGGAATTTCTAAAATAAGTTCATCATGAACTTGAAGGAGAAGCTCTGTTTTATACTTGTTATCTTTTAAAAATTTCCACAGTGAGATCATAGCTTTTTTAATAAGATCTGAAGCGCTTCCTTGAATAGGGGCATTCACAGCCACCCTTTCAGCGGCTCTCTTAAGCATTTCATTAGGGCTTCTCAAGTTGGGGTGGTATCTGCGACGCCCTAAAAGAGTTGTTGTAAAACCTGTTTTACGAGCTTCATAAAGGGTTTTTTGAATAAATTCATGAACCCCATGATATTTTTTAAAATAAGCTTCAATATAAGAAGCAGCCTCTTCTTGAGGTATTTTAAGAGCGTGGGCTAACCCAAAAGAACTTTGTCCATAAATAATACCAAAGTTAATAGCTTTAGCGATACGTCTTTCTTCCTCAGAAATTTTCTTTTTCTGAAAAATCTCTTGAGCTGTCATAGAGTGAATATCTTCACCACTTTTAAAAGCTTTCACGAGCGCTTCATCTTGTGATAAATGAGCTAAAATTCTCAGCTCTACTTGAGAGTAATCACAAGAAAGAAGAACTGATCCTTTTTGAGCTATAAAAGCCTTTCTAATTTGTTTTCCACGTGGAGTTCGAATCGGAATATTCTGAAGGTTAGGGTTTGTTGAAGAAAGTCTTCCAGTAGCCACAATCGTTTGCTGATAAGAAGTATGCACTCGATGGGTTTTAGGATCTGCCAAATTCATCAAAGCATCGACATAAGTTGATTTTAACTTTGAAAGCTCTCGAAAATTCAAAAGCGATGTCGGCAACTCGTACTTTTCTGATAATTTTTTTAAAACAGCTTCATTTGTAGAAGGTCCTGTTTTTGTTTTTTGAAGAATTGGCATTTTTAATTTTTCAAATAAAATCTGCGAAAGTTGTTTGGGGGAACTAATATTAAATGGGGTCCCCGCCATTTCGAAAATCTTCTTTTCCAAACCTTGCAGTTCCTCTTTCATTTCATGAGACAGTTTGTTTAAAAAAGCGATGTCTAATTTAATACCTTCGTGCTCCATATCTCCTAAAATAGGAATAAGCGGCACTTCAATCTCTTCATAAAGCTTGAGAAGTTCTAGCTCTTTGAGCTTCTCTCTAAAAATGTAAGATAATTTTAAAGTAACATCGGCATCTTCACAGGCATAAAGATAAGCCTTTTTTAAATCAACATCAGCAAAAGTTTTCTCAACCTCACCCTTTTGTTTACGTTTCTTTTTACCCTCTTCTGTTTTATTTCCAACAACTTCATCATAAGTAATATTTTGGTGATTAAGATACTGAAGAGCCAAGGCATCAAGATTATGAGCCATCTCTGGATTTATAAGATAAGAAGAAATCATCGTATCATCTTGAATTCCCCTTAAAGAGATGCCGTATTTCTTAAGAACGTGATATTCATATTTAAGATTTTGTCCTATTTTTTTAATACTTTCACTTTCAAAAAAGGGTTTTAGTTTTTGAAGTACTTCTTCGAGTGGAACCTGTTCTACATCTTCTGGAACTTCTTTGTGCCCTATAGGCACATAACACGTAAAACCATCGTGAAACGCAAAGGAAACACCCACCAAATCTGCAATTTTTGTGTTGAGGCCGGTCGTTTCGAAATCAAAAGAAACTGCTTTTTGGACAAAAAGTTTTTTTAAAAAACTTGTCCATTCTTTTTTATTTTTTAGATAAGTATAATGCTCGTAAGAAATGAGAGATTTTTGTTTTTCAGATTTTAAACCCAAATCTTTAATCAATTTATTAAACTCCAATTCTTTAAATAAAGTGCTTAGCTTTTCTTGATTAAAACCACTGTAAGAAAGATCTTTTTCGCTTACTTTTACTTCAACGTTTGTATCAAGCCGGACCAGATCTCTACTTAAATAAGCATTTTCCTTAAAAAGGGTAAGACTTTCTTTTTGTTTAGGTGAGAGTTTATCTAGATGCTTATAAATTTCATCTAAAGAACCAAAATCTGAAAGAAGTTTTGCCGCTGTTTTAATACCAATATTAGGAACACCAGGAATATTGTCAGAAGAATCTCCTGCCAAAGCTAAAACATCCATGATGCAACGTGGCGGAACACCAAATTTTTCTTGAACGGCCTGTGTATCGAATTTTTTATTTCTCATGGTGTCAAACATCATCACTTTTTCATTTACAAGCTGCATGAGATCTTTATCCGCTGAAATAATCACAATCTCCCAACCTTCTTTTTCATATCTTTTGACAAGGGTTGCTATAATATCGTCAGCCTCAAATCCTTCCTTCTGAAGCACTGGTATCTCAAAAGCTTCAACGACTCTTTTAATATAGGGAATTTGAGGAGCTAAATCATCTGGCATCTCTTCCCGATTGGCTTTATAATCCTCATACATTTCCTTTCGAAAACTTCTAGCTTTGGTATCAAAAGCAATAGCTAAATATTGAGGCCTAAAATCTTGAATCAATTTAAGAAGCATGTTTGAAAAACCAAAAATGGCGTTTGTAGGAAGTCCTTTTGAAGTCGAAAGAGGTGTTACAGCAAAGTAAGCCCTGAAAAAATAAGAGCTTCCGTCAACGATATACAACTTCCGCATGTTTAGGATTCCCCAGGCAATTTATCTGGATCATCGAGTGGAGCTTTAACAACGACTGTATCTGCAATAACATCCCCTAACCTTCTTTGAGAATCAAGGGTTAAGAGCAAGTACACTTCCAAAATAATAAGAGGCAGAGAAACAAAAAAGAGAAATACATAACCCAGTCCTGTAGGGATCACCGCAAAAAATATAAACAGCCCAAAAGGAAGATTTCGAATGAGTGATTGTTTGAGTCCACAAGGCTTCCCCGTCTCTACATGAACCGTCATAAGCTGTAACATACGTTTTCCTGGAGAACGTCCCCCTGGAAAAGCATCGGCAACAAAAACAAAAACAACCGCAACTAAATCTGCCAAAGGTGGAAGAAAAAGATGCACGGGATAGGTGATGAGAAGTAAAATAACGAAATCGAGCGCCTTTGCAATGGCACGACTTATTAAACTTGGTTTTTCGAACTTGAACATTATAGCTCATATAAACAGAGTCTTTCTAAAAAGTCTAGGTTCTGTAACTTCAGATTCTGTTCAAAAAGCACTCTGTCATCCCGGGCGAAGACTGCGCTTTATTTCCGCTCCAGACAGTAACCATTTTTTGACATAGACTCGAATGCTGTCATTCTGAGCGCATGCGAAGAATATAATTCGTATTATACCCTTCACGGAGCCTGCACTCACGAAAGTGGGTGTTCAGGGTGACATAGAAATAAAGTTACCTAGTATATTTTTCACGGAAATAAAATACGGTCAACTAGTTCAGCAATAATATGAAGTACAATAAGATGTGTCTCTTGGGTACGAGGTGCATTCTTACCCAAAGAAACATTAAGACTATAATCTGAAAGAGGTGCTACATCCCCGCCATCTCCTCCAGTCATAGAAGCTGTTTTAAGTCCCAACTTAGAAGCCACTTTGAGTGCCTCAACAACATTTTCAGATTTACCACTTGTACTAATACCAAAAGCAATGTCTCCTTTTCTCCCCAAAGCTTTAATCTGTTTTGAAAAAATCTCTTTATAAGAATAATCGTTACTCACACTGGTTAAAATAGAAGAGTCTGTTGTTAAAGCTAAAGCAGGAAGTGGTGGTCTTTCGATAAGCATACGATTCACAAACTCAGCTGCTAAATGTTGAGCATCAGCAGCACTTCCACCATTTCCAAAAATGAGAAGTTTATTTCCTCTTTTAAAAGCATCTGCAATTTCGTGAGAAAGTTTGACTAAGGTTTTTTTACTTTTTTTAAAAAATTCAAGTTTGACTTCAATACTTTGACTTACTATATTATCGATAAGATTTTCCATAAAAAGAAACACTAAGAGAAGAAAAATATACTGTCAATACAGTAAAAGTGAGGTCACAAAATGTCAGGTCATGTAACAGAAGTAACAGATAGTAGTTTTGAAGAAGAAGTACTCAACTCACCCGTACCTATTATTGTTGATTTTTGGGCAGAATGGTGTGGCCCTTGCAAAGCTTTAGCCCCTAAAATTGATCAAGTAGCACAGAATTACACTGGAAAAGTAAGAGTTGTTAAAATGAATGTCGATCAAAATCAAAGAACACCTGCACAGTTTGGCATTCGAGGTATCCCAACACTCATTGCTTTTAAAGATGGTGAAGCAACTAATCAAGTCGTTGGGGACCAGTCTGTCGACGATTTGAAAAGTTTCTTTGACGGAACACTTTAAAAGAGGCACTTTTTTGGAAACATTTGGGCAATACCTTAAGAGGGAAAGAACTCTCAGACAAATTAACTTAAAAGAAATCTCTGCAGCCACGAAAATTAATTTTCACATTCTTAAAAAACTGGAGGCTGACGATTTTGAAAACCTCCCCTCACCCACCTTTGTAAAAGGGTTTATCAAGGCCTATGCCAGCCATCTGGGGTTAAGAGGGAAAGATGTCATTGTAAGATATGAGGCCTATCTTGCTCAAAAATTTAAAGAACTGCCACAACCCACCCTCCAAAAACCACCCACTAAAAAAATAAAACCTTTTTGGCAAAAATTTCTTTTACCCATTGGTGTAGCCATACTTGTTCTAGCAGGCTTCTTTTTTTATTCAGGAAAAAAACCCCACATCGAACAAAAGCCTGAAATACAAGAAGCTCTTATGATGAACGTGGATACAAATCAAACATGGTATCCACTTGAAGGAAAAAAATATTATCTCAGAACCTACTTGGATACATGGATTAAAATTCAAGTAGATAATTTTAACACCACTTCTTTTCCGATGGCGAAAGACACATTTAAAACTTTTTATGCAAAAAATAAAATTATCATCTTTACATCAGACCCAACATTTGTTTCTCTATCGGAAGAGAAAGAAGTTTTTAATCCTCTTTCTCATGAGAAAAAACCACAACGTTTTATAATGACAGTTCAGTAAGGAGGCTTGAAATGGCTATTAAATCAGATAAATGGATTAAAAAGATGGCACAAAAGGAAGGAATGATTGAGCCTTTTGTGGCAACTCAGGTTAAAAATGGTGCTATTTCTTATGGAGTGTCTTCTTACGGATATGATATTCGCGTAAGTAATGAATTTAAAATATTTACAAATGTTAATAATTCTCTTATTGATCCAAAAAATTTTGATTCTTCCTCTTTTGTAAATTTTAAGGGGGATGTGTGCATTGTTCCCCCTAATTCTTTTGCTCTTGCACGCACAGTGGAATATTTTAGAATTCCTCGCAATGTCATCACTATTTGTGTTGGTAAATCAACCTACGCCCGCTGTGGCATTATTGTGAATGTCACGCCTTTTGAGCCTGAATGGGAAGGTTATGTTACACTTGAAATTTCAAACACAACTCCGCTTCCTGCAAAAATTTATTCTCATGAAGGGATAGCGCAAGTACTCTTTTTTGAATCTGATGAAGAGTGTGAAATCTCTTACGCAGATCGAAAAGGAAAATATCAATCACAGCGAGGTATTGTTTTACCAAGGTTGTAGTGTGACTGAATGTGCAGTTATATTAGCAGGGTCGAGCTTTAACTTTGCACTTCATTTAGGAATTTTAGCAGCTCTACATGAAAGTGGACTCCATCCTGATGTGATTATCGCAAGTTGTGGGGGCGCGCTGGCTGAAGCTATTATAAATAAATTCCCAGATTGCGAAGATCAAAAAAAATATATTCAGTCTCTTGAGTTTTACAACCTCCTCCACAAGGCCAAACTTCAGAACGACTTTATCCCCTATCTTTTATTTCGTCTTACAAAGATGAAGCTTCAGCACTCTCTTTCTAAATTTTTTTCCTACACTCCAGATTTTTTAGATAGAAACATTTTTCACATATCCAAAACTCTTGACTTGCCACTCTTTGATCGATTTTTCTCACCTACAACACCCAGATTTATTATGACAGCAGGCCGACTCATTCAAGATCATTCAAAATTTTTACAAGAGGTTTTCTTTACAGATGTTGAAACGGCAAAACTTTTAAAAGATTTCCCTTCACCCATCGCCACACAATTTCCACATTCTTTTTTAAAAACTGAAACTGCAACTCTTACAGACTGGAAGTTTTCTGAAGCTGCGCGCGCGGCTATTGCAGATCCTTTCTTACTCAACCCCTTTGAAAAAGAGGGTGTACTTTATTTCAGTGGTAGTATTGATTTGTATCCTTTGGAATTGGCCGCGAAGCTTTCTCAGAGAATTATTATGCTCTATTCACCCCTTTTTCGATCCATTGATCAAATAGTGCTTCGTCATTTTTATGGATATGACAACATTCAACGCTATCAATTTATCACCTCACAAACTGCTGTTGAACGATGGATTGACATCAGTGATTATCAAGAATTTATGAAAAATAATGGGTTTGATCCACAATCCCATTATATCAAAGGAAAGGTTGTCAATGGTACACCTGTAGACAAAAAAGAGTTTTTTAGAAAAGCATCTGCCCAGTGGGATTATGGATGGCAGCGTGCGCAAGAGGCTCTTTCACATCCTGCCTATTCAAAAAAACACATTCGCAAACCTTATAACTTCTAAATCACCCATAATGTTGCTACAACTTTAAGTTCTTAAAAATGGTTGCTATCTTTCGCTTCATGGCTCGCTGTAGTAGTCCCACGACCTTGGTTCTGAGTAGGGAGGGTATTTTGGCTCCTGAACGTGCGCCAAAACACCCAGTCCCTACGCTCTCATGGATTTGAAATTAACTTTTGGCTGCGCTTGACTTGAGCACCTTAGAGTAACCATTTTTCACATGGCTATGAATAATGGATTCAAGCTTAATGAATATCTGAAACTGGTATCTTTATGTAAGTCATTCGGAAGCCGAGCGGGCAGGGCTTTTTTACAAAGTAAAAAAGAGCGAGGCTGAGGTTAAGCGCGGATTTCTCGCAGGGAAATCCGACGCGGGCTGGAATAAAGATACCAGTGAAGATATGAATCAGGGTGACGCCGTACCCGAAGGAAGCACTCCCTCTATCTTTTGTCACCGTTGCTACAATAGATGAAAATATTTTTGCTTCACGAAGCGGGCAATAGCAATAGCAGCTGTTAAACCAGGGCTTTCAAGTCCCACAAGATTAATAAAACCAGGAATATCTTCTGAAATCACAAAATCTTTCTCTTCTGTATCCGTAGGAGATCTTAACTTAGGACGAATGCCACAGGTTTCATAACTTAACATGGTGGGTTTAATATCTTCAAACATGCGAGATGCACCAAGGAAAAAAATTTCTTTTTTATCTTCGCGTGCTCTAAAATCATCTTTTGAAGAACTGAATTCAACATCAGGGCCTAAAAAAGTTGATCCCTGTAAATCGAGAGTCAAATGAACTCCCAATCCTTGAGCATTTTTTTTAATAGCAGGATAAACAAGCTTATCTACTTTATAAGGAAGATTTATTTTAAAATAGTCTCCTCTCCAAGGATAAATTTTATATTTATGTATTCCCACTAATTGAGCTATTTCATCAGCATAAAGCCCTGCTGCATTTAAAATAAAATCACACTCAAGCTCACCCCTATTTGTTTTTACTGTGTAATGATTTTTCTTTTCAATTTCTTGGACTTTACATAAAAAGTGAAAGTCTGTCTCGTTTGAAAGAGCTTTTGAATAAAAACTATAACAATACTTATGAGGATCAACGATGCCGCTTTCTTTTACAAAAAGAGCATATTTTGCTTTAAGAAAGGGATAATTTTTTTGAATTTTTGGACCTTCTAAAAATGCTAAGTTATCTTTATCAACTCCTGATCGAAGTGCATTTTCTCGTATTTGATAAAGTCTTTCTTCTTCCACTTGCTCACAAGCAATAATAAGCTTTCCTGTTTTTTGGTGAGGAACCTTGTATTTCTCACACCATTCATAAAGCAATTTTTGTCCTTCTATACAAAGTTGTGCTTTGAGTGAGTCCTGAGCATAATACAATCCTGAGTGAATCACTCCACTATTTCGGCTTGTAACCCCCTCGGCTATTTTTTGATTTTTTTCAATTACATGGACTTCGTGCTTTTTATTTTCAGAAAGTAACGCAGCCAAACTTGAGCCTACAATGCCGGCTCCAATAATAACGATTCTAGACATATGTTATTTTAAAAGATCTGGGGATATCTCAACCTCGGCATCTTTTCGCAAAACTTCCGTAAAACTAACCTCGAAAGATTGAGACTTAGAGGTAAGATGAGCTTCTAACAATTCTTTTTCTTTTTTTGAAAATTCTTTCATATCAATAACTGGCTTTGAAACCACTTTTAAAATAAAGGCTTTTGATTGGTTTGTAACAACCTCTGGATAAACTTCATTTACATTAAGCTTAAAAAGGGAAGAAGCAAGCTCTGGTTTATAACCCATTTTATCGAAATAAAGAGTTTTAAAAGTAATTTCTTTATTTTTGACAAGTTCAACATCTTTAATTTTAAAAAGAGCATGTGATTTCCCTTCTTTCCAAGACTTTAAAACTTCTCCCGCTAATTTTTGCGCTTCAACAAGAGCTTTTTCTTCTAAAAAAAACTCATGAGCAATGTCAAGCTCTATAGCATTAAGCGGGGTTATTTCTTCCTTATCATTCACTTTTTTTGTGTATTTTAGCTGTTTATTTTGATTGTAGTGAAGCTCTACTTTTCTTTTATTTTGAGGATCCGAAAGCCAGGCAAAAACATCTTCTTTCTTAGGACTGGTTGTCGCTATTTTTTTACCATCAATGACAGCGTAATCATATTGTAATTTCTGATGCTCAATTTTATATTTTTGTTCAAGTTCACTTTGAGAAGCCTTCACATTCTCTCTTAAAAGATCTGTTAAAAGTCCTACTTGTAATTGTGAACGAATACTTTGTTCAAAAGCTTCATGAGTCATTCGATTGCTTTCTAGAAGTTTAAAATAAAGATCTTTTTTGAAAACTCCATTTTCTTGAAAAGCTGGAAAGTTTTGAATGTATTCACGAACTTCTGTATCACTCACAATGAGCTTTAAATCTCTAGCTTTTTGTTCTTTAAGACGATCACGGATCACTTGCTCAATAGCAAGATTTTTCAAAAATTGTGCGTTTTGTTGACCTGGTGCGTATTTTTCATAAATAGAAGAAAGGCGTCTTACAACTTGAAAGACTTCTGTTCGAGGGATGTGTTCTCCATTGACCTTTAAAGCAAACTCTTCACCTTCCTTACCTAACTTGTTACCATAAGTCATAAAAAGCATGACCACACAAATCCCGATAACAAGCCCCCAGGTCACTATTTCTTTAAATTTTTTCTTAAATTTCTTCCCAGCCATAGTTGCGAATGTAGCTCTGCCCATCACAAAAATCAACCTTGTTTTTTAAAACCCCATTTGCTAATTTAATTAGTGATCCATGCTCAAGTTTTTAAAGGAAAAACGCCTTATCATTATCGTTGTATTTCTTATTCTCCTTCCTTTGCTCTTTCTTTCTTCAGGCAGCAAATCCCGTCATGAAATGGCCTGGTATGAAAGGGTTGTTTACTTTCTCACCAATCCTATACAAAAAGTCATTACAAACTCTGTCGAAGGAGCCTTTCACGCATTTGATTACTACATCAACATATTAGACACGAAACAAAAAAATCAAACATTAGAAAAAAAGGTTTCATCTCTTCTGCAAGAATTAAGTCAACTAAGAGAAACACAACTTGAAAATGAAAGATTACGGTTACTTCTTAATTTTAAGCAACGTGTTTCTCCTTTTATGGTACCGGCACAGGTTATTGCAAAAGATATTTCAAATGAGTTTGAAACAGTTCAAATCAATAAAGGAAGTGAAGACAATGTCAAAATCAATATGGCAGTTGTCACCCCTCAAGGAATTGTCGGAAGAATTATTAAAGTGACCTCTCATTATAGTACTGTTTTGACTGTTATTGACCCAGCCAGCCGTATTGATGCTGTTATTCAGCGTACTCGAGCTCGTGGTGTTATTTCTGGAATTGCGGGCGCCCATGGTGTTATGGAATACGTTCGACGCACTGAAGATGTGCAAGAAGGAGATGTTGTTATTTCTTCTGGGCTTGCCGGAATCTACCCCAAAGGCCTCCAAATAGGAACTGTATATAAAATTATAAAAAAACCTTACGGCATATCACAATATGTTGAAATTAAGCCCACAGTTTCCTTCTCAAAACTTGAGGAAGTTTTTATTGTTATGAGCCTGGAACCACTTCCCCAAAAGAAAGAAAATTAATATGCTACTTAAAAGATTACTTTATTGTACTTCTTTAACTCTTTTCCTTTTTTTGGCAGGTTCTCTAGAACCCACACTTTTTGCTGCACTCTTTGGGCATTTTAAACCCCATTTGCTTTTACTTCTGGTTATTTATGCAAGTCTTTACCGCACTATTCCTGAAGGAGGCTTTATGTCTCTTCTTGCAGGATACTTTCAAGATATTTTTTCTGGTTCTCCCCAAGGATTTTACATGCTTTCTTTCATGCTTGTTTTTTTTACCATTAAAATTTTATCTCAAGCCTTTTATGTACCCGGTAAAAAATTAGAAGTATTGTCAATCTTCCTAGGGACTCTTCTTGCCACCCTTTATGGACTCGTTATTCTTTCTATCTTTACAGATCATGCAGCTCATTTTTTTGTAGTTTTTCTTCGAAGTGCTTTGAGCGCTTTGTGGAATACGCTTATAGGTTATTTCCTTTTTGCGGGTTTCCATACTTTTGATCTTTGGGTGGGCAAACGAGATACTAAAAAAGTTATTACAGGAGATGCACGTTCATGATTATGATTGGTCAACAAGAAGAAATACGAGAGTATAAAAATCGTTATTCCTTTGTTTTTAGTATGCTCCTTATAGCTTTTTTTCTTCTCTTCACACGCATATGGTATTTACAAATTTTAAAAGGAAAAACTCACTATGCTTTTTCTCAACAACAAAGTTTACGCCAAGAAAAGATTCCAGGTCCCCGTGGCATTATTTATGATCGACATGGGCTTCCTTTAGTGGATAATATACCTGCTTTCGATATTGCACTCATCCCTCAGCTTATTAAAAATAAAGAAGAAACAATTCAAAATGTTTCTCAATTGCTTCAAATTGAAACTGAGACAATTCAAGCAGCGCTTCACAAGGCAAGAAAAGATCCACCTTTCCAACCTGTTGTGATCAAAGCTAATGTTTCACGCGATGAGGTAGCTCGAGTTGAAAGCCATCTTATAGATATGCCTGCACTTGAAGTAAGGATTGATATTACAAGAAAATATTTATTTGGTGAAATAGGCGCTCATCTTTTGGGAATGCTGGGTCAAATCAGCCAAGCAGAGCTTGACGATTTACAAAAACAAACACATACAAAATACGATCAGTTTTCCTTTATTGGAAAGTCGGGCCTTGAAAAACAATGGGAAGATTATTTAAGCGGCACGGATGGCTATGCTTATGTTGCAGTAGACTCAAGAGGTTACAGACGACAAGAACATGAAAAAAATATTTTTGGATTTCTCTCAAGCATTGAAGAACAACCGGGTCATAATCTCTACTTAACAATCGATCAAGATCTTCAAAATGCAGCTTATGAAGCTTTAAAAAATGAGGTGGGAAGTGTAGTAGCACTCAACCCAAAAACAGGTGAGGTGCTTGCAATGATCAGTAACCCTGCTTTTGATGCCACTATTTTTTCCCGAGGTGTTCCTCCAGAAGATTGGAAAGATCTTGTCAATAATCCCTACAAACCTCTTAAAAACAAAGCTATTCAAGATCACTACCCTCCTGGCTCAACTTATAAAGTGATTACAGCTATCGCAGGACTTGAAGATAAAAAGATTACACCCACTGTTAAATATAACTGCAATGGCCTTTTTCGCTACATGGGAGGGCTTTATCGTTGTTGGCAAGAAAAAGGTCATGGGCTTGTTTCCTTGCACCGTGCTATTGGAGAATCTTGTGACGTTTTTTTCTATAACACAGGGGTTCTTACAGGTATTGATCGACTTGCACATTTTGGGAAAATGTTTGGCCTGGGTCAAAAAACAGGAATTTTACTCGAAAATGAACAACCCGGATTAGCACCCACTCAAAAATGGCGAGCTCAAAGGTTTGGATCCCCTTGGATACCTGGAGAAACAGTTTCAAATGCAATCGGACAAGGCTTCAATCTTGTAACACCCCTTCAACTTGCTAATGTGTACGCAACTATTGCTAATGGGGGTAAGCTTTTTCGCCCCTACCTTGTTTCACATATTGAAACACCCCAAGGAAATACTATTAAAGAATTTCACCCTGAACTCATAAGTGAAATTGAGGTGCCAGCCCAAACAGTTGAAGAAGTTAAACAAGGATTATGGGAAGCTGTGAATAAACCTGGCGGGACTGCTTATTATCGTGCAAGACTTCCAGAGGTGGACGTCCTTGGAAAAACAGGAACATCCCAAGTCGTTTCTCTTAAAGAAGAAGATAGAGGAAAAAAATGTCATGAAATAGATTTTAAATTCCGCGACCATGCCCTTTTTGCTGCTTTTGCGCCTCGTAATGATTCTGAAATTGCAGTGGGTGTTGTTGTTGAACACGGTTGCCATGGAAGCTCTACCGCAGCCCCCATTGCTAAAGCTATTATTGAGGCTTATTTTTATAAGAAAAAAATCTTAAAAGAGAAAAAACAGAAGAAAGAACTAGAAGAACACAGAGAGGAGTCGGAAATATAATGAGAAAACATTTTCTTTCAGATTTTGATTTTTCTATACTCTTTGTCACGATCCTTATTTGTATTATTGGTCTTTTTAATCTTTACAGTGCTACCCATGGTGGAATCATAGGTGCTCAAAAATTTTCTTCACAACTCACATGGATGGGGGTTGGGTTTGTTGTTCTGATTATCTCGACACTTGTCGATTATAGAATTATTGAAAGATTTGTTTATCCCATTTTTGGATTTCTCATATTTCTGCTTATTTTAGTTCTCATCTTTGGAACAGTAGAACATGGATCTAGAAGATGGCTTAATCTTGGAGGGCCTCGTATTCAACCTTCTGAATTTATGAAATTGGGCATTGTTCTATGCTTGGCAAAATACTTTCATGAAGAAAGAAAATTAAGAGGCTATGGATTAAGAGATCTTATGATTCCTTTTGGACTTTTAATGATTCCTATGTTTCTTATTCTTGTCGAACCTGATCTAGGCACAGCTCTTATGATTGGCCTCATCGGCTTTAGTATGTTTCTCTTTATAAAAATGAAACTTAAATCCTTTCTGATTATTGCAACGATTGGTTTTATTACGGTTCCTATTGCATGGCAGTTTGTGTTAAAAGGTTATCAAAAAGAAAGAGTGCTTACCTTTCTTAACCCAGAAAGAGATCCTCGTGGAAAAGGATTTCATGCACTTCAATCACGTATTGCTATAGGAAGTGGGCAGTTTTTAGGAAAAGGATATCGTAAGGGAACCCAAACACAGCTTAATTTTCTTCCAGAGCAAAGAACAGATTTTATCTTTTCTGTGTTTGCAGAAGAACACGGCTTTAAAGGAAGTGTGCTTCTTATAGGACTTTATCTTTGGTTTTTATCTTTAGGAATGCGTGCTTCAAGAAGGGCTAAAGATAAATTTGGGGCTCTTTTAGCTTATGGCATTACAACCATTTTCTTTTGGCAGATTTTCGTCAACATTGGTATGGTCACAGGCCTTTTACCTATTGTAGGGGTGACTCTTCCCTTCATGAGTTACGGCGGGTCTTCTATTTTAACCTCGCTCATCCTCGTAGGCCTTCTCATCAACATTAGTATGAGAAGATATATGTTTTGAAATGTTTCCTATCGCATAGTTTTTACATGAGCAACGCTTGTGTTTTGTTGTCCCCAAAGTGAAGCTGAGGCTGTCCCATAAATTGTTACAACTGTCGTGCAAAATTTTGTTTCTGATCCAACAACGACATTGTAAATTGCAGGGGAGTCACTCTTTTCATCAATGAGTAGTTTTACAAATGTGGGTAATTGATTTATTCCCGTTACTTTTCCGCAAAGTTCAGCAATGCGCGTTCTACTTCCTTCATAATTAAACGATGTAATTTCTACTTTTGCTTCTTCAGCAAAACTTAATGTGCTGACAAAGAGACTTAATGCGATAATTGTTTTGTTCAAGGTCTTCATTATTTTCCTCCTTTTTGGATTCATTAAAAATATTAATCTTTCTATGGATAAAAGTGAAGCAAAAAAAAACAAAAGATCTATTGGGCGAAGATTGGGTCATTGCTTCCGTTCAGAAGCTTACAAAGATAAAATAATGGAACTTAAGATTTGAGATATTTCTTGTTTGGAAGAGGCCTTGTAAATGTGATCTCCGTATAAAATCCAAGCTGGATGCTTTTCTCCCTTAATCAGTTTAAGGTCATTAGCCACCACAACATTTACTTTTTTCTCTTTACTCCACATAGAAGCTTTTTGAAGAAGATCTACTTCAGAAATATCATACTCTAATTTAAACCCTACCTTAAAGGCGCAAGGTATGTGATCCATCAATTTTTCAGTGGGTTTAAGATGTATCACCCAATCTGCTTGTGACGATTTTTTTTGATTGAGCGTTTCTTGAGGCTCAAAATCTAAAACAGCAGCACTAAAAAGTGCCGCATCAAAATATTGAGTTTTTGATACTTCCAAAAGAATACGCTTCATCTGTTGCGCTGTTGTAACATGAATAGTTCTTACATATTGTGGAGGAGAAAATTTTCCTGGCCCATAAACCAAAGTTACATTAAAGCCTTGTTTATAAAATGTATCGGCCATTGTAACTCCTAACTCTCCACTAGAAATATTTTCAAGATAACGAACTTTATCTAAATAAGCCCGTGTGGGGCCTCCCGTGATAAGAACATTTTTTTCATTTTTATTAAGAAGATGGCAAACATAAGCAACAATTTTATCTATATCCGGGAACTTAATTTTATTTTCTTGTGGCTCTTCACTTAAAATAAAAATATTTTTTTCTTCCCTTAAATTTTTAAGATTTTTCTGTAGTGCTGGGTTTTCATAAAGATCTTCATACATTGTTGGGATGATAACAATTTTACTTCCTCTTCCCCAAGCTGTTGCTAAAGTTGTCAGTACTAAATTATCACATAAACCCAATGCAAATTTATTAATGGAATGAGCTGTTGCAGGGGCTACCATATAAAGATCTGCTTCAAAAGTATGAGGTACGCCAGAGGTGATCTCTGTTAAAACTTCATGGGTACTTGCCCACTCTAAACTTAACGGAGTGATAAATTTTGTAGCTTGAGGGGTCATCTGAACAAAAACGTGAGCCCCTTGTCTTCTTAACTCTCGAATAAGCTTTACAACCTCAACCGAGGCAATTCCACCACACACACAAAGACATATCTTTTTATCTTTTAAAAAATCTGATTTATGTTCAACTGAAAGGTCCGAAAGCTTCATGAACAACTTTATATATTTCTTCTAATACAGCGTCAATCGAGAGGTTTGTCGTGTCAATGATATGAGCCCCTTGAGGCACTATAAGTGGAGAATGTTCTCTTTCTTCATCTTCCTGATCCCTTTTCTGAAGAGCTTTGTCTATTGTTTTAAGCTCTACCTTCACCCCTTGATCTTTAAGCTCTAAATAACGTCTTTGAGCTCTTGCTTTGGGGTTTGCATCAAGAAAAAACTTAAACTCTGCCTGTGGGAAAACAACGCTTCCCATATCACGCCCTTCGGCGACAAGCGAAAACTTTTTGCCAATCTCGCGTTGTACACCTAACAAAAACTCTCTTACTTCTTTCAATTTTGAAACTTGAGAAGCAATCTCTCCTACTTTTTCATCCCTTAAAAAAGAATCAACACATGTGCCATCTAAAATAACATGCATGTGATGATCTTTGACTTCAATCCTAAGTTTTGTTTTGGGTAAGAAAGATACAATCTTGTGGGATTCTTTTTGAAACCCTAGCGCAATAGCCTTATAAGCCAACGCACGATAAAGTGCGCCTGATTCTAATTTAACAATACCTAGTTTTTGAGATAAAAGACTTGTTATTGTTGATTTTCCAACACCACTAGGTCCATCAATGGTTATAATCATATCCTAAAATATCCTCGAAATACTGTGGATAGGATACCTTAACAAAGCGACCCTCATCAATAAAAAAACTTCTTTGAGAAAGCATACCTAAAAGAGAAAGCATCATAATAATGCGATGGTCTTCATAACCTGTTAAGACGGTGTTCTCTTTCACCCGTATTTGCTTCTGAGAGGGGGGTGTGTTTTTTCTGAAATTTTTAATCCTAAAACCGCCTTGATATTCTTCGATGTGAACGCCGCATTTTTTAAAATTTTCACAAATGGCTTTAATTCGATCACTTTCTTTATTTCGAAGGCGCTCTGCCCCCCGAACAACCGTCTCTCCTTCTGCAACAAGTGCTAAAAGCGCCAAGCAAGGTATTTCATCGATCATTCTTGGAATCCAGTCTTTATTGACATGTACCCCTTTTAATTTTGAAGCCTTTACATAAATACTACCCCAAGGCTCAGGTTCTTCTTGTTCTACAATAAAACGAACATCTCCGCCCATCTCCTTAATAAGTGCAAGAAAAAGAGTTCTTGTAGGGTTCAAACCCACGTTTTCAATTTTAATTTCTGAACTGTGAGATAAAAGGCACGCTGTTATAAGAAAGGCAGCAGAAGAAAAATCTCCTGGAATTTTAAAAATAAGAGAATTGTTATCTTGTGTGTTTAGAAAATTTAAAAACCTTTCTGTATGATCTCTTGTTTTAATCTTGTAACGAATGCTAAACGAAGCTCCATACACTTCTTTTAAAACAAGAAGCATACTTTTCACTTGGGCAGAATCACTTTTGAGGTTGTAACAGGAAGGTATGGAGGCTTTGAAAAGAAGGTTTTTAGGAGATTTCATGTAAAAAGGTAAGTAGTATTTTTCTTTCACAAATTCAAACTGAGATCCTAAACTTTCTAAAATCTCACACTGAGGTTTGAAAGACCTTGAAGAAAGACTTTCATCCCCAATAAAATAACTTTTTTTGTGGTGCAACCCCAAAAACAAACTTAAAGTGGTGCCCGAATTTCGACAATCAAACCGTTCTTCAATATTTTTGCATTTTTGAAGATCTCCAAAAATCTTTACTTCATTATTTCTTTTCTCAAAAGAAATCTCCAGTTTTTTTAAGCAATCTAAGGTTGTTAAAACATCTTCTCCGGGATTGAGGTTTTTAATATGCATTGTCTTTGAAAAAAGCGCGCTTAAAAGTAAAGCACGATGAGATAGTGATTTATCTCCTGGAACGGTATAGGTTCCACTTTTAAGTTGGAAAGGCTTTATTTCTATCATTTAAGAAGCGCTGTTAAAACACTGACTAACTTTCTGTTTTCTACAGGGGTACCCACCGTAACACGAAAATGGGTTTTCAGTCCATAAGCCGTTAAAGGCCTTAAAATAATTCCTCTTCTTAAAAGTCGTTCATGAAGCAAAAGTGCATCTTGCTTGACATCAATCATAATAAAATTGGCAGAACTTTTTACATAAGAAATACCCAACTCATTAAAAGCATCATAAAGATAAGTAAACCCTTCTTTAATAACAGCTTTAGTTTTTAACACAAACTCTTCATCATCTAAGGCTGCTTCCGCTGCCTTTTGTGCTAGATTATTTACATTAAATGGGGATTTAACTTTGTTAATAAAAGAAATAGCATCGGGGTGAGCTACACCATACCCAACTCGAAACCCTGCTAGACCATATATTTTTGAAAAGGTTCGAAGCACTATCAGATGTGGAAACTCTGAAAGTAATCGAATTCCATGAGGATAGTCTTTCTCTTCAACATATTCACAATAAGCTTCATCCAAAACAACCATCACATTTTTTTCTTGTGTTTTTTCTAAAAATTCTTGAAGATCTTTTTGAGAAACATAAGTACCTGTCGGGTTATTAGGATTAGCTATAAAAACAAGCTTTGTTTGAGGGGTTATATTATTAAAAATAGCCTCAAGATCAAATGTATAATCTTTTAAGGGTGAAAACCCTACATCACATCCATGGGCTTCGGCCACCAGAGAATACATAATAAAAGCTTTTTCAGAGGTAAGAACTTCATCTCCTGGAACACAAAAAGTTCTTACAATAAGCTCAATAAGTTCATTAGTACCATTTCCAAAAATAACTTGATCTTTACGAATCTCTTCATTCAAAAGAAGATTTTTATTGAGCTTCTGTACCAATTTATTTCTTAAATAGTAGCAACTGCCTTCTGGATAAAAAGAGGATTGATTTAAAACTTCTAAAACTGCACGAATAGCTTTAGGTGAAGGGCCTAAGGGGTTTTCATTAGAAGCAAGCTTAACAACATCATAAACACCCAATTCACGTTGAACTTCATCTATAGGTTTTCCCGGAGGATAGGGAAATAAATTTCGAATATTTTTCCCGACTAAGCTCTCAAACATAACCTTATAAAGTTACAAACAAGAAGAACACCTTCTTTAAGAATAAGTATTAATTCTTAATCGAAGATTTGTCATGAGCTTTCTCAATTTCTTTTTTAACTAAAATTAAATCATCTTTTGTATCAACACCAATGAGTTTTTCTCGTGTAAGAGAAACAGAAAAAATACTTAAATCATCACAAAAACGAAGTTGTTCTAGTTTTTCTTGCCTCTCTCTTTGTGTAGGTTTTAATTCCATGAATTTGTGAAGTGCCCATTTTTTATAAGCATAAAGTCCTATATGACACAAAACAGAGGTATCTTTTTGTGGAGACCATTTTCTTGTAAAATCTAAAACGGATCCTTTTTTATTTAAAACTATTTTCACATTATGGAGCGTTTTTTTTTCTTTCTTATCTACAAACTCTCTTCCTACAGTAGAAATTCCGTATTTTTTTTGATTTTTAAAATCAGTACTGATCAATGTTTCTAAAACTTTTTTGTTAATCAGGGGTTCATCCCCTTGAATGTTCACAACTATATCTTCATCTTCTAAGTTGTATTTTTGAATAGCTTCATAAACACGAGAACTTCCAGAGGTATGCTCTGGGGATGTCATAACAACATCCCCTCCAAAACCTTTAACAGCATCAAAAATTTCTTGTGCGTCTGTTGCAACAATAAGCTTTTCAAAATAAGGATATTGTACCGCCCCCTCATAAACCCATTGTATTAAGGGCTTGCCCCCTATTTTTACTAAAGCTTTACGGGGTAAACGAGTGGAACCGATACGTGCTGGGATAACACCGAAGATTTTCAAGAATACTTTAAAACCTTTTTAAGAAGGGCTTCTTTCTGACCTGTTTCTTTCAAAATAAGCTCAATGACTTCCCGCACCGCTCCATGCCCACCTTCTTTTTCAGTAACATAATCAACCTTTTCTTTTACATCAGAAATGGCATTTTTAGGTGCTGCAGAAAAACCTACCCTTTCTAAAATAGGAAGATCTAATAACTCATCACCAATATAACAAATCTCCTCATCTTGAAATTTATATTTTTTAAGAATTTCTTTGTAAGTATCTATTTTATGAAATTTATTGGTATGAACTTCATCAATGCCAAGATGCTCTCCTCTTTTATGAATAATCTGAGAGTTTCTTCCTGAAATAATACCTACTTTAAAGCCCGCTTTTTTAAGAAGAACAATACCCACGCCATCATAAATTGAAAATTCAATAATCTCCTGATCATTTGATTGCATAATGACACGACCATCTGTCAAAACACCATCAACATCTAATAAAAGCATTTTAATTTTTTTAAGTTTTTCTTTCATCAAGCTGGATCTTATACTTTTTGCGAACATGAGACAAGAAATTTAAAAAAGCTTCAGATTTATAATCAGGATACGTCCACTCTAGATTTTTAAATCCTTTTTTATCATCATAAATGAGTGTTAAATCTGCATACACTCCTTGAGTAAGAGGAACTCTGTGCGTATAGTTTTTAAAAGAGGTTAAAATAAAGTTATTTAAAGATAAGATCCCTGGGTCAATATTCACAGTTCTTTGCTTTTTTTGAGTCCACATTTCTTCTATTTTACGTACCTCTAATTTAATAGAAGAAATGTTTTCAGGGTCGATCAAATTTTCAAATGAAACCCAGAGACGCTTTAAATTTTCTCCCATTTCTTCTTCATAATAAGATGAATGGTTAAAAGAAATAATAGGTGATTTCATATCTATTTCTTTATGAAAATGGGTTAAATTTCTTAATATCTCATCTAAAGAGATATCTTCCTTATATATAAAACCCATGATGAGCTTTGAAGCTCTATATTTTTTAGGCACGCTCATAAATGACTCACTATCTCTTCCCTTGACTGTTTATAGTCCATTTCCTACTCTAGGCAAGATGGACTATAAAAAGTTTATACTCTCTTTTGTATCTTTTGTTCTTATCTTTTTCCTATTTCCTACACTTATTTATAGTTTTTTTTCTAAGTTTTACGGAATGGAGCCCCCTTTTAAGATTTTTTCCGATGACATTTCTTACATTGTTTATCTTCAAATTTTTCAAGCTCTTATCTTTTTACTCGTTTTTTGGGTTATTATCAGAAAAAACCGAGAGAAAGCGATCCCAATCGGGATACTCACATCAGTTTTACTTTTCTTTTTAGCAGAGTTTTCACCAAAAGTAGCCCATGCTTTTATCTTTCAATACATTTCAACATTTTATCTTAAGATCAGTCTCTTGGCAGGACTCCTTACCTATCTTGTTTGTGGATTTTTTTTGGGAAAAGTTTTTAAAGAAAAGAAAGAAACTCTCAGACTTTAGTGGTACATCGAATCTAAAATATTCTTATATTTCTCATTACAATATTTTCTTTTTACTTTGAGCGTTGGTGTAAGCTCACCTGATTCAATACTGAAATCTTGCTCTAAAATTTTAAACTTCTTAATTGTTTGATAAGAACTGAGGGTTTTATTTTTTTCACTAATAATTTCTTGTATAAGTTCCCGAACGTCCTCACTTGCAACAAGCTCAAACCAATCTCCATAAATAATTCTCTTTTGGTGGGCAAATTTTTCAATCTCCTCACGGTTAAGAGTAACCAGTGCTGTAAGATAGTTTCTTTTATCCCCATAAACCATCACCTGGCTTATGTAAGGATCACTTTTAAGGTAGTTTTCAATATTTTGAGGAGCTACATTTTTACCTGAACTTGTAACAATAATATCTTTCTTTCTATCCGTAATTCTCAAAGAACCATTCTCTTCAATTCTTCCAATATCTCCTGTTGCAAACCACCCATTAATAAAAACTTCCTTTGTAGCTTGTGGGTTTTTATAATATTCTTTAAAAACTTTTCTGCTTTTAATAAGTATTTCTCCTTCTCCTTGTGGGTACCCATCCTCTTCTGAGATTTTGACCTGAACCTCTCCTAGAGGTAAACCTACAGTACCAAAATGATAATGAGTTGGGAGATTTCCAAAAGCAGCTGCTGTTGTTTCAGTAAGGCCATATCCTTCAACAATAAGAAGCCCTGCTGCGTGAAAAAAACGAGCTAATTCTTTTGCTAAAGGAGCCCCCCCTGAAATAAGAAATTTAATTCTTCCACCAAAAGTTTGTTTAATCTTATTAAAAACAAGCTTTTGTGCTAATTGATATTGGAATTTTAAAAGTGGGGAAATATCTCTTTTCTTTTCTAAAAGACTACTTACTTCACTTCCTACCTTCACAGCCCAATTAAAAATTTCTTTTTTTAAAAAAGATCCACTTTCTACTTTGGCTAATATTTTTGTATGTACCTTTTCATAAATACGAGGAACAGAAAAAAGAAGTGTGGGTTTCACTTCACCCATATTAAGAGCGACTTTTTCAATAGACTCTGCGTAAGCCAAACACCACCCTGTGACAAGGCTTGATAAATGTTCGACACGTGCAAAAATATGGGCAAAGGGTAAAAATGTCAAAGAGACATCTTCATGACTTAAAGGAAAAGCTCTTTGAATATCGAGACACTCTGAAACAAAATTATCATGAGTTAAAACAACACCTTTAGGGTTTCCTGTTGTTCCTGAGGTATAAACAATCGTAGCCATTTGAGAACTTTCAATTGTCTTAATAGAAGCTTCGATATCAAACTTTTTTTGCCTACCTTCTTTCACCAAGTTCTTCCACGAAAGAACTGGGTCTCTTTTAAAATCATTAAAACAAATAATTTTTTGAAGTATATTAAGATTTTTTATTTTATTGTATTGTGCCTCATCTTCAACGATGACTATTTTTGTTCCCGAATTAGAAAGTACATACTCACACTCTGAAGCTGTATTTGAAGGGTAAATAGGAACTGTCGCAGCCCCTAAAGATAAAATAGCAACATCTGATAAAGCCCACTCACAACGTGTGGCAGAAAGTATTGCGACTCGATCTCCTTTTTGAACACCTAGGTCTTTAAGACTTGCAGCCAAAGATCGAACTATCTCTTGATATTCTTCCCAGGTTGTTGATTTCCATACATCGTTTTCTTTTTGCTTAAAAGCAATCGTTTTGGGTTCTTTCTTAACTCGGCGAAGAAAAACCTCAAGAATCGTTTGTGGATCTTTCATATTCTCTGCCATCAAGTGGCAGAAATTAGCGTGAATATGTACGTGTGTCAATTAAAGGATTGTGTTCAAAAATCTTCAACAATTTTAGATTTTTTTATGGATTCGAAATATGAATAGGTGGTTTCTCTCCTGCAAGATGTCTTTTAGGATTCATGTGAAATAAATATTGAAGAGAAAAAACAAGTGCTAAAACAACAATGCTTAAAGCCCCTACATACATAAAATATTGCTTTTGAGATGTGTTCCATCTTTTCCCCACTGTTTCTTTCTTTCTAGAAACAATGTCTTCCTGAACAGGCTTCTTACCAATGTAGGTGTCTAAATCTTGAACTTTTTTTTCAAAATCACTAAAGGTACCCTCCGAAGGTGCAAGTTTAGATTGTTTTTTACCCCCGATAAATATTTCAGCTGAATGGGGGGGGAGTTGCACACGCACTTCTTCATTTCCAGTACTTTCTTCAATAAATGAAATGATTTCTTTCATTTTTTTCTTTTGCTCGATGACTTCATGAGTAAAAAGTTTTTTCAAAAAAGAGGAAAATTCATGAGAAGTAAACTCAGGGTAATTCTTAGAAAGATAGATTTTCAAAGCCTTTTGCATCTCTGCGGCAGATTGAAATCTTTTCTCAGGATCTTTTTGAAGCGCCTTTAAAACAATTCCTTCAACCTCTTCTGGAATATCTGGATTATACAAAGAAGGTAAGGGAACTTCACATTTTTTAATTTTTAAAAGTGTTTCAAAACTATTCTCTCCAGCAAAAAGTTTTTGGCACGTCAAAGTTTCATATAAAAGAATACCTAAAGAGAAAATATCACTTCTACAATCAAGCTTTGTTCCTTCAACTTGCTCTGGAGACATATAGGCAAATTTACCTTTCAAAACTTGTACTTTTGAAGTTTCATCCTCTAACATCACCGCTTGAGCTATACCAAAATCAATAATTTTAACCTCTCCTTCATAAGAAATTAAAATATTTTGGGGGCTCACATCTCTGTGAACTAAATGAAGTAAGGCATGGGTTTTATCATCTTTTTTTCTATGTGCATAATCAAGCCCTTTTGCAATCTCACTCATAAAAAAGAGCACATGTTCAAGAGGAAGTTTTGAACCTTCTTCTTCAAGGCATGCTAAAAGTTCTCTTAAATTTTTTCCTTCAACATATTCCATAGCTAAATAATAATGGCCGTTTTCTTCTCCAAAATCGTAAATCTGAATAATATTAGATTGATTAAGTTGGAGAGCTATACGGGCTTCATTTACAAACATCTTCAAGAATTCTTTATTAGCAGTGTGATGGGGTAAAATTCTTTTAACGACCAAGATCTTCTCGAAACCGCCCAGGCCTTTAGCCATAGCTAGAAAAACCTCTGCCATACCGCCCGTGGCAATTTTATCGAGTAAAATGTATTTTCCGAAATGAATGGGTTTAATCATGACTTTACATCCACAAACCTAAATTCTTGAAATAGCAGTATCTTCCGCTTCATGGCTCGCTGTATTTGTTCCATACGAACTCTCTGTCATCCCTGCGAAGGCAGGGATCCAGTATCTATTTTTTTACAAATTTTGGGCTGCGCTTTACTTCCGCTCCAGATACTGACTATTTCTTCACAAGAATTCGAACTTTGGAGAAAATATCTCTTATTCATTATATCATGCTGAGTATTGGCTTAATAGAAATAATATAACTTATTGATATTACTCATAATATATATATAATTATAGTCATGGGAAAGTTCATAGGCCTCACAGGGAATTTAGGGTGTGGAAAGTCAACGGTAACCTCTCTTTTTGAAAAGCTAGGTGCTGTTATTATTGATGCTGATAAGCTTAATACAGAGCTTCTTCAATCCAACTCCAATATTTTTAATAAAATAAAAAACAGCTTTGGCCCGGGTGTTATCACCCAAGACAATAAAGTCGATAAAGTGGCTCTTTCAAAAATTGTATGGGCACTGCCTGAAAAGAAAAAAGAACTGGAAGATATCATGCATCCTGAAATTCAGTCTCATGCTCGGGATCTTGCACACGAAGCTTTTAGTAAGAATAAACGAGTCGTGATTTTTGAAGCAACTTTGATTATTGAATCTAAATTTCATAAACAATTAAGTGATATTATTGTCGTTACTTGTAACGCAAAAGTTCAAAAAGAACGATTTTTAAAAAATGAAAAGAAGAAAAATCTGTGGCCTTATTTTGATAAAATTATAAATTCTCAAATGCCTGAAGTTGAAAAAAAGAAACACGCTGAGTGGATTATTGATAATTCAGGAAGCTTAGAAGAAACAAAAAAACAAGTTCAGAAAATATGGAAAGAGTTATTAAACAAGGTCTAATTGCTCTGATTTAACTTGATAGGCTATCCTCAAGTGTTTGTAAGCTAATTCTGTAGCCACTCGCCCACGAGAAGTTCTATTAATAAAACCCTCTTGAATGAGATAAGGTTCATACACGTCTTCAATTGTGTCTTTTTCTTCATGAAGGGCTGAAGAGATCGTTTCAATACCCACCGGCCCACCATTAAACTTTTCAATAATGGTAAGAAGAATACGTCTATCCATCGCATCGAACCCTCTTTCATCAACATCCATCATATCTAAAGACTCTTTAGCCACTTGCTTGGTGATGATACCTTCTGCTCGAACTTGTGCAAAATCACGAACCCGTTTTAAAAGACGATTAGCAATACGGGGTGTTCCTCGTGAACGCTTTGCAATTTCGAAACCCCCATCTTCTTTCATTTCTACTTTTAAGATATGTGCGCTACGCGTAATTATTTTTTGAAGCTCTTCAGCGTTGTAATAATTGAGTCTTGAAATAAAACCAAAACGATCTCTTAAAGGAGAGGTCAAAAGTCCTGTTCTTGTGGTTGCTCCAACAAGAGTAAATCTAGGTAAATCAAGTTTGATCGTTCTTGCGCTTGGTCCCTGACCAATAATAAGATCTAACTTATAATCTTCCATAGCCGGGTAAAGAATCTCTTCTACAGTGGCATTCAATCGATGAATTTCATCAATAAAAAGAACTTCACCTTCTTTTAAATTAGTGAGAACAGCGGCTAAATCTCCAGTTTTTTCTAAAATAGGGCCTGAAGTTGAAATAAGATGGCTTCCCATTTCTCGTGCAATAATAATAGCAAGGGATGTTTTTCCTAAGCCTGGGGGGCCCGAAAAAAGACAGTGGTCGAGTGGTTCTCCTCTTTTTTGTGCAGCCTCGATAAATACCTTAAGATTTTCAACAAGTTTTTTTTGACCTACATAATCTTGAAAGCTTTGTGGGCGCAGGGTGGCATCAAAAGAAGTTTCTTCTTCCGTTAAAATCGAAGGTGTTACAAACCTGGTTTCTTCACTCATGCCCTTGAGTACTCCTTGAGAACTCCTTTAATAAGATCCTCGACTCCCATTCCTTCGCCATCAATCTGGTTCATTTTTTCACGCACCTCTTGTTCTTTGTATCCTAAGTTTACAAGAGCACTCACTGCATCATCAAAGTAAGAGGAAAACACCCTCCCTGCAGAATCAGTCATTTTAATTTTTCCTTTAAGTTCAACAAGAAGCCTTTCCGCTTTTTTCTTACCAATGCCCGGTATAGAAGAAAGCGCCCCAATTTGACCTTGTGCTAAAACTGTTTTTAATTTTTCAAAAGGCATTCCTGAAAGAATCGCAAGAGCAAGTTTTGGACCTACACCGTTGACACTCATTAATGTCAAAAAAAGGTTTTTTTCATCCAGTGTTTGAAAGCCATAAAGATCAAAAATATTTTCTCGGACATGGGTGTAAATAAACAAACTAATGTCGGAGCCTTTTTTACCCAACGTTGAAAAAATTTGAAGTGGAACAGTGACTTCATACCCCACCCCATTTACATTAATGATAACTTCACCTGCTAGCTTCTCTTGAATTTTCCCCTGTAAGTACCCAATCATGCTTGACTTATCCTTTTTCGATACTGAGATATTTGAAAATGGCACATAGCAACAGCCAGTGCATCAGCAGCATCTTCGAGTGGGTTTTCTTTGAGGTTTAACAACATCCGCATCATTCTTTGTACCTGTTCCTTGGGAGCTTTTCCATATCCTACCACAGCCTTTTTGACCTCTAAAGCTGAATATTCTGAAACTTGAAGACCACACGTCAATGCTGCAACAATAGCCGCCCCCCGCGCCTCACCTAAATGTAAAAGTGATTTTACATTTTTAGCATAAAATATTTTTTCAATAGCGACTTCCTGAGGTTTAAATTGTTCAAGTAATTCTTTAATTTTGAAGTATATCTTCTTAACTCTTTGAGTTATATCCTTCTCAGAATTAAGCCAGATAACACCGTTATCGACATGCTTAAGAGTGGAGCCTTCAACTTTAATAAGACCGTATCCCGTTTTTAAAGACCCAGGATCAATTCCTAAAATAAGAGACATTAACCCCCTGAAACCCTTTCAAGTTCACTTTCATCAATATCAAAATTAGAATAAACTTTTTGAACATCATCGCAATCTTCAAGATTTTCCATAAGTTTTAATATTTGCTCTGCTTCTTTACCTGAAAGTTTAACTTCATTTTTAGGAAGCATGGATATTTCTGCTAATTCCCACTTAATGTTATGCGTCTTCAAAGCTTCTTGTACTTTTTCAAAATCATGAGCATTCATTTTCACTTCAAAGGTATCTTTTTCGTCCACAATATCTTCAGCCCCCGCTTCAAGTGCTACTTCCATAAGTTTTTCTTCACTCGCTTCTTTTTTATTAACAATAATCAAACCCTTTTGCTCAAACATCCACGCAACACATCCCAACGCGCCCATACTGCCACCACATTTAGTTAAAATGGATCGAACATCTGCAACAGTACGATTTTTATTATCTGTTAAGCTTTCAATAAGAATGGCAGCACCACCTGGGCCATAACCTTCGTAAGTGACTTCTTCATAACTCGCACCTTCAATCTGGCCAGTGCCTCGCTTAATAGCACGCTCAACATTACTCATCGGCATACTATTATCGCGCGCTGTTTGAACAGCAGCTCTTAAACGTGGATTATTTTCTACCATACCACCACCAATACGAGCTGCTACCGCAATTTCTTTAATAAGCTTAGTAAAAAGCTTGCCCCTCTTTGCATCTGCTGCACCCTTTTTATGTTTGATTGTTTTCCACTTACTATGCCCTGACATCAAGAACTCCCTTAAGTGAAACTTATCATAGGAAAGGTCTTTGCAATTGTAAAGAGAAGCTAAAATATTATCTCCGGCCCAAGAAACCCGCCCCAAAGGCTTTGAGATTTTTTTCAATGATCTTGAGATGCTTAAGTATAATGACACTTACTCAAATTTAAAATTCACAGCAAAAGTAGTCACCATCAACATATTTGAAGATGAATTGCGTGTGTAAAATAAATCCAACGAATCGCAATTTTTCAAATCTTTCAAAAATTGTGAAGTATTCTCCAAACCATTGGGTGCCATAAAGTTCTTATAAAAAGTTCGGCCATTCTTAAAGCGAAGCATGGCCTGAAAAGTCCCATTGGAAGCATTTCCAGAATAACTGGCTGCTTCAATGTCCACACAGGCAACTTTCACAGTACCAAAACCACCCTCGGTCATGGATAATGATGGAATGACAATAAAAAATAGAAAAAACAACACCTTCTTCATAACGATACCTCCACTCTAAAACATCTAAAATCTTATATATTTTGTCAATTAAATCCCTAGATATGTCATTCCTCAAGAAAGCAGGAATCTAGTATTTCTTTTTCTACATTCTTGGTTCTGAGTAGGGAAATCCTCCTGTCATTGCGAGCATAGCGAAGCAATCTCAACACGTAAGTGTTGTCCTAGAATTCTTTTTCTACAACCTTGCTTCTGAATTGGGGGCATATTTTTTGCTCCTAAACGTGCGCAAAAAAACAGCGCCCCAATTCTCTCATGGATACGTGTCATTTTGAGCAGGCCCCTTGTCATCTTGAGCGCAGCGAAAGATATAATTCGTATTATACCCTTCCTTACTGCTTCAGAGCTTCTCTGATTTCTTGAAGAAGGGCTTGGATATTGTCGAGTTTTTCTGAAGTCTCATATGAATTTTCCTGAAGTAAACTTAAGTTCTGAGCTAGATTGGAATCAATGTTTTGAAGAAGTTTTTTCATCTCGGCTCGTTCAATTTTTGCTTGTTGAAACTCTCCAGCTAAAACATCCATTAAAGTTGTTATTTTTTCATCCTGTGTTTCTAATGTTTTTTGGACTTGAGCTAAAGAATCAATATTTTGAATGATAAATTTACCATATTCATTTTTAAAATCTGAAACTTCTTCAACAAGTTTGTTTTGATTATCTAAAATTTGTGAGATTTTTTGGGTTGTGACTTCTTTTGCTATCTCTCCTTTTTCAATACTTCCAACAATAATATTCTTATAACGTTTCTGATATCGCTCTCTCAACTCTTCTTGTGTTTGTGCTGCGTTTTCAATATTTCCATCTTCAATCTCTTGTTTTAAGGATTCTAATTCAACTTCATACTCTTTCTGTATGTTTAATATTTCTGATTCAAATTGAGGTCTCAACGTTCCTAAAGACTCATCAAGCTCTTCCGAGGTTTTTGGAAACTCTCGATTCAGCTTAGCGGCTAATTCTGCTTGAGCATTATTAATATTTACAAAACCACTCATCAGGTGATTTTCAAGGAAATTGCGTTGCATTTCTTTAACTTCTTCAATCATATCTTCAATGATCTTTCTTTTTTGAAGCCTTTCTCCTTCTTCTGAGGCTTCAAAAATAAAAGCACGATTTTCAATACCTGGTAGATAAATTCTCTTAGTTTTAAAAGCTTCTTCAACTTTTTCTCGAGCTTTTTCAACCCGTGGAAGCAAATCTAAACTTTGAATTGGATCTACATTAAGTGTATTTTCCTGCTCAATAAGAAACTCACCTAAAAGTGCAAGTTTAGAGGTTTCTATAAAATGAACCTTTTCTTTTGTTGTTCTTGCAACTGTTCCTGCGTCTCCTAACGAAATATCATCCACCTTAAAACCAAACTCTTTTGCTTTTTTAATAACCTCATCTTCTTTCTTTTTTAACTCTTTTAAAAACTCAGAAATCTTATCATAACGCATGCTTATAATTTGAGGTTGTCTATGAAGATAATGTTGAAATAGTTGATGATAAAGAAATTTACTTGTCAAAGCACCAAGATTTGGCTCAATAATAGGATGAAAAAAAGCAAACTCTACAATCCAGTAATTACTTAGAATCGAAGCGTTAATATCTTGAAGAAGCATTTTTCTTTCTTCATAGGTTTCTGCTTTTTTACCTAATCTTAAAAGAAGAACATTTTGTAAAATTTCGTTGGTAACATAAGTATCTTTAAAGGTAAGCACAGACTTTAAAATTCCTATATACATATCTCGCCCACGAATCATAGGCTCTGTCAGAGCAGCGCTATTAGCATAGAACATTGCCATAAAAAGTGTATTTAAATTTCCCTTGAGTTTTGGATTATCAATTTGAAGAAGTTCATTCATACCATGCTGTTTCCACTCTTCAGAAAAGTCCTTTCCTTCCCTTGGATGACATACAGGACAAGCGAGAGCTAAATCATGTTTAAGTTCTCCAGCACGAAGCACTTCTACAACCTCGCCTTCTTTTCTAGGTATTAGTTTTCCTGTAGGTTCATCATGATCCGTTTCTAAAAATTCTTTATACTTCCACCACAAGGCTTTAAAAGCAAGCATAGTCAGAAAATCTCCAACAACAGATTTAGTCGGAGGAACAACAATACTAAAAGCAAGTACCATCACTGTCACCCCATCCAGAATCACAATAGCCTTTACAACAGATTTTCTTGGAAGAAGTTTTCTTGTCTTATAACCAAAATTACATGTTCCCACCCACACATCTCCTACAAACCTACCCATCTCTGCCGGTCCTGACATAACAATTTTTGAAATATCAGGCTCGACCCCCACTAGTTTTTTAACTGATTCTAAAAACGCAGTAGAAAAACTAAGATGGAGCATATCTCCATTATTTCGAAGAAGAGCCATTTGATCTAAAAGTTTTTGAAGAGCTTTTTCAAAATCTTGCACCTCATTTCTTAAAGCCTCTAATTTTTTTTGACCCATTTTTGACCAAGGTCTAGTAAACTCTATACGATTTACTTCAACTTGTTTTCGAGATAATTTTTCAAGTGTTTCTCCATATTTAATTTTAAGAGTGCGAAGTAAATCCAATCTTTCAGCTTCCTCTAAAAGCCGCTCACTTTTCGATCTCAGAGGAACCGCAAGAACACGACTTAATCGTTGTCCTTGTCTTGTATAAGCTTTTTCTAAAATCTCTTCTCTTCTCAACCCTTGGAAATGAGCAATATAATCTTCCTCTGAAACAAGAAAGCGAAATACATTTTCAATGCTCTCGTCAAAAAAAGGTGATCTTCCAGGGGTTGTAAAAAATCTCCTGATTTCTTTAAAATGCCCAATGGCTTCATGGAATCTTGTTTTAGAAAGTGAATCTAACTGTTGATACTCATGACTTTTTACAACACGCCCTAGTTGCTTTTCAAAGTCAGAACGAAATAAAGCCTGTGCAGCTTTAATATCACCAATATCTAACCCTACTAAAACATGTTCTGGAAGAATATCTGCGCCTTGTAAAAGTCTTTTTGTTTCAGGATCTATCAATGTTCTAAAGTCTTCAACATCCCATCTTCTAAGCATTTGGAAAAGTTTTTGATCCACTCTTCCAATATCATCAATATACCCACCCACCCCTGCATAGGTTTGAAAAGTAAAAAAGAAACAAATTAAATTGAAAAAAAAGGCTGGTCTGCTCCCCAAAATTTCTCTCCTTTCCAAAAAAAAATATTTAAAAGAGCGGATGTTTTTCTTGAAGCTACTCTAAAACACGGGTGTTTGATAACACGATGAACTTTATCCTGCAAGGTTAATTCATTCACCTCGTGCTTTATAATACAGCATTTTCAATAACTTAAGCAGATTAGAAAATCTTAAAACATGCATTTAATCAATACTTTTTCTATTTTCTGCTTAAATTCAAAACAACCTAAAATAATATTAACTTTAGTTTAAAAATAAAAAGGGATAGGTATTTCTACCTATCCCTTTAAGAAAAATGTGGCATCGTGCTACTCTCCCACAAAGCTACCTTCGTAGTACCATCGCCGCTGTAGGGCTTAACTGCCGAGTTCGGAATGGGATCGGGTGTTGCCCCTACGCTATAGACACCACAAGTCTAATAACTTAATGACAACTGTAAGAAAGATTGAAGATCTCACGAAAAAAAATAAGATAAGCCTCACGACCCATTAGTATCACTCTGCTCCACATATTACTATGCTTCCACATGTGACCTATCAACGTCATAGTCTTTGACGGGTCTTTAGGGGGCCGAAGCCCCAGGGATATCTTATCTTGGGGATGGCTTCATGCTTATATGCTTTCAGCATTTATCCATTCCGAACATAGCTACCCAGCCATGCCACTGGCGTGACAACTGGTGCACTAGAGGTTCGTCCGTCCCGGTCCTCTCGTACTAGGGACAGGTCACCCTCAAATATCCTTCGCCCACAGCAGATAGGGACCGAACTGTCTCACGACGTTCTGAACCCAGCTCGCGTACCACTTTAATTGGCGAACAGCCAAACCCTTGGGACCTTCTTCAGCCCCAGGATGTGATGAGCCGACATCGAGGTGCCAAACCTCCCCGTCGATGTGAACTCTTGGGGGAGATAAGCCTGTTATCCCCGGCGTACCTTTTATCCGATGAGCGATGGCCCTTCCACTTGGAGCCACCGGATCACTAAGGCCTGCTTTCGCATCTGATCGACTTGTAGGTCTCACAGTTAAGCTCGCTTATGCCTTTACACTCTATAGGTTGGTTTCCACCCAACCTGAGCGAACCTTTGCACGCCTCCGTTACTATTTTGGAGGCAACCGCCCCAGTCAAACTACCCACCAGACAATGTCCCTGGAGAGGATGAACTCTCCTAGGTTAGAATCTCAAAGTAATCAGGGTGGTATTTCAAGGTTGACTCCACGGAAACTAGCGCCTCCGTTTCAAAGTCTCCCACCTATCCTGCACAAATCACCTCGAAAATCATTATCAAGTTATAGTAAAGGTGCACAGGGTCTTTCCGTCTTGCTGCGGGTACGCAGTATTTGCACTGCGTCTTCAATTTCGCTGAGCCCTTGGTTGAGACAGCGCTGCAGTCGTTACGCCATTCATGCAGGTCGGAACTTCATGTAATTCCACTGTTATCCAGTGGCATAGACTATATCATCACCTAAAATGGTTTCTTTTTTATATTTCCTTTTTCCTGATGGGTTCATCTGAAAAGCTAAATGCACTATTCTTACAAAACCATCTTTCTCTAGATGCTTTTTATTCCAAATAACTTCACATATCGATGCAAATAATTTGAAATCTTTTTTCTTTGATGAGATTAAAGGAAATTTCTGAAAATGTGGAATAACCTTTTCAATAAGATCATTCATTGATCTTATTTCATACTTAAGTGTGTTATCAGATCGATCAGGCCTTACGGTTCCTACATTCCAAAGTTTCTTCATCAAATCAAGAACTTCTGATCTATCTTGATTTTGACTTACAGAAAAACTGGGACGTATTTCCCAACCAAATCGATGTCTCGAACTTGGTGAAAAAGAAACACAAAAGCTTCCTTCACCATCGACATAACCACTTATATATTCCTCATTTGCCATTTTAGGGACCGGCGTCTTGTAGTTGTTTTAGATTTATACCATCTTAAAAGATAGTATAGCAACAACTACCGATAGCTTAATGCTATCAGTCGTTACGGTTAAAAATGTTAGGGCTTCACCGTTATAAGCCGGTTTTTCTCTTATGAAATTGCTTTGCATAAGGGGCAATATTAATTCACCCGACAAGGAATTTCGCTACCTTAGGACCGTTATAGTTACGGCCGCCGTTTACTGGGGCTTCGATTCAACACTTTGCCGAAGCTAATATCTCCTCTTAACCTTCCAGCACCGGGCAGGCGTCAGACCCTATACATCATCTTTCGATTTTGCAGAGCCCTGTGTTTTTGATAAACAGTCGCCACAGCCTGATTATTGCAACCCTTCTCAGCTCAAGCTCGCAGGAGCTATCACTTACAAAGGGCACACCTTTTCCCGAAGTTACGGTGCTATTTTGCCGAGTTCCTTAACCAAGGTTCTCTCAAGCGCCTTAGTATTCTCTACTCACCCACCTGTGTCGGTTTACGGTACGAGCACCAGAATGACTTCTTACGAGGCTTTTCTAGGGAGCATGGAATCAGTTACTTTGCGGAGCAAGCTCCTCGTCATCGCTTCTCAGGGTTAACGACTCGCGGATTTTCCTACGAGTCCCCCTACAAGCTTGAACCGGGACTTCCATCACCCGGATAACTTATCCTTCTCCGTCACCCCTTCAGTATAACGCCATTCTGATGGTACAGGAATATTAACCTGTTATCCATCGCCTACGCTTTTCAGCCTCGGCTTAGGTC
>JACPKQ010000019.1 GCA_016186995.1 Deltaproteobacteria bacterium | reverse complement strand
AGATAAAATAAAAGAAGAAGCACGTCTAGCTGTGCAAAAAATAAAAGAACTCAATATTCGGTCCATGATGCTTACTGGAGATAATGCTCAAACAGCACGAAATATTGCCAATCAACTTTTCATTGAGGATGTCGTAGCCCACATGAAACCCCATGAAAAACTTGAAAAAATTAAAGAACTTCAAAACAAAAACTTCACTGTAGCCATGGTAGGGGATGGTGTTAATGATGCCCCAGCTCTTTCAACGGCTAATGTAGGCATTGCGCTCGAGGGCGGAAGTCATGTGGCTCTTGAATCAAGTGATATAACACTTCTTTCAGGCGATATTTTAAAAGTAAGTGATGCTATTTCTCTTTCAAGAAAAACTTTAAAAATTATTAAACAAAATCTTTTTTGGGCATTTTTTTATAATGTTGCTGCCATTCCTTTAGCTGCCTTTGGATATCTTCACCCTATGATTGCAGCGGGGGCTATGTCTTTGAGTTCTCTCACAGTTGTTTTAAACGCATTACGCTTAAAAACAAAAAACGTGGTTTAAATGGGAAAATTTATTTACGACAAATGGGCTCGTAAGTATGACAATTTGATGAAACATCACAGGTATTTTTCTACTCTAAAATATTTTATAAAATCTCTTATGCTTCCCCTTTCACACGAAACCCCTCATATACTTGATTTAGGGTGTGGTACGGGTGTGACAACTCAAGTGTTAAAAGAAAAATATCCGCAAAGTAAAATAACAGGTTTTGATTACTCTCACGAAATGTTAAAAATATACAAAAAAAGAAACCCTGAAATACAAACTATTACTGGAAATTACAATGATGAAAGTAGTTTTAAAATTTTTCCTGAAGGAAAAATATTTAGGTTTGAATCTGATCACTATGATCTTGTTGTAAGTTCAACGTCGATTTCTGAATATGGGATTCCACAAAAAATTTTCCCCTTTGTTTATCGTATTTTAAAAAGTGGGGGACTTTTTCTTATTATAGGCATTAAAGATAATCTTATTGGTTATTTAAGTGGCAAGGTGTGGCATTTTAGTCCTCTCGGAGAACGAACCATGCTTCAATCTTTTGAACTGTCCCATTTCACTCAGATTCAATCCTTGAAGATTGCCTGGAAGCTTTTTCCCATGAATATTATGAAATATGCTGTGTTAAGCAAGAAACCTTAAAAAATCGATTGAGAAACGTATAAGAAAATCATATGACTGAAAGAACGTTTGGAGACAAATAACACGTGAGTGCGGAAAATATTAGAAACTTTTGCATTATTGCCCACATTGACCATGGAAAATCAACCCTTGCAGATCGCATTCTTGATAAAACAGAAGCCATAACAGCACGGGAAAAAAGAGCACAATTTTTGGACTCTATGGAGTTAGAACAGGAACGCGGTATCACTATCAAAGCACAAGCTGTGCGGCTTCGTTATAAATCAAAAAGTGGGAAACCCTATGAACTTAATTTGATTGATACACCCGGCCATGTTGATTTCACGTATGAAGTTTCGAAGAGCTTATCAGCCTGCGAAGGAGCTTTACTTGTTGTTGATGTTGCTCAAGGAGTGCAAGCACAAACCGTGGCCAATCTTTACTTAGCACTGGATAACAATCTTACCATTATCCCCGTGCTCAATAAAATCGATCTTCCCAATGCTAATATCGAAGAAACAAAGCTTCAACTTGAAGAACTAGGTGTCAATACGGATCACTCTGTGTGTGTAAGTGCTAAAACAGGAGAGGGTGTAGATGATGTCTTAGAAGCTGTTGTTAAGCAAATTCCACCACCCAAAGATTTAAAAAACAAACCTCTTAAAGCACTTATTTTTGATAGTTGGTTTGATACTTATAAAGGAGTTGTGATTTTAACTCGTGTTTTTGAGGGTTCTGTCCAAAAAAATAGGCACGTAGAACTCATGTCGAATAAAAAGAAATATGAGGTTCAAGAAGTAGGGCTTTTTACGCCACACGCTAAAATAACCCCAGAGCTTTCTGCAGGAGAAGTAGGTTATCTTGTTTGTAATATTAAAGACATTCACGACACAAAGATTGGTGAAACAGTCACAGATGCCGAAAACCCTTGTGATAAACCTTTGGGTGGTTTTAAAGATGTAAAACCCCTTGTCTTTAGTGGATTTTTCCCTACCTCACCGAATGAATATGAATCTTTAAGAGATGCTTTGGAAAAATTAAGATTGAATGATTATTCTTTTAGTTACGAACCAGAATCTTCCGTTGCCTTAGGCTTTGGTTTCCGATGTGGGTTTTTAGGTCTTCTACATATGGAAATCATTCAAGAAAGACTTGAAAGAGAATACAACTTAAGCCTCATAGCTACAGCCCCTTCCGTTGTTTACAAAGTTGTTCTTACAAATGGTGAGATTAAAAGCATTGATAACCCAGCGCTTTTACCAGACCCTGGGAAAATGGCTGAAATTAGAGAACCTATGGTAAGGGCCTTTCTCCACACCCCTGCCGATTATGTAGGTAACATTCTTAAACTCTGTATCGATAGACGAGGAGTTCAAAGAAAACTTGATTACCTAACCTCTAACAGAGTGCTCGTCGAGTTTGACCTTCCTTTTAACGAAATTGTTTTTGATTTTTATGACAAACTTAAATCTATTTCTCAAGGTTATGCTTCTATGGATTATGAAATTATAGGTTATCACCCTGCTGATCTTATTAAACTCGACATCCTTATTAACGGAAAGGCCGTGGACGCCCTTTCTTTTATCGTTCACAGGGCTAAGGCCTATTATAAGGGGAGGGAACTTGTCAAAAAAATGCAGGAAGTCATTCAGCGACAAATGTTTGAGGTTGCTATTCAAGCTGCTATCGGTTCCAAAGTCATAGCCCGAGAAACAGTGAAGGCCTTGAGAAAGAACGTCACCGCTAAGTGTTACGGTGGTGATATTACACGAAAAAGAAAGCTGCTTGAAAAACAAAAAGCTGGAAAAAAGAAGATGAAAATGATAGGTACAGTAGAGATTCCCCAAGAAGCATTTCTCGCTATATTAAAAGTAGATGAATAAGCTTCGTGGTGTGTGCACCCATTATGAAAGAAAAGATTGAAAACTTAAAAAGTAAAATCGTCGAAAGCTCTAAAAAAGAGGCTTTTGAGGCTATTGGGGTTGCTCTCATTATTGCCCTTCTCTTAAGGGCATTTGTTGTGGAAGCCTTTGTCATTCCTTCTCCTTCTATGGTTCCTACTCTTCTTGAAGGAGATTTCATCCTCGTTAATAAATTTGTTTATGGTTTACGTGTTCCTTTCACTAAAAAAAGAGTCATCAACTTTAGAATACCAAAAAGGGGGGAGGTTATTGTTTTTATGTTTCCTCACGAACAAGCACCACCAGAACACAAACAGTATAAAGGGAAAGATTTTATTAAACGTGTCATTGGCCTACCCGGAGATAAAATAAGACTTGGGGATTATACAAAAATACTTCCTGATGGAAGAGAGATCACTCTTGAAGGGCAGCTTTTTGTGAATGATGAACCTATCCAAAAGATAAAGCTTGAAAATATTGATGATTTGAAAGATATGTCTGGGCCTGCTTCCATTTTTGAAGAAGAATTAAAACAAGTGAAGCACCTCATTCGAGAAAATAAATATAAATCTTTTTCTCAAAAATATTATCCTAATCTTAAGGAAGAAGTTTACATTGTTGTTCCCCAAAACTCACTCTTTGTCATGGGAGATAACCGCGATAATAGTTCTGATAGCCGTGCCTGGGGATTTGTTCCTATGGAAAACCTGAAAGGAAAAGCCCTTTTTATTTGGATGTCGCTGAAGCTAGGAGACGGAAAACTTTTTTGGAATATCCCTACAATTGAAGGCATGAGAACAGAAAGAATCGCAAAGATACTGATTTAGATCCCGGGTCAAACCCGGGATGACAGAAAAAATGAACCATTTACTAGGTGTTAAAGAGCTCAGCGCTCAAAAAATACGCGCCATTCTCAAAGAGGCCTTTTATTTTAAAAATCTTGTTCAAAAAAAGGATCCAAGTCTTCAAACCCTTCTTGCTAATCATGTTGTCGCCAATGTTTTCTTTGAACCCAGCACTCGAACCCGTGTTTCCTTTGAAATAGCAGCTAAAAAATTAGGGGCTTCTGTTATTAATGTTCTTCAAGAATCTTCGAGTATTGTTAAAGGTGAAACTATTTTTGACACTCTTCTTAACCTTGAAGCTATGGGCGTTGATCTTTTCATTATGCGCCACTCTGAAGCAGGCATGCCTCATTATTTATCCCGATATTTAAAAACTCCTATTATTAATGCAGGTGACGGAGCTCACGAGCACCCAACACAAGCCCTCTTAGATCTTATGACTATCGTCGAATATCATAAAAATCTCAAAGGCCTTAAAGTGGTTATCTTAGGAGATATTCTCCACAGTCGTGTCGCAAGATCTAATATCTTTTGTCTTACAAAACTTGGGGTTAAAATTACTCTTTGCAGTCTTCCAACCCTTATTCCCAAAGGTTTTTCTGATTTAGACCTTTCGATTAGTTATGATCTTAAGAGCGCTATTGCAGATGCCGATGTCATCATGGTTTTAAGATTACAAAAAGAAAGACACGAACAAAATGATATTCCCTCAATGAAAGAATACGTTAAATACTTTCAACTCAATGAAACCTTGAGCTTCCCTAAAAAAGCACTCATCATGCACCCTGGGCCTGTGAACAGAAACGTTGAAATGTCTGATAAACTTTACAATCACTCACAATCGGTTGTGCTTTCTCAAGTAAGAAATGGACTCCCCATGCGTATGGCTTTAATATCGATTTTTTTAAGAAATGAGTTTTTAGCACGATGAAAACACTTATTAAAAATATTCACATCTTAAATCCTCATCAAAAACCTTTCTTAGGTTCACTTCTTATTGAAAATGATAAGATTAAAAAAATTTTTAAGGGAGATTCCCGTCGGAGCCTGTACTCTGCGAAGGCGGGGTACTGGAATGGCAAGGATTTTGATAAAGTCATTGAAGGAAAAGGCCTTCATTGTTTTCCAGGGTTTATAGATCTTCACTGTCATTTAAGAGAACCCGGCTTTGAAGATTGTGAAACCATTGAATCAGGTTCACGTGCTGCAGCAGCTGGAGGGTTTACAACTATTTGTTGTATGCCTAATACAAACCCTGTTAACGATCACCCGCAAGTGACTCGCCTCTTACAACAAAAAATCAAAAACTCGAGCGTTATTAAGGTTTTTCCCATTGGAGCTATTTCTGAAGGGCTTGAAGGAAAACGTCTTGCTCAGATTGGTTTGTGCGTGGATGAAGGTATTATTGCCATCTCTGATGATGGAAAATGTATCTCTTCAACCTCTTTCATGGCAAAAGCTTTGGCCTACTCAAGACAGTTTGATATTCCGGTTGTCGTTCATGCTGAAGACCCTTCTCTTGTTTATGAATATGGTATTCATACAGGACGTCGTGCCTCACTCCTAGGGCTTAAAGGAAGCCCTGCTCTGGCAGAAGAAGTGATTGTCGCCAGAGATATTGTTTTAGCTGAAAGATTGAAAGCTCGTCTTCACATAGCCCATGTAACTTCATGGCAATCTGTTGAGTATATTAAACACGCTAAAGAAAGAGGGGTAAAAGTTACAGCTGAGGTATGCCCTCATCATCTTCTTCTAACAGAAAAAGCAACTGAGGATTTTAATACTTTAGCAAAAGTAGCGCCTCCTCTTCGGAGTGAAAAACACAGAGCAGCCTTAAGACACGCTCTCAAAACAGATGTGATTGATTGTATCGCTACAGATCATGCGCCTTGGTCTGAAAAATATAAAGATTTACCCTTCGTAGAGGCTGCGTGTGGTATTGCAGGTTTTGAAACAGCCTTTTCACTTTCTTATGAGTTAGTACAAGAAGGTGTTTTAAGTTTGCCTAAACTTATCAGCAAGTTAACTGTTGAACCTGCTAAAATTTTTGGCTTACCCAAACCAGAAATTAAAGAAAATAGCGCCGCTGATCTCGTTCTTGTCAATTTAGAACAAAAATATAAAATCGATACAAAGAATTTTCTCTCTAAATCTAAAAACACACCTTTTGAAGGAAAGAGTGTGAAAGGAAAAGTTAAATATACTTTTTGTAATGGGCAACTTGTCTACTCCGATCAGTAAAGCAACCTTACTCCTTGAAAACGGTAACGTTTATGAGGGAACTTCCTGTGGTTTTCCAGGCACTACTATTGGAGAAATTGTTTTTAATACCTCTATGATCGGTTACCAAGAAATTTTGACGGATCCTTCCTATCATGAACAAATCATTACAATGACCTATCCTCATATTGGCAATTATGGAACAAATGAAGATGATAATGAATCTCATAAAATATGGGCTAAGGGGTTTATTGTAAAAAACATGTGCCACACACCTAGTTCTTGGAAAAATCAAAAATCACTTCCACAATTTTTGAAAGAACATAAAATCGTAGCTATTGCAGATGTCGATACACGAAGCATTACAAAGCAAATCAGAAACAAAGGTGCTATGCGTGCTTTGATCACCACTGAAAAATTCGATAAGGAAAAAAGTTTAAAAAAAATTCTTGAGTCTCCAACCATGAACTTGAGAGATTTAGCTAAGGAAGTTACAACGGAAAAATCTTATCATGTCACCCCACATACACCTTCATACCTCGTAGTCGCCTATGATTTTGGAATTAAAAAATCAATCCTTAAATATTTAAGTGAAAGGGGATGCCGCATTTTAGTTATTCCAGCCTCTACTTCTTATAAAGAAGTTTTAGATCTTAACCCAGATGGAGTTTTTCTCTCAAATGGCCCTGGAGACCCAGCCTCGGTTACTTATGCCATAGAAAATATTAGGCATCTTGTAGGAAAAAAACCTATTTTTGGTATTTGCTTGGGGCACCAGCTTTTATGCCTTGCACTCGGAGCTAAAACTTACAAAATGAAATTTGGCCATCGTGGAGCCAATCATCCTGTAAGTTTCTTAAAATCTCAAAAGGTTGAAATAACTGCTCAAAATCACGGATTTGCAGTTGAAGGCAGCCTAGAGCCCCGTCATTGCGAGCGTAGTGAAGCAATCCCATCACCGAAGGTGATGAGATCGCCACAGTCGTTGCCACTCCTTCGCGATGACAAAAAGTTTTATGGAAATAACAACTTTTTCTCCCATATTAACCTAAACGATGGAAGTGTTGAAGGGCTTTATATAAAAGATAAAAAAATCCTCTCTGTGCAGTATCATCCAGAGTCTTCCCCAGGCCCTCTTGACTCACTTTATCTTTTCGATGAGTTTATAAACATGATGAAAGGACGCCAATGATTCCAGAAGAATATTTAGACCATATTATTGAAACATTCACACAAGGTGAATACGAAAAAGAAGTGCGCAAAGCAAAAGAAGATTTCTTTAAACTGACAGGCACTGCTTTTGAAAAAGATTCTTTCTATGAAGAGCGGCTTGATCTTTTTTTAGATTGGTATCTTTTTACACGCCCTCTTATAAAACATGATCTTTCACCCGTAAGACTCTTCTACAACCAAAAAGAAAAATCACTCACCCCCGAAGAAAAAAATGTTTATTATGGATTGACTCAAACACTCCATAGCATCTACCAACTTAGAAAAATTAAGAAAAACATGTTTTATCTTACAGATCTTTTTTCAAATCAAAATATTGAGGTACAAGAAGCCCATACAGTTACTTTAAGTGAAGGGGATGTTTTTGAAGCCAGAGCCATTCCCTATAAAGGAAAATATTATTTCGGACGAGGCTTTTGCTTTCATCCACCTCAAGCAAAAGCTTTTATTCTTCAAAGAATTAAAAAAATTAAAAGTCTTGAAGAAGAGTTTAGAGAAAAGCTTCTTTTAGATTTAGCCCAAATGCGGCTTAAACATGATCGCTATCCCCACATTGATTTAAAACATATTTATTCCCTTGACGCTAAAATTTAATGCCAAAAAGAACTGACATAAAAAAAATTCTTATCATAGGAAGTGGTCCCATCGTTATTGGACAGGCTTGTGAATTTGATTACTCAGGTGCTCAAGCCTGCAAGGTTTTAAAGCAGGAAGGATTTCAAATTGTTCTTGTGAATTCTAACCCTGCTACCATTATGACTGATCCAGAAATGGCAGACAGAACCTACATTGAACCACTCACCTTAGATTTTTTGAAAAAAATTATTGAAAAAGAAAAGCCACAAGCTCTTTTACCCACCTTAGGTGGACAAACGGCACTCAATTTATCAAGAGATTTAGCCAGAGAAGGCTTTTTAGATAAACATAATGTTGAACTTATCGGGGCCAAGCTTCACGCTATTGAAAAAGCAGAAGATAGAGAACTTTTCAAAAAAGCGATGGAAAAAATTGGACTTGAAGTGCCCAAAAGTTCTGTCGTGAAAGACAAAGAAAAAGCCAAAAAAGTTCTTGAAGAACTCGGCTTTCCACTTGTAATGCGCCCTTCTTATACATTGGGTGGAATGGGCGGAAACATTGCTTACAACCAAGAAGAATTTGAAAAATATTTAGAATGGGGTTTTTTTCAAAGCCCGGTTCATGAAATTTTATTGGAAGAATCTGTTCAGGGTTGGAAAGAATTTGAGCTTGAAGTCATGCGTGACAATGCAGATAATGTTATTATCGTATGTTCGATTGAAAACCTAGACCCAATGGGCGTGCATACAGGCGATAGTATTACTGTTGCCCCTATTCAGACCCTTACAGACAAAGAATATCAAGTTTTAAGAGAGGCTTCTAAAAAAATCATTCGTGAAATAGGAGTCGATACAGGCGGATCTAATATTCAATTTGCAGTCAATCCTGAAACAGGAAAAATGGTTGTAATCGAAATGAACCCCAGGGTTTCGCGAAGCTCTGCTCTAGCTTCAAAAGCAACAGGTTTTCCTATAGCCAAAATTGCAGCTAAACTTGCAGTGGGTTACCAGCTTTCCGAAATTGCAAATGACATTACACAAAAAACTCCAGCTTGTTTTGAACCTACTCTTGATTATGTTGTTACAAAAATTCCTCGTTTTAATTTTGAAAAATTCCCTATGACGCCCAGAGTTCTTACAACACAGATGAAATCAGTCGGGGAAGTTATGGCCATTGGCCGAACTTTTAAAGAATCTTTAGGAAAAGCTATTCGATCTTTAGAAATGGGAGTTCATGGTTTTGATAATCTTAAAGAATCAAGAAATTTTGCCCACCTCTCAGAAAGTGAAATCAAAAGAGAGTTATCCACAGTTACACACAAAAGACTGTGGATAATAGCCGAGGCTTTTAGAAAAGGTTTTGCAACCCAAACTATCCACACCCTTACAAAAATAGACCCTTGGTTTTTAAACCACATAAAAGAAATGATTGAACTCGAAGGGGTTATCCAATGTCATTCCCGCGAAGGCGGGAATCTAGATCCTCACCTTCTTAAAAAGGCAAAAGAATGGGGATTTTCAGACAAGTGGCTTTCGACACTCACCACTTTATCAGAAATAGAAATCCAACTCTTAAGAGAAAAAGAAAATATTGAGCCCGTTTATAAAACCATTGATACGTGTGCAGCTGAGTTTGAATCTTTTACGCCCTATCTTTATTCAACTTATGACGAAGAAGATGAATCTCGTATCTCAAATAAAAAGAAAGTGGTCATCATAGGAAGTGGGCCCAACAGAATTGGTCAAGGTATTGAATTTGATTACTGCTGTGTTCATGCAGCACTTTCTTTAAAAGAGGAAGGTTTTGAAACCATTATGATCAATTGTAACCCAGAAACGGTGAGCACTGATTATGACACATCAGATAAACTTTATTTTGAGCCTCTTACTTTTGAAGACGTACTTCCTATTCTTAAAAAAGAAAAACCAGAGGGTGTCATTGTCCAACTGGGTGGACAAACACCTTTGAAATTAGCCTACGAAATAGAAAAAGCCGGATTTAAAATTTTGGGCACTTCCGTTAAAACAATTATTGCCTCAGAAAATAGAGAGTTTTTTAGTAAACTTATTAATAAACTGGGACTTAAACAACCTCCTCATGCACTTGCTCACAATGAAAAAGAAGCCCTTCTTGCAGCACACAAACTTGGATTTCCACTGGTCATAAGACCTTCTTTTGTTTTGGGTGGGCGCGCTATGGAGATTATTTATGACAATCGAAATTTAGAAAAATACATCAAAAATGCAGTACAGGCTTCAGAAGATGAGCCACTTCTTATTGATCGTTATATCGAAGATGCCACAGAAGTTGATGTGGATGTTCTCTCAGATGGAAAAGATGTTTATGTCGCGGGTGTTTTAGAACATTTGGAAGAAGCTGGCGTTCATTCTGGGGACAGCACTTGTAGTCTTCCACCTTTTAGTCTTTCACCTCAAACCATTGAAGAACTTAAAAACCAAGCCCAAGCCTTGGCTTTAGAACTCAACATCATAGGTCTTATGAACGTTCAATTTGCACTTACCAAAAAAGATATTTTTGTTTTAGAAGTAAATCCACGAGCTTCAAGAACAATTCCCTTTATTGCAAAGGCACGAAAAATTCCTCTTGTTAAAATCGCCTCAAAACTGATGGTTGGAAAAAAACTTTCTGATGTCATCCCCGCCCATAGTGCAAAGCACAACAGCGGGGATCTTAAAACCAAAACTTTTTCAGTAAAAAGGTCTGTCTTTCCATTTATTAAATATCCTCACGAAGATGCTGTGTTAGGCCCTGAAATGAAATCAACAGGTGAAGTCATGGCAACTGAATACACCTTTCCACTAGCCCTTGCTAAAGCTGCCGAGGCCGTAAACTCACCACTTCCTAAAAAAGGAAATGTTTTTCTCAGTGTGAAAGATTCTGACAAAGCTAAAGCTTTTGAAATTGCAGCTGAACTTCAAAAATGTGGATTTCACATTATTGCAACGCGAGGAACAGCGCAGTTTTTAAAAGAAAAAAAGATGAATCACATTGAGTCCATTAATAAAGTTTTAGAAGGGCGTCCTCATGTTGTTGATGCACTTAAAAGTGGACGCATTCATCTTGTCATTAACACAACCATTGGAGAACAAGCCTTAAGAGATTCTTTTGACATCAGACGCACTGCTTTAGAAAAACAAATTCCTTATTTTACAACTTTAAGTGGGGGCTTAGGTGCCCTTCATGCAATCGGCGCCGCCCAAAAAGAAGAGTTCAGCATTTTTTGCCTTCAGGATTTATATTAAAACATCCCCCGGAGTCTGTCACCGTTATGGCTATTTTAATCGAGTCTCCATCAATGTTGTGCTCCTCTTGATATTTTCCTTTGAGCTTGGAAGATTTTTCGAGCTTTTGAGCCAAAACTTGTGAAGCTATGTAATCTTTATGCAGATCTATCACTTTTGAAAGCGTATTATCGCACTGAAACTGAACTACAATACGATCATCTAAATTGAAATTGGCATTTTTCCTCATTTTTTGAATTCGATTAATAATTTCTCTACTTTTACCTTCTAAAACTTGATCTTCATTAATAGTAAGATCAAACTCTATTGTAATAGAAGGGCTTGAAGCTACATTTTCATGACCCTTTTGTTGTAATCTTAAAACTTGAATGTCCTCCCCAGTTAACTTCTCTCCCAATAAAGTAACTTCACCTTGATCTTCAAGTTTTAAAATATCTTCTTCTTTAAGTTTTTGAATAGCCGCTACAATATCTTTCATCCTATTACCAAAACGTGGGCCCAAAACTTTGTGATTGGGTTTTGCTTGAAGCTTAACGTAAGCACCTTCATTTTGATCATACTCAATTTTTCTGACATTAAGTTCAATCTGAATAGTGGCTTCTAATACTTTGAACTGATCTAAAACTTTTTTGTTTCGGTGAATAATAGTAAGTTTGTTGAGAGGAATTTTTACTTTAGCACCCATTTTTTCTCTTACGTTCCGACCCATAACAACAATATTTTCCATTCGTCGCACTGCATCTTCTAAATCAAGATGAATCAGCTTTTCATCTACTTGTGGATAACTCTCTAGATGAACACTATCTTTTCTGTGGGCACTATTTTTAAGAAGTTCTTGATAGGTTTTCTCACTTAGAAACGGGGTAAAAGGGGCCATAATTTTCGTAAACTGCAAAAGAACTTCATAAAGAGTTTCAAAGGCTAAAATTTTATCTTTCGATTCTCCTTCAACCCAAAAACGCTTTCTGTTAAAACGAATATAGGTGTTTGTAAGCTCTTCAATAAAATCTAAAAGGGCAGGCACTACGTTATAAAGTTTATATGCTTTCATTTCTTGATGTGTTCTTTTAATCAAGGATTGAAGACGAGAAAGAACCCACTTATCTAAAATATTTTCTGACTCTGAAAATGTACCTTGAGGTTCAAAGTTTTCAATCACAGCATAACTCATGAAAAAGGAATAAGAGTTCCACCATTTTAAAAGAACCCTTCGAACAATATCTTCAACGCTTTTTTCTGTAAAACGAAGCTCTTCAGCCCGAACAACAGGTGAATTAATAAGGTCAAGCCTTAAAGCATCAGCCCCATATTTTTCCAAAATACCGTGTGGGTCAGGATAATTTTTAAGACGCTTACTCATTTTTTTGCCGTCTTCGGCCAAAATCATTCCTGTTACAATAACGTTTTTAAAAGGCGATTTTTTAAAAAGAATGGTGCCTAAAACTGTTAAAGTATAAAACCAACCACGAGTTTGATCTAAACCTTCACCAATAAAATCTGCTGGAAAGTTTTTTTCAAAGGTTTCTTTATTTTCAAAAGGGTAATGGGCTTGTGCATAAGGCATAGAACCACTTTCGAACCAACAGTCTAAAACTTGCTCTATTCTCTTATACTTTCCTTTTTCACCTGGTAGTTCAAAAGTAATGTCATCAATAAAATGCTTGTGCAGATCTTTAAGTTTTTTTCCACCCAGTTTTTCAAGCTCGGCTGCACTTCCTAAACAAATAGTTTTGCCACTAACTTCATTTTTCCAAATAGGAATAGGGCAACCCCAAAAGCGATTTCTTGAAATAGCCCAATCACGAGCCCCTTCAAGCCATTTCCCAAAACGCCCCTCTTTAATGTGCTGAGGCACCCAATTTGTGTTTTGATTACTTTCAAGTATATCGTCTTTAATTTTTTCAACATTCACAAACCAACTACTCACAGCCCTATAAATAAGAGGTGTCTCTGACCGCCAACAAAATGGGTAACTATGCTGAATTGTTTCATGTTTTAAAATTTTTCCTTCTTCTTTGAGCCTTTGAATAATTTTTTTGTCGGTTGCTTTGACGTGAAGCCCCTTAAAATCTTTCACCTCACTTGTAAATTTTCCGTCAGCGTCCACTGGGCACACAACCTCAATATTTTCTTTTTTACAAACCGCGTAATCATCTTCACCAAAACCAGGTGCTATGTGAACAACCCCTGTGCCATCTTCCATTGTTACAAATTCAGCCCCTATTATTCTAAAAGAATTGGGTTGATCTTTAAAATAAGGAAAAAGGGGTTCATACTTTTGGTTTAAAAAATTTTTTCCTTTAAATTTTTCTTTTTCTTCATACTGATCGGGGTTTTGATAATAAGCAGCCAATCTTTTACATGCTAAAATAAAATTTTTCGATTGTTCCTTATCAAATATTTTAACGTACTCTTCATCTGGGTGCACTGCTAAGGCTAAGTTACTAGGAAGCGTCCAGGGTGTTGTTGTCCAAGCCACAAAGAAGGTGTTTTCTTCATCTTTTTTCTTGAATAAAAGGGTAAGAGAAGGGTCTTGAACCTCTCTATAATCCATATTGGCTTCAAAATTAGAAAGTGGAGTTGCACAGGCTGTTGAATAGGGCATAACTTTATAACCTTCATAAATAAGCCCTTTGTCCCAGATAGATTTAACGACCCACCACACACTTTCCATGTAAGAAAGCTCCATGGTTTTGTAATCATGTTTAAAATCAACCCATCTACCAAGACGAGTCACAGTTTTTTCCCATTCTTTTGTGTAATTAAGAACAATACTTCGACAGGCTTCGTTGTATTCTGCGATACCGTAATCTTCGATGGCTTTTCTTCCTTCAAGACCTAACGATTTATCAATTTCATACTCAACCGGAAGGCCATGGCAATCCCAACCAAAGCGACGCTCAACACGAAACCCGCACATCGTCCAATAACGTGGAATAACATCTTTCACAACGCTTTGAAGAAGATGCCCATAATGTGGAAGTCCCGTTGCAAAAGGAGGCCCATCATAAAAAACATATTGTTTTTGTGGATCTCTTTCAGAAACACTTCTTTGAAAAATTTTATTTTTCTGCCAAAAGTCGAGAACTTCATGCTCAGAATCAACAAAATCAATTTTGGAATTAAAATCAGATAACACAGCCCCTCCAACTCACAATTATGCCTAACATGAAAGCAAAACTCCTTCAACCCTGTTGTTTGCCCGAGATGAGCTAAGATGTTAAAATCACTTTATGAAAATCAAATATCTCATCTTACTCACCCTCTCAGGATTTGTTGTCTCTTTGGATCAGGTTACCAAACTCTGGGTCAATTCTGAACTAAAATTAGGAACAACCGCTTCTTTTATTGAAGGTTTTTTATCTATAACACTTCAAAGAAATACAGCTGGGGTTTTTGCTATTTTTCAAAACTTAGATCCACACATAAGAACGCTTTTTTTTCTTCTTGTGCCTTTCATTTCTATTGTTGGAATTCTTTGTGCCTTTATCTTTTTAAAAAACCTATCCCAGCTTTTTTACTGTGGGCTTGCCCTTATTGCCGGTGGGGCATTGGGAAATCTTTTAGATCGTTTACGTTTTAACTCTGTTATAGGTTTTTTAGAGTTTCATTGGCTACCACGCCGCCATCCACTTAATTTAGCTGATATTTTTTTAATTGTAGGGGGACTTATTCTTATATTTTGTATTAGCTTTTCACATATTCGAGAGGAAAAAACATGAAGAAAAAATATGTTTATCTTGTTTTAGGATCACTTCCCATTATTGCACTTGATCAGATCACAAAAGAGTGGATTCAACTTAAATTTCACCTTTTTGAAAGCCTCACTATTATTTCAAAGTTTTTATACATTACTTACATTCACAACAGAGGTGGTGCTTTTGGACTTTTTTCGAATATGGGAGAGGGCTTTCTTAATACTTTTTTTGTTATCGTTCCTCTTTTAGCCGTGGCTTTTATTCTTTACCTTTATCACAATGCGGAAACCAACCAAAAACTTTACAAGCTGAGCCTTATTCTTATTTTTTCTGGAGCCATTGGTAATTTGATAGATCGTTTACGTTTTAATTATGTAAGAGACTTTATTGATGTTGATCTAACCTGGGTTCCTTTTTACAAACAACACTGGCCCGCTTTTAATGTTGCAGACTCTTCTATTTGCATTGGGGTCACGCTACTTATTATCTATTCTTTCTTTTTTGAACACAAACATAAAAGGGGAGTATGAAGCCTATTCTTTTTAAGATTGTATTACCCTTTTTAAACATACCCATTGAGGTACGCTCTTATGGCATCATGATTGCTCTTGGGTTTCTTCTCATGCTTCCTTTGATCACTCGCTTAGCAAAAAAAGAAGGTATTCATTCAAACACCTTTATTGATATTGCTTTTTGGTCACTACTGTGGGGTTTAATAGGTGCACGCATTCTTTTCATTATTACAAACCTTCACGAATATATCCAAGAACCTTTAAGAATTTTTGCTCTATGGGAAGGGGGGCTTGTTTTTTATGGTGGTCTCATAGGCGGGGCTCTTACCATTATCTTTTACTGCAAAAAGAAAAATATTCCCCTTTGGAAAATGCTTGATGTGGCAGCCCCTGGTGTTGCTTTTGTACATATGTTTGGAAGATTGGGTTGTGTTCTTGCGGGCTGTTGTTTTGGTAAACCCACGACTTTACCGTGGGGCATTTCATTTCATCTTGAAGAAAGCTTTGCTCGCCCCCTCCACACACCTCTTCATCCAACACAACTCTATGAAGCTTTAGCGCTTTTTTTTGTTTTTCTTTTGCTTTATTTTTATTTAAGTAGCCGCAAAAAATTTGATGGGCAGATGGTTCTTGTCTATTTCATACTTTATTCTATTTTCCGATTTACAAATGAGTTTTTTAGAGGGGATGAAATCAGAGGTTTTGTTTTTGGGTGGGTTTCTACTTCACAATTCATAAGCCTTTTAGTTTTTGGAATAACTCTCTTTTTTCTTTTCCATTCACTACGAGGTTTAAAAAAGGAATATCTTAAATCTATCTTTAAACGATTTAGAAAATAAATCTCTTTCAAGGGGTGTATGTATTTAACTCTATTTTTAATTGCAGCTCTTGTATCATCCATTGGAACTCTTGCTGGGTTCGGCGGTGGTATTTTTATTGTTCCGATAATGGTGATGGGGTTTGATGTTCCCATTGAAATTGCCATAGGTGTTACTGCATTTGCACTCTTTCCATCGAGTCTTCTTTCGACTTATTGGAATTTTAGAAAACAAACTGTGGATTTTAAGCTGATGTGGGCACTTGAAATACCCACCATTTGTGGTGCTATCATAGGTGCTCACTTCACAAGTATTATCCCCACTCGCCCTTTAGAAATTATTTTTTCACTTTTTTTAATGATTCTTTCATACAAAATTATGAAGCCATCAAATACTCATCACCCATTCAGCAAAGCAGTTTCTTTCTTAAATTCTAGAGAGCCTATTCTTAAGAAACAAGATTACAAGGTAAGTCTTTGGACAGCTAGTTTATTTGGTGGTTTATCTGGCATTGTTGCCGGACTATTTGGAATTGGTGGGGGCATTTTAAAGACCCCTATTATGATCAATATTTTTAAAGTTCCAGTGTGATGGATCGCTCATTAAAAAAAGTGATTGCAGTTTCCATTTTTATGGCAGGCATTGCCACCTTAATACACGCAATGTGGCTTTAATTGTCATCACTAGGAATGCACTTTCCTTCGTACCAGCATTTATCAGGCCCACAGTCACAACCATAGGTTAAAGCCATACCACAAACTCTTTCTTCTCCGGTTGGGTAACACTCATCAACACACGTATTTGAAAAAAGCTTTACAGAAACCCCTTCTTTTTCACAAACGGTTTTAAGATTTTTTTCAGAAGAGTTGTCTGAATCTGATTGAGAATATTTTTTTGAATTCGAAGAACTCTCTTGGGTAGACTTAGAAAAATAATAAACAAGTGAAACAACAATAAAAAAAGAAATAAAAATAGAAATAAATTTTTTCATAATATCTTTACTGTGCCGTAAAGCTTTATTGACATCAACGGCACTGATGCAAAGCACCCTTTTTCTCACACATATTCAGATTGCAATTAAGGTAATAACGGTTGTGGCTCTAAGACAACCGGGTCAATAGCAACTTCATGTATTTCTTGGAGGAAAACTTGAAGATTATTTGGAACTAAAATTTTAATCACTTTAAAATCATTTGCAGGAACAGTTAAAACAACTTCTGCTTTATCTTCAAACATTCTTGGTTCCCAACTTGGAACAACCATAGGGTGAAAAAGTGGTTCTTGATCAACAACATAAAGTGTATCAAAACGTCCTTCATTGACCTGTATAAGATTCACTAAAGTACCCTTCCAATGGGCTTTATATTCTCCTGTTGTAGCAACAAACTTTACGCTTTCACCATTTTGTAAAGTAATAACATGCTCTTGAAAGAATTTTCCACTGCTTAAATCAGCAGCAAAAATAGGTTGAATCAAAAGAAAACTAATAAGACCTAGAATAAGTTTTTTCATAACGATACCTCTCGTCTTCGTGCTTTGCACAACATGAAAGCCCAGCCAAACTTCTACCTAAGACGATCGCGCTGAAACCTTATGCGAAAGCAAACTACATTAACTGAAACTGAGGCCATATTACTTAAAAAATAAATTATAGAAAATTATTAATTTTAATATGAATTCATTAGAAATACTGATGGTTATGTGTTTTCAAATTAAACAAAACTTCTTTTGATCTTCCTTACATGTTTTAAAAAAACAATAAACAGAAATCCTATTGAAAGATAGAAAATGAACACACCCAAATCTTTTTCATCATAAAAAATATAAATAAATAGTGGGAGAAGAAGTAAACTTAAAAAGTAAGAAGCTTTCCTTGTTTTTTTTATAAAAAATAAAATTAAATTTAAAAGCACTGCACATAAGGTAGCTAAAGGAGCAAGGGCCATAAAAACACCATAAGTGATACCAATGCCATTCTCCCCTTTAAACTTTTTAAATGGGTTCAATGAACTTCCTAAAAGGAAAAGACCAGTAAACACAATAATAAGAAGGGCTGAATATTGAACATTTTGAATACCTTGTACAAGAGAAGAAATAGCCTCTCCAACCATCTCCCACAAACCTTTTGACTGAAATCGCATGGGTTGTTCTTTGAGTGGTAGTTTTAAATAAATAAAATAAGTAAAAATAAAACCTTTCAAAGCTTCACATATTAAAACAACAACTTCAGAAATATTTTTAAAAAATTTATTAAGAATACTTCGGCATGAAAGTGTTCCTACAAAATAACCACCGATTCCCAAAATAAGAGCCCAATGAAACACATTCCATTTAAAACCAAATAGTTCCATTTGATATCCAAACATGTTTTAAGAATAGCACATATCTTATGCATTGGGGATCCGTTGACCAGGAAGGGGCTATTTGTTTTAGTGCTACCATGACAGATCAAAGAAAAAAAATTCGTCTGACACATTTTTCCCAAAGCTCTGGGTGAGGTGCTAAGTTAGGTCCGGCGGATCTAAAAGACATTATTAAAAACCTACATGTCAATGAAGACGCCCGTCTTCTAGTAGGACACAAATCTTCTGACGATGCAGCTGTGTATCAAACATCAAAAGATAAAGCATTGATTGCCACTTTAGATATTATTACACCTGTGTGTGATGATCCTTACCGATTTGGTCAAATTGCAGCAGCCAATGCCTTAAGCGATGTTTATGCAATGGGTGGTGAGCCTCGGATTGCACTTAACATCTGTTGTTTTCCAATCACTGTGGTAGACAAGCACATATTTTCACAAATTTTAGAAGGTGGGCTTTCAAAAATTCACGAAGCAGGGGCTTTTATGGCAGGAGGTCACAGCATTAAAGATACAGAAATAAAATATGGGATCTCTCTTGTAGGAGAGGTACATCCAGAAAAAATTTGGAAAAATAATACACCTCACAAAAATGATGTTCTTATTCTCACAAAACCCATCGGCACAGGTGTAGGTGTATCAGCATTTAAAAAAGATAAATTAAGTGAAAAAGATTTTGAGCCTTATTTAGAAAATATGGCACAGCTTAATCGCTATGCTTATGAAGTTTTAAAAAATTTTACAGTTCATGCCGTTACTGATGTAACGGGTTTTGGTTTAGCAGGGCATGGTTTTGAAATGGTAGGAGATAATCCCTTTGCTCTTCACATTGAACTTAATAAAATACCTGTATATGAAAAAAGTTTGCAATTTATGAAAGAGGGGCTCCGTATTGGGGGTACAATTACAAACGAATTTGCAACACATGATAAAATTGATAGATCTCGGGTCAAGCCCGAGATGACATGGAAAAAAGATATTCTTTTTGATCCTCAAACCTCAGGTGGTTTTTTGATTTCGACAACTGAAGAAGAAGCTCAAAAGATTTTACCTAAACTTCATCAAGCCGGTTATAAAAGCGCTTCTATTATTGGAAAAGTGGTGGCAAGAAAAAACGCAAAAATATTACTTCACTAAGCTTTTGGTTAGATTTTCTGTAATTTTAAAAAGACTTTTTGATTCTTCACTTGTTTCTTCTAGAACAAACGGATTTCCAGCATCCCCGCTTTTACGAATTGATGTTTTAAGTGGAAGACTCCCTAGAAAAATATTTCCCCATTGGAATGCCGCTTTTTCTCCACCACCATGACTAAAAATTTCTTCTTCATGACCACATTGAGGGCACACAAAAGTACTCATGTTTTCAATAACCCCTAATATAGGCACGTTCACTTTTTTAAACATAGCAACACTTTTGTCAACGTCGACCAAAGCTACATCTTGCGGAGTTGTTACAATGACAGCACCCGTTAAAGGAATAAGTTGACTTAGAGAAAGCTGTGCATCACCAGTTCCTGGAGGGAGATCTACAACTAAATAATCAAGTTCACCCCAGAGAACTTTAGAAAAAAATTCTGAAAGAAGTTTATGGATCATAGGGCCCCGCCATACAACAGCTTCTCCAGGTTGAGAAATAAATCCAACAGACATCATCTTAATTCCGTAATTTTCGATAGGAAAAATTTCACCCTCTTGAGTTGCTTCGGGTTGGACACCTGTTTTTTGCATCATAAGAGGAATGCTGGGGCCATAAATATCAGCATCTAGCAGGCCCACTGTAAAACCTTTTTTAGAAAGAGCTAAACTTAAATTGGTAGCTACAGTAGATTTTCCAACCCCACCCTTACCACTTGCAACAGCAATAATATTTTTAATTTTCGCAGAAGCTTCTGGCGCTTTTGGTTTGGGTGGAACAGGATCTAAAAACTCAACCTTAAACTCTTTAAGAGGAAGTTTTCTTAATTGGTGCTCAATTTCAACTTTAAATTTATTTTTAAACTTAATAGTAATAGGGTCTAAAGATACAACAATTTTTGCAATATTATCACAAACGGCAGTGGTATTGACGATACCCGACTCAAAAATATCTTTTTCAGTTGTAGGATTTTGAACAAAGCGGAGAGCATCAATTAAATCTTGCTTAGTCACATCTTTTTGCTTTTTGCTAAATAATTTCATATTCACACTTCCTAGATCCCAGCACATGATTTCTATCAGAAAAGACTGAAAAATCAATGTCACACAAAACAATATAGGCTATAATAAACTCATGCTTTTTCATGATAGAAAAGATGCAGGTTTAAGGCTTTCTGAAAAGCTTAAATCCTATAAGAAAAATAAAGACACTATTGTTTTAGGAATTCCCCGAGGGGGTATTGTGGTTGCTTATGAAATTGCAAAAGAGCTTCATTTACCTTTAGGCGTTATTATTACTAAAAAAATGGGGGCGCCTTATAACCCCGAATTAGCCATAGGTGCTGTAGATGAAGAAGGAAATGCTTTTATCAATGAAGATGTTTGTAAAGATCTTGGAGTTTCAAAAGAGTATTTAAATCAAGAGAAAGAAAAAGAACAGAAAAAAGCAAAACTTACTATTAAAAAATTTTGTAAAAACAAAAAACTTCTTTCACTTAAAAATAAAACTGCCATTCTTGTAGATGATGGTCTTGCAACAGGTGCCTCCATGATGGCTGCCATTCACTCAGCCAAAAAAAAACAAGCAAAAAAAATAATTGTAGCAGTTCCTGTTGGTGCCCTTGAAAGTGTTGAGAAAATAAGTCATGAAGCAGATGAAGTTGTTTGTCTTGAAGCCCCTTCTTATTTCGGAGCTGTCAGTACTTTTTATACTTTTTTTAATCAAACAACAGACGAAGAGGTCGTTGAATTGCTTCATTCACTGTGATAACTTTTGTTCATGTCTTTAAAATCCATCATCATGATTGTGCTTGTCTTAGGCTCTTTTACAAGTTTTTGTTTTTTTATGTCTCGCCTTATAAGGTGGGTTCTCAAAGGCCAACCCGAAAAAAGATGGGATCACATTCCACAAAGACTTCTTAAAGTTCTTATCAACGTTTTTGGCCAAAAAAGACTTCTTAATGAAAAAGTAGCAGGAACCATGCACTTTTTCATTTTTTGGGGTTTTATTTTTATTACAGTAGGAACCATTGAAATTTTGATTTCAGGTATTTTCCCAAGTTTTTCTTTAGAGTTTTTACCAGAATCTTTATTTAAGTTCCTTAAAACCGGCGAAGATATTCTTTCTTTTGCAGTTTTTTGCGCTATTTCCTGTGCTTTTTTTAGAAGGCTTGTTCTTAAACCTAAAAGAATGGAAGATAACCCCCTTTCAGCAAAACGAGATGCCCTTCTAGTTTTGGGTATGATTTTAGGGGTTGTTACAACAAACCTTTTTATGAATGGTTTTAAAATAGCACACGCCGCAGGAATGAACGAATCCCTTCACTACTCAATGCCCGTTGCCAATTGGATAGCAGAGCATCTTATTTTTAATTTTAATATTAAAACCTCTTATTTTATAACAGGTTATGAGTTTTTTTGGTGGGGGCATGTTGTTCTTATTTTAGGTTTTTTAAACTATCTTCCATTTTCAAAACATCTTCATATTATGTTGGCATTGCCTAATGTGTTTTTTCACACACTTGAACCCACGGGAAAGATTCAAAAAATAAATTTAGAAGATGAGGCCCAAGAAAACTTTGGGGTTGGAAAGGTTGAACAATTCTCGTGGAAAAATCTTTTAGATACCTATGCTTGTACCGAATGTGGAAGGTGTAATGTTTATTGCCCTACCTTTAATACAGGTAAAGATCTCAAACCAAAATCTTTGATTGCTGATTTAAGACATCATCTTTACCACGAAGGGAAACGTCTTTTAAAAGGAGAAGAAAAACCTTCTCAAAATTTAATTGAAGCTATTTCAGAAAATGCTATTTGGGATTGTACAACGTGTGGGGCATGCATGGAAGCTTGTCCTGTTTTTATTGAACATATTCCTAAAATTATTGATATGCGCCGTTATTTGGTTCTTATGGAAGGGAAAATGGAACCGGGAATGCAAGATTTCTTCACAAAAATGGAAAACTATTCAAACCCATGGGGTTTTTCACGGGAAGAAAGAGGTAAGTGGAAAGAAGGCTTAACTTTTCAAGTGCCTGTGTTCGCTGCACTTTCAGAGGAAGCAAGAAAAAACATAGAATATCTTTATTTTGTTGGATGTTCAGGCTCTTACGATGAGCGAAATCAGAAAACAAGTCGTGCTTTTGCAAGGCTTCTTAATAAAGCAGAGGTTAAATTTGCTATTTTGGCAGCAGAGGAAAAGTGCACAGGAGACCCTTCAAGACGTTTAGGTAATGAATACCTTGCTCAAACTCAAATTCAAGAAAACGTAGAAACTTTTAAAAAATATAATATCAAAAAAATTCTTACCCAATGTCCACATTGTTTTAACACTTTTAAAAATGAGTATCCTGAATTTGGTGGAAATTATGAAGTGGTTCATCACACAACCTTTTTAAAAGAACTCCTTAAAAAAGAAAAATTAAAAATTGATAAAGAACTTTACGAACAAATTACATTTCATGATTCATGTTATTTAGGACGTCATAATAGAGAATTTGAATCATCTCGTGAAATTTTAAAAAGCATCCCAGGAATTAAACTTAAAGAAATGCCTCGAAACAAAGAAAACGGTTTCTGTTGCGGAGCCGGTGGCGGACGCATGTGGGTTGAAGAATCACGAGGGCATAAACGAGTTAACGTTGAACGCCTTGAAGAGGCTTTAGAAACCAAATCTCAAAAAGTTGTTATGGGGTGCCCTTATTGTATGACGATGTTTGAAGATGCCACAAAAGTGAAAGACGCCCAAAACTCTATCAAAAATCAAGATGTTGCTGAAATTCTAGATTCAGTCATCTCTTAATTAACCGATCAAAATCTTAACCTCATCTCCTTCAACTTTAACGGGATAGGTTTTAATTTTTGCAGGGCCACTCACAGCCTCACCTGTTTTGACATTAAATTGCCACCCATGCCAGGGGCAAGACACAACATCACTATTTAAATAACCCTCTCCCAAAGGACCACCTCGGTGTGGGCATGTATTGCCAACGGCAAAAAACTCTTCACCAATTTTAAAAAGAGCGATGTTCTCACCATTCACTTCAACAGATTTTCCTTCACCCGACTTTAAATCTTCTACTTTAGCAACTATTTTATACTCAGACATCTTGCTTTTCCTCCATAAATTGTAGTTAATACTCAGTAGAATTCATCTTAGTCAAGAAATGGGTCGAACTTTCTTTGTCACCCCCGCGATCCTCTCTGTCATCCCATGCTGCGGCCTGGGATCCAGTATTTCTTTTTTTACAACCTTGGTTCTTAAAAATAGTTACTATCTTTCGCTTCATGGCTCGCTGTAGTTGTCCCACATGAATTCTTCGTTATCCCGTAAGTGCTAAAGCACTGTCCGGGATTCAATATTTATCTTAATTACAAACCGTGTGCTGCGCTTAACTTCCGCTCCAGATAGTAACTATTTTTTCGCATAAATTCGAATTCTTTGTCATTCTGAGCGTATGCGAAGAATATAATTCGTATTATACCCTTCGTTTCACTCAGGGTGACATAATAAAGTTACCTAGTATGTTTTGAAGAGGAGAATCTGACGTATCCATGAGAGAATTAGGGCGCTGTTTTTTGCGCACGTTTAGGAGCAAAAAATATGCCCCTAATTCAGAAGCAAGGTTGTAGAAAAAGATGGATCCTCCCCGTCTTCACGGGGATGACAGGGTACTTTTTGAACACGAACTTATAAGCCGCGTCGTTCCATCTTTTCCCACGATTCTTTTTTTCTCAAAAACCCATAGAAACCTCGGATCTGCCATAAAAGAATAAATTGACGATAAAAAATATTAGAAGCCATAGCTAAAAGAAGAATTCTTAAAACTTTTCTAAACTCGTTTTCTATAAGAAAATGTTCTTTTTGAGAATATTTTGTATTTTCTTCTTCTAAAAAAATCCCGAAAATAACAGAAAAACAAGAGATGAATACCCCATAAAGTATAGAGGCCGCTAAAAACCACTTTAGGTAAACTAAAAAATCACTTCCAAAAAAGAAAACAACTGGTAAACAGACATATCCTAAAAACTCAATAAGGGGCCCTAAAAATTCAAAAAAGAACTGATAGGGCATCGCAAAAAGACCTATTTGCCTGTACCCAGGGTTTAAGAGCATTCTTTTATGAATCATAAGGGACTCTGCAAGCCCTCGATACCACCTATCTCTTTGTTTACCTAAATCAGTCCATCTCTCCGGGGCTTCTGTCCATGCAATAGGATTAGGGTAAAAACTAATTTCTCCATTAATCTTTTCTTCCTGAATGTAACGATGAAGGCGCACAATAATTTCCATATCTTCACACACAGTACTTTGTGGCTTCCCAACATATTTTTTTGCGATATCAAGATCCATAAATTTAGTAAGATACCCACCTATTTTAATCACAGCCTCTTTTTCGAAAATGGAAAAAACACCGGACAAAATAAGAAGTGAATTTAAATTAGCTAAGGCTGTTCGGCCTGCCACAAAAGATCTTAAATATTCAGTAAGTTGAATTTGAGTAATGACCTTTTGAGGAAGTTCATAGCGAACAATTTCGCCCTCTTTAAGTTTACAACCATTTACAATTCCAACTTGACCTCCAATAGCAATGACAGGACGTTTTTTGACGGAAAACATTCTCATAAGCTTTGAAATGGAATCTTTTTCCATAATAGAATCAGCATCCATACTGCACACGTAAGGAAGACTTGCATAGTTAATCCCCACATTAAGAGCATCTGCCTTACCACCATTTTCCTTATCAAGGAGAAGAATTCTTTGAAAATGATTCAGGGTTTTTTCTTTAAGCGCATACACCCCCAACACTTTGGCAGTGCCCAGATGAGTTTTGGGAACTATATCTGATTTTTCAAATCCAAAATGTCTTTTAACGCGTCGCAGTGTTCCATCAGTAGAACCATCGTTTATAATGATAATTTCAAGTTGTGGATAATCGAGTCTTAAAAGAGAATGAATACTTTCAACGATATTTTTTTCTTCATTGTAAGCTGGTACTAAGATTGAAACACCATGTTGAACAGGATTAATGATGTTAGCACCAAACTCATGTATGAGAGAATGATAAAAACCAAACTTAACTTCATAAAAAGCAATAATAATAAGTATAAGGTTAATCGTATTGTAAGAAATAAAATAAAAAATAAAAAATATCTTAATAATTTCTTCTATCATTGAGACTCCAAAAGCTCTTTCAAGGTTTCATAAAAGTGAAAAGCAAAACCTCGAAAGCTTTTATAGGGGCTAAAAAACTCATGATTCTTATCAACAATTTCTAAAAAATAATCTTTTTTCATTCCATAAAAAGAAAGTTTATTACCCGGCACAACCACGGCTATATGAGAGGGGATCATGTGATGCTGTGGGTAAAGAGCCACAATATCGTTTAACATGTCTTTAAACTTCTCATTTTCTTGAAGTCTTCTAATGTAAAGAATGCCCAAACCCTCAAATTGATCTAAAATAAGATAATATTTATCTCTTAAAATTTTATAACCTTCATCAGCTCCATTGTGTGGAAGCGACTCTCCATTTTTTGAAACACCTTCTTTTCTTAATATAAGTTTTTTCTTGAAATCAAAAACAGCAAAGTTTTCATCTGGAAGATAAAAGGTTTCTAACCCAATATAGATCGATTTATGAACCTTTTCTGCATACTCCATTTCATCAATACCATGGATTATCGTACCGTCAGCCCCATAGGCTTTGGTACGATAATCCATAATCCCTACATTATCGACAGTATCAATGATATGAAAGCTCGCTGGTTTTTTAACCCCTTTCCATCTCATTTCAACAGGCACTTTAAAATCAAAATTTCTTTCTTCATACCAAAAAGGAATATCCACCCCATACTCTATATTTTGCCCAGATTCTTTTACAAGTTTTTGAGAAGCCTCACACAACTCTAAATACTCACGCATGGCTTGCTCGTTTACACGCCCCCAAAAAGTAGGTATCAAATAAGGTTCATTATCATGATGAATACCTGAAAAACGTTCTTCTTTTTTTACACGATTATTATAAGCAAGAATTTCTCTTATTTCTTCAAGTACAAGCGGATGCCACGGTTTAAGTGCAAAACGACTAAAACCATCCAAAGCCTCAATAGAAATACCTTCTTGAGTAGCTAAAGCAATAAACTTTCGAAGCTCTTCTTCTTTTTTTAATTTTATAGAGTATGTCTCATTATTCTTAAAAATATCATATTGAAGCTGCCAAAAAATAATATGAATATTGTTGCGTTTAGAGAACTCTAAAAGTTTTTTTTGTTCTTCTGAGTTTTCAAGTTGCTTCATCGTATCCCAGATCCACATTGCATTTCGTATTTTTTTCTTTTCAATTTTCTGAAAGTGGTGGGTGGGAGGCACTTGTGCCTCTTTATTCTTAAGAAAAGCAACATCATCAATGTAAATAAGCCCTTTTCCCGGAAAGCGAAAATTAAAAATCAGTCCTGCTAGTTTTTGTATATCAAGAACCCCCAGTTGAGTTTGATTAAGCGGTAAAAGAACTTGTTGCCATTCTTTTGTAATTCCTTTTGGAAGAAAATCTTTAACCCTTCCTACAATCACTGAATCTTCTTTGTGTTCCCACCGTGCATCAGCTAATTGAACAAAAATATCTTCCCCACCTTCTCTCCCCTTAACCCAAAAACTTAAATATTTAAAATCTTCCGCATTAAAATAAGTACGCTCTTCCGGTGGCTTTTTAAAATTAAAAAGATGAATCCAAGCACCGCTAAAACCAATGAGTTTTTGATCATATTCAATATACAAAGATTTTCCCTCACCCCTTTTTTCTGTATCTGTCACTGTAACTCTCGAGTAAGAAGGGCGAGCAAAAAACTCATTAAAAAACCCTCCTAAATAGTTTTGATTTCCTTGATTAAAATCAGAAACCACAAAATAATTTTTATCTGTTTTTGGTTTTTCTGATTTAAGATCGATCTTAGAAAACTCAACTTTGTTCTCTTTTTTATAAACATTTCCAATCTTCCACCCTGCATCTCCATAAAATCCAGCAGAAATAATACCAATTTCATTTTTATTCTGAAGACCGTATTCATAAAGAGGAAAAAGAACTGTTTCAAATCGGGTGGTATTGTGAAGTAGAGGAATTTTTTTAAAATTTTTAAAATAAAGAGTGCCTTTGCCTGCTTTATGAAATTTAAGCACTAAGTATTTTATTTTTTTAAGATCCAGACCTTTATTTTTCATTTCTTGTGTTAAAAGACCTGTTTGTTTCCATTGATCGATAACACTTAAAGGAAGATACTCAATAATATTGCTTAAATATCGAGTGGGGCCTTCTGCCTCCAAACCCACAATAAACTCTTGAACATCTTTTTCTCCTTTAATCTCAAAAGACATGCCCACTGATTGGGAAAGATCAAACTCTTTTCCTGTGTTTAAAGGAAGCTTTGTAATGCACTCGCTCGCTTTCGGAACCTTAAAAGAAATTTCGTAAACGGTTGATTGTAAAAACTTCTTCTGAACTTTAAGGTCACAATAAACCTCTGAAGCTGGATAGGCTTTATAACTTATTGAAATAATTATAAAAAATAATAATATAAAGTGTTTTTTCACGCATTTCTTATCGGTTTTTAAGGACAAATTCTCAAGGTTCTTTGTCATCACAAGCCCTTCTGTCATTCCTGCGATTCCTTCTGTCATCCCTGCGCAGGCAGGGATCCAGTATTCAGAATACAACCTTGGTTCTGAATTGGGGGCATATTTTTTGCTCCTAAACGTGCGCAAAAAACAGCACCCCAATTCTCTCATGGATACGTCGGACCCTCTGTCATCACGAGGGAGTGCAACGACCGTGGTGATCTCGTTTTGTTTGTCATCACGAGGGTTCTGAAAGAACCCGTGGTGATCTCATCGCTACCGCGATGGGATTGCTTCGTTGCACTCGCAATGACGAGCGGGTTTGGATTGCCGCGTCGTTTTCAAATCATCGCAAT
>JACPKQ010000020.1 GCA_016186995.1 Deltaproteobacteria bacterium | reverse complement strand
TATTGAAAAGATGGAGTCTCTCACACTTTCAGCGCTGATTAAAATACCCGGTATGCAGGAAAAAAGGGCCGATATTATTTTAGCAGGCGCTGTGCTCCTGGATGAAATCCTCAAAACCCTTGAAATTAAAAAAGTATATACGACAGATTATTCACTTCGAGATGGTTTGTTTGTAAGAGAACTTGAAAAGCTTAAATTATGATGACAAAATAAACACAATTTAAATTATTTTTTGTGATGTGGATCAGTTTGTTTTACATGCAAGGCTGTTATAACTTATAGTCTAAGAGTGAATGAGTTTTTCACAAAAGGAGAAGGTCATGGCAGAAGACAAAGATGTTCACAATGGGGAGTCTCTCGAGAATGTCTTTTCCGAGAGTATTGTAAGCCGAAAAGAATTTCTCAAACTGACAGGGTTAGTATCACTCGGTAGTTTGGTTGCCTCTTTTTCAAATGTTTTTTCCAAGCAAGTAGAAGCACTCGAACTCAACTCTCAAAAAAAACACAGATGGGGAATGGTGATTGATCTCGTACGTTGTGTTAATTGTAAGGCATGCACTGTTTCCTGTCGATCTGAACACAAACTACCTCCTGGGGTTGTTTATAATCCTGTTGTTGAGGAAGAGTTGGGAGAGTTTCCGAATGTGAGGCGCCGGTGGTTTCCAAAACCCTGTTTTCAATGCGAACAACCTCCTTGCGTACCTGTATGCCCTGTGACAGCAACCTATAAAAGAAAAGAAGATGGGATTGTTGTCATAGATCCTCATAAATGTATTGGCTGTCGATACTGTATTACAGCATGTCCTTATGGGGCTCGTAGCTTTGACTTTGGTGAGGAATATATTGCTGATAAGGGAAATGATTATAATCACATTCCTTCTCCAGAGTGGGGGGGTGTTCAGGGTGTTCGTGAGCATGGAAAGGCACCTATTGGAACAGTACGAAAATGTGATTTTTGCTTACATCTTCAAGATGAAGAAGGAAACTATACTGACTTACCTGCTTGTGCAAAAACATGTATGGGGAAAGCCATTCATTTTGGAGATTTTTTAGATCCTGAAAGTGAAGTGAGCAAACTTTTAGCTCGTCGAAATACAATTCGTCTTAAAGAAGAATTGGGAACACAACCTAATGTTTATTATGCTTTATAAAGGAGCAAAGTTATGAAAAAATTCTTTTGGGTAACCCTTGTTATAGGATTGGGTATTGGACTCATAGGGGTGTATGAGAGGCTGACCACAGAACATCTCCAAGCTAACTACGGGTCCATCATTCCCTGGGGATTATGGGTGGCTCTTTATATTTATTTTGTAGGTTTGAGTGCAGGAGCCTTCCTCATTTCTTCTCTTGTTTATGTTTTTCAAATTAAGAAATTTGAACCGTTAGGTAAGCTTTCTGTTTTTGTTGCGCTTGTAACATTGTTTATGGCTCTTATCTTTATTTGGTTTGATTTGGGACATATGGAGCGAGCGTGGCGGGTACTTCTTACACCTAATTTTCATTCTATGATGGCATGGATGGTATGGCTTTATACCATTTATTTTCTTGTACTTATCTGTGAGGCTTATTTTTTATTGAGAAGTGATTTTTTAAAAATGGGTGGAATGTGGAAGATTTTTTCACTTGGGTTTGGTTCACAAAGCTCGGAAGGGATAGCCCGTGATAGAAAATATGTTCGTATTCTTGGGAGTATTGGAGTTCCTTTAGCTATTATGTTTCACGGGGGTGTGGGGGCTTTATTTGGTGTTGTTTCTGCCAGGCCTTATTGGCATTCTGGTTTATACCCTATTATTTTTCTCATTTCTGCTTTAGCATCTGGAGGGGCCCTCATTACGTTTATTTTTATTTTCATACAAAAAGATAAAGAAAAATACAGCGAACTCATTCAATCTTTAGGACAACTTGTTTTATATTTTCTAGCAGTAGATATTTTGTTTAACATTTCAGAAATATTAGTGGGTCTTTATGGGGCGATTCCTCACCACATTGAACCCTTTTTGACGGTTATGAAAGGGCCTTTTTGGTGGGTATTTTGGGTTGTTCAGTTATGTGTGGGGATGATGATTCCGGTGCTGTTGTTGTCCTATCCCAAAACAAAAAAAAATATTTCTTTTGTTTTCACCGCTGTGTTGTGTGTGCTTGTTGGTTTTATTGGGGTTCGACTGAACATCGTTATTCCTGCGCTTGCCTCTGAGGAAATTAAAGGGTTAGTAGAAGCTTATCGCTCAGCTCGTTTTTCAACTTATTATTTTCCAAGTCTTATGGAATGGCTTGTAAGTGTTTTTATTATTTCTTTAGGTATTTTTGTTTTTACTTTAGGGCTTAAATTTCTGCCATTACAGACGAAGGAGCGCATATGAAAGTAAACAGACGTGATTTTCTTAAATTAACGGGGGCAGTCGGGGTGGGCTCTGTTTTAAATCCGTTGTGGCATAAAAAAGCCAGTGCTGGATCAATAAAAAAAGATGTTTTGACGACTTATCAAGCTGGAGAATGGATTCCAAGCTGTTGCCATATGTGCGGAGGGACAACAGGTATTTTGGCCCAAGTCGTAGAAGGGCGTGTTGTTCGCATTAAACCTAACTCTCACAATCCAGTTGGTTTTTCTAATATATCAGGAGATTTTTTTGAAAATGGCCAGAAAGAAGGGGCTGTGATGTGCCCGAAGGGAAATGCGGGTGTTATGGCTCTTTACGATCCTGAACGTATCAGAAAGCCACTGAAAAGAACCAATCCACAAAAAGGAATAGGAGTCGACCCTCAATTTAAAGAGATAACGTGGGAAGAGGCCTATACAGAAATTGTAGCTCGTTTGAAAACACTGCGTGATCAATCTGAGGCCCATAAACTTTTATGGTTTTCAGAAGATCATTGTTTTACGCATATTCAAAGCGATTTTTGTGATCTTTTTGGAACTCCTAATTATAGTATGCATTCAAATCTCTGCGATACAGCACGTAAAGCTGGGTTTAAGATGCTGATGGGGATCGATCGTCCTGTTCCAGATGCTTTAAATTCTAAATATATTTTCCTCTGGGGTTGGAACCCGCTTTCCGCAACAAAATGGGCTCATTTACCCAGGATCTTTACACGTGCTCTTGAAAACGGAGCAAAATTTGTTGTGGTGGATCCTCATTTTTCTTACACGGCTTCAAAGGCAACGGAATGGGTTCCCATACGTCCAGCAACAGATGGTGCATTCGCATTAGCGTTGGGACACGTCATTATTCAAGAAGATCTTCATGATAAAAAATTTATTGAACAATGGACCGTTGGGTTTGAGAAATACAAAGATTATGTCAAAGACAAAACACCTGAGTGGGCAGAAAAAATAACAACAGTCCCTGCGAAGACAATACGCAGGATCGCGAGAGAATTTGCAACAACAAAACCTGCGGTTCTAGATATTTGGTCAGGTACACACTCTACAAATGGAGTGTACGGTATCTGGGCTGTTGGAGCATTGGCTGCTTTGACAGGGCAAGTGGATCAACCCGGAACTTTAATGATTCCTACTAAAAAAGGGAACAGTCATCAGCATCTTCATACAGAAAAATCAAAATATCCTCGTTTTGATGGTGGGAAGGAGAAATGGCCTTATTTTCATAAATCGGGCGTGTATGTAGAGATGATCAACCGTCTTGTTGATGGAAAAGGCCCGTATCAACCTAAAATGGCTGTGATTGTTTTTCAAAACATGATGCTTTCTATTCCAGGAACTCGCAATGTTGAACAAGCACTTAAGAATCTTGAATTTGTGGTGTGTGTCGATACCATGATGAGTGAAACCGCTCAGATGGCTGATATTGTGATTCCAGGAACTACTTACTTAGAACGTTATGATTTGAATACACACTGGGTAACATGGCCGGTTGTGGGTTTAAGACAACCTGTTGTAAAACCTCTCTTTGGACAACCTGCAGAATATGAGTTTGTTGTCGAGTTAGGACGACGTTTAGGATTGAAAGAAACGAATGGCAATGATTTTTTCTGGAAAGGAGTCATGTCAGAAGAGAGCATTGAAGATAAAACATCATGGTATGAAGAATTTTTGAGTAAAGAACTTAAAAATGGAGAACCCAAAATAACACTCGAAGAACTTAAGAAACTTCCGGGTGCTACATGGGTGAGTCAAGAAGGAACAAAGCACGAGAAGTATAAAGAAAAAGGGTTTTCAACTCCTTCTCAGAAAATGCAATTTTATGCTTCAGAGCATGAAGGAAAAAAAGATGCTTATGGCGCCGAGGTCTTTCCATTACCGGTTTATATTCCTCGTGAATGGCAACCTTCAAACGAATACCCTTTGTTTCTCATTAATTGGAAGGAAGCAAGTCAAACGCACTCCCGTTCGCAAAATAATAAATATTTAGCTGAAATCAAATCAACAGATACATTGCGAATCAATACCAAAACAGCCGTTAAATTAGGTATTAAAAACGGAGATAAAATCTGGATTGAATCTCCTCATGGAAAAATACAAGGGGTGGCAGAATTAACTGAAGGCATTCATCCTGAGGTTGTAGGAACACAGCATGGATGGGGACATTGGGCATTGGGTGAAGTTGCAAAAGGAAGAGGGTTTCACACAGGGTTTCTTCTGCCTTCTAAAGCTGATGGACTTTCTGGGCAAGCTTTGCATAAAGAAATTTGCGTGCGAGTTTATAAAGTATGACAAAACCCCTTGTGGAGAGTTCTTATTTTTTTTCAAAAATTTTTTCACTACCTCCTTCAAGAGCTTTTGTGAAGGAGGTCATCGACCAAAAAATTTTCACTACTCATTTAGCCAGGTTTTCAAAAGAGTCTGAGATTGAAATTCTTGAAAGTTCTGCATGGCTTGAAACAATTTCAGATATAGAAGTTGATTATGCATCCCTCTTTTCTGTGCCATCCTCAAAAAAAGTAGCACTTTATGAATCCTATTATAGAGATGAAATTCAAATTGGTTTCGGAGATTGGAAGGATTTTTCTAAAACCTCTGTTCAAAGGGGAATGAAAGGTTTTATTGTGGGCCCTTCTTCTTCACAAGTAAAATTACTTTATCAGTCCGAAGATTTTAGCATAGATCAAAGCATGCAGGATTTACCCGATCATATCGGCTGCGAACTTGAATTTTGGGGTTATCTTTTGAAAAATGGGAAAAAAGAAAAAGCAGCCACTTTTTTTAAAGAACATTTAGGAGTGTGGGGTGGATTTTTCGCACACAAGGTATTTGATAATGCACACACTGATTTTTATAAAAATGCTGCATGCTTGTTAAAAATGTTTTTAAAAAGAGACAGTCTTGACCTGCCATCAAGAAAAGTTGGGACCAAAAGAAACTAAAATAAATGATGAGTCTATTTATTTTTTACTGTAAGAACAGGACAGGTGGCCTTTCTTAAAACCCTTTCTGCAGTACTTCCCATCAGAAGATGATCAAGGCCCGAGTGACCATGAGTGCCCATAACAATCATGTCTGCTTTTACTTTTTTGGCTTCTTTCAGAATCATTTCATGAGCTTTGCCGTCTAGAACCCGTCCATTTATTTGTAATTTTGTTTCTTTCTTTGTTTTTTGAACAAGTTTTTCCATTTTTTTATTCAAATTTTTTGTATATTTTTTCAAAAAATCCTCGACGTAATCTGTATCTGAATACATAAACACAGGACTTGCTACAAATTGTTCTCCTGTTTCAGCAACATGAATAAGGTGAAGTGCAGCATTTAATTTCTTTCCTAAAAGCTCTGCACTTTTAAGAGCCTTATGTGAGTTACTTGAAAAGTCGATAGCCACTAAAATACTTTTTAATTGTTTCATATTGACTCCTTAGACCTAAATTCCTCTGTCATCTCGCGGGACAAGACCCGGGATGACAGAGTTCAAAAGAAAATCAACCTGCTATTTTTATTTTTTTAGCAGTATTGATTTTCAATTTTGGGATATCAATTTTTAAAATCCCTTTTTTGTAAGAAGCAACTATTCTGTTTTCATCTATGTTGTTTCCAAGAGGTAGGGTTCTTGAAAAAGAACCGTATTTCCTCTCTAAACGATAGACGTTCTTACCTTTTTTCTCTGATTCTTCTCTTTTTTCACCAGAGATGTTTAAATAACCATCTGTAAGCTCTACCTTAATGTCATTTTCATCCATACCAGGAAGCTCTGCTTCCACATGAATGGCTTTGGCATCTTCAGTAACATCAATGGTAGGTGTAAAAGCATGGGATGAGAGCCACTTGTCAGAGAAAAAGTTCTCTAGCATTTTAGGGAAGTTAAAATCCTCCCTTTTAGGCACGTTAAAGTCTGTGCCTAAGACCTCGTTTCTTTCTTTTTTAACGATTTTCATAATTCCCCCTTTTTTATTATTTCTGAATTTTTTATTTTGATCTACAATGATCATGAAAGTTCTTCAATGAAGGCTCTATGATTTGGATCTCACCCCCCATTATACACCCCTTTCAAAACAGAAAAAGTAAAATAAAAAATGATAAGGGTTTCAAGAAGTTACGGATGTAACTTCCTGAATGGCATCATTACAACCTTGGTTCTGAATGAGGAGAATCGTTTTCTTCAATGGCACACTCATGTTGGATTGTTTCACAATGATGTCTATGCCATGCAAACATGTGGCCTAAGAGAACAAAAGAAAGAGCAATAAGAAGTTTTAGAAAAGAATTTTCGTAAGCACCCCATACAAAAAAGGCAAAGCCAACAATATGATAAATGAGGTTTTTATAATTGGCATGATAAACAAGCATTTTTTGAAAAAGATTCAGTTTTGATTGTGCACACTTCAGGTAGTTTTTATCACAATAGCCTAAGAATTGTCCTACCCCTGTAATGCCACCAAAGCAAAAAATGGCTAGAAGAAGATTATGAGTCCACAAAAAATAACCACTCCATATAAGGCCAATCAGATGAAGAATAAAGGCTTTAGGATGTGCATGCCTGACAACTGCTTTTTCTAATGGGTTTAAGTCGTCGTATTTAAGATCAAACTTAGTATAGGTCATCTGCTTCATTGTAAGATGTACTTATTGTTTGTGTCAATCTAAGAACCTATTTCATTTTATGACAAAGGTCATATTTAGAGCATGTTCGGAGATCGTCATCCTTCGCACTTCGTGCTCAGGATGACGATCTCCGAACACGCCCTAATTACAATTTTCTATATCTCGTACTTCGGCCTAAGCCTATGCGCTCAATTTTTTTAAGACGCAACAATTTATCAAGAACTTGGTTGATGGTAGGCCGGGCCACTTTTGTTTTTTTGGAAATTTCTCCTGGGGATGCTTCATCAACATTTTGAAGATACTGCCATACAGCCAGCTGCTTCGCAGACAAAATCTTTTCAACATTTTCTTTCGATAATAGTTCAACAGCCATTTCTGATTGTTTTAGAAGAACCGACAAAAAGAAATCTAACCAAGGAATAATGGTTTCTTTATCTTTTTTAAAGGTTTTTTGGCTATTGCGTAAGGCCAGATAATAATCAGGCTTATTATCTTCAACCAATTTTTCATGAGAAATATAAGGCACATATAAATACCCCGCTTTAAGTAAAAGAAAATTTGTGATAATTCGAGATAAACGCCCATTTCCATCTTGAAAAGGATGGATCTTCAAAAACTCTACAAGAAAATTTCCGATGACAAGTAAAACATGATGCTTCTTTTCCTTAAATGAATTCTGAGCCCATTCTACCAATTCTTGCATTTCTTTGGGGGTAAGATAAGCAGAGGTTGTATCAAACAAAACGCCAATAGACTTTTCCACTTCATCAATCATATGAACTTTATTTTCTCTTTTTTTATACTCTCCCCGATGAGATTCATCTTTTTGAACGTGTTTTAAAAGTTCTTGATGAAAATGCTTGATAGAGTTTTCAGAAAAATCAATTGTTTTCCAAGAATTAAACACATTTTGAAGAAGCTCATAATACCCCTTAACTTCTTGTTGATCTCGATCTGTAAACTTTTGCATAGAAATACCGCGCATCATTTTTTCAATATCTTCATCAGAAAGTCTTGCCCCTTCTATGCGGGTCGAAGCGCCCGTTGAAGTCACCAAGACAGACTTTTTAAGACGGCCCAAAACTTGTGGATTTAATTGCGCCCCAGCTATCCATTGCCCCTTGAGTTGCTCAATTTGGGCAATCTTTGACCATATGTGAGATGGCAGGTTCTCTAATCGCTTATCAAATTTACTCTTTTCTTTCATAAAATGACCTTATAATTTAACTATATAAGATTATATAAGATTAAAAAAACGAAGTCAAAAAAAACAAACAATGAAAAACTACAAGTAAAAATTATATAAATCCATTCGAGAAACCCTTCACATTAAAGGCTGAATTTTTACGGGGTTTTGTTTTCTAAAATATGAGGAAGTTCTGTCAAAAAATCATGAATAGGAATAATTGCAATATCATTTTTGAAACTCATCTTTTTCTCTCCACCATAAACGATCATTTTTTTAGCCATAGGATAGTCTTTAGAAAAAAGATTAAGTGAAGAGACATCCTGAGATTGAATTCTAGATTTTCTTTTTATTTCAATCTTCCATTTTACATTAAAAAATGGAGTTTTCAATTCCATTTTTTAAATCTAAGATTATTTTTTAAAAAACATAAGTAATAACAATGGGTTATTAAAGAGCATATTTATGACCTTTTCTTATGATTCAATTCGACGATAGGTAGCCTTATTGTAGAAGAAAGGGTGGAGTGGTATAAATGCTTTTGTGGAAACAAGAAACATGATTGATTGTAAGAATTGCCTTCCCAGGCACTATGGCCTTTTTTGTGCTTTAAAGGAGCAGGAACTCGATATCCTCAATCAATACAAAATCACCCAAACTTACAGAAAAGGGGATTTTATTTTTAGAGAAGGAGAAAACCCTAAAGGGCTTTATTGTACATTTTCTGGGGTTGTTAAGGTTTTTAAAACAACAGAAAGTGGTAAAGAACAGATTCTTCTTCTTTCTCAAGGAAGTGAAATGGTGGGGTATCGATCTTTTTTTTCAAATGAAAAATATCATGCTTCGGCACAGGCTGTGAGTGAAACAACGCTTTGTTTTATTAAGAAAGAGGGAGTCCAAAAAGTTTTTAAAACTTCTCCAGAGTTAAGTTTTGTTTTTTTAAAAAAAGTGTGTGAGGAGTTAAGACAATCAGAGGAAAAATTTACAGATCTTGTTGATAAAACAGTTGAACAGCGGTTAGCCCAATTTTTAAAAATGATTGTTGGAAATGTAAATTGCAATAATCAACTTCCGCTTTCAAGAGAAGAAATAGCCTCTATTATTGGGGCCCGTCCAGAAACAGTGATTCGTGTTTTTTCTGATTGGAAAAAGCAAGGCTTTATTGCAACCAAAGCCAAGTCCATTACTATTCTCAATCCTCAGTTCTTAGAACAATAATCCAAAAAATCTACTTTTTGGGTTATCGGGTACCCCGGGGCTTCGCCCGGGATGATAGAATTCGAGTCTATGTGAAGATGGGCTGGAGGTTTTAAAGGGGAGGATCCACACTGGGCGGAGGGGCCCCTGAGAGACCTCCAGGCCATCAAGAACTTAAGTATCGGAAAAGAGTTCCCCTCTCAGAACCAAGGTATCGAACTAAAATAGTCCCCCAATTCAGAAGCAAGGTTGTGAAGCAGCGAGATTTTGTGCTAAACGTAATGCAAGGCTCATAATGGTGATTTGAGGATTAACTCCTAACGACGTGGGCACGACAGATCCATCGGCTACATAGATTCGATGACTCCCATAAAGTTTAAGCTCCCCATCAACCACTCTTCCCATGCCGCATGTACCCAAAGGATGAAAACCCATTGAATAAAGTCCTCGTGGTTTAAGCAAAGAGAAATCATAATTTTTCAGTTCATCCATAGAAGAAAATTCATTTTTAATTCCATTAAATGGAAGAAGAATTTTTTCTGCTCCTGCCGCTAAATACGTAAGCCCCATAAATCGCGCTCCTTCTACAAGTGCTTTAAAATCATCAGGGTGAAGATGATAGCTTAAAAAGGATCCGATCCAAGGGTATTTTCTTACCTTTCCTTGACCGCTATCTTTCACCATGACACCGAATGAAGCTACTTTTTCATAAGAATTAAGCCATTCATTAAGCTCTTCTCCTTCAAGGGGTAGAACCATAGCTGCTAATTGAGGGGGGGTGAAGACACCTTCAAAAGAAAGACTCGGGAAATGAGGGTGTTTAAATCCAAGAGCTTGAGGAACCCCATGCCATCCTTGAACATTTGAGGAAAACTTTGCCAAAACTTTTGCAGCGGGATGAACGGTTAATTTGTTTCCTGCCTTTTTCCATTCAGAACCTAATTTATTTTTTCTTATAAGGGTAGGTGAGGAGAGTGCACCCCCAGAAATAATAAGTTTTTGACAGGAGAAAAGAATTTTTTCCCCCAAATGATTTTTGCAAACTAAAAGAACATGGTCTTTTTTTTCTTTTATGCTTATCACCTCTGTTTGAGTAAAAAGAGAGCCTCCTTGTTTTAAAAACTTAGGTATCATGGCGATATCTGTCGATTGTTTGGCATCTTGTGGGCAAATGAAGCAACATCGTCCAGAGCCTTCGCAATTTTTTGCATTACGATTGAGAGGAAAATGATTGTTAAAACCTAAAGCTTCCAAACCGTGAGCAAAAAGTTTATTTGCGTTGGAAACCTTATCATAAGGAACTTCTTGAATAGATAAAATATCTCTCAACTTTTCAAAATGGGGTAATAGTTCTTCATAGGAAATATTTAAATGAAGTCTATGGCGCCACTCTTCTACAACAGATTGTGGAGTTTCAAAGCAAGTGCCTGAGTTAATTTTGGTTGTGCCCCCGACCACTTCTCCTGTAGGAACACCAATGAAAGTATTTCCGAGCGCACCCATCAGCCCCTGATCTCGGTAATACTTTGTAAAAGAGGAAAGTTCATCGTGCCCTTTTTTTGCAAAACCACCCTTTTCTAAAAGAGCAACGTGAAAGCCATTTTCTTGAAGAGCTCTAGCAGCGACAGCGCCACCGGCGCCTGACCCTATAACGCAAAAATCATATATTTTTCTTTCGTCTTTTTTTGTCATCCCAGAAATGCGAAGCATTGTCTGGGATCCAGAATTTTTATTTTTCTGGATTCCAGCCGGAGCCTGCCCTCGACTGCGATCGGGGGCTGGAATGACAGAGGGGTATTCAGAATTAAGTGTTTTAAGAGATAACAAAACAGGAGATTTACACAGGAAGAAAAAAAGTCTCAAAAAAAGAAATTTTGTTCGTTGCAGTGCTTGAATGATTTTAAGCGTTTTTCCTCGAGGTAATTTTGAAAAACGCCCGAACTCGCCATAAAAAAGAGGAATCAAAAATTCTATAAAAAAAAAGAAAAATTGAGATAAGAAATAGTATTTAAAAGGTAAGTTTTGAATGTGTTCTTGTGCTTTGTGGAGAGTTTCTTTTAAGTCATGAGGCTCAGCATGAAGCTCAGCATAACTTTTTAAAACGGCATGAGTCCAAGAAAAAAGAGGTCTTTTCATAAACGAGAGCGCTCCATCATAGGGGTTCTTGTGACCCATTCCAAGGCTGCCGTGTGTTCTGCATGAAGTGTCATTTTTTGATGGTTTTTCCGATTGCAAAGAGTCAATTCTAGATTAGCTTTTTTTGAATTATAACAATAGAGAGTTGAGCCATCTGTGTCTGTATATTGTACTTGAGCAATATTTTGTGGAAGGCTCTTTATTTTCCCCTCTAAGATGATTTCAGGGTGTGTTGCAGTAAAATTCCAAAAGCCGTATCCATAGGAGGAAGATGTTTTAAATAAATGCATCAGTGTATTGAAATAATATTCTTTTCCATTCCATTTTAAATATAAAGAGGTAAGGGGTTTGAGTGTTTTTTTAAAAATCTGAATTTCTCCTGATAAACCTTCAAAAATAATATCTTGCGATTCTTTAAAATGATTACAGTGCGCCCATGCCCAGGCATGGGCCTGTTTTTTTCCCCATACGTGGCCAATCATGCCACGAGCCTTTTGAAAAGTGTGGATGTTATTTTCTACTTCAATAGTTCCTGAAAATTCGAGGTCAATCATGGGTGTATGGGTATGTGATTGTGTGAGATGTAATAGTTTTAAAAGAGGGGGGATTGGATCAAAACTACCACCTCTATTTTTGTAACTGAGAGTCCATTTGATGTGAGGAAGTTCTCCTTTACATAAAGAATGTGTGAGCTTTCCTTGTGGAAGATGAATTTCATCAGACGATAAACGGATGTTTTCTAATATGAAACTTTTTTTCTGATAAGTAATTTTATCCTGATCAAAAAAAAGAGCCCAGAGTGCTGATTCTTGGTGTTGTCCGTGGAGAAGGGTGTAGCGAAACCAGAAAGCTCTTTGTGTGTCTATGTTGAGTTTTCCATACCACACTTCATAAAACGGAAATTGAGATTTAAATTTAATATCCATTAGCCTTTGTCATCCCTGTAACCCCCTCTGTCATTCCCGGGACAACCTCCTGGTTTGAAGATAAAAAATAAAAATAATTAAAAAAATAGGAAAATCGACGGCTGTTCCCAACAAATAAGTGTTATTCTGGGTTCTCCATGCAGAAATAATAAAAAGCAAAGAGCTTGCTAATTTGCAAATTAAAAGCCCCTGTATAACAGGATGGTTTTTTGGATTTTTATAAGCCTCATAGCTTAAATAAGAAATAGTGATCATCATCGATCCAGCCAGTGAAAGCCATAAGTAATCCTCGTGAAAAGGAATACTCTTTGAAAAATGAAAGAGTTGGGCACTGTGGTTGAGAAGGGCAATGACTGTGTGTGGGGTTATGATAAAGAAGAGACCTGCTATTAAAAAACAAACACTCCACAAGAGCATCATTTTTCTAAAGAGATTGAGGTTCATATGTGATCCTTCATATATTGATAAAGGGTTGGATAGAATTTTTTATAAGAGCCGAGTTCCATATGTGAACCCTCAAGATCTTTTTTTAAGTTTGGAGAACGATACCTTCCTTCATGTAAAAAATAATCTAGATGTTCCCGAGTTATACCTGTTATTTTTGAAACAAGCGAGAGGCGAAGAAGTTTAAGAATAATGTATTTGAGAAATCTGCAATGATAAGGTTTAACATGCCCTATTATTGTGACAATTTCTTCAAAGAATTCTTCCGTTGTAGGGGGCGTTTCATCACAGATTTGATAAGTTTTCGCTTTAGCTTTTTCATTAAAACCTAAATAAACAAGAACCTTCACTAAATAATCAACGGGCACGGTATTCACTTCGCAATAATCATAGCCCAAATTAGGAACTAATCTTAAGAGGAATTTTATTCTGTGGAGAAACTTCATGACTACATAAGGGCCATCAAACTTTTCGGTTTCGCCTGTTTGAGAGTGCCCTACAACAATGGCAGGCCTGAAAATAGTGATCGGTAAATCATTTATTTTATTTTTTACCAAGACTTCGGCAGCGTGTTTTGTGGATTCATAAAAATTATGAAATGATTGATTTTGCTGAAGTTTATCGGGTGTTATGATGCCTTTCACCGAGCCCGATACGTAGCACGTAGAAATATAATTAAATCTTATGAGTGAAGGAGAGTGTGAAAAAAAATCAAGCATGTTTTGTGTGCCAAACACATTAACATGGTGAGCTTTTTTTTCTGGAACAGTGAGGTCATAGATGGCAGCAAGATGAAAAACGATATGGGTGTTTTTTTGAATATTTTCTAACGTGTCTCCTTCTAAACCAAGCTGAGGTTTTGTAATGTCTCCGAAAACGATGTGGTGTGTTTGAGGGTTCAGTTTTAATTCTTGAAATGTTTTTTGTGCTTGTTCGTGCATTGTAGGATGAGTGAGAAGCCACAGTTTTAAATGGGGGTGAGTTTTAACAAGCTCTCTTGTTAAGAACTTCCCAATAAATCCTGGAAACCCTGTGATTAAAACATTTGAGTGTTCATTGAGAGTCATTGATTTTCACCTTTACCAGAAAGAAATCTTTTAGAAAGGGAAATTTTATGTTGGAGTGTTTCTATTTCTTTTTGTATTCTTGCCTCATCCCATTCTAGAAGTGCGCCCATATAAGGGGCTATTTTTTGTGCTACTTTCAAACCTTGATCTTGGGTTGTTAAAAAAATCGAGGTTCTTCTTAAAAGAAAATCGCAAAGAGTTTTTACCATTTCATATCGAATAGTGTAGTCCATTTCTGCTTTTAAAATGAGAGGGTTTTCATAAAGAGTTTCCTTAAGTGAGGGATTTTTATGGATAAGTTTCATAATAGAATGTGCATTGTGAGGGCCATATCTTTCAACAAGGAATGTATAAGAAGGGGGTAAAGTTGTTTGAGTGATAACTTGATTTTCAAAAGGTCTTTGATGAGTAAGGCAAGGTTTGTCTGTCAGAAGATCCACAAGTTCTTCTGCCATTTTTCGATAGGTGGTGAGTTTTCCACCGACAATACTGATGAGTCCAGAAGGATCTTTGATAATGCGATGTTCTCTTGAAGTTTCGCTTTCTGTTAAAGAGTTTTCATATAACAAAGGCCTGACACCGGCATAGGTACTGATGATGTCACTATCTTTGATAAGGCATGTTGGAAAATAAGTTTTAAGGGTTTTAAGAAGGGACTCAACATCTTTTCGCGTAGCATAAACATCGTCGGCTGAATCTTGATAATCTGTGTCTGTCGTACCTAAAATATTATACTCTCCCCAAGGAATGAGATAAATAAAACGTCCGTTTTCTGTTTCCATGGTTATTGTATGTTTGGTTTTTAGTTTTTCTCTCGAAAAAATGAGATGCACTCCTTTCGTAGGTCTTAAAAGTGGAGAGCTGTGTGGATTGGCGTACTTTTGAGTGATATCAGCCCAAGGACCGGTGCTGTTAATAAAGTGTTTTGCTTTGATGACCTTTTTTTCATGTGTAAAATTATCATGAGCATAAGCAGCGACGATCTTCTGATTCTCTTTTTTAAAAGAATCGAATGTAACGTAGTTGAAAAGAAGAGCTCCTTCTTGAAGTGCCGATTTTGCAATTTCAAGGGTGAGGCGAGCATCGTTTGTAAAATAATCATAAAAAAGAACTCCTCCTTTGAGGTTTTCTTTTTTAAGGAGGGGTTCTTCTTTGAAAATTCTTTTTGGGAAAAGGGTTTTGTGCATATGGGGTTGTCTCAAAAAAGAAAGTCCATCATAAAGCCATGCGCCTAGTATGAGTTTTGTGAGACTGATTCGGCTTGTTTTGTAGATAGGAATCAAAAAAGGAAGTGGGGTAGCTAAATAAGAAAGTTGCTTGTGAATCAGATTTCTTTCATGAAGTGCTTCGAAAACAAGGTTTAATTGCCCCCTTTCTAAATAGCGAAACCCTCCATGGAGAAGTTTAGAAGAATGAGAGCTCGTTCCACTTGCGAAATCTCCTTTTTCAATGAGTGCTACCTTGAGGCCTCGTAGAGCAGCATCTCTAGCAATACCACAGCCTGTAATACCTCCCCCAATGATGAGTAGATCAAATTCGGTTGATGTAAGTTTACTCAAGTTCATTCAATAAGCTTTCCTGGGTTTAGAATATGCTGTGGATCTAAAAAATGTTTCACCTCTTTCAACGTTTCAACAAATAAAGGGCCGTGTTCTTCAATGAGAAACTTTTTATGATCACGGCCTATGCCATGATGATGAGAAAGAGTACCTCCTTCTTGAAGAAGAGTTTTTGTGACCCTTTCTTTAACTTGATGCCATTGGAGAATGGGGTCGTTTTTCGCTTGTGTAAGGAAAGTAAAATAAAGAGAAGCTCCTGTCAGATAAATATGAGAAATATGGCAAAAAACAAGTGCTTTTGGGCCTAAAATAGTGTGAGTTGTATCATAAACTTTGCGGTAGAGATTTTCGATATTGTGCCACTCAGTGGCTGTTTCAAAGGTCTCAATCATAACGCCTTGATCTATAAGGGCATCCCTTAAGTAAGGAAGTTCAAAGCGTGACTTGTGCCACTTCCACCCAGGGCGACTTCCTAAAGAAAGAGTGTTTTTCGCTAACATTTTAAGTTGTTTTTTAAGATATCGAATTTCTTTATGAGAACCTTCTAAACCAATAAGAAGAAGTGAGGCTCGGCCCAAGTTTATTTTCTTTTTTTTCAGAAGGAATGAAAAAAACTTTTTTTGGAAAAGATGAAAAAAATCTTTTTTTAAAGATTCCATTTTAAAAAGAAACTCAGTTTCTTTTGCATCCGAGAGGCGGACTAAAGAAGGAGAAAGGTTTAGCTTTTTTATGTGGCTGAGTGCTCGAATGCCTTGCAAAAAATCTGGAAATAAAAAACTTTGATAAGTCTTGTGTTGAGGCAAAGGATGTATTTTTAAAGTAGCTTCGACAATAATACCAAAACACCCCTCACTTCCGATAAAAAAATCTTTAAAACTAGGTCCACAACTTGAAGCAGGAACAGTTTTTGTTTGAATGAGGCCTTGAGGAGTGAGTATCTTAAGAGCCACAACCATATCTTCAATTTTTCCATAAAATGTGGAGTTTTGTCCTGCACTTCGTGTTGCAATCCAACCACCCACACTTGAAAACTCAAATGATTGTGGAAAGTGTCCCAGTGTAAATCCTTTTTGGTTAAGCTCTTTTTCTAAAGCTGGACCTAAAATACCTGTTTGTGTGTGAACAGTATTTGATAGGGGGTTGATTTCGAATATTTGTTTCATTTTTTGAAGGTTTAAGGTGATGACAGCTTGATGATCTTCTTTTTTTTCTGGAGAAACACCGCCAAGCACACTGGATCCCCCACCGAAAGGAACAAGACTGATTTTTCTTGTTTTGCAAAATTGAAGAACGTGCACAATTTCTTCAACGGATGTTGGAAAGACCACCGCATCAGGAGCATAAAATCTTTTTAATTTTCGAGCCTCAATAAGATCGATGTAACTTTTACCCAGGCTGTGGCAAAGACGTGTTTTATGATCTTCAGTTGCAGAAGAAGATATATTTTTTAAATCTTCAAAATCTGTGGTGGATAAACGAGATGTGGGTAGTTCAATTTTTTCTTCTTGAGGGATGGCTGAATGATGAGAGCTTAAATGAAATCTTTCTTTAAGAATATTGTGGATGTGAGAGGTTAAGTCTTTGGGATAAACTTTATCAAGCTCCCCCCAACCCCACCATTTTTCTAAGTATTTCATAAAAACAACCTTGGCTCCCCTTCAAAACCTCCAGCCCATCTTCACATGAACACGAATTTAAACTCGCTCATGGATTCGAATTCTGTCACCCTGAACGCACTCCTATCAGAAGTATATTCTTCGTCGTGATTTTGTCACTCCTCAGAATGACAAGGAATGTCATTCCTCAGTGATGACCTTGATTTCAAATTAATAAAACTAATACCACTCAATACCAAAACGACTCCTACAACTTTTTCCACTGTAAGAGATTCTCCTAAAATAAGTACAGCGAAAAAAAGAGCCCATATAGGAATAAGGTTAAGCATGAGAGCTGTGAAAGAAGCCCCTAATTTTTGGATGCTTTCGTAATAAAAAATGTAAGCAATAGCCGTTGAAAAAATGGCCATGTAGATGACAGAGCCCCAGGTAAGAAGGGAGGCTTGCGGAAAAGTACCTAAAAAACCCTTCCAATAAAGAAATGGAAGGTGAATGAGGGCGCCATAGAAAGTTGAAAAACAGGTAAGAGGAAGTGCCTTTGAATTTCTCATGAGACGCCTGCTTAAAAGAATGGAGGCCGACCAACAAAAAACTGCAAGAAACATGAGAATATCTCCATAATTTAGGGAGTGATGAGTCATAAGATTTAGGTTCCCAGATGTGATGACAAAAAGAACTCCTAAAAAAGCGATAGTGGCACCACTCAGCTTAAAATAATTCAAACTTTCATCTCGAAAAAAAAGAGAGGAAAGTAGAGTTGTTATAATAGGATTTAAAGCTACGATAAAGGCAGCAGAGATAGCGGAGGTGAGGGTAAGAGAATAGAAAAAAAGATAATGATAACTAAAAATAGCTAGAAAGCCCAAAACGAAATAACCTAAGTGTAATTTTAAATTAAAAGGAGTTTTTCGTATTTCTCGTATGAGAAAAGGTAAAAAGCAAAGGCTTGCAAGAGCAAATCTATAAAAAGCAATTTGAAATGCATGCATGTCTTGAACAGCAAATTTTCCCGCAATAAAAGTGCCTCCCCAGAAAAGTGTGGCAAAAACAAGAAAGATTTTTTTTTGAAACACGGCTTTCCCATTCAAACACATTCACTCAAATATATCAAAATGAGAAAATATGATTTAGGTCATTTTTTTCGCTTTAGATTTCTATATATTCTGAGACGCGTTGCATTTAATGAGAGAAAGCAGGAGAAAAGTATATGAAGCCTCTTTATTTTAGTTTGTTTTTTTTCTTTTTGAGTGTTCTTAATGCAGGCGGTTTTGATCAAGCCGAAGTGCTTATGCAAAAGTCAGATTGTTTAGCCTGTCACAAGGAAAATCAAAAATTAATAGGTCCGTCTTTTAAGGAAATGGCGGATAAATATGAATTGAATTCCAATAATATAAAATCTCTCATTCAATCTGTAAGAGAAGGTTCAAGCGGTAAGTGGGGAGATATGCCGATGCCCCCACACCCAACACTTTCTGAAACAGAGGTAAAAAAAATAATTGAGGGAATTTTAAGTTTGCGAGCTGCATCAGAGGGTGAAGAAATAGATCCCCGTGAAGGCGGGAATCTTAGTGATGAAGACATACAGACAGGTGCGGATTTTTTCCAAGGAAAAATAAGGTTTGCTCATGGAGGGCCATCTTGCATTGCCTGTCACCATGTCAAAAATGATGCCATTATCGGTGGGGGGATTTTAGCCAAAGATCTGACAACTGTTTTTTCAAGATTAGGCGGAGAGGGTGTTCGGATTATTTTAGGAGGGCCTCCTTTCCCTGTCATGCAACAAGCTTATAAAGATAAACCTTTAGAAGATGATGAGGTTCGAACACTTGTGGCCTTTTTGCAATCAGCGGATCAACAGCACATGTATCAAAAGCCAAAAGATTACGGTTTGGGTTTGCTTTTAAGTGGTGTTTTTGGAGCAACATTATTTTTTATCTTCATTGCTCTTTATGGGTATCGAAGAAAGAAAGTTTCAGTGAATCAAGAAATATATGATCGTCAGATAAAATCTGAGTAACGATCTTTGTGGAGGTTAGAATGAGCTGGATTAAAGATATTATTTCACCCCAAACAAGAAAGTGGGAAGAATTTTATAGAAATCGTTTTCAACATGATCGAGTGGTACGGAGTACGCACGGTGTTAATTGTACAGGGGGGTGTTCTTGGCAAATTCATGTGAAAGACGGCATTGTTGTGTGGGAAACACAACAACTCGATTATCCTTTGCTTGAAGATTCTCTTCCTCCCTATGAACCTCGCGGATGTCAAAGAGGGATTTCATTTTCTTGGTATCTCTACAGTCCTTTAAGAATTAAATACCCACTGGTACGTGGCGCTTTGATTGATGCTTTTCGAGAAGAAAAAGAAAAGGCAGGCGGTGATCCCTATCAAGCGTGGGAAAATCTTCAGAATAATTCAGAAAAAAGAAAAAAATATCAGAAAGCTCGAGGTTGTGGTGGATTTCGAAGAGCTAGTTGGGATGAAGTTTTGGAGCTTATGGCAGTTGCCAATCTTTACACGGCTAAAAAATACGGTCCAGATCGGGTTATCGGTTTTTCACCCATTCCTGCGATGTCTATGCTTTCTTATGCAGCAGGCTCACGGTTTTTACAACTTTTTGGAGGGGTGAATTTAAGTTTCTATGATTGGTATTGTGATTTACCCACAGCTTTTCCAGAAATTTGGGGTGAGCAAACCGACGTTTGTGAAAGTGCTGATTGGTACAATGCCAAGATGATAGCAGACATGGGTGCTTGTCTTAATATGACTCGCACACCCGATTGTCATTATTTTGCTGAATCACGCCATAACGGTACTAAAACTGTTGTTTTTTCACCTGATTTTAGCCAGGTGTGTAAATATGCAGATCAGTGGGTGCCACTTCATGCCGGGAGTGATGGCGCTTTTTGGATGGCTGCTACACATGTCATTTTAAAAGAATTTCATCATGAGAAGAAAACACCTTATTTTATTGAGTATACCAAGCAATATACAGATAGCCCTTACTTGGTTGAACTTAAAAAAGTGGGTGATCATTATGAGCCAGGGCAGCTTGTTCGTGCCAATCGCCTTTCCCAATTTAAAAATATCGAAAATGGGGAGTGGAAGTTTTTAAACATCGATGAAAAAACAAAAGAGTTTGTTGTTCCTCAAGGAAGTTCAGGGCATCGATGGGAAAAAGAGGGTGGTCATTGGAACATGAAACTTGAGAATTCCACTGATCATAAACCTTATGATCCACAACTTACTTTCTTAAGTGATCATGATGAAGTTGTGAAAATTCATTTAAAAGAATTTGGCTTGGGCCGTGATACCTTAAGAGGTGTTCCTGTCAAATATATTGAAACAGTAGATGGAAAAATTCCTGTCACAACAGTTTATGATCTCACTTTTGCTCAATATGGTGTGAGTCGTGGTTTAGAAGGTGATTATCCACAAGATTATCAAGATAAAGACGCTGGCTATACCCCAGCCTGGCAAGAAGTTTTTACAGGTGTGGATCAAAAAACCGTCATTCAATTTGCAAGAGAATGGGCACATACGGCCCACGTTACGAAGGGTAAATGTATGGTGATTATCGGTGCTGGTATTAACCATTGGTATCATGCCAATCTTATGTATCGTTCTGCCATTATGGCCCTCATGCTGTGTGGTTGTGTGGGAAGAAATGGTGGAGGAATGAACCACTACGTGGGTCAAGAAAAATTAGCACCTGTAGATTCGTGGGGCTCCATTGCTTTTGGAAAAGATTGGCATAGGGCTTCGAGATTACAACAAGCCCCCATTTGGCATTATATTAATACGTGCCAATATCGTTATGATGGACAGTTTTCAAAATACAACACAGTGCCAGATAATGAATGGACAAAAAAACATACAGCTGATCAAATTTTCAAATCTGTTCGAATGGGGTGGATGCCATTCTATCCGCAGTTTAATAAAAATTCTCTCGAATTAACGAAAGAGGCTCAATCTAAGGGTGCTCACACAAACGAAGAAATTCAAAAATATGTTCTTGAAAAATTAAAATCAAAAGAATTGGGTTATGCAGTTCAAGATCCAGATTCCCCCGAAAACTTTCCACGTGTGTGGTACATCTGGCGAGGTAATGCCATTATGGGAAGTATGAAGGGGCATGAATATTGCCTTAAACATTATCTAGGAACACATTCAAATGCTATTTCCACTGATGATTCTCGCCATACTGATGAAATAAAATGGCACGAAGTGGCCCCTCAGGGAAAAATGGATCTTGTTGTGGATCTTAATTTCAGAATGGATTCTTCAGCCCTTTACTCTGATATTGTTCTTCCAGCGGCTTCTTGGTATGAAAAAGCTGACCTTAATAGTACTGACCTTCACTCATTTATTCACCCGCTTTCTCAAGCTATAGCGCCTGTGTGGGAGTCAAAAACAGATTGGGATATTTTTAAGAATCTAGCTCAAAAAACAAGTGAATTAGCAGAAAAATATTTAAGTGAGTCTCAAAAAGATATTATTGCAGAGCCTATTTCTCATGATTCACCTGGAGAAATCACTCAACCTAAAGTTAAAGATTGGTATTTAGGGGAGTGCGAAGCCATTCCTGGAAAAACAATGCACAAGTTAGCTGTGGTTGATCGAGATTATACGAAACTTTACAAAAAATACATTTCTTTGGGTAAGGGTGTGAGAGAAAATGGGTTAGGTGCTCATGGAAACTCTTACAAGTGCGAAGAGGAGTATGATGAGATGCTTTCTTCAAACCATTTCCCTAAAGAAGAGTGGGACGAAGAAATCTATCCTTCTTTAAAAGAAGATGTTTCAGCGGCAAATGTTGTTTTACATCTTTCAACCCTCACCAATGGGGAGCTTACCTATCGTGCTTATAAAAATGTTGAAAAGAAAACGGGATTAAAATTAGTTGATTTATCAGAAGGACAACGAGATTTACGTTTGACTTACGCTGATCTTCAGGCGCAACCTCGAAGGTATAATACTTCTCCTTTATGGTCAGGTCTTATGAATAAGGGACGGGCTTATGCACCTTATACTTATAATGTTGAAAAACTTGTTCCATGGCGAACGCTCACAGGACGTCAGCATTTTTATCTCGATCATGAAATGTATTTAGCTTATGGAGAGCATCTTCCAACCTATAAGCCTTCACCAAGGCCTCAGGTCTATGGAGATTTAAAAGAAACACTCAAAAATCAAAAAGCCAAAGTTCTTAATTGTCTTACACCTCATGGTAAGTGGCATATTCACTCTACCTATATGGAAAATTTAAGAATGTTGACCTTATCTCGGGGTTGTGAACCTTGCTGGATTAATGAAAAAGATGCAGAAGAGTTAGGAATCAAAGATAACGATTGGGTTGAGGTTTATAATGATCATGGTGTTTATTGTACGCGCGCTGTTGTGAGTTCTCGTATTCCACAAGGAGTGTGTATTGTTTATCACGTGCCTGAACGAACGGTGGGTATTCCAAAATCACAAGTTCGGGGGAATAAACGAGCGGGTGGGCATAATAGTTTTACTCGAATTCATTTAAAACCCAATTTTTTAGCAGGTGGTTACGGACAGTTTTCCTATCACTTTAATTATTGGGGGCCCATTGCTCCACAGAGAGATACACACGTGGTTGTGAAAAAAATGGATAAAGTTATTTTTTAAGGAGATTGATTATGGATGTTCGAGCTCAAATTTCAATGGTATTTCATCTGGATAAATGCATTGGCTGCCACACCTGTTCCATCGCTTGTAAAAATATTTGGACTGATCGAAAAGGTGCTGAATACATGTGGTGGAATAACGTTGAAACGAAACCAGGTACGGGTTACCCCAGCAAGTGGGAAGAACAAGATATTTACAAAGGTGGTTGGGAAAAAAGCGGGGATGGCATTAAGCTCAAAGGTGCTGGTAAGGGGAAAGGGTTACTTAACATTTTCCATAATCCTCATTTACCTCTCATTGACGATTATTATGAGCCTTTTACATACAAGTATTTAGATTTGATTGAATCGGGAGATATGGATGATCAACCCACGGCCAGGCCTGTTTCTCTCATTACAGGACGTCCCATTGATATTAAAATGGGGCCTAATTGGGATGATGATTTAAGTGGAACTCCTGATTATGCACGTCATGATCCTAATCTTGGAAATTTATCTGCTGCAGAACAAGAGGCTATGTTTCAACTGGAAAGAATGGCCTTCTTTTATCTGCCACGTATTTGTAATCATTGTTTGAATCCTGCCTGTGTTGCTTCATGCCCGTCAGGAGCTCTTTATAAAAGAGGTGAAGATGGCATTGTTCTTATTAATCAAAGTGTATGTCGTGCCTGGAGAATGTGTGTTACAGCCTGCCCCTATAAAAAAACTTATTACAATTGGAATACAGGAAAATCTGAAAAGTGTATTCTTTGTTATCCACGTATTGAGGCTGGTTTTGCTCCAGCTTGTATGCACTCCTGTGTTGGGCGAATTCGCTATCTAGGTGTTATTCTTTACGACGCAGATCAGATTCACACAGTCGCTTCTTCTGAGGAACATCATTTAGTGCAAGCACAACTTTCACTGCTTTTGGATCCAGATGATCCTGTTGTGATTAAACATGCACAAAAAAATGGAATTCCAGATTCAACGATTAAAGCAGCCCAGGACTCCCCAACCTATAAGTTTGTGAAAAAATGGGGTTTAGCATTACCTTTGCATCCAGAGTTTAGAACATTACCCATGCTTTTTTATGTGCCACCTCTTTTGCCTGTGATGGCAAACCTTAAAGAATCAACACAAAAAGTAGAGCAACAAAAGAACTTAGATCCTATTTCTAAAGTGTGGAGTGATAATTGGCTTTACGATACAAGTACAGAAGAGCTGTGGGGGACAATCGAGCAGGCGCGCTTTCCACTCAAGTATATGGCCAATCTTTTTAGTGCTGGTGATGAGGAGTTAGTAAAGGATAAGCTTAAAAAACTTATGGCTGTAAGGCTTTATCGTCGGTGGAAAACAGTGGGTGATGTGAGTCAAGAAAAAGCCAACAAAGCTTTGGCTGAGGTGGGGTATACAGGAAAACTTGCGAACCAAATTTATTATCTTACCTCACTTGCTAAGTTTGATGATCGTTTTGTGATTCCAGCTTCTCACCGTGAGCAAGCCATCGAAATGCTTGATTTTGCAGGAGATGCCAAAGGAAGTACGGGTTTTGGTTTTAAAGATGCTACAGCAGAAAGAGGATTATAAAAAATGAATTTAAATCATTATGTATTATTAGCCGAGGTATTTGATTACCCTCAAATAGATTATCAAACAAAAATTCAAAATGTGGAAAAGTATTTACAGTCATTGCGAGTGAATAGTTTCAAATTTTTCTCCGACACTCTTGCAAGTATGAGTTTTTATGAAGTGGAAGAGCTTTTTACAAGAACCTTTCTTGTTCAGTCAGCTACTACTTTAGATGTTGGTTATATTCTTTTTGGAGATGATTATAAAAGAGGGGAGCTTCTTTCTCATTTAAATCGTGAACATTGTAAATATAAGAATGACTGCCGAAATGAACTGGCCGATCATCTTCCTAATATTTTAAGATTGTTACCCCTCCTTCAGGACAATGCACTTTTACAAGAATTGGTAGAAGAAATTTTAGAGCCTGCCTTAAGAAAAATGATTTCTGAGTTTGAAGTTCAAAAAATGAAAGAAAAATCAGAGCGCTATCAAAAACATTATAAAACACTGATTGAGCTTGATGAAGAAAAGGCAACTGTTTTTTCTCTTCCCTTAAAAATTTTGTATGAGATTTTAAAAAGTGATTTTAAAATCACACCTAAAAAAGATTTTTCCAAAAGTAAGGATTTTCTAAAATCTGTAACTGAAGAAATAGAAATAGAAGGGGTTCACACATGAATATGTTAGATAGTTTTTTGTTTGTGGCATTACCTTATTTAGCTCTCGTTATTTTTGCGATTGGCTGTATTTATCGTTATCGCCAATCGGGCTTTACAGTTTCTTCTTTTTCAAGCCAGTTTTTAGAGGGAAGAAAACTTTTTTGGGGGTCTGTGCCTTTTCACTGGGGTATTGTGGTTGTTTTTTTCGGTCATCTTCTTGCTTTTATGTTTCCAAAAACACAACTTTTGTGGAATAGTCAGCCTATTCGTCTCATTATTCTTGAAGTCACTGCTTTTACTTTCGGGGTTTTAGTTCTCGTAGGTCTTGTAGGACTTATTGTAAGACGTCTTTCCCAGGCGCGCATTCGTGTTGTCACAAGCCCCGCAGATATTTTTATTGAGTTTTTATTATTAGCACAAGTGATTTTAGGTTGTTGGAGTGCCTTAGGTTATCGTTGGGGATCATCGTGGTTTGCGGCTGATCTCTCCCCTTATCTGTGGTCGATTTTTAAATTCAACCCGGAAATAGGAGCTGTGCAAGCGATGCCTTGGGTGATTAAGCTTCATATTGTAGGAGCATTTCTCATCATTCTTTTGGTTCCTTTTACAAGATTGATTCATTTTCTTATGGTGCCTTTGCATTATGTGTGGAGGCCTTATCAAGTTGTCATTTGGTATTGGGATCGAAAAAAGGTGCGTCGAGCTGAAACGGTGTGGACGGTGACTCGTCCACGGAACAATTAATTTGAAGAAACTTTGATGAAAGTAAGAGATCTTTTTAAAATTGATAGAGAAGAAATTAGAGTTATTCACTTTACCTGGATTGCTTTTTTTATTTCATTCTATGTATGGTTTAACATGGCTCCTCTTGCGACAACTATGTTGAAAAATGTGGGGTGGCTGACTGCTGAACATCTGAAGATTTTTGCGATTTGCAATGTTGCACTTACAATTCCAGGACGGGTTATTATCGGAGCACTCATTGATCGCTTTGGACCGAGGCTCATTTTCTCGCTACTTCTGGTTGCGATGTCTATTCCAACGTTTGTATTTGCATTTGGTAATACATTTGCTCAACTACTTATTTCGCGTTTGGTTCTCAGTGTTATTGGCACCAGTTTTGTAATTGGAATTAAAATGGTTGCACAGTGGGTTCCTCCTAAGCATGTTGGTTTTGCTCAGGGATTTTATGCGGGTTGGGGAAACTTTGGTTCAGCCTTTGCCGCGATGACTTTACCGTGGGTTGCTCTTACACTTTTTGGTTCTTATACGGATGGTTGGCGTTATGCTATGGCACTTAATGGTTTTGTATGTTTGGTTTACGGTGTTATGTATTATTTTCTTGTGCGTGATGTGCCTCAATCAGGTGTCAGCAAATTATTTCACTTTAGAAAAGTAGAAAAAGTTCAGCCAATGACTGTGTCTTCTTATGTGGATTTATTCCAATACCTCATATGGTCAGCTCCGTTAATGGGAGCTCTCGGTCTTCTAACATGGCGCATAGGGGGAATCGTAGGAACCCAATACATCTATGTTGTTTACTGGGGTTTAGGGCTTGTTTACATTGTGCATTGCTTAAAGGTATTACATGTTAATCTTCCTATTTTGCAGAAGGGGGTCGCAGAAAAAGATAAATATGCGTGGAGTAATGTAGCGGCTCTCAATACTACCTATTTTGCAAACTTTGGTGCAGAACTTGCTGTTGTTTCCATGTTGCCAATGTTTTTTGAAAAAGTCTTTACTGTGAGCGCGACAGCAGCTGGTTTAATTGCTTCTTCCTTTGCCTTTGTGAATCTGTTTGCACGTCCTTTGGGGGGGTGGCTCTCTGATCGCATGGGGCACCGGAAACGTACAATGTTGATTTACATGGTTGGAATTACGTGTGGTTTTCTGGCAATGGGCTTTATCGGAAAATGGGGGCCTATTGTTGATGGTGTTCAAACAGTGATTCCCCAGTTTTCAGGAAATGTGTGGCTTATTGTTGCTATTGTCATTACCATTCTTTGTTCCGTGTTTGTTCAAGGAGCTGAAGGGGCAACCTATGCTATTATTCCCACAGTGAATCGAAGAATGACAGGACAGGTTGCAGGTATGGCAGGGGCCTATGGTAATGTGGGCGCTGTCTTCTATCTTGTTTTGTATTCGTTGGTTGATGATAAAACCTTTTTTTATTGTGTAGCAGTAGGGGCTTTTTTTAGTTTTATATATTGTGCTTTTTTTCTCAAAGAACACGAAGATGCATTTGCAGAGGAGTGATCATGAAATCAGTAAATATTAAAGAATGGAATGTGGAAGATCTAAAGTTTTGGAATTCTCAAGGTAAAAAAAGTGCGATGCGTAATCTTCTTATATCCATTCCTTGTCTTTTGCTTGCCTTTGCTGTGTGGATGATCTGGAGCATTATTATTGTTCAGATGCAAAATTTGGGTTTTGTATTTGATCCAGATCCAGCTGCGAATCGGGCTCTTTTCTACACACTTCCTGCTATCGCAGGTCTTGCTGGGGCTACGTTTAGAATTCCTAATTCTTTTTTAATAGCCATTGGCGGTGGAAGGAATGTCATTTTCCTCACAACAGCCTTACTTCTTATTCCAACAGTAGGTGTTGGAGTAGCACTTCAAGATAAGAATACTTCCTATATGATTTTTGCTGTCTTAGCTGCACTTTCTGGTTTTGGTGGGGGTAACTTTGCTTCGTCCATGTCAAATATTAGTTTTTTCTTTCCTAAAAGCATGCAAGGAACTGCATTGGGCTTAAATGCAGGTCTTGGAAATCTGGGTGTCAGTGTGATGCAAGTTCTGCTTCCCTTGACCATGGGTTTTGCTTTGTTTGGTGTTTTAGGTGGTGAAGGGCAAATTTTAAAAGAAACTTTTATTTATATTCAAAACTGTGGGTTTACATGGGTGCCTATTCTGATCGTGATTGCAGTTGCCTCCTTTTTCGGGATGAATAATTTATTGGGAGCTTCACCTGAGTTAGGTTCGACACTTGTAAGTTTCGGGAAAATTTTGTTTCTCATCGCTTTGGGGGGGGTGGCTGCCGCAATAGGGCTTATTCTTTTACTACAACTTCAATGGAATATGTGGATTGTTTTACCTATTACCATTTTTCTGACTGTTCTTTTCATGAAGTATCTTTCACCTGGAGAGCTTAAAAGCAATCTTCATAAACAATTTGCTATTTTTAATAATAAGCATAATTGGGTGATGACGGTTATTTATACCATGACATTCGGTTCCTTTATTGGTTACTCGGCAGCTTTTCCAAAATTGATTCAAGATATTTTTGGGGTATTGCCCAATGGTTCTTTAAATCCACATGCACCGAATCCTTTTGCTTATGCCTGGTTAGGCCCCTTAGTCGGTTCTCTTGTTCGCCCTATAGGTGGGTGGCTTTCTGATAAAATCCAGAGTGGTTCTAAAGTGACTCATTGGACAACGGTCGCCATGATTGGCGCCGCTTTGGGTGTTGCTTATTGCACGGTGAGTGCTCGTACAGCTACAACCCCTGAGACTTATTTTTTTCCGTTTCTCATTTTATTTCTTATTTTATTTATTACTACAGGAATTGGAAATGGTTCTACTTTTAGAAGTATTCCCTATATTTTTGAAAAAAATCAAGCAGGTCCGGTATTAGGGTGGACTTCAGCAATCGCAGCTTATGGGGCTTTTATTATTCCGCAAGTATTTGGAAAGCAAATTAAAATAGGGCATCCCGAGTATGCACTGTATGGTTTTGCACTTTATTATTTTATTTGTCTTGTTTTGAATTGGTGGTATTACGATCGCACAAACTCGGAGGTAAAGTGCTAACCGTCATTGAAAACATACCCCCTCTCTCTCATGAATTCGAGTTTTCCGTCGCCCTACTCAAAGGAGAAAAAAATGGACTTACGTGAAACACAAAAAAATGATCCCTTACAAAGAAGTGTTGCAAAAAATCTAGAAACTCTGGAGTTTTCCCCAATGGACCCACCCGACAGCTACGAACCACTTAAAAAGGAAGAACTGGTTGCTTATCAAGATATGCACCCTTTTTTACAAAAACTTAACGATGAACATATTAAATTCAAAAAAGAACTTGATCAATTTGAAGAAGCTCTCTTAAGTGTTCAAGAAAAGGGGCCGCGAAAGGAAAGTTTTCATCAATTTAAAGAATTTTTTCAGTTTTTTGATTCTGAGTTTTTGAAACATCATCAAAAAGAAGAGAAAATTCTTTTTCCTCTTCTTCATAAAAAATTGTTAGAGAATGGCGAGCACAGTCATAATGAGGCCCCTATGACCCCGGTAGATATGATGGAGGAAGATCATATAAAAATTCTTCAAACGGCCTCCGTGTGTTTTAATCTTTTAGGGATGGCACCTCGCTTACCCCAAGAAAAATCTTCTATTGTTGTTTTAGATACTGCGCTCGAGCAGGGAAAGTCACTCATAGAAACGGTGAGACTTCATATTTTCAGAGAGGATAATATCATCCTTCCTTTATCTCATAAACATGTGAGTTCGAATGATATTGAAGCAAGCCTGAAACTCTATAAAAAGTTCTCGATCTAGGCCATATTTTTCGACGATAATTCGTTACAATGCCATCGTGAGAAGCACTGAAACTAAATCATCATTGGCATCGTTAGTGCCAGCCCCTCCATTTTTGTTGTAATCGTAACTGAGCTTTACACAAACATTGTCTGACCAACGATAACCACCACCTAAAGAGGCACGCCCATAATAATGGGTTGTTACGGTATTTATAGATTGTGTTTGTGAGCCCGCTAATTGAATGCCACTGAGTCGCGCTGCCACAAAAAATGATGATGTAAAATTATAAATGCCATCGATGTGCCCAAATGTTCCATTTCTATTAGCCGCACCCCTTACACTATCTTTAAATTGAGCTAACGAAACGCGAAAAGCAGCTTTACTATCAGAAAAAAAGAGGGGTTTTACAAATTTTTTCCCTTTTTTAAAATCATACCGTATATCTCCACCCCACACCTGCCGTTTCCAATTTGTTGCACCGGCAGGTACTGCTACAAGCCCTGCAATAGAGGCTTCTGATGAAGTTATTCCAAGTTGTCCTGAGTTGTAATAATATCCACTGATATACAAAGAATCTAAGGGTGTATAAAAAAGCCTTGCATAAACAGCTTTAGCAACACTTGTATCTGTTACAACCCCTCGGCTTCCATTTCCAATACTCACAGCCCAAAATTTTCCAGAAAGTTCTACCAGTTCATCACTTCCACCTAAGGCTGCAGCAGAGTTAGAGGGCAAAGGTCCTTCAATAGGGTTATCTGACCAGGTTTCTTCTCCAACCCCTATTTTTGCCCTTCCAAGCCTACCATTCAAACTCCAAGGGGTACCTTTTAAAGAAGGTATGAAATCTTTGCCTTGTATATAAAGATAATCGACTAAAGGAGCATTCGTAGCACCTGAGGCAGCGGATCCACCAGCATTATTCAGGTTGAAACGAGCTGTTAAATCAATATTATTATCAGGAAAAAAATTAAAAATAATTTTTGCATCAGGGATGTCAAAAGAACCCGATGGAAAAGAAGACATACGCCCACCTCTCAGATACCCCATGGCTGCACGTCCTTTAATTTTTAACTTTGTCAAAACGTTAGCTAAAGTTACATTATTTTCAGCTCTTACTTGTGGCATCGTCCATAAGCTTAATAAAAAGAATCCACCTACAAAAAAACGTGTGATTTTTATTCTCATCTTGTCTCCTTTTTTTAACTGTACTCACTTCTCTTATTATCATCTCCCTTTCCCTCTTTGTCATCCCTGGAAACCCCCTGTCACCCTGAACGAGAGTGAAGGGTATACTCACGAAGTATATAATTTATATTAGTAAAATTGATCTAGGTCATATTTTTTTCCTTCCAAAGCGTGATAACTTCGGTACGATAGAGTTTGATTCTCCGAGTCTTAAAACCTACGGCAGAATGTCATCCCCGTGAAAACGGGGATCCATTGTTGTTAAGGTTTAAGACCGATAGGGAAGAAATGGAAACGCTTCTTCCTCCCCAAGTTTGGAAAGGAGATTTTTTGAACAAGCTTTCTTTTTATATTCATGAAATTTCAGGTGCACTTGGAGATCTTCCACTTTTTTTTATACTCATAGTGGGTTTGTCACAACATGCAGGTTTTAACCCTTTAAGTATTCTTTTTTGGAGTGGTCTTTGTCACATTGTGATTGGGTTTATCTTTAAAATTCCACTTCCTTTGCAGCCTATGAAGGCAATGGGGCTTTACGCTATTACTTACGGAGTTTCTCAAGGAGAGTTACTCTTGGCAGGTTTTTGTTTGGGAGTTGTGATCCTTATTTTGAATGACCTCCATCTTTTCGAAAAACTCTATCGTTTTTTTCCACAAGCTGTCATTCGAGGGATCCAACTGGGCTTGGGAATTGTTTTTTTAAAAAAAGCCTTCGAATTAATCTTCTCAACGCCCTCTCCCTTGATGGGAGAGGAGTGGGGCGAGGGTGTCTTAATAGGGATCTTATTCTTTTTTGTCATTTTCTTTTTGTTCTTTTTCTTTCATAAATTACAATTTCTTCTCACTTTTTTAATTTTTGGTTTTGGTATTTTTGTTTTATCTGACAGTGGGGTGCTTGCTTTTCCTCATATAGGGTTTTCATTAGAGTTTCTCCAACTACCATTATTGTCATCCCCCGATTCTTTCATGTCATCCAGTACTCAAACAATATTGTTGCTGATCCTTATTCAGCTTCCCCTCACAATGGCTAACTCTATTTTTTCTCCAGCACTTCTCATTCAAGATGAGTTTCCACAATCTCATGTGGGTGTTTCAGAGATCTCAAAATCTGTAGGTTTGGTCAACTTACTGACGTGCCCCTTTGGAGGTATGCCTTCGTGTCATGGTGCAGGGGGCTTAGCAGCACAAATGATATTTGGAGCGCGTACTGGTTTTAGTATTGTATTTTTGGGCTTTTTAAAAATAACCGTTGCACTTTTATTAGGTTCTTTTTTCTTGACCCTTGCAACACACTTCCCAAAACCTCTTTTGGGGATTTTATTTATATTTCCAGCTTTTGATCTTTGTAAGCGCGCTTTTTTAATTCGTGGTTTTAAAGAAGTTGTGTCTTTAGTGGCTACAAGTTGTGCTTTTGTATTTTGGCATGCAGGAGGAGCTCTTTTAGTGGGTAGTGGTGTTTATTATGGAGTTCAATATTTAAGAAAAGGTATTTATGAAGCAACTCATTGATCCATACAATAGAAAAATTGATTACGTAAGACTTTCTGTGACTGATAAGTGTAATTTTCAATGTTTTTATTGCAGACCTTCACTTTTTAAACAAGAATTTGTACCTGATCATTCTTATTTAACAGTTGCTGATATCGAAAAACTTTTTATTGTTTTAGGAAGACTAGGGATTAGAAAAGTTAAACTTACTGGGGGAGAACCTCTCTTGAGAAAAGATATTGTAGATATTGTGAGGGTTTTGCGCGACAATTCTTATATTCAAGATATTTCTTTGATTACAAATGGTTTTTTTCTTGAAAAGAAAGCCTTTGATTTAAAAGAAGCAGGCCTTCACAGAGTCAATGTAAGTCTTGATTCTCTAAATGAAAAATCTTTTCAAAAAATAACGCAAACTTTAAGTTTAGAAAGAGTCAAAAAAGGTATTGTGAAAGCCTATGACGTAGGTTTGGAGCCTATTAAAATAAACGCCGTTCTTGTCAAGGGTATGAATGATGAAGAGCTTTTTGATTTTGTAAGATTTTCTATTCACTATCCTTTTATTGTACGGTTTATTGAGTTTATGCCGACAGGTTTTACTCAAGCTGAGCATCAAGTTTATTATTTTTCAAATCATGAGGCGCTTTTAAGAATAAAAGAAAAGTTTTCTTTAACCCCCAAAATTCAAAAAGAACAAACCGGGCCTTCTTCTTATTTTAAAGTGGATGGGGGAAAAGGAGAAATTGGTTTTATTTCTCCTTTATCACATAATTTTTGTGATAAATGTAATAGAATCAGGATAACAGCCAAAGGAGATCTCAAACTGTGCCTCTTTAGCCAGGAAGATAGAAATCTTCTTTCTATTTTACGTTCTTCGCATTGGGAGAAAAAACTAGAAGAGACATTAATAGAAAACTTACGATTGAAACCCAAACACCATGATTTAGGAAAGGGACAAATTGGAAATGTACAAAGTTTTGTAAATATTGGAGGATAATACTGCCATGATAAGTCTTAAAGAAGCACAGCAAAGGATCACCCGTGAATCAAATAAAGAGTTGGGGGTTGAAGTAATAAACTTGCAAGAATCAGTAGGTCGTATTTTAGAGCACTCACTTTTTGCTCGTTTTGATCAGCCTGTTTTTACAAACTCTGCAATGGATGGTTTTGCTGTGAGGGCAGAAGATGTGGAAAGTGCCTCTCGAGAAAACCCTCAAAGTTTGCCGATTCAATCTTATCAAAGTGCAGGCTCTTCCTTTTCTGTTCTTCAAGAAGGTTTTGTCCAAGAAATTGCAACGGGAGCTCCGTTACCTCAAGGCGCTGATTCTGTTGTGATGAAAGAAGAAGTTCAAGTAAAAGGAGATCAGGCTTATTTTTCAAAGCCTTGCCACAAAGGATCACATATTCGACTTCAAGGTGAATACATTCAAAAAGGGAGTCTTATTTTTAGAAAAGGAAAAAAAATAGAACCGAATGATTTAGGAGTGCTTGCAAGCTTTGGTGAGAAAAGGCTGTCTGTTTATAAGAAGGTTAAAGTTTCTTATCTTGCAACGGGGAATGAGATTATTTCTCTCGAAGAGCAAAGACAAGAACATCACATTTATAATAGCAATGCCTTTTCTCTTCTAGGACTTTTTCAAAAAGAGGGATGTGAATTTGAAGACGAAGGTATATCTCCAGATGAACCTTTCAAACTTTCTGAAAAAATAAAACAAATTTTTTTAAAAGAACCTCAGTTTCTTATTTTAACAGGTGGTGTTTCTGTAGGAAAACACGATTTTGTTAAAGAAATTTTAGAGGAGTTGGGAGCTCGTATTATTTTTCATAAAGTATCCATAAAACCAGGAAAACCTATTTTATTTTCAAGAAAAGCGGACACATTTATTTTTGGACTACCTGGTAATCCTTTATCTGCTCAAGTGGGATTCTACCATTTTATTTATCCCCTCATTTGTAAAATGCAAAATCGTTGTTGTTATTTTTTAGAGGAAAAAAATGCTTATGTAACAGAAGAAATTCACCAACAAAAAAGACATGTTTTTATTCCAGGAGTTCTTAAAAGTAACTTAGGGGTTGAAAGTGTCACACCTTTAAAACTCTCTTCGGGTAATGTGCTTTCTTTATCCCTTGCAAATTGTTTTATTTCAATACCAGAAGGTTCTGACACAGTACTTCAAGATACACTTGTGAGTGTCTATCCCTTGGAGGCTTAACAAAGGAGAAGTATGAAATTGACACATTTAGATAAAAAAGGAGAAATCAGACAGGTTCCGGTGCAGGCTAAACCTATTGTTGAGAGATATGCTCGGGCTCGAGGTTTTATTAAAATGTCGCCATCTGTTTTAGAAAAAATTCGAAATGAAAAAATACCTAAAGGAAGTGTATTTGCTTGTGCTCGCATTGCAGGTATTCAAGCGGCTAAAAAAACAGCAGATCTTATTCCTCTTTGTCATTCTCTTAACTTAGATCATGTGAGTATAGATTTTGAATTTCAAGAAGGGGGGATTGAAGTGCAAGCTCAAGTCATAACAAGTGCCAAAACAGGGGTTGAAATGGAAGCCTTAACGGCAGTGAACGTGGCTTTGTTAACGATTTATGACATGTGTAAGGCGGTAGATAAAAACATGTTTTTTGAAAACATTCGCCTTTTAGAAAAAACTAAATCAAATAAGATTCCCGTCTCCGCGGGAATGACAAGGAGTGTCATCCCAGCGAAGGCTGGGATCCAGGATATTTTATGATGACTTTAGCTATTGTTACAGTCAGTGATCGTTGTTCTGAAGGAAAGCGTATTGATAAAAGTGGCAAGATTATTCAAGAAATGTTTAAGAATACAAGTTGCAAGCTTGTTTCTTATGAAGTCATTCCAGATGAAATGGATATTATTGAAAACCACTTAAAGAAACTTGTAGATGAAATGAGTGTGGGGCTTATCTTAACTACAGGAGGAACAGGTTTTTCAAAAAGAGATATTACTCCTGAGGCCACAAAGAAAGTGATTGAACGGGAGGTTCCTGGTTTTGGAGAGGTGATGCGACTCGAGGGTTTTAAAAAAACACCCTTGGCTCTTTTATCACGCGCCATAGCGGGGCTTCGTAAAAACTCACTTATTATTAATCTTCCAGGCTCTTCTCGTGGGGTAGAAGAATCTTTAGAAATTCTGATGCCAGTTTTGGAACATGGTTTGGGAATTTTAAGAGGAACAGCAGAGCATCCGTCCCCGTCATCCCCGCGGAGGCGGGGATCTAAATCTAATTAATATGCAAAATAGATACGAAAAGCAAATCAAGCTTTCGGAAATAGGCGAAGCAGGTCAAAAAAAACTGAACGCTGCAAGTGTTGCTGTTGTAGGTGTAGGAGGGCTTGGAAACGTAATAGCCTCTTATCTTGCTCCCGCTGGAGTTGGGCGAATAAAACTTATTGATGGTGATAGTGTTGAGTTGTCCAATCTTCATCGCCAAATTTTATTTTCTGAAAAAGATATTAAAGAAAACAAAGCTCATGCGATGCATAAAAAAATAAAAGAACTCAACTCAACAATAAGTGTTGAATCTTTTCCGATTCATCTCCAGAAAAATAATATTGATAAAATTTTATCTAATGTTGATATTGTAGTAGATGGAACAGATAATTTCAAAACGCGCTTTTTGATTAATAATTTTTGTAAACAGAATAACAAAACATGGGTGTATGGGAGTATTGATCAGTGGCACGGAGAATGTGCTGTGTTTCGAAGTCGAGGCCCTTGTTTGAATTGTATTTTCCCTAACATTGAAGAAGGACTTTTTCAAAATTGCAATGAAAGTGGCGTTTTGGGGCCAAGTGTGGGTATGGTTGCGATGTTCCAAGCCCAGCTTGTTTTGCAAGAAATCCTTTTTCCGGAGGGGAACCAGTCTTTTCTTTATTTGATTGATACAAAAAACTTTGAAGTGAGTAAAATAAAAATCAAGAAAAATAAAAATTGCTTGAATGGTCGTACTTCTCTTCCCGAAATATCTTATAACACCTATTTAAATTGGAAAAAAAAGGACAAAAATATTATTCTTTTAGATATTCGTGAACGTGAACAATATGAAAAAGATGCCCTAGAAGGGGCCGAGCATCTTTCATATCGGTCGTTATTGCAATCGCCTGACGCGCTCAAGAATTATGATAAGGATAAAACCTATGTGCTTTATTGTGAAAAACATCTTAAAACCCCCTTTGCAAAAGGAGTTTTAGAAGAAAATGGTTTTAAAAATGTTTTTATTTTGGATCAGGGCTATGACACACTTCGTCATTGCGAGGAGTGCAGCAACGTGGCAATCAAAGCCCCTCTGTCATTGCGAGGAGTCGAAGACGACGTGGCAATCTTATGAAAATTAAAATAAAATATTTTGCATTTTACAGAGATTATTTCAAAAAAGAGTGTGAAGAAATAGTTTTAGAAAAACCTTTGAACGTAGAAGATGTTTTTAAAATGCTTTTAAAAAGCTCACCTCTCAAAGAAAAGCTTTTATCTTCAACCCTTTTTGCTGTGAATCAAGAGTATGTTGATAAAACTCATGTACTACAAGAAGGAGACGAACTCATTTTTGTTCCTCCGGTATCAGGAGGATAGTCTATGGAAAGCAAAGTTTTTATAACCGAAGAAAAAATTGACGTTTCAAGGTTGGAAGACTGGGTGTGGAGTCCTACTTGTGGTGCTACGCTTTGTTTTCTAGGAAAGGTTAGAAACCATAACGAAAGTAAAAAAGTTCTTTCTCTTGAGTATAGCGCTTATAAAGAAATGGCAGAAAAAGAAATGCACAAGATTGTGGAAGAAGCTTTTCACAAATGGCCTTTTGAAAAATGTATTTTTGTGCATCGTGTGGGCAGACTTTGTGTAGGAGAAACGGCAGTAGCACTGCTTATTTCATCCTTTCATCGAAAAGAAGCCTACGAGGCTTCTCAATTCATAATGAGATCTTTGAAAAAAACTGTGCCACTTTGGAAAAAAGAATTTTATGAAGATGGAAGTTTATGGTTAGGGGTACAATGCCAACATGAATAAGTTTCAGGATATGACTGGAGCTCTCATCTGTGGAGGAAAGTCCAAGCGCTTTGGATCTGACAAAAGGTTATTTCAACACAAAGGAAAAACTCTTTTAGAGATTAGTTTTCAAAATTTAAATCAGATTTGCTTTGAAACAGTGTGTGTTTTTAGAGATTCTCCCCCATCACCTTTGACTCCATATCCTCATATTTTTGATGATTTAGAAGTCGAAGGGCCTCTAGCTGGCGTGCTTTCCGCATTAAAATATTCAAAAACACCCTTTGTTTTTGTTTTGCCTTGTGATGTACCGAATCTACCAGTCGAATATCTTAAATCTTTGGCTCTTTTGAAAGATCCAAACAAAATTGTTGTTCCTTATACAACTCGTTTAGAGCCGCTCATTGGGATCTATCCAAAAAGTTTTTATGACACATTGAAAATATTTTCCTTTGAAAAAAGAGCTTCATTAAAGGCATTTTTATATAGCCTTCCTGTTTCGAAAAAGCTTTTTGTAAGCCTTTTTGATATGGGTGATAAGAAAGTCAATATGAGTTACTTCGAAAATTTTAATAGGCCAAGGGCTTATGTGAATGAGTAGAGCTATTTTTGAGTAGAAGAGTTTTTTCTTAAACTTACTTGCCCTTTTCGAATATAATCGAGTGATTGGTTGAGTAACCTTGCAGCCTCTTGAGGGGCATGAAAGCCTGTTGAATTTTCGGCTTCAACGAAATCTAGCAGAAACTGTGCTTTTCTTTGATAGTTTCGTGCTTTTGTTAAGTTTGGATGAATTGTTGATAATTCTTTGGTGGCCTTAATATCAGAAATAAGTTCCATCAATGCATCCATGGTGCGGTTACGCATTTCAAAGGTGCGATTCTGAATGGTTTCAACCCGTGCACGAAGTTCTGCCTCTGGCAATCGGTGACAGGTTTGACACGACCTTGTGATTGTAAGCAACGGACTTTTGACGTGGTGATCGGTTATTTTCATTGCACCTACGCGTTGGTAGGGCATGTGACAGTCAGAGCAAGAGACATTAGATTTTGCATGAATGCCCTGGCTCCACATTTCAAATTCTGGATGTTGTGCTTTTAAAACGTCTGCCCCGGTTTCTTTATGAACCCAGTCTTTAAATTGAAGATCATCATAATAGGCGAGTATTTCATCTCCCTTGAGCCCCTTTGACCATGGATAGGTAAGTCTTTTTTCCTTTCCCTTAAAATAATATTCGACATGGCATTGAGCACATACAAACGTTCTCATTTCTTGTCGAGTTGCAGTCTTATTGACCTCATAATTTTTTATACCATCTTTGGATTTATATGATGCAATTCCCTCCATGAATGCAGGGCGAGTGACTCGTAGCTCCATCGTTTTTGGATCATGACAATCAATACAAGTGACAGGATGTTTGACCCATTTTCTTGCTTCTGAATAGGGCATTTGATTCAATTGTTCAAAGCCATGCATAATATTTCCTTTGCCCAATTTCATCATGGGGACATAGGTTGATGCATGGCAATTGATACATGTTCCTGGTTGCCCAACTTTCTGGCGTTCTGTATAAGTTTGATCGTCGAGCATGAAGGCATGCCCGCGTTCCTCTCTAAAATCAATTGAAAAAGCGTATCCCGCCCACATTCTTTTCAACCTGGGATCTTCTTCAATTTTAGATTGGGCTACAACAGAGCGAGGATCCACATCCGAAGGTGTTTTGGGAATAGCTTCACTTCCTCCATAGCGAGTTCTGATTTGATCTACTGTTCTTTTATAACCATCGTATTGATGGGGAAAATTCTTTCCCCAAATAACAGGGTCTTCCGTTTCATGTGTGAGATCAACAACACGATAAAATGGATTTTTGGATTCTTGTTTTTTTTCAAAAATATCTACAAGAAGCACTACAGAAAGTATGGTAGCACCCATTAAAATAATAAAAACAAAACTCCATAAAACTATTTTTTTCTTCAGAATCATTTTATATGTCCCACACCCTGATGGCACTGCATGCAAGAGAGTGCTTTTGCTTTATGAGCCCCGATATTGGATGACTGCAATAATTCACTATGACAATGAAAACATGAATTTTCAACAATCTTCATATTATGCTCTTTAATTCGGATGGGTTCTTTGAAGCGGCCTGTTGTAAAGGCCCATGAGTGCCAAAATCCATTAGAAATTTTTATCTTTATTTTATTGAGAATGGATCCTGACATGTGGCAATCTTGACAAGAGGCAATGGTATGATGCGAAGATTTATTCCAGGTAGAAAATTGATCCCTCATCACATGGCAGTTCATGCAGGTTTCTGGATTATTGGTTAGGTACGAATACCCTTTGGCATAAACGAAGAGATAAAGGCCTATTCCTAATGGTATCGAAAAAAATAATAAAATGGCCCCGTTTTTCATCAATAGTCTTAGCATAGCAATTCCTCAAAAACTTTCAAATTCAAAATTTCTTAAGAGAGGGTCATTACTGACAAGAGTTGCAACAAGGTTTTGAAGGCATTTTAAATTTAAGAGCTCGAAGCATTGTAAAAACAAAGATAAGAATTCCTACGCCTTGAAGTGATCCAAAAACAGCAAAAAAGACAAATGAAGATTGTGGGGTTAAGATCATTCCTAAAAGGGCAATGTTAGCGCACCAAAAGTGAATTCCTTGCCATCTGTCTTTAATAAGGGGGCTTCCTGCAAAGCGGGGTACAACATGATATGCCAAACCAAAAATCATCATGGAAACCCAGCCAATCATCATTGTGTGAATGTGAGGAAATCGAAGAAGTCCTGCCATAGAAGGATTGGTTGCCATGGTTAAGCCCATGAGAGAGGCAAGTAAAAGATAAAGCAAGCTTGTAATGGTAAAAAGTCTTGAATACTTACTCATACTAATGAGAACAAGTATAATCTCAAAAAGTGAAATAAAAAAATGATATAGATCATGTTTGGAGTGTTTTTTTGAACAGAATCTTTGTGCTCATGATATATCCGCTCTAGTGGAAACAAAAAATATGATCGATTGTAATGATTGTCTTCCTAGGCTGTACGGGCTTTTTTGTTCTTTAAAAGAACTTGAACTGAAAACCCTTAATCAATACAAATCAACCCAAACCTATAAAAAGGGGGATTATATTTTTCGACAAGGAGAAACACCTCAAGGTTTTTACTGTACGTTTTCTGGTGTTGTCAAAGTTATTAAAACAACCGAAAGTGGAAAAGAACAAATTCTTCTTCTTTCGCAAGGGAGTGAAATGCTTGGGTATAGATCTTTTTTTTCCGGTGAAAAATATCAAGCTTCGGCTCAGGCTGTGAGTGAAACAACACTTTGTTTTGTTAAAAAAGAGGGAATTGAAAAGGTTTTTAAAGAATACCCAAACCTAGGGTTTGAGTTTCTAAAAATGGTGTGCGTTGAATTAAGACAGGCTGAGGAGAAATTTACTGACCTAGCTGATAAAACGGTTGAGCAGCGTTTAGCCCATTTTTTGAAAATGATTTTTAGAAATATAAATTGTGAGCAACAATTGTTGCTTTCAAGAGAAGAAATCGCCTCTCTTATTGGAGCCCGTCCAGAAACAGTTATTAGGGTTTTTTCTGACTGGAAAAAGAAGGGTTTTATTAAAACAAAGGCTAAATCCATTACGGTTCTCAAGCAGCAGTTCCTTGAACAGTAAAAAGTTAAATATATGATCTTCGTCATATTTTTTTGTTTATTTTTATTGTTGAGTGTGAGTATGAAAGAGAACTTTAAAATACAACTTACATTTAGGCATCATTTAAGAAAATCCCTTGCAATAGAGAAATACCTTCGGGAGAAGTTAAAGGCTCTTCAAAAAAATTGCAACCAAGTTGAAGCAGTTAATTGTGTCTTTAATGTTGAAAAGAAAGAACACAGTGCATGTATTACACTTTATGGTCGCAATATGAAGTTTTATGCTGAGGGGGTATCCCCAGATATGTATTCCTCTATTGATCTAGCTCTTTCCAAGCTAGGTAACCAGGTTCAGAAAATAAAAGAAGCAAAATGAATCTAAAATGATCTGAAAACCTATTGAATCTTTAAAACCAAATTTATTTTGACTTACAGGCTCTTATGAAAGAATATTCTTTTCTATGAAAGAAGCGTTAAAAGCACCCCAACCAGAGAAAAAAAATCATACTACAAAAATACATGGAGAAATACTCGAAGATCCTTACTTTTGGCTTCGAGAAAAAGAAAACCCTCAGGTGACTCACTATTTAGAAGCCGAAAATAAATATACAGAATCTATTTTAGAACCAGAAAAAGAACTTCGTGAAAATTTATTTACAGAGCTTAAGTCAAGAATTCTTGAAAATGAATCTTCAGTTCCTCAAAAAGATGGTGAATATTACTATTATTATCGTTACGAAGCGGGAAAAGAATATGAAATTTATTGCCGTACGCCACGTCATTCCGGCAAGAGCGGGAATCCACAAGAAGAAATCATTTTAGATTTAAATGAGTTGGCCTGTGGGCAGAAATTTTTTTCTTTAGGTGGTTTTGCGCTTTCTTCTAACCACAAACTTTTAGCTTATAGTTGTGATTTCGATGGAAGTGAAAAATACACTCTTTTTATTAAAGATTTAGAGGGTAGAACGCTTGCTCCAGAAAAAATTGAAAACACCGCTGGAAGCATTGCTTGGTTTAATGACCATAAAACCTTTTTGTATAGTATTTTAGATAAAAACCACAGGCCTTATGCTGTTTATAAACATTGCCTAGGGGAAGACCCTAAAAAAGATATAAAAGTGTATGAAGAAAAAACAGCAGAAATGTTTGTAGGGTGTCATAAGACACGAAGTGAAAAGTATCTTGTGCTCTCTATCCATGGTGCTATGACACAAGAGAATCATATTTTAGATGCTGACGACTCTAACTCAAAACTAAGACTCATTCAAAAAAGAAAACGCGGACATGAATATTATTTAGCGCATCATGGAGAAGATTTTTTTATTCTCACAAACGATCTTCACCCCAATTTTCGTGTTTGTAAGGTGCATGTGGACCACCCAGAACAAGAAAACTGGAAAGAAATTATTGCACCGCAAAAGGACGTTTTTATCGCTGATATTGAGGCTTTTAAAGAACACCTGATAGTTTTTGAAAGAAAAGACGCCCTTACTTTTATAAAAGTAATCAATTTAGTTGAAGCCAAAGAACATTACATCCATGTTGATGAACCTGTTTATAAGCTTTCTCTTTCTACCAATCCTGAATTTGATACAACAATTTTAAGATACACGCTTACGTCTCCTACCATACCACTTAAAGTTTTTGATTATAATATGAAAACAAAAACACAAGAACTTAAGAAAGATAAAGTTGTACCCAATGTAGACACTTCTTTGTATGAAACAGAACGTATTTATACAACTTCATGGGATGGGGAAAAGATACCTATGGATCTTGTTTATAAAAAAGGGCTTAAAAAAAATGGAAATAACCCTGTTTATCTTTATGGATATGGTGCTTATGGTATTAGTATTGATCCTCAGTTTTCGAGCAATCGGATTTCTATTTTAGAAAGGGGTTTTATTTTTGCTTTAGCCCATATTCGAGGTGGTACTGAAAAGGGGCGGTATTGGTACGAAGATGCAAAGTTTTTGAAAAAGAAAAATACTTTTAAAGATTTAGTTTCTTCAGCAGAAGAGCTCATCTCTCACAATTATACATCCAAGGGGAAAATTGTCATTGTAGGAGGAAGTGCTGGTGGGCTTTTAGTAGGAGCTGTACTTAATATGAAGCCAGAGCTTTTTAAAGCAGTCGTAGCACACGTCCCCTTTGTGGATGCCTTAAATACAATGCTTGATGATACCTTACCACTTACACAAATAGAGTATGATGAGTGGGGCAACCCAAAAGACAAGGAATATTTTGAGTATATTAAGTCTTATTCACCTTATGATAATTTAAAAGAGGGTGAGTATCCCCATATTTTAGCTACCGGAGGACTTAATGATCCTCGTGTGTGTTATTGGGAGCCTGCTAAATGGATTGCTAAAATAAGAGATCTTAAAAAAGATAAAAACTATCAGCTTCTTTATATTAAAATGGGATCTGGCCACTTTGGTGCCTCTGGACGTTATGAATATCTCAAAGATTTTGCCTTAGAATATACTTTCATCTTCAAAGTCTTTGGCATAAAAGCGTAGCTTCCATCTTTTTCTACCACCTTGTTTCTGAATTGGGATATTCTCTCATGGACTCGAATTCTGTCCCCCTCTCCTTTCCTTCCTCTCCCTCGAGGGGAGAGGATCTGAGGTGAGGGTGAATGAAGATCCCAGACTTTTTGAACACAACCGAGTTTAAGATTTTCTAATAACTAACCGAGATATTCAATAAAGAAGGAGATGTTATGAGAAAAATTAAGTTTCTTGTTATTTTTATTATTTTTGTTTTTGGGGGGTATTTTTTAGTTAAAAATAGTGGGCTTTTTGTTGCTAAAAAATTTATTGAAAAAGAATTTGCAAAGGCAACTCAAGCAGAGCTTAATATTGGAAGTCTTAATGTCTCACTCTTAAAAGGTACTGTAACTGTTAACCATGTTCACATTCATGATCGTGGAAATTCTATTTTTAAACTAGGAATGGCCCATGTTAATTTTGATTTATTTCCTTTATTAAAGAAAAAAATTATTATTCACGGTGTTAAAATTGAAGATCCTTGGATTTATGTTAAAAAAGAAAAAAATAATATTAATCTTTCTAAGTTAAGTGCCTCTCAAAGAAAAACAGCTTCTGTAAAAGAAGAAAAATCTTCCCCCAAAAAAGCAAAACCATTTGATTACACTGTTTCAGTTGAAAATGTGTGGGTTAATAATTTTAAATTTAGTTTTCAGGAAAAATTTCCAGATACTCAGTTTGAATACGTCATTGATAAAGGATATTTAACAGCACACAATGTAAAGTATCCAGAACCCATGAAAGTACCTCTTACTTTAAAAATGAGAGTTCCCGAAAAGGCTCAATTTGATTATCAAGGTACTTTCATTTCAAAAAAGAATAAGGAATTGAGTCTAGAGAGTACACTTAAAATAAAGGATGTTACTGTTGCGGTGACAAGAGATCTTATAGGAAATTATTTTAATATTTATCCAACAGGTGGAACAGCTCATTTAACTTCAAAGGCGCATTTACAGGGAAGCATCCTTCGATCTGAACATGAGCTTCAACTTCATAAGTTAAAACTTGAACAAGGGCGAAATGTTGCGAGTGCTTTAGGTGGCGCTTTTCTCGCTTTCATACAAGGTCCACAAGGAGACAAACTTGAACTTAGATTTAGAATTGATGGAGATATTAAAGATCCTAACTTTAGTTGGGTAAGTGGTATTAGCCAAGCTGTGGCAGAAGCTTTTCAAAAGCAGTTAAGCCGACTTCAAAAAATTACAGATATCTTGAAAAAACCAACAAAAGAGGGGGGTGATCTTTTACAAGATTTGAAAGATGCATTACCTTTTTGAAACTAAATTATTTTAGCTTTTTAATTCTTTGAACCCATACTTTTGAGGAAATAAAAAAAGAGGGTGGTTTTGTTTACCACCCTCTTTCTATTTGTTTGGAAAAATAATTATCTTCTTCTGCTGAAGCCGCCACCGAATCTTCCGCCACCGCCACCACGGCCACCACTTCGTGGTGCCATAGGTCTTGCTTCGTTGACTTTAAGTGCGCGTCCATCTTGTTCTGCATTATTAAACTTGCTGATGGCTGCTTGTGCTTCATCGTCATTTGACATTTCAACAAAGCCAAAGCCTTTGCTGCGACCTGTGTCTCTGTCAGTGATGATTTTTGCAGATTCAACAGTTCCGCATTGTGAGAACAGATCAGAAAGATCTTGTTCTGTGGTTGTGTAACTTAGATTCCCTACATAAAGTTTTTTTGCCATAAATACCCTCCTATGAGTTTTGGTGTCGCTAAAAAGAGCAAGGAGAATATTTTTTCAAAAAAACTCGAGCCCACTTGCGACTGGTTAACTTTAATGGTGGCGAATATAGCAGAATTAAAAAGAAAAGCTAGTAGATTTTTAGGGGTTTGATTTTATGGGTATTTTAGCCTATGTTGTGCCTCCCATGAGTTTATTCCACTTTACCGAAGATAGAAAAAAGGAGCTTAAGCAAAGAGTTATTGATAACTCTTTGCTAGAGGTACTTTCCTATCCTCAAAGCAAGAAAGATGAGCTTATTGAGGACATGATTTATTGGGAAACTCAAAGGGTTAAGAGAGTTTCATGGGGTTTTAAGAAAAAAAGAGAGCTTTCTTACTGGAATCGTTTTAGGCAGAGATACGTAAAAACTTTAGATGAAGAAGATAAAGCCTATATTTTTAAGGAAGCTATTTTTAATTATACCGACGAAATTGTTGGAAACTTCAACCCTAAAACCTATCGTTTTTCAGTTCAGATTATTCCTCGTTTTTTAGATTTCCTTATGAATGCATCTTCTTTGAAGAGGTTTTATTCTTATACAAAATCTTTCATTAATGAAAATCTTGTTCTTACAGGAGATCTTGAACGAATTGGAAAGCTCTCACATGAAGCAACTCTCATTTACACACCTACCCATGTAAGTAACTTAGATTCTATTTTGATTGGAACAGCACTTCATCAAGCAGGGCTTGATCCTGTGATGTACGGGGCAGGGCTTAATCTTTTTAGAAGTAAATTGATTGGTTATTTCATGAAAAACTTAGGGGCTTATAAAGTAGACCGGCTTAAAGTTCATGAACTTTATAAAAATGTTCTTAAAGAATATACAACAAGTTCTTTAGAGATGGGTTTTCATAATTTGTTTTTTCCAGGGGGTACAAGAAGCCGTTCAGGAGCTGTTGAGAAAAAGCTTAAGCTAGGTCTTATGGGTGGGGGGATCAAGGCTTATATTCGCAATCTTCAACACAAGAAGAAAAATAAAAATATTTTTGTCATTCCTATGAATTTAAGCTCGCATTTAACTTTAGAAGCAGAAACATTGATAGATGATTTTTTAAGAGCAGTTGGAAAATCCAGGTACATTATTGAAAATGATGAATTTTCAAAACCCCAAAGAATTTTTTCTTTTCTGAAAACGTATACAAAACTTCATTCTAAAACATTCATTCATTTTGGTGATCCACTTGATCTTTTTGGAAATCAAGTGGATCAAAATGGGGTTTCCATGGATCGACACGGAAGAACTATTGATATTCAAAAATATGTCGAGAAAAATAGAAAAATACTTCTAAACGAAGACAGAGATCAAAACTATACTCGTGAATTAGGACAATCACTTTTAGAAGTTTTTCACAAAAATAATAGAGTTTTAAGCACTCATCTTGTGGCTTTTACTCTTTATGAATACATAGCCTCTCAAAATAAAGGGGATATTTATCAGTTTTCTCGGAAACACGCCTATTTTAAACCTATTCCTGTGGGTGTTGTGTGTGAACAGATTGATGTGGTTAGAAAAATCTTGAGTGATTTAAGTGCGAAGAATAAAATTAGTTATAGTGACAGTTTAAGAAAAAAAACATCTTCAGAAATTCTTCACAACGCTCTTCGAATTTTCGCTACTTATCATAAAAGAAAAACTATTTATAGAAAGGGAAATGAAATTTACATAGGAGATATTTTTCTTCTTTATTATTATCATAATAGACTTGTGGGATATAACATTGAAGGTGCTTTAAGAGGGAGTTTATGAATAAAGTGGGTGTTATAGGTTCGGGTAATTGGGGAACAACGGTTGCACATCTGTTAGCTACAAATGGGCGCGATGTTGTTTTGTGCACTCGAAATAGAGAAGTGTTACATGAGATGAATGAGTATCACACCAATAAGAAATATACAGGTTCTTCTCCACTTTCCAAAAAAATAAAAGCAACTCAAAATTTAAAAGAAGTGACAGATCACTGTTCTATTATATTTGTGATTGTACCTTCACAAGTTTTTCGTGAAGTTTCCTTTGAATTAGGTCATACAGTGAGGGGCGATCAGATTCTTGTAAGTGGTACGAAAGGAATTGAAAAAGGAACATGCAAAACAATGTCAGATATTCTTAAGGAGGAAACCTGTTGTAAAAAAGTAGGCTCTCTTTCAGGGCCTAATATTGCAAATGAAATTTTATCAGGTCAGCCCTCAGGGGCTGTGGTGGGTTCTCATTATGAAGAAGTCATTCATGATGTTATCGATTTGTTTTCTACCTCTGTCATCCCGCACAAAGATCCGGGATCCAGTTCCTATTTTCCTTTTAAAGTTTATGGTAGTTATGATTTAAAAGGTGTTGAGTTAGGGGGTGCGCTCAAAAACATTATTGCTATTGGATCTGGAATTGCAACGGGCTTAGGACTTCAAACAAATTCAAAATCATTTTTAGTAACACGGGGGTTAGGAGAGATGACTCGTTTAGGAGTTTTTTTAGGGGCACAAAAGGAGACTTTTTTGGGGCTTTCTGGAATGGGAGATTTAGTAACAACCTGTTTTTCAACTTTAAGTCGGAACAATACTTTTGGAAGGCTACTCTCTCAAGGAAAAAGCAAAGAAGCTATTTTAAAGGAAATTGGAATGGTTGTAGAAGGGGTTTATACAACGGAAATTGCTTACGAAATTTCTCAAAAATTTCAAATTCCAATGCCTATTACAGAAGGGCTTTATAAAATTTTATTTGAAAGAGCTTCAGTCGAGGTTGTTCTTAAAGGGCTTTTGAAATTTGATGTAACTTATGAAGATGAGGGATATAAAACAGTTTTTACTGAAGCAAAGCATTTATTAGTTAATAAATTTCCAACACCAGAATATTTATTTTAGTTTTTCTTTGTCCCCTCCCTTGATGGGAGGGGACAAAGGGGAGGGTGCTTATAGAAATGAAACTTAAATTTAAACACAGTCTTCATGTTCGTTTTTCAGATGTGGATGGCCTAGCCCATACTAATAATGCAGCTTATATTACTTATTTTGAAGAGGCTCGTTTAGCTTATGTAAAGGCTTTGGGTTACGATCGTGCTCGTTCTTTAAAAGATTTTTCATTTATTTTAGCCCATGTCAGTTGTGATTTTAAAGCACCCAGTTTTGGAGGAGATTCATTAGATATTTTCTGTGGCATAACACGTATTGGAAACTCCAGTTTTGATATGGATTATGAAGTGAAAGATCACAAAACAGGAACCCTTTTAGCCAGTGGAAAAACTGTTCAAGTTACTTATAATTATCATGAAAATAAAGTTGTTCCTATGATGGATAAATTAAGAAAAAAAATTGAAAACTTTGAAAAATCTTTGTCTTAAATTAAAATAAATGGAATCTTTTTATAAAAAACTTAAATCTCCTTACATTTTATGGGGTTCTTTTTTTGCAGGTCTTCTTTGTATTTTTATTTTTGGATATTTTGATCAAGCACGCCCTTCACACTCTCCAACACCTTTAGAGATACAATTTGTTTATTCTCTGGAAGCCTTTCAAAACATCTTGATGCTTTGGGGAGATCAAGGCGTACAGGCTTTTAAAAACATACTTTATGTTGATTATTTTTTTCCCATTGCTTATTCTTTTTTTCTTTCAAGTCTTATCGGAATCCAGAAAGCACAGCTACCTTTTTTATTACTACCATTTCTTGCTGCCATTTTAGATTGGGTGGAAAATTCTTTTCATCTTATTTTACTAAATAATGTTGTTCTGAGCGACTCTCCCGTCATCCTGAGCGCAGCGAAGGATCTCTTTTCTTACCTTGTATTCTTAGCCACCTTTTGTGCCTTGATAAAGTGGGTTTTGGTTTTTATTTCTTTAATTTATATTATGTATCGTTACTTAAAAAAGTTTGTGTGATAACTCATTTTAAAAAAAATCTTGTCAAAAATTATTCTGAATTGTTAAATGAGCCCACGAGAGTCTGGCTAAGAACTCTCCCGGAGCCGTTATGAAATATAAAAAAATATTAGCTGTCGTGTTCACTTGTTTTGTTGTTTTAGGTGTTTTCTATTTAATTTTTGTTAAAGGAGAGGGAAAAAAAATGTATGCTATCATGGAAACCAATATGGGAACCATAAAGATTGAGCTTTTTCATAAGCAAGCTCCAAAAACAGTGGCTAATTTTGTGGGTTTAGCTGAAGGTACAAAGGAATTTACTGATCCCGAAACAGGGGAAGAAGTTAAACGGCCTTATTATGACGGTATTGTTTTTCACCGTGTTATTCCTAACTTTATGATTCAGGGTGGAGATCCGACAGGAACAGGAATGGGAGGCCCTGGTTATGAGTTCTCTGATGAATTTAACTCAGAGCTTCGACACGATAAACCCGGCATGCTTTCTATGGCCAATGCTGGCCCTAATACGAATGGTTCTCAATTTTTTATTACAGAGGTGCCTACACCTTGGTTAGATGATCGCCATTCTATTTTTGGTCAAGTTGTTGAAGGCTTTGAAGTTGTGACTCAAATAGCTCATGTGGAAAGAGATGGGCGAGATAAACCGTTGAAAGATGTGGTGATTACTAAAGTAAGTATTATTCGAGGATAAAAAAAGGGAGTGTTTCTACAATGGGTTATGGGTAGTGAAGTTGGAATACAATATGGGCCCGTAGCTCAGCTGGGAGAGCGCGTCAATGGCATTGACGAGGTCGCTGGTTCGAAACCAGTCGGGTCCAAACTTGTATGGATATATTGCTGATTTCAATTGTTGCACTTATGGGTTCGGGCCTGACTTTTTTTTCAGGTTTTGGCCTCGGAACAATTTTACTTCCTGTTTTTTCGCTTTTTTTTCCGATTCAGGTTGCTGTTGGTTTGACAGCGGTGGTTCATTTTTTGAACAACCTGTTTAAACTTGGCCTTGTTGGAAGGCACGTGGACAAGTCTGTTTTCCTGCGCTTTTCACTTCCGACGATTCCTGCCGCGTTTGTGGGGTCATATCTTCTTGTTACCCTAACTGATTTTGATCCGCTGTTCACATACATGCTCAATGGAACTGAATACAGTGTTGAACCGGTCAAGGTTGCCATTGCTGTTTTGATGGTTATTTTTTGTATGTTTGAAATTGTTCCAAAACTAAATCAATGGACTGTGGACAAGAAACTCCTTCCGCTTGGCGGAGTTCTTAGTGGATTTTTCGGTGGGCTGTCAGGACATCAAGGTGCTTTGCGGAGTGCTTTTCTGATTCGTACAGGCATATCCAAAGAAAAATTTATTGGAACAGGGATCGTGACTGCGTGTTTGGTTGATTTTATACGAATTTCTGTTTATGGGACACACATGTTGGCACTGAACTTCAATGACAATATTATTGTGTTGGTTGCCGCAACGCTATCTGCGTTCACCGGTGCTTATATTGGAAACAAGCTGTTGAAGAAAATAACGTTTAAAGGTGTTCAACTATCCGTCGCAGTTTTGTTAGGGATCATTGCTATTTTGTTGGGAAGCGGAATCATTTGATGGGTGGCTTTTTGGTATTCTTTATTTATCTTTAGCCTCAACAACTGTTATGGCGGCCATGTTAACAATGTCTGTAACAGAGCAGTTGTGTTGTAATACGTGAACTGGTTTTTTCATTCCAAGTAAAATGGGGACCACAACCTCTGCCTGTCCAATAGATTTCATAAGTTTGTAACTAATATTTCCAGATTGAAGATCCGGCTTTCTAATAAAAGCTTAATTACAGTTTTCTATATCTCGTACTTCGACCTAAGCCTATGCGTTCAATTTTTTTAAGACGCAATAATTTATTGAATAAGGCCAGATACATATTGCATAATGTTTGTTTTATGACTATATGCATGGCATGAAATTGAAGCTCTTCGTTATTATTTCCGTTATGTTTTCTTTGTCGGCATGTCGGGTAACAGACTTTTCTAGTCGTGAAAGAACCTCCATTTTTAATCGTTATATTCAACCTGTGTTTCAAACAGAATACACTATTTATCCCGATCAATTTACAACTGAAGAAATTGCCACAATCAAACAGGGATTTAAAAATTGGGAACCAATTCTTTCAAAATTAGCAGGGAAAGAAATTCATTTTAAGTATATGGGGATTAAAGAAGTTCCTATTGATCATAGTGATAATCTTCATGTTGTTGTAAGGTTGGACTTATCTCCAAATACAGCGGCATGTACAAAACTAATAACATGTTATGATCAATCTTCTAAACCACTTTTGGGAGCAGATATCTTTATTAACTCTGATGTTTCATTTCATACCATGGATCAGTGGCATATGGGTGGATGGCGTGAGTACTTTTCACAATGCTTAGAGAATACTGTTGCACATGAAGTAGGACATCTTTTAGGTTTACAGCATTCTACAAATCCAAATGATTTGATGTATAAAGGCGGAAATGCAACTTGTATTCGTGTACCCACTGAAAATGATGAACGAGCCCTCGAAGAACTTTATTTAAAAGTACTCATTCAATATCAATTTAAATAAATGAAGTTAGAAAAAGATAGAATGAAGCTAATTTAGAAATATTCTAAGGGATCGGCTTTTCTTTTAAAGATCGTCTATTTAGATTTATAGGGAAGCACTTTGAAAACAATGAGGTCATAGTCACCATAAAGAGAAGTATTACCCATACCATTGCTCACACTGATATGGGTTTCACCTAATGTTCCAGCATCAAACCTCACAGCACCTGTATCTGTTTTAAAACGCAAGCTCGCACTCACATTTTTTCCACCGAAATCTTCTGTCGTCTCAAAAGCTGAATCTAGAATCGAGTCGAGATTATGATTCTTTTTTCTAATGGATATATGAGCTTTGAAACTAGATGTGACTAAAAATATCATATATTCAGCATCCACTTCTGTTTTTATGGTGTGATGGTTGACCTGTCCTGCATACCCACTGCCCCACCAGGGGTTCGGATCGATATCTTTATTACTCTCAGCATTTAATGTTCCGTGAATGTGATAAACTTTTTTTAAGTATTCCTTTGCATTAATATCTTGAGATATCCATACCTGATTGCTCACACTCATGTACACGGTTTTATCTGCCAAAATAAAGTGGTTTATATCTTCAATTTTAGAAGACTCTTTGACCTTCTGATGTGGTTTTAGGATTTTAGACCGTTCCTGGGTAGCTGCTGCAAAAATCTGATGTGAAGGTGTTACGTTGAGCGCCACAAAACCAAGCGCAGCCAGACCAAAAATGTAGAAAAGAGAGCGTTTCTTCATATCATAGTACAAATAGCAAAACACATGCCATAATTTAATAAATAAAATATGAGTAAATTCAGTTATTTATAAAGAATCTCTGTTAATCTGGTTTACATGGATGTGACGCAATTTGTCGATTTTAGCACATCTCAGCATCCCGTAAGGGGTATGCTTTCTACCGTATTGACTCAAGTCGTGAAACCTGGTGAGGGATTGGGAGAATTAGACAGCGAAGAGGGGCCCCTTGAAGAAAGTCCCTTGCCAACACATGTTTGCATACTATATAGGGTTATGAGTTTGTTTCGAAAAAAGTTTCATTTTAAAAATAACCACGTTTTTATTACAGGTGCCGCGTCAGGAATAGGGCGTCAGTTAAGTAAGGATTTTTATTTTAAGGAGCATTGTCATTTAACCATATTAGATAAAAATCTAAAAGGACTTGAGATATTAAAGAAAGACTTAGAAGATGTGGGCAATCCATCTCATCGTTCTCAAAAAATTAAAATTTTACATTGTGATTTGTCATCAAAAAAAAATTTCGAAAAAGCTATAGAAGAAATTGCTGATCATCCCCTTGATATTCTCATTAATAATGCGGGTGTTACTTATAGTGGGCTTTTTGAAAAATCAAAAATTGAAGATTTTGAGACGGTGATTGAAACCAATTTAATGGGAACTGTTCGGCTCACAAAAGCTCTACTTCCAAAATTATTAGAAAGTAAGAATGGGGCTATCGTCAATATTTCTTCTTTGGGGGGACTCATTGGCATGCCAGGTATGGTTGCTTATAGCACTTCAAAGTTTGGAGTGGTTGGGTTTTCTGAGGCGTTGAGTCTAGAGCTTAAGGATAGAGTCGCTGTCTGTACGATTTGCCCCGCTTTTGTCAAAACACAAATTGCGAGTCATTCAATATTAGGGCCTCTTTCTCACGGAGAAGGAGAGGATGACCGGGTTCACAAAATGAATAGGATTGTGAAAAAGTTTGGCTCAAATCCAGAAAAAGCATCTCACACGATTATTCAAGCCATTGTACACAAGAAAAAACTTACTTTGATTAATCCAGATGCTCATGCCTTTTATTTATTAAAAAAGTTTGTTCCTTCTTTTAATGATTCTTTAATTTATAGAGTGTATAAAAAGTTAATGAATCAGGGGGTATTCCATCCATGAACCAAAATTATTTTTTTGAAGGGTATAGACAAAAAGAATTACCCATTCGTGATTTTAAAGGAAAATCTCCCTTATTTTATCAAGATATAAATTTAATGGGCTGCGTTTTTACGGCGGACTTGAAAACAATTCAAAAGTATTTACCTTCAGAGGATTATTATCCGTTAAGTATTTTACCCGGACGAGGTTTAGCTGCTATTCATTGTATGGAATATAAGCAATCTGATATTGGTCCTTATAATGAAGTTTCTCTTTCCTTCGCGGTTCAATATGGAAAAAAAACTCATCACACCTTCATTCATTTACTTAAGTCTACTTTAAAGTCAGATTATTACGGGTTTATTAAAGAACTTCCTGTCACTACCGATGTTGCTCTCTATGGTGGGATTGATTATTTCAATTATCCAAAATATCTTGCTGACATTACCTTTAGAGAAACTGCAACTCATCGTGTTTGCACATTAAGAGACAAAGAGTCGTCAGAATTGATTTTAGAGTTTGAGGCTCGAAAAATAAAGATAAGAAGTAAGTCTAACATCATGACTTTAAACTCTTATCCAATCAAAGATGGAAGACCACTTCATGGAAAGGTCTTCATTCATCAAAAAGAATTCGGGGTTTCATTTTTGGTGCCTCGAGTGAGTCTTCGATTGGGAGATCATCCTAAAAGTCAACCCTTCCACGAGCTCAATCTTGGAAAGCAAATCCAGTTTTTATATTCTCCGAGTTGTGAGGGAATATTATTTGAACCAACACTGATTGAATGAAGAAAATGAAAAGAAGGAATGTAGCTATTATTGGTGGCGGCATTGCGGGTTTAACCGCTGGATATCTAATCAATCAAAAGCATGATGTTACTTTATTTGAAAAGTCCTCACGAATTGGAGGAAATGCTTATACTCATATATCTCCTCAAGGTGACTCAATGGATGTTGCAGTTGCTGCTTTTGGTAGAAAAGGCTACAAAAACTTTTTTGCTCTTCTTTCTGAGCTAGATATTGGAACAAGTTTGTGTCCTACTTCTTTTATGAGTTTGCGTGATTTGGACACCCATGAAGGAATTTATTTAACACCCACTTTTAAAGGTATTCGGAAACAAAAATTTCAGCTTCTTCGGGCGAGCAGTTTGAAAATGCTCATGCAAGTTTATTTAGGATTAAAGAAAGCCCAAGCTTTATTGAAGGCAGGTGAGGTAGAGGGGCTTACTTTAGATGAATGTCTACAAAAAATTCCTCAGTTTAAAGGAGACGCAAGAACAATTTTTATGTGCACTTTATGCTTGCTTTCTTCTATGAAGGGTTCGGATATTTTAAACTCTCCAGCAAGCTTTTTTCTGAATAAACTTAAAGTTCATAATGATTTTCTCTCTCCTAAGGCTCTTTATTCCATCCGTTGTGTAGATGGAGGTACAAAGAGTTATGTAGAGGCTCTGTCTGCATCATTTCGCAGTAAAGTGATTTTTAATGCACAGATTAAAACTGTTTTGCGAGATGAAAAAGGTGTTACATTAGTCATGAAGGATGGAGAAAAACGTCCTTTTGATCAAGTGGTTTTTGCTTGTAATGCAGATCAAGCTCTCCCTCTTATAGAAAGTCCTACCGATGCTGAGAGAAAAATTTTAGGAGCTTGGAGATACTATAATGGTCGTTTAGCCGTTCATCGAGATTATTCCTCATTTCCACCGCGCGATTTAATGCAAGCTTATACATTCCTTTATACGAATAGAAATGGGGTGGTTGATACATCTGTGAGTGGATCTACCTGGCATCAATCTTATGTTTCTAAAGATTGTGAATATATTGGTACACAACATCCTAATTTTCCTATTCGGGATGAACTCATAGAATTAGATCTTACTTTAAGAACACCCATTTATGATTTTTCTTCGTATCCAACAATTCAGCAACTGCCTACTTTAAATGGGGAAAAAAATAGTTTTTTTTGCGGAAGTTATTTTGGATATGGACTCCATGAAGACGCTGTGAGTTCAGCGATCGACGTAGCTAAGTTTTTTGATGTCACATTTCAGTCTGAAGATGCCCCACCTAAAATTTTCCCTGCTTTGAGAGAAGTTCTTAAGAGGTAACGGGAAAGGCCTTTACAATATTTTGTATAGCAATATAATGGTTGCAGTCGTTGAGTGTTGTGTAGCAATTTAAAATTTTAGATAGGAGGACTTTTTCCAATGAGAAAAATTCTTGTCATATTTGCATTGATGGTCGTTGCGAGCTGGTCCTATGCTGGATCCGAGGAAAAATTAGATCAACTCATTTTTACCTTAAAAAATGCAGAGTTGGGGGTTGAGAGGGCTGGTGCAGCGATTGAACTTGGCGACTATAAAGAAAGTAAAAGAGCTTTTGATGCACTGCTTGATGCTCTGTTTGATAGAGATGCCATGGTGGTGAGATACACAATAAAAGCATTGGGGAAACATGCTCATCCAGAGGCTTATCCTTATTTTCAACAGTTACTGTTTAGAGAAACACCACCAGCAAAGATGGATCTTTTTACTAAAAACCAAGAATGGTTACTGCGCGCATTGGTGGAAAATATGGGAAAATTAGGAAACACGTCTGTGATAGGTGATGTTTTTAATTATTTTTCTAGGATTCCAGACGTAGTTAAAAATACGGTCTTTTTAACAGCAGGATTATCACTCATAAGAGGTGAAGCATTAAAATCTATCATGTTGGTTTTTAGAAAATTTCCAAGAAATGAATTAATAGATTTGTATCACAACATCAAGCCACTCTTGTTAGCAACAACGACTATATTACCTCCTGATTTTTCTCTTCCTGGTAATCCTTCCACATTAATAGATAAATATGCCCAAGAAATGGCTTTTTTCTTCCTCACTGCGTTAAGCGATGAACCAGCTATTTCATCAGAAATCTTTAAAGTTATGGTCAATGATTGGTTTCCGGATTTAAGAGTTCAGTATCATCAAAACTTCATTGTGTATGAAGAGGCATCTGAAATTCTTTTAAGGGGCACTTTAAAAAGTGGGGGTGGCGAGTATGGGCAATTTAAGCTTGTCGATGCTAACGGAGATACGATTACCCCAGTCAAGGTTTCCAAAGAACGCTATTCAGAGCTCAAACATTATCGGGGTAAAGAAGTTGTGATCAAAGGAAAAATTCACTATCAAAAAGATAAGTCCTTTTTCAGAGGTGAGAGACATATATACTTTATAAATTTTTTAGAAATGAGGTGAGATTTAAGCAGCTATATAATATTCTTTTGTCCCTAAAGATTTTACGGCATCCCCAATTCGCTTCAAAGCTAGGACATAGGCGGCTGTGCGCATTGTTATTTTATTTTTTTCATGAATCTTGTAAACATCATGGAATGAAGATTTCATTTTTTCAGAGAGTTTTTCATGAATTTCTTTGAGTGGCCAATAATACCTACTTTTATTTTGAACCCCCTCAAAATAAGAGACGGTGACACCCCCTGCATTAGCAAGAATATCAGGGATAACTAGAATATTCTTTTTTTCTAAAATATCATCTGCCTCATCGGTAACAGGACCATTAGCTAGTTCAACAACGATAGGAGCCTTAATTGTACTAGCATTTTCTTTTGTAATCTGATTTTCAAGAGCAGCAGGGATGAGTATATCGACATCTAACTCAAGAAGTTCTGCATTTGTAATACTTTTATGTTCAAGAATATCACACACAGATTCTTCACAATAAACTGCTTTGAGAGCTTTATGTTCATCTTTAAATTTTTTTACGTGATAAGGGTTAAGTCCTTTTTCACTATAAATAGCGCCTTGTGAGTCACTCACAGCTACTATTTTATAACCTGCATCAAAGAGCAGAGCGGCTATATGAAACCCGGCATTGCCGAATCCCTGAACGGCAACTTTTGTTTTTTCAGGATTAATTTTTTTTAATTTTTTGAGTTCCTCGATAATATAAAAAGCTCCACGTGCTGTTGCGGTATCTCTTCCAAGACTTCCGCCTAAACTTAAAGGTTTTCCAGTAATGACGGCTGGATATTTTTGCCTTTTAATAATATTGTATTCACTGGCCATCCAACCCATGATCATTTCATTTGTATAAACATCAGGAGCTGGGATGTCTGTATCTGGTCCAATAAAATCAGAGATCATTTCTATGTAGCCACGGCTCAGTCTTTCAAGTTCAAAACGAGATAGCTCTTTAGGGTTTACAATAATACCACCCTTAGCTCCCCCAAAAGGTAGGTTCAATACAGCACATTTAAAAGTCATTAAAAATGCAAGAGTTTTTATTTCGTTAAGATTAACCTCGGGATGATAGCGAATACCCCCTTTGGTTGGACCTCTCAAATCATTATGTCGAACGCGCATGCCAGTAAAAATTTTAAGAGAGCCGTCATCCATGCGAACAGGAATAGAGACTTCAAGAATATTTTTTGTATGTTCTAATCTATCAATGACTTCATGTGAAATATCAGTGAATTCCCGAGCTTTCTCCATTTGTTTAATAGCAGAAGTAAGAATATTGTTTTGTGACATAACAACTCTTTATCGGTGATAGTGTGAAGAGTCTTTAATGGTATGTAAGTACCAAGGGGCCTAGGATAATTACCAGGGTCAAAGCGGCTTGCAAGCTGGATCCGTTGGAACCATTTCAGACACATGAAAATCTTCTATGACTTCAGCCTGAATATGTGAAATATTATCGCGTTCTTGACGATCAGGATATTTGAGTGAAAAGGTACGCAAACGTATTTTGAGTCTCTGACCGGTGTGGTCATTATATAAATCAGAGAGTTCGTTTAGATAGATGACATCATCTCTATCCGGATAAAATTCTTTGATCACCTCAAGCCCTTCATCTTCACGTGTGAATATTTCATGAAAGATCTCTTTTACTTCATTCCTGTTTTGGGGAGATCCATACCGAAGCAGAAATTTCTGTTTATAATCATTCATTTCTTGAACGGCATCTAAATTTTGAAAAACGTTCATAGCCGCCTCATTTACAATAATATTTGAATGTCCCAGAAGTCTGCCCGCGGTTTCTAAAACGCGTTGACGTGTTTCTTCTTCTCTTTTGCCAAGACAAGTCAATTTGGTAACTGCCCGATTTCGCGCTTTTTGACCTTGACGACCGATTCGGGTCATATCCCAGTCTAATTGCTGAATCATCTGTTCTGTCTCAAATGAAATTTTTCCATGGGCTAATGGAAGAAAGCATAGGCTCATACACAACAACGTTACACACATACGATACATACACTTATGTGATATTTGAAATTTATTTTCCGGTCAATGAAAAAATTGCAATCTGCGCAGGGATGAGAAAAAGTGAGTTTTTGGATAAACCATCGAAGATGGTTGACAAAGTAACTTTGTTTATTTACGTGTTTTAGACCGTGATTGTGTGGTTTAAAAGTTTCTTAAAAAGAAAGCGTTCTGTTTTATTTCTGTGCGTTGTTATTATTCAATTTTTTGCAGGCTGCAACATTTCTCACATCCCGGAGCAAGAACGTAAAGAAATTTTCAATCAATACATTAAGCCTATTTTCCCCAGTGAGTATTATATTCAAGACAACGCATTTACGAAAGAAGAAATTGAAACCATTCAGCAAGGCTTTAAAAACTGGGAACCCATCATTCGAAAATTAACAGCAACGAATTTTCATTTTAAATATTTAGGTTTGGCAGACTTTCCCACTGATTCCGGTGATCAGGTTCATATTGTGAGAAGAGAAGCGTTTGATGAACCTCATGAGCATAAACTTGCTAAAGCCCATCATCTGTTGGATGAAAATGGCAACTGGAGCTCGGTTGGAGGAGATATTGTTATCAATGAGTGGTATGGTTTTCACACACAAGATCAATGGCATATGGAAGGCTTGCGAGAAGTTTTTTTTAGCTTTTGTCTTGAAGGTATCGTCACGCATGAAGTGGGACATCTGATAGGCATGCAACATTCGAATCATAAAGAAGATATTATGTATTTTAAAAGAATCCCTGTCTGTGATCGCAAACCCACTCCACATGATGAACAAGTTCTTGGATTTGTCTATTTACAATATCTCAGACATCTTAAATTTCCTGAAGATTAAGCGGCCACCATTTTAAAAATATCTTTAATTTCAATATGTTAGACTATTGACAAAAGAGTACTTTTTAGTATAGATTTGCTATAATTAAAGTGTAGGGGGTGTTCATGAAAATTACTGCTTTAGAAGAATATGGCTTAAGATGTCTTTTGCAGATAGCTCGTGTGTGGGATGAGGGTATTTCTATTAGAGAGATATCTGAAAAAGAAGGTTTGTCTCAAGAATATGTTTCTAAAATTACCTCCCTTTTGAAAAAGTCAAAGTTAATCGAAGCAAAACGCGGTGTTCATGGTGGATATTCTTTGAGGAAAGACCCTAGTTCCATTAGTTTGGCAGAGGTGTCAAAGGCTTTGGGGAGTTCTATGTTTAATAGTGAGTTTTGTTTGGATCACACGGGTTTAGCAAATGTTTGTGTGCATAATGCTAATTGTTCAGTGAAATCTGTGTGGAGTGTTATTTATAAATACATGAGTTCAGTTATGAACGAAGTAACTTTAGATCAGCTTCTTCAGGATGAAAGGGGCATGAAAAAACAGATGGAAGAAATTATTCAAGAGCAGGCAAAGGTTATTGGAATGAGATAGGTTTTTTAATAGAAAGTTGACAAAAAGGTATGGATTTAAGAAAACGTGAAGTTTAGGAAACAAAATGGAGGCTCTGATGCCACAAGAAAAAAACGTAGCCATTAAAAAAATAACGGAGCAAGAGTATAAATATGGCTTCGAAACACACATTGAATCTGAACAAGCACCTTGTGGGCTTAATGAGGATATTATACGTTTTATTTCCAAAAAAAAGAAAGAACCTCTTTTTCTTCTCGAGTGGCGCCTTAAAGCTTATAGGCATTGGCTTAAAATGGAAGAACCCACATGGCAGCATGTGAAATATGCCCCTATCGATTACCAAAAAATTATTTATTACTCAGCACCTAAACCTAAAAAAGAGCTTAAGAGCTTGGATGAAGTAGATCCAGAATTAAGATCTATGTTTCAAAAATTAGGTATTTCTTTAGATGAGCAAAAGCGCTTCTCGGGTGTAGCAGTCGATGCAGTTCTCGATAGTGTGTCTGTTGCAACCACTTTTAAAAAGAAATTAAAAGAATTAGGAATTATTTTTTGTTCTTTTTCTGAAGCAGTGAGAGAGCATCCTCATTTGATAGAAGAATATTTAGGATGTGTCGTTCCTTACACTGATAATTATTTTGCAACACTCAATTCAGCTGTTTTTAGTGACGGTTCATTTTGCTACATTCCAAAAGGTGTTCGATGTCCTATGGAGCTTTCTACTTATTTTAGAATTAATGCTGCCAACACAGGGCAGTTTGAAAGAACTCTTATTATTGCAGAAGAAGGAAGTTATGTAAGTTACTTAGAGGGTTGCACAGCTCCTATGCGTGATGAAAATCAATTGCATGCAGCGGTCGTTGAGCTTTTAGCTAAAGACAATGCTGAGATTAAATATGCCACAGTCCAAAACTGGTATCCAGGGGATAAAGAAGGAAAGGGTGGTATTTATAATTTTGTAACTAAACGAGGTAAATGTGCTGGAAAAAATTCTAAAATTTCTTGGACACAGGTTGAAACAGGCTCTGCCATTACATGGAAATATCCAAGTTGTATTTTAAAAGGTGATAATTCAGTAGGTGAATTTTACTCTGTTGCCCTTACCAATAACTATCAACAAGCAGATACAGGTACTAAAATGATTCACATTGGTAAAAATACAAGAAGTACTATTATCTCAAAGGGCATTGCAGCGGGGCATGGACAAAATACTTATCGAGGGCTTGTCAAAATTCAAAAAGGTGCAGACAGGGCTCAAAATTATTCACAATGCGACTCTCTATTATTAGGAAGTCAGTGCGGGGCCCATACCTTCCCTTATATTGAGTCTAAAAATAAAACAGCTCGGGTAGAGCATGAAGCAACAACTTCAAAAATAAGGGATGATCAACTTTTTTATTGCAGACAAAGAGGGATGTCAGAAGAAGATGCGGTTTCGCTTATTGTGAACGGATTTTGTAAAGAAGTTTTTAGAAAACTTCCTATGGAATTTGCCGTTGAGGCCCAAAAACTTCTTGACGTAAGCCTTGAAGGCGCTGTCGGCTAAAGGAGTCAGTTATGTTAGTAATAAAAAACTTACATGCCAAAGTAGGGGGTAAAGAAATACTCAAGGGTATTCATCTAGAGCTCAAAAAAGGTGAAGTACATGCCCTTATGGGGCCTAATGGCTCAGGCAAGAGTACTTTGGCTAATGTACTTTCTGGTAGAGAAGATTATGAAGTGACTCAAGGTGAAGTACTTTATGAAGGAAAGAGCTTACTTCACATGGCACCTGAAGAAAGAGCCTGTAAAGGAGTTTTCCAAAGCTTTCAATATCCAGTTGAAATACCAGGGGTTTCTGTCACTAACTTTCTTAAAACAGCTGTCAATTCTATTAAAAAATATCGAGGGGAAAGTGAAATAGATGCTCTTGATTTTTTAAAACTCATGAAAGAAAAGATGAAGCTTCTTCAAATGGATGAAGTTTTCATGAGTCGTTCTTTAAATGTAGGTTTTTCTGGTGGAGAGAAGAAAAGAAATGAAATTTTTCAGATGGCGATGTTAGAGCCTAAACTTTCTATTCTTGATGAAACAGATTCGGGTCTTGATATCGATGCTATTAAAATTGTATCTCAAGGTGTAAATTCTTTAAGAGGGCCTCATACAAGTTTTCTTGTCATTACCCACTATCAAAGACTTTTAAATTATATTGTTCCAGATAAGGTTCATGTTCTTTCAGATGGAAAAATTATTCGTTCTGGAGGAAAAGATCTGGCACTTCTTCTTGAAGAAAAGGGGTATGACGGGGTTGGGTAAAAAATATGACACTTCACACTGTTCAAGATTATGTTTCTCAATACAAGAGTTTAAAACAATCTCTGAATGGAAGTGTGTCTCCTTGGCTTAAAGAGCTTAAAGACAGCGCCATAGAGCAATTTCAAAAACAAGGATTTCCAAACAAAAAAGTAGAAGAATGGAAGTATACAGATATTTCTTCTTTTTTAGAGAGTTCTTTTAAACCTCGTCATCACGAGGATTCTGAAAGAATCCGTGGTGATCTCGCAATCTTTGGTGATGGGAAAGAAAATATTGAGCCTTTTATATTTGAAGGGCTTGATTGCTATAGAGTTGTTTTTATAAATGGTCTTTTCTCAAAAGATTTATCTAAAATAGAAGATCTTCCTTCTCAAGTATTTTTAGGTAATTTACAAGAGTTTATAAAATGTCACCCTCACATAGCTCGAAACTATGTGAATAAAAAACTTCATTCGAAGAAAAATGCTTTTACATCTTTAAATACAGCGCTTTTTTCAAATGGAGCTTGTCTTTATGTAAGAGAGGGTCAAAAAATAAAGAAACCATTGCATTTTATTTATTTTTCTACAAATTCTAACAGTGCTCATTATTTAAGGAATCTTTTTATCATAGGAAAAGCTTCGAAAGTGACTATTTTAGAATCTTTTGGAGGGGAAGAGAACGCCCACTATTTTAATTCTGTTGTTTCTCAAATTGTAACACAAGAACAATCACAATGTGAACATTATCGTTTCCAGCTTGAGGGAAAAAATGCTTTTCATATTTCTGATCTTTATTTTGAGCAGGGGTTAAAAAGTGAAGTGAGAAGTTTTTTATTTGGCATTGGTGGAAGATTTTCAAGACAAGATGTAAATGTGCCTTTTACGCAGGGACATGCGCAGTGTTTTTTAAAGGGGCTTTTAAAACCAAAAGGTTCTCAGGTGATTGATTTCCATACTTTGGTGGAACATAACGTTTCCAACTGTGTGAGTGATCAGTTTTTCAAAGCTGTTGTGGAAGAAAAAGCTCAAGGAGTTTTTGATGGCAAAATTATAGTTGCTAAAGGAACAAAAGGGACACAAGCACGTCAGATTAATAAAAACTTACTTTTATCAGAAGGCGCTCAAGTTTTTGCAAAGCCTAATTTAGAAATTTATGCAGATGATGTGGAGTGTACTCACGGATCTTCTACAGGACAGCTTGATCAAAAAGCGCTTTTTTACTTAAAATCACGAGGTATTTCAGAGGAAGAAGCACGAAAAATGCTCATTCATGCTTTTGTAAGTGAAATTATAGAAAGCATTCCACAGGAAGCAGTCAGAAAGAAGATAGATCATATTGTTTTTTCTTCATAAGAGGTATTTATGATGGTTAGAAAAGATTTTCCAATTTTTAATATCAAAGTTCGTGGAAAGCCACTTGTGTATCTTGATAGCGCTGCCACAACACAAAAACCACAGGTAGTGATGGATACACTGAATAAGTATTATTCTTCTCAAAACTCAAATGTACACAGAGGTGTTCATTATTTAAGTGAATTAGCTACAAAAGAATATGAAGCCGCCCGAGAAAAAGTTCAAAAATTTATTCATGCTAAAGATTCAAGAGAGATTATTTTTACTCGTGGCACAACAGAAAGTATTAACTTGGTCGCTCAAACCTTTGGAAGAGAACGAGTTCAAGAAGGAGATGAAGTGCTCATTACCCATATGGAACACCATTCTAATATTGTTCCATGGCAAATACTGTGTAGCGAAAAAAAAGCACATTTAAAAATAGCGCCTATCAATCAAAAAGGAGAACTTCTCATAGATGAGTTTAAAAAACTTGTTAACCCAAAAACAAAAATAGTAGGAATTGCTCATGTTTCAAATGCTTTGGGAACCATTAATCCTATTAAAGAAATAGTCTCTTTTTGTCATGACCATGGTGTTCCTGTTTTAGTAGACGGAGCTCAAGCTGCTTCTCATTTAAAAGTAGATGTTGAAGCACTTGATTGTGATTTTTATACTTTATCAGGCCACAAAATTTATGGCCCTACAGGGATTGGGGTTCTTTATGGAAAACTTAAACATTTAGAAAAAATGCCGCCCTATCAAGGTGGTGGAGATATGATTAAATCAGTTACTTTTGAAAAGACTATTTATAATGATGTGCCTTTTAAATTTGAAGCAGGAACGCCAAACATTGCTGGAGCCATTGGTTTAGGAAGCGCTCTTGATTATTTGAGTGCTTTGAATATGGAGAAAGTTCAAAAATATGAAGAAGAACTTTTAAAGTATATGGAAGAACAACTTCTTACACTACCTAAGATTAAATTGATTGGGAGGGCGGAAAAGAAAGCAGCTCTCCAATCATTTATTGTGGAAAACATACACCCTCATGATGTAGGCACGATTTTAGATCAAGAGGGGGTTGCGGTTCGAACAGGACACCACTGCGCACAGCCTGTTATGAATTTTTATGGAGTACCTGCAACGGTACGGGCGTCTTTAGGTATTTATAATACAAAAGAAGATATTTCACTTCTTGTTTTAGCACTTAAAAAAGTATTTGAGGTTTTGGGATAATGTCATTACACGAACTTTACCAAGAAATGATTGTGGATCATTCAAGAAGTCCACGTAATTTTCATAAATTACAAGAAAAGGCACAAAATTTAGAAGGGTATAATCCTTTGTGTGGAGATAAATTTACTATTTACGCATCTTTTAAAGGTAAAAAAATTTCTGATCTCAGTTTTGAAGGAAATGGCTGCGCTATTTCCACAGCCTCAGCATCTCTTATGACAGAGTTTATGAAAAATAAAAGCTTTGATGAAGCGGAATCTATCATTGCAGAATTTCAAAGACTTGTTACGGGGGGAGAGCTTAAAGGTGTTGATTTAGGAAAGCTACAGGTTTTTGAAGGGGTGCAAGAATTTCCGATACGTGTTAAATGTGCTGTTTTAGCATGGCACACTTTACGATCTCTCTTACATGGAGAGAGAAAAGCAGTTACAACGGAGTAAATCATGCAAGAAAGAGAACATGTACAACTTACAAGAAAGGTTGAGGCCATTGTTATTCCTGATGGCTATAAGGTGGACCTTGAAAAAGGATCAGAGGTAACTATTACGCAATCTTTAGGGGGTGCTTTTACAGTTACAACGGATCAGGGTTACATGGTTCGTATTGATGGTAAAGATGCTGATGCTTTGGGAAAAGTAGTGGAGAAGGCGGGGATCCAGGGGTCAAAAACTATTGAAGAAAAAGTTTGGGAAGAGCTTAAAACTTGTTACGATCCAGAAATTCCTGTTGATATTGTGAATCTTGGGCTTGTGTACGCTTGTAATGTGGTTACTTTGGAAAATGGAAAATATAAAATTGATGTTCGATTTACTTTAACAGCACCTGGATGCGGGATGGGGGATATTTTAAAATCAGATATTGAGTCTAAGCTTTTAAATATTGATAATGTTGAAATGGTAGATGTTGCCATTGTTTTGGATCCTCCTTGGGATCAAAGTCGAATGAGCGAAGAAGCTAAACTAAAATTAGGATTAATATGACTCAAGAATTTACTCTAAAAATTCGAAAATCTGATATCCCACAAGGACGTTCAAAAGTTTTTTTAAGTCATGGTATACAAATAGCTCTTACAGAGGTCGAAGGGACGTATTATGCTTTTTTAGATCTGTGTACACATCGGGATGAACCTCTTTCTTCAGGATGTTTAAAAGGAACAGTCATTGAATGCCCCTTTCATGGCGCCAAGTTTGATCTTCGAGATGGACGTGCACTTTGTGCGCCAGCCAAAGATTCACTTCCTGTTTTTAAAATAGAAGATTTAGGAGATACCCTACTTGTCGATTTAGATGAAGTGCTTTAATTAAAGCCAATCTTTCTTTTTAAACCAATAAAGCAATCCTGAAGTGATAGTAATCATAATAATCCATACCGAATAATACCCCCATTTCCAATCAATTTCTGGCATGTTTTTAAAATTCATACCATAAATACCCACAATGAAAGTAAGAGGAATAAAAATAGAGGCGAAAATAGTAAGAAACTTCATGATTTCATTCATTTTGTGGCTCATCTGAGAAGCATAAATGCCGAGCAAGCCAATTAGCATTTCTTTATAACTATCTATGGTATCACAAATATGAACGATGTGATCATAGGTATCAGAAAGATAAAATCTTGTTTTTTCATGAATACTACTGTTTTCACTTTTATAAATTTTTTGTAAACTTTCTTTTAAAGGCCCTGCTGATTTTTTAAGATAAATAAGATCACTTTTAAGTTCAGCGATTTTATGAGTAATGTCATTTGAGTTATTTTTTAAAACTCTTATTTCAAGTGTGTCTGCAGCTTTTCCTATTTTTTCGACAAGAGGATAGTAAGAATCTACACAAGTATCTATGAGGGAAAAGAAAAGATAATCAATGTGAGAAGATCTAATTCTTCCTTTAGCAATTTTAATTCTTTGAATAACTGTATCAAAAAGGTCGCTAGGCTCATCTTCAAAAGAGATAACAAAATTATTACCCAAAAATAAACTGACTTGACTCAAACGAAAATCCTTTGTTTTTTTACCGTTCATGATGACCGTTTTTAAGATTAAAAAAACAAGATCTTCTAGTTCTTCCATTTTAGGTCTGTGGTCAGTATTCAAAACATCTTCAAGCCAAAGATTGTGAATATCAAAGATCTCTCCAATTTCTCTAATGGTTTTTGTATCAGAGAGTCCTTCGATTTTGATCCACGTTACGGTTTTTTCATCGTGGCTTTCAGGAAGGCAATCTTCAATTTTTTGGATTTCTTTTTCTATAAAATTGTCTTGAGTAAAACTGATAAGTCTTACTTTGATGTTTTCTACAGAATGATCACCAACATAAATGAGAGTCCCAGGGGGTTTACCTCTTTTCTTAACCCGTTTTCTTAAAAAACGTGCCATAAGATAAATATAACAACAAAGAAAGCTATTGGAAATAAAAACTATTTTTTATTGATGGTGTTCAAGTGATACTTGTAGTTGTGGGTCTTTAAGGGGAATCAGCGGATGTTTTCCAAGTATTTTAATAACAATGATAAAAACAAGACTTAAAGACCACACCCATCCACATACTTCTAAAAGTCCTAAGGGTGCTTTTTCAGGTGAAAAGTTTGGCATGATAAGCCAGTAAAGATCAACATAATGCATCAAAAGAAGCCAAATGGAAGCGAGAGATAAAATAGTTATATTTCTTTTTGCACTGCGAGAAAGTAAAACCATAAAAGGAATTAAAAAATGTCCTAAAGGAAGAAAAAGAGAGGCTTCATTCCAACTACCCACAGTTCTTTTGTGAAAAAAGATGGTTTCTTCAGGAATATTTCCATACCAAATAAGAAGATACTGAGAAAAAGCAATATAAGCCCAAAATACATTCATACCAAAAAGAAGTTTTCCTAAATCATGAAGATGGTTTTCGTTGAGTACCTGAAGGTAGCCATGTTTTTTAAGTAAAGAAATAATAAGAATCATTGCAGCTAATCCAGCAACAATAGAGCCAGCAAAATAATAAACGCCAAAAATAGTGCTAAACCAATGTGGATCAAGTGTCATCAGCCAATCAATGGCAGCAAAAGAGATTGTGAAACCAAAAAGAACAAGGCCAATACAACTCCACTTCCACATGTTTTGTGTAATTGAAAGATCTTCTACTTGGTCTTGCTTGTAAGAAGGTTTTACAACTTTAAAGTAAATCAATAGCCATATCGAAAAATAAAAAATGGTTCTTAAAATAAAAAAAACATCATTAAGATAGAGAGCTTTATGTTGCAAATGGTGATCGTGCGACCATGTGTAAAGAACATCGAGTCCTAGAAAAAGCGGAATGGTTAAAAGGAGTCCAAAGGGAATGACAAAAGTAAAAGATTCTGAAATGCGTCTTATAACAACACTCCAGTGTGCTTTTGTTGCATGATGAACCAAAGTCCAAAAAAGTCCTGCGAGCGCAAGGCTCATAGTATTTGAAAAGGAAAGAAGATAATTAAATAAAGCATGTTTCGGAGAGGCTAAGAAAGAAATAACAAAATGAGCTGAGGTTAAAACAAATAAAACCAGCGCTATTGTTTTTAATTTATGAATGCGATCTTCTGGATTGATGTAAACATGTGCTTCTGAAATGTTAGTTATATTCATCGTTTTATTGTGCCTCGCTCTGTTTTTTTCTTAAATAGGATATAATAGCTTGTCTATCTTTGGATGAAACAAGGTGTTTGTAAGAAGGCATGGTTCCTTGGCCTTCTGCAATGACGTTATAGATTTCTTCATCTTTCCACCCTTTGACTCGCCCTGTGATAAGGGGGGGTGGAGGAATATAACCTCTTTGAACAACAGGACCATTGCCCTCACCATCGTTTCCGTGGCAGGGCATACAATAAGTTTGAAAGAGAAAATCACCTCGACTGATGTTTCGAGGGGTCATTTCTAATTTTGTTTTGTTTTCTTCTAAACTTCCACGAGCAACAGTTTCTTCTGGAGGTATGTGTAGAGCAGTTTGTGGTTTTACTTTTTGTTGATCATCCATATCAGGAATAATCATAAGTGGAGGTTTTCCCTTAGAACATCCTATATTAATACTTATAAAGAAGAGTATCAAAAAAATTTTTGAAACATAGATTTTTTGAGGATACAGCCATTTCAAGAACTTAAGTTTCATTCTCCCTCTTCTCCCAAGTATCGAATGTTGAAGCATTTTTTGGAACTTAAGACATTGCGAATTTTAGATTCATCAAATTGTGGATCTGAAGTACACACATAAAGTGTAAATTCGTCATTCGTAGAGCGAAGAGCTCTTTCATCATTTTCAAAAGGTGATGCAAATTTGGGAAGGCCACAGAAGACCCAAAGGCCTACAAAGGTAGCCAGTGCTGCAAAAAGAACTGTTACTTCAAACATAATAGGAACAAAAGCAGGGCCTGAGAACAAAGGTTTCCCCCCGACATTTATTTTATAACTCACAGCGCTCATCCACCACTGCATGGCGACAGCTACAACAAAACCTATAAGGCCTGCAATCAGACTTATCCAAGGTACTTGAGAGCGTGGTAGATCTAAGACCTTTTCAAGGCCATGAACAGGATAAGGTGTATAAACCTCTATATTTGAAAGCCCCAGTTCCTTTAAATCTTTCACTGATTCCAAAAGATGGGTAGGTTCTCCAAACTGGCAAGCTAAACCTTTATAAGTTTTCTTTTTCTGTAAAAAAGGAATTTTTGAAAGAATTTTTTTAAACATCGTCTTTTTCTCCTACTGGCGCACTGTGTTTCATGATTCCTTTAATTTCACTGATGGAGATTACAGGAAGAACTCTTACAAAAAGAAGATAAAGTGTGAAGAACAGCCCAAAAGATCCTAGAAGTATACCAACATCGTACTGTGTTGGAATATACATGCCCCATGAGCTTGGAAGAAAATCCCTGGAGAGAGAGGTGACGATAATAACGAATCTTTCAAACCACATACCGATAGTGACAGCAATAGAGACACCAAACATCACAGGAATACTTTTTCTAAATTTCTTAAACCATAAAAGTTGTGGAGCTAAAACATTGCAGCTGACCATAATCCAATAACTCCAGGCGTAGGGGCCTGTAGCACGATTCCAAAATGCATAAAATTCAAATGTGTTTCCAGAATACCACGCTGTAAAAAATTCAGTGGTATAGGCATAGCCGATGATAAGACTTGTGACTAAAATAACTTTATTCATGGCATCAAAATGTGCCATTGTGATAAGCCCTTGCAGGTTGAAGAACTGTCGAGTGAGTACCATAAGAAGTAAAACCATGGCAAAACCACCAAAAATAGCACCTGCAACAAAATAGGGTGGAAAGATAGTTGCGTGCCAACCTGGGATAACAGAGGTTGCAAAGTCAAAACTCACAATGGTGTGAACAGATAGAACAAGAGGGGTCCCAAGCCCTGCAAAAATCATGTAGGCAGTTTCATAGTGATTCCACTGTCGCATAGAGCCACGCCAACCCAAAGAAAGAATAGCGTAAATTGTTTTTTTAAATTTATTTTTTGTTCTGTCTCTTAGAGTTGCTAAATCAGGAATAAGACCCATGTACCAAAAAAGAAGCGAAACAGTTGCATAGGTTGAAACAGCAAAGACGTCCCAAAGAAGTGGGGATCTAAAATTCACCCATAAATCCATTTGATTGGGAAGAGGAAAAAGCCAAAATGCAAGCCAAGGGCGTCCAAGGTGAATCAAAGGAAAAAGTCCAGCACACATGACTGCAAAAATAGTCATGGCTTCAGCTGCACGGTTAATAGAGCAACGCCACTTTTGCCTAAACAAATAAAGAATGGCTGAAATCAAAGTGCCGGCATGGCCAATCCCAATCCAGAAAACAAAGTTTACAATATCAAAACCCCAACCCACAGGGTTATTATTTCCCCACACTCCAATACCATTGTAAAAAGTCCAGCCTATGCAACTTAACCCCATAGCAAGAATGCTTATTGCAACCAAAAAAGCAATAAACCATTTTTTATTTGGAAATGTATCTAAGGGCCTTGCGACCATTTCAGTGATCTCAGAGCGAGTTTGATGCCCTAAAACAAGAGGTTCATTTCCTAAAATGTCTAAGGTTTGTGTATTATTCATAAAATTTAAAAAGGTTTGGATGGTAATTTCTTACTTTAGCTAAATAGGTAATAGAAGGTTTTACATTGAGATCCCCAAGTACATGATAGCCGTGTGAGAGGTTTGAAAGTTTTGAAACTGAAGAGTTCGGATCATTGAGGTCTCCAAATACAATGGCCTCTGCAGGACAGGCTTGTTGACACGCTGTTTTAATTTTTCCGTCTTGAAGTGAAACGCCTTCCATTTTTGCTGCATGTTTTCCATCATGAATTCTTTGAACGCAGAAGGAACATTTTTCCATAACCCCTCGAAAGCGAACTGTGACATCAGGATTTTTTCCAAGTTCTTCTGGAGATTGCATATCATAATTAAAATTGAAGAAGTTAAAACGTCTTACTTTATAAGGGCAGTTATTAGCACAATAACGAGTTCCTACACATCGGTTATAAATCATTTGATTTAAACCTTCGTCAGAATGTGTGGTTGCTACAACGGGGCATACATTTTCACAAGGTGCATTTTCACAATGCTGGCACAGCATAGGTTGGTGAAGCACGGTAGGTGAGTGTTCATTTGTTGTATCGTAATAGCGATCAATTCTCATCCACTGCATTTCTCTACCTTTAAGAACTTGTTCTTTGCCTACAACCGGAATATTATTTTCAGAATCGCACGCTGTGACACATCCGTTACACCCAACACAACTGTTAAGATCAATGGTCATACCCCATTTATGCCCTTTGTATTCATGGTCATTTTTATACATAGAATGCATTTCAGGTACATGATGTTGTTTTTTTGGAAAATCGGGTTCTTGTTTGTATTCTTCGAGGGTCGATTCAAAAATAATAGGTCGACCCATCAGATCATGGTGTTTTTGCGTTGTTGCTACTTCGTGACTGCCAGAAACTTTTTGAACTTTAATGTTAGTTGCTTGAATAAGAGGAAAGACATTAACCCCAACATGACTTCCTACAGATCCTGCATGCGTTCTTCCGTAACCTATTTCTGTTGTAATGACGTTTTGAGCAAGTCCAGGTTGTATAAATACAGGAAGTACGAGGCTTGCGCCATTGGCGGTTATTTCAATTTTATTTTCTTGTGTGACATTTAAGTTTTTTGCTGTCTCAGGGCTCATGGAGGCAACGTTATCCCACGTTACTTTTGTAACCGGGTGTGGCAGTTCTTGGAGCCAAGCACTGTTAGCAAAACGCCCGTCCCATACCTTAGAACTAGGTTCAAGTTGAAGTTCAAAAATATCATCACCGCTGTCATTACGCTCTGCTCGTGATGCCACAAGCATGAGCGTGGATTCTAAAGCAGCCATATTAAATTCATAATTTTGTGGAGAGATTTTGTCTGTTTTAACAACACCATCATGGAGAAGTTTTTTCCATGTCGTATTTGTACTTTTTTGCGCGTAAGATTTAATGGCGTTTCTCCACACTTGAAGTGCATCTATTTCTTTTTTTTCAAGCGCAGCACCCCAAAGAACTAAAACTTCCCCCATGCTTTTTGAGGGGTAGAGGGGTTGAATGGTAGGTTGTCCCACGCTGTAAAGCCCTGTTTCCGGTTCTTGATCACTCCAGGATTCTAAATAATGAGAAAGAGGCGCAATATAAGTTGAAGAGTGTGCTGTTTCATCTTCATAAAGGCTCACACGAATGCTTTCTTTTACTTTTGAAAGAGCTTCTCTAAATTTTTCACCAAGATGATAAACAGGATTACCTCCTAGCGTTATCAAAACATCTACTTTTTCTTTTTCAAGTTCTTCAATAAGCGGTGTCATAGATTTTATTCCATTGAAAAAAGAAGGTGATTGAATTTTACGAGAGATTGTTTCTCCATAATTTCCAAGGATAAAGTTTAAAAAGTTTCCAACTATGTGCAGTTCTTCGCTCTCTTGATCTCCTACAACAACAAGTGATTTCTTTTTGTTAGAGGCAAGATCTTCTGCCACTGTTTTTATAAATTCTTCTGAAAAAGAAGAACGGTGTTTGAAAGAAGGTATTTTTTTTCCGTCAAAATCATGAGTCAAAAGTTGAGCTAAATTGAGAGCAAAAATAAGAAGTTCTGAGGGCTTTAAAGCAAGCCTATGATCAGCATTAGCACCTGTAAGAGAGAATCTGCTTTCAACTGCATAAAGCCGGCTCATGGTGGCGCTTACATCGTGAACTTTTCTTTTTGAAGTCCAATTTTTAATGTAGGTGGGTGCTGAAAGATCAGCCCCTAAAAAATCAGAATTTAAACTTAAAATAACGTTTGCTTTTTCAAGGTGAATTTTTGGTTTATGAGCCTTGCCAAAAGAAGCTTTGTAAGCAGCCCGACTGTTTTCATGAGAGAAAGGCTCGTATTCATACCACTTTGCATTTGAAAATTGAGAAACAAAACTGTTCAGTGTATTTCTTAAGGTCGGGCTTCCCGTTGATTCTGTGAGGATTCTCACTACTTTTTTTTCTTTGTGAGCATGTCGCAAGATGGAAGAGGTTAAATAATCCCATTCCTCAACGGAAACTTTTTTATTTTTAATCTTAGGTGTTCGAAGACGATCTGGATCATATAGTTCAAGGACAGAAGCTTGTACAAAACTGTTTGTTCCTCCTAAACTTAAGGGGTGCTCTGGGTTTCCTTCTATTTTTATGGGTCTACCTTCTCTTGTTTTTACAAGAACGCCGAGTGAGTGATCACTGATAGGGTAAGAAGAAGCGTAATATTCTGCAATTCCGGGCTTAGCAGCTTCAGATTCTTTGACAAAAGGAATAATTTTATGAATGGGCCTTCTACAACTTGTAGTGGCCAGTGCCATTGAAGCCCCTAAAAGAGATAGAAACTTTCTTCTTGAAATATCAAACGATGTGTCGCCCCCATTGTCATTGCGAGGAGTCGAAGACAACGCGGCAATCTCTTCAAAACTTTTCCAATATGTTTTTTCTGTTTTCATATCGTTAATAATGACAAATAGAACATTTATCTTTTGCTATAAAACCTTGGTGATCTTTTTTCCACTCACCATGAACTTTATATTTTGTCCATTCTCCAATTTCAACTTTTGTTTTGCCTCTGTGGCAGTCAAGGCACCACCCCATATTAAGAGGTTTTACTTGTTTCACCACATTCATTTTTGCTACATCGCCATGACAATTTGTGCAAGAAACCCCAGCTTGAATATGTACATTATGTTTAAAATGAGCATAATCTCCTAGTTTATGGACCCTAACCCATTCAATGGGAACATTATTATTGTAACTTTCATGAACTTTTTCAATGTGAGGAGAGTCCGTTTTGATAAAACGATGGCAATTCATACAGGTTTGAGTTGAGGGGATGCCGGCTGAAGCCGATTTTTCTGCATTGCCATGACAATAAAAGCATGAGAGCCCAACTTGGCCTACGTGCCTTTCATGAGAAAAAGGAATGGGTTGAGTGGGTTCATAACCTACATCTGTAAATTGATTGGAGTAAAAAGCCATATAACCTAAAATACCTAAAACAACGAGAATAAAAGGTGTCACAATTTTTATAAGCTTAAAGTATTGATCAAGTTTTTTCCCTTCCATATAAAAAAATATTCCCGACAGGAATCGGGAATAGGATCTCCTTTAATGTATTTACTGATGTATCAATCTGTCTTTTTTTGTCAACGAAGTTCATGAAACGCGAAGATGGGATCGCTACAATCTTTTTAATGCTTAAAATTGACAATTAAAATCTTGGGTGATTTTAAGTAGCTATATGTTTTTTTTAAGGGGTTTATTAATTGTATGGATGACTTTTCCTTACCTTTGGGCAGCAGAGTCGGTTCCCTATGAGCTTAAAGATGTGGGTATCGAAGATAAGCGTGGGGTTCAGATTTCTTTAGATTTAGAATTTATAAATGAGGAAGGAAAGACAGTCTCTTTACGGTCTCTTTTTTCTGATTCAAAGCCTGTGATTCTAACGCTTGTTTATTATACATGCCCCAATCTTTGTAATCTTCTTTTAAATGGTTTGGTGGACGTTCTTAAAAAGTTTTCATGGAATATAGGGGACGAGTTTAAGATTGTAAGTATCAGTATTGATCCCAAAGAAACCCCACGTATTGCTCAAGCGAAAAAGAAAAATTATTTAGAAGAATATTGTCACTCCAAAGAAGTCATTGCGAGTGAAACGAAGCAAGCTCATCGCGGTAGCGATGGGATCGCCACGGGTTCTTGTAGAACCCTCGCGATGACAAAAGTGAGTGAGAACTGGCATTTTTTAACAGGTCGAGAAGAAAATATAAAAAAGATAGCCGAGGAACTCGGCTTTTCTTACAAATACGATCCTGATCAAAAACAATTTGCCCATGGGGCAGCACTTTTTATATTAACCCAAGAAGGGGTTCTTTCACGAACACTTTATGGAATTCAGTTTAAAGAAAAAGATCTCCGGCTTTCTTTGCTTGAAGCATCCCAAGGAAAAATAGGAAATTTTGTTGATAGACTTCTTCTCTTTTGTTATCACTATGATCCGAAGGGTCGAAGATATTCTCTCTATGCGGTAAACTTTATGAAAGTAGGGGCTTTGATAACAGTATTAGGAATAGTTTTGTTAATGTTTATGCTTTCTCGAGTAAGAAGAAAAAAACTCACATGATGTCACTTATTGCAAAACTTCCTCAAGCTTCTAATTTTGCGCCTCTTGTAGATCATCTTTATGATTTTATCTTTTGGGTTTCTGTTGTAAGTTTTTTTATTATTGTGGGCATGATGGGGTATTTTGTTTTAAAATACCACAGAAAACGCAAAGCAGAAGATTCTACACCTTATATAGAAGGCCACGGACCAACTGAATTTGCTATGGCAGCGGTTCTTTTTGTTCTTGTCATGGTTATTTTTGCCTGGGGGTGGATGGATTATAGAAAAATGCTTCATTCTCCAGAAAAAACGTTAGAGATTAATATTATTGGAAAGCAGTGGTTTTGGAATGCAGAATATCCTAACGGAAGAAAACTTAAAGACGAGCTTGTGGTTCCTGAAGGGGCTGATGTGAAACTTACGATGACCTCAGCCGATGTCATTCATAGTTTTTACATACCTGACTTTCGAATTAAACAAGATGTGGTTCCAGGGCAATTTACAAAGCTGTGGTTTAAGCCAACGAAAGAGGGTGAGTATACAGCCTTTTGTGCTGAGTACTGTGGTTTTGATCATTCACGAATGCTGGCGCGGGTTAAGGTTTTAAGACCCAAGGCTTTTAAAAAGTGGTATGACAATTGGAAGGATGAAGCCACACAAACAGAGGGTGATCTCACATCACCTATAGAAAAAGGGCGCCTTGTTTTTGAGGCGAAAGCTTGTAATGCCTGCCATACAGTGGATGGAAAGCCTTTAGTGGGGCCTAGTTTTTTAAAAACCTATGGAACAAAGCGACCTTTAGAAGGTGGTGGAGAAATTTTGATGGATGAGAATTATGTGAGAGAGTCTTTGATGGATCCACAACTAAAAATTTCTAAAGGGTATCCTCCTGCTATGCCAACATTTAGAGGACAACTCACTGATGAGGAAGTGAATCATGTGGTCGCTTATCTTAAGAGTTTAAGTGATGGGATTGCCACGCCTGCTCCGCAGGCTCGCAATGACATGGTTCAAGGGGATGAAGAAAGTTTAGAAGAGAAAGGCGAGAAGTATTTTGAAAAATTTGCGTGTAATGCGTGTCATACAGTCAATGGTGAAAAAAGTGTGGGCCCAAGTTTGAGAGAAATTTATGGCACCCTCCGCCCACTTCAAGGGGGAGGAAGTATTGAGGTAAGTGAAAAATATTTAAAAGAGTCTTTAATAAACCCAGGGCAGTATGTAGTGGATGGATTTCCAAACCTCATGCCTTCGTATAAGCATGAATTAAGTGAAGAGGAAATAAAGGCTTTGGTGGAGTATATAAAGGGAATTTAAATGGAACATAAAAATTTTTTACAAGAAGGTGGGTGGAAATCCTGGTTTGTCACACTCGATCATAAAAAGATTGGTGTTATGTATCTTTTCACAACACTTCTTTTTTTCGCTATTGGTGGGATTTTTTCTACGCTCATACGTTATGAGCTGTGGACGCCTGAAGCCACTTTTGCAAAAGATCTTTATAATAAATTTTTTACTTTTCATGGGGCCATTATGATTTTTATGTTTATTATTCCTGGAATTCCAGCAGCCTTGGGAAATATTTTCCTTCCTATGATGATTGGCGCTAAAGATGTTGCTTTTCCACGTCTTAATTTAGGAAGTTATTATATTTTTATTGCAGGTGCTCTTTTGGCAGCTAGTGCCATAGTTTTTGGGGGTGTTGATACAGGGTGGACTTTCTACGCACCTTACAGCATTAAAACACAAACAGCGGTGATTTTAGTAACCATGGGTGCTTTTGTTATGGGTTTTTCATCGATTCTGACAGGGCTTAACTTTATTGTGACCACTCATAAATTAAGATGCCCTGGCATGACTGTTTACAAAATGCCTCTTTTTATATGGGCTATTTATGCAACAGCCATTATTCAAGTTTTAGCAACGCCTGTTATTGCTATTACCCTTTTGTTATTGGTGATGGAAAGAGTTTTTCAGGTGGGGATTTTTGATGCTTCACTGGGGGGAGATCCTATTCTCTTCCAACACTTTTTTTGGTTTTACTCTCACCCAGCTGTTTACATTATGATTCTTCCAGGAATGGGAATTGTGTCAGAAGTGATTGCTGTTTTTTCAAGAAAACATATTTTTGGTTATAAGGCGATTGCTTATTCAAGTTTGGCAATTGCTTTCATTAGTTTTCTTGTGTGGGGACACCACATGTTTGTCAGTGGGCAATCTGCATGGGCTAATTTTTTATTTTCGATATTAACAATGCTAGTAGCAGTGCCCACTGCTATTAAAATTTTTAATTGGACAGCGACTCTTTATAAAGGCTCGATTGTTTTAAAAACCCCGATGCTTTATGCACTTTCTTTTATTTTTCTTTTTACTATCGGTGGTTTAACAGGGCTTTTCTTGGCTGCTGTTTCAGTAGATGTGCATCTGCACGATACTTATTTTGTTGTCGCTCACTTTCATTATGTCATGGTGGGCGGCACTGTTATTGCTTTATTTGCAGGGCTTCATTACTGGTGGCCAAAAATCTTTGGAAGAATGTATTCTGAGTTGATTGGGCGTATTTCTTGGTTTTTTATTTTTGTGGGTTTTAATATGACGTTTTTACCTATGTTTTGGTTAGGACGCCAGGGTATGCCTAGACGTTACGCCACTTATGAGCCTATGTATGAAGGTTTGCATAAACTGGCAACCTTGGGTTCTTGGGTTTTAAATGTAGGGCTTATACTTATGTTTGGTGGATTGTTGTGGTCTTTATTTAAGGGTAAAAAAGCAGGAAACAATCCGTGGGGTGGTAAAACGCTCGAGTGGCATACTGAATCTCCACCTACAGTGGATAACTTTTATGAAATACCCACAATTACAGAAGGACCTTATGAATACGGAGTGAAAAAATGACAGAGCATGTTCTTCCTCATCATTTTGAAAGTGCTGATCAGGCCTATCAATCTTCAAAGCTCGGGCTGTTTCTTTTTTTAGCGACAGAAATTTTGATGTTTGGTGGGCTTTTTGTAGCTTACATTGTGAACCGTGCTCTTTATCCAGAAATGTTTCGAGAAGCCTCTCATCATCTTAATGTGATGATGGGTGGTATTAATACAGTTGTTTTGATTTGTTCAAGTTTTACAATGGCTATGGCTGTTAATTCCACCCGCCTCAATAAAAACCTACAGGCTCAAAAAATGCTTCTTCTAACACTTTTTTTTGCAGCCTGCTTTATAGTGATAAAATATTTTGAATACACTCATAAAATTCATGAGGGTTTATTGCCAGGTGGCCTATTTAAGTATGCTGGAACTCATCATCCCAAAATGCAACTTTATTTTTCTCTTTATTTTCTTATGACAGGGCTTCATGGAATTCACGTCTTTGCAGGTATGTGTCTTATTTTTTGGGTGTATTTAAAATCGCGGAGAGGGGACTTGGGGGAGTCTTATTATACGCCTGTTGAATTAGTAGGGCTTTTTTGGCACTTAGTCGATCTTATTTGGATTTACTTATTTCCTTTATTGTATTTAATAGGATAAAAATATGAGTCAACATCGTTCCCGCGAAGGCGGGGATCATATAAAAAATTATTTAAAGGTATGGGTGGCGCTTCTTATTTTAACAGCCATGACTGTTTTTACGGCTCTTTCCTTTCACTTGGGTATTCTTAATATTTTTATTGCTATGCTCATTGCCACGATTAAAGGCTCACTCGTGTGTCTTTACTTCATGCATCTCATAGAAGATAACCGTCTGAATCAAGTTGTTTTTGTTTCGGCTTTTTTCTTTTTGGCACTTTTTGTTGGACTCACCCTCTCGGATGTTTTAGTCCGGTAGATATGAAAAAGTTATTACAATTAGATATTATTTTTACTTTTATACTGATGGTGTGGGGTGGTGTTGTTCGGAGTGCAGGGGCGGGGCTTGCGTGCCCTGATTGGCCGCTGTGCCATGGGCGTTTTTTACCACCCATTCGTGTTGATATTGTTTTGGAAATGACCCATCGCTTACTTGCTTCCTTAGTTGTTTTCTTAACACTTGCTCTTCTCATTCTTATTGTGAGAGACAACAATTTAAAAGAAAAATATTTAAAATTGGTTGTGAGTGCTTTTATTTTACTGATTGCCCAGGCCGTTTTAGGTGGTGTGACTGTTTTAGCAGGTACACCTCATTATTTTGTAACATTCCATTTAGGGGTTGCCCTTATTTTCTTCTCTCTTTTACTTTCTATGTGGCTACGTCTTTCAAACCCCTCTGTCATTCCCGCGAAGGCGGGAATCCAAACCTTTACCATTCTTCTTTTGCTCCTCATCTACATCCAAATTCTTGTAGGTGGGGTTGTCGCTTCAAGCCATGCTGGGCTTATTTGTGGTCCTGAATTTCCAAAATGCTTAGGCGTGTGGGTGCCTCATTTTTTTGATTACAGAATTGTTTTCCATTTTTTACATAGAATTTTAGCTTATGTTGTTTTTATTTTTGTTGTGGGGTTTACAATTTATGGATTTAAACAAGCCATCCCGTCAAAATTGAAATCAGCACTTTTTGGAATTTTAGGAATAACACTTTTTCAACTTGCTTTAGGTATAGGAAATGTGATGTTTGCTTTACCCTATGCAGTAAGAGTTTTGCATTTAGCATTTGCCATAGGTCTCTTTACTATGGTTTATGTGATGCTATATAAGTTACGTTTTACAATGTCATCATGAAAGAACTTAAGATTCTGTTTTTATTTCATAGCTATGTGAAGAAATGGTCAGTGTCTGGAGCGGAAATAAAGCGCAGCACACGGTTTTTAAAAAAAATAGAATACTGGATCCCTGCCTTCGCAGGGATGACAGAGAGTTCGTTGAGACAGCTACAGCGAGCCATGAAGCGGAAGACACTGCCATTTCAAGAACTTAAGTTTGTTATTAAGAAAAATATGCTAGGTAACTTTATGTAAATCAGAACCAAGATTGTGATTAATATGAAAAAACTAAATGCTTATATCAGTCTTACAAAGCCTCGAATTACTGTTCTTTTTGCTTTTACAGCCATTGTAGGCCTTGTTTCAGAAGGAAGCTTATCTGCATCATCACTTCGTTTTTGGATGATTATTATGGGTGTTTTTTGTGTTGGGGGTGCGGCCAATGCTTTCAATCAATATTTTGAAAGAGAGATTGATGCGCGTATGGAAAGAACCGCAACAAAACGATCTCTTCCGTTAGGGATACTCACACCTTTTGAGGCACTTCTTTTTAGTGTTGTTTTAAGTGTTCTAAGTATTATTCTTCTTTATTCTTTTGGAAATGTGTGGACGGCTTTGATTGGGGTAGGACTTATACTTTTTTATTCTTTTTTCTACACACTTTATTTAAAACCAACCACACCTCATAACATTGTTATTGGTGGTGTTGCAGGAGCACTAGGACCTGTGCTTGCTTGGGTTGGGGTAACTGCGGGTTTGAGTTTAGAACCCATCCTTATGTTTTTGATTATCTTTTTTTGGTCTCCTCCCCATTTTTGGGCTTTAGCACTTTATTATAAAGATGATTACGCCAAGGTTGGATTTCCTATGCTTCCTGTTGTGAAAGGGGAAAGTGTTACAAGAAAGCAAATTTTTATTTATTCTCTTACTTTACTGCCTCTCTCTTTAAGTCTTTATTTTTTAGGTACTTTTGGGTGGCTTTATGGTTGTTTGGCGCTTGTTTCAAGCCTTGGTTTTATTTATGGTGCGTGGGCTATTTATAAAAATGCGTCACTTGCATATTGTAAAAAATATTTTGCCTACTCCATTTTTTATATTGCGATTCTTTTTATAGGCATGCTTGTCGATAAGCTACTGATTTCTTAACTTCCCCCCTGTTCTTCCTCTGTTATCCCAGGCGAAGACCCGGGATCCAGTGTTTCTCTTTTTCTACAATTTTAAGTTCTTAAAATGGTCAGTGTCTTCCACTTCATGGCTCGCTCTTGAAATAGCCACAAAAGATAAGGATAGTGCTTCCCTCGGGTACGGCGTCACTTTTTTCCTGCGAAAAAGTGCGCCTCGCGTCTCAGTCAATCTGCCACATATTCTATGTGGACCAAGCCAGATTGCCTTCCGACACGACCCTCTGTAAGCACTATCCCTATCTTTTGCCCCATAAGTTTATTTGCGTTCGTATAAATATGACATAAAGTTACCTAGTATGTTTTGAAGGCCGTCTCGGAAGCCAAAGCGGGCACGGATTTTTTGTGAAGCAAAAAAGAGCGAAGGCTGAGAGGCGAGCGGGGTTTTCCTCGCAGGGGAAAACAACCGCTGTGCCTGAAAAATATACTAGGTAACTTTATGTAAACGAACCATTTCAAGAACTTAAGGCTGGCTAGATTGTTGTTTAAAAAAGAACACGAGAAGTGTCGGAAGAAGAGAGGTGTTGATGATGTCTTTAAAACTTTCATACCATTTTACAAACCCGTAAGATACACAGTGCTCATAAATATCTACAACCTCCATTCCTACGGCAAGCACAAAAACAGGAATGAGAATTTTAAAAGAACTAAGTTTTATTTTAAAAAGAAAATAACAGAGAAAAAGAACAGCGCAACCTAGATAAACGTGAATGGTGTCAGAATGGAGGTTTAGAAAATCAGAAAAAAAATATTTAAATTCTAAATAGAGACTTGCTAAGAAATACATTTTTTAAAATGTCCAGGCTAAGTCAATAACAGGATAAAAACCTTTTAATCCGTATTTATGAGTCAAAGCTAAAAATGAACTCCATCCAGCCCCCAACCCCAATTGAAAATTTGTCCAAGAATTTTGGATTGTAAAAGAAGCTTTGTAAAAATCTTTAATACGGTAATCTCTGAGATCTTCATTATGAAAAGCATCAAAAATAAGTGTTCCAAGTGTAATAAAAAGAGAAGTTTTGTAATTATTTGTTTTAATCAGTTGAAACTCTGTATTAGATTCCATTTCCCATGCTGTACTAGGAATGGCTATGCTCATAAGAGTATCGGAATCACTTTCTTCATTATAGGCTAGACCTGAATAAACAACATAGGGAAGGTAACCAATATAAAAATGTTGCTGAATAGTTTTGTGAGAAAAGAAAGAAGCTGTTATAGAAGGAGCAAAAAAGAGAACAGGTTTTTGTAGTTTTGTTTCAAGAAGGTAATTCGCGTCAACAGCTGATTTTAAAGCCATGTAAGGGTTATTAAACAATTGATAAGAGGTTTTAAGATTTAAAAGTTTTAAACTGTTTTTCCAAAAGTTTGTTTCAACTTCTAAAGAATCCGTAAGACCATAAGTGATTTTGTAAAGTTTGAGACGTGTGGTTCCTTGAGAAAGCAGCGTTGCCGATTCTTCTGTAACAATTTTTGATTGAGAAGGCTCTTCCTTTATTTGTGTCTTGACCGTTGAAGTACTTTCAGCGGCAAAAATGCTCTGAGAAATAAGCAAAAAACCCAGTAATAACCCTAACTTCTTAAACATATAAACATCTCCTTTTTTGTTAAAAAGACGGGTGTTTGTACCATAAGTTTAACAAAAGTTAAACTTATTTTTTCAAAGGGGTGAGTGAACCTGAACCATGGCATAATGGTAATTATAATCGTCAAGATGCCCTCTGCCTTTTGTTTTAAAAAGACCAAAACCATAAGAAGAAGAAAGGGTTACTGATTGAAGCTTCCAAGAAACATCAAAAAGAAGGTTTTGATAGTGATCAGCGATTCCCAATGGAAGTCCGCTGGAAGAAAAATTGTTAAAATTTTCAGCCCACGAAAAATCATGTTGGAGTGAGAGATGAACGCCTGAGCGTAAAGTATATTCTAAAGAGGTGAGTGCTGATAGGTAATCTG
>JACPKQ010000017.1 GCA_016186995.1 Deltaproteobacteria bacterium | reverse complement strand
GCGAGGTCCAGGCTTTTATGAATCATTTTTTAGTTTCACAAAAATGATTCATAAAAAAGATAATTCCCGGAGTTAAGCTGTTCTTTTCTAATAAAAAAAGTGACGCCGTACCCGAGGAAAGTACTATCCCTATCTCTTATGAAGATATAAGTTAGTTTGTGACCATTTTAAGAACCTCAGTGCCGGGATGACAAAAAAAATTACTTGATTTCTTGGATTTGAATGAAGGCTTTTACTTCTTTGGGCTCGACAGTGTAAAAAGAAGTGGTTTCTAAATCAAGTTTAATGTCTTTAGTTATCGTTGTTTTAATGGTGGAAAGATTTATAACCTCAGTTTTAAATTCCTTCACATCTTTGACGCGACTATAAGGACCATAAACATCAACTTTATTGGGTGTCAGACTCACAATCGCTGTAAAGCCGTCAGGAGGAGTACCTACAATTTGTTTTATGACAGGTACTTTTTTGAAAACAAGGCTTTCCATGTTAAAAAGCTCTGTTTTTACAACCAAAAATAAGGTCAGCGTAATAATAAAAGAAATAGCTTTGATAAGAAGATTTTCTAAAAAAACATTTTTGACTTTAATTAAAATATTTTCCATGGTTAATTTTTGAAACAAATCTTGTGGATTCATGCTTGTATTTCCACCTTCTCTTCTTGTTCACTTTTCGCTTCAAAAAGATTAAGAAGTATTTGTCTTAAAGTAGCACCATCAAGTCCTTGTCGCATTTTACCACCTACAACAAGGGAAACCTCACCCTCTTCTTCGCTTACAACAATGACGACAGCATCTGTTTCTTCTGTAAGCCCCAACGCTGCACGATGTCTCGTCCCTAACGTTTTTTTAACTGTTGGGTCCACTGTTAAAGGTAAAAAGCACCCTGCTGCGGTCATTCTTCCATTTTGTAGAATAAGAGCGCCATCATGAATGGGTGAATAAGGTAGAAAAATACTTGTGATTAATTCTGAACTTACTTGAGAATCAATTTTGTGGCCCACTTCAATATAATTATCAAGGCCCATAGTTCTTTGTAAAACAATGAGAGCTCCAATTTTTTTTTGTGCCATAGACAAGCACGCTTTGACAAGTTCATCAATAATTTGAGTTTCTTCAATGAAAGAAAGTTTGGAGAAGAAAGGATTTTTTCCAACGTGTGATAGAGCCCGTCTAATATCATCTTGAAAAAGAATGATAAAAATAAGAACGATCGGGCTTAAAAATTTATTGAGAATCCAATGTAGTGTATGAAGTTCAAGCTTAGCTGAAAGAAGAAAGGCAATGATTATAAAACCAATGCCTGTCAGCATTTGAACAGCTCGTGTACCTTTAATGAGAAGAAGAACGCGATAAGCAAGATAAAACATGATGATAAAATCAAGAATATCTTGCCATCTAAAATCTCTGAAAAAATAGGAAAAAAAATCAAACATTGTAAAGTTTCTCGAACACCTTTAAAAACTCTTTTGTTTCTCGAACATTATGTACACGAACATAATCGGCACCTTTAAAAACTGCCCATGCAGTCACGGCATGGGTGGCACTATCTTGTTTTCCTAAAAATGATTTTCGTGAGGCTCCTAATAATATTTTATATTTTAGTTTCAAAAAAGCATCTAATTTCTTCAAAATATTCCAATTATCTTCAAAAGTTTTTCCAAAACCAAGACCTGGATCAATGATAATTTTTTCGTCACTTAATTGAGCCCCCTGTGCTATCTCAATACTTTCTGAAAGCCCTTTATAAACCTCCTCAACACTTGAGCTCATTCCTTTCATGGTTTGTGGTGTTCCTTTAGAATGCATGAGTACAACTATTGGTTTAAAGTGTGCGACGACAGCTTTCATTTCAGGATCTCCCTTCAAACCAGAAATATCATTCACAATGCTTACGCCTTTTTCCAAGGCTTTTGCAGCTACTTCATGTTTCATGGTATCAATAGAAAGAGGTATTGAAAGGGTTTGAGAAAGCTTTTCAACAAGTGGGAGTACTCTTTTTAACTCTTCTTCTGCGGATATGTGCAAGGCGCCAGGCCTTGTTGATTCACCCCCTATATCAATAATATCAGCCCCTTCTTCAGCCATTGCTCTGGCTCGATCAAAAGCCTTTTCTAAATCAAAATAACACCCCCCATCCGAAAAAGAGTCCGGAGTTATATTAAGAATCCCCATTATTTTTGGGATTTTTCGTGGTGATCTCATCACCAAAGGTGATGAGATTGCTTCGTCGCTACGCTCCTCGCAATGACGGGAATCTATCTTGTCGTTCCCTCGAACCATTTTAGCCTTTTTTAATAAGTGGTTTAAGACCTTTTAAGCCTTTCTTAGAATTTTGTTCTTTTGAAAGCTCTGTTTTTTCTTGGGCTGCTTTAGTTTTTAACTTTTCCTGCCGCTCTAATCTTGTTTTTTCTGCTTTTTCTTCAGTTATCTGTTTTTCTTTTTTAAGCACTTCAACTGTTTCGCCTTCAATAAGGCGCTTCACTTCTTCTCCATCAATCGTTTCAAACTCAAGCAAAGCGAGGGCTACTCTTTCTAAAGCATCTTTGTTCTGAGTAATAATTTCTTTAGCTTTATTATAATTTTCCTTAATAAGAGCCTGTATTTCCTCATCAATGAGTTGTGCCGTTTTTTCGCTATATTCTTTTGCATGATCAATCTCTTTACCTAAGAAAATATTTTGATCTTTTTTACCAAATGTAATAGGGCCCAATTTATGACTCATGCCCCACTCACACACCATTTTACGAGCAAGATCTGTTGCTTTTTCAAAATCATTACCAGCGCCTGTTGTTTGGTGGCCAAAAATAATTTCTTCTGCAATACGGCCTCCCATCATGAAAGCAATATTATTTTCAGCATATTCTTTAGAGTAAGAATAACGATCATCTTGAGGAAGTGTTTGTGTTAAACCCAGCGCTGCACCTCTTGGGATGATAGTTACCTTGTGAATTGGATCTGTGCCTTTTAATTTAAAACCTACAAGAGTATGTCCTGCTTCGTGGTAAGCAGTATTTTTCTTTTCTTTCTCGCTTATGATCATGGATTTTCTTTCAGCACCCATAAGGACTTTATCTTTAGCCTGCTCAAAATCGTACATAGTAAGATATTCTCGATCATATCGAGAGGCTAAAAGAGCTGCTTCGTTGACTAAATTGGCAAGATCGGCCCCAGAAAACCCCGGAGTACCTCGAGCAATCGTAAAAAGATTAACGTTTTGATCAAGAGGGGTTTTACGTGTGTGTACTTTAAGAATAGCATCTCGACCTTTGACATCAGGCACAGGAACAATAACACGTCTGTCAAAACGCCCAGGCCTTAAAAGTGCTGGATCTAAAACATCAGGTCTGTTGGTTGCAGAAACAAGAATAACCCCTTCGTTAGATTCAAAGCCATCCATCTCAACAAGAAGTTGGTTTAAGGTTTGTTCGCGTTCATCATGTCCGCCACCAAGCCCTGCACCACGATGACGACCTACAGCATCAATCTCATCAATAAAAATAATACAAGGAGCATTTTTCTTTCCTTGATCGAAAAGATCACGTACACGCGAAGCACCCACACCTACAAACATTTCAACAAATTCTGAACCGCTGATACTAAAAAAAGGAACTCCTGCCTCTCCTGCTACCGCTCTTGCAAGAAGTGTTTTCCCAGTACCAGGACTTCCAATAAGAAGAACACCCTTCGGTATTTTTCCACCTAGACGTGTAAATTTTTTTGGATTTTTAAGAAACTCAACAATTTCTTTGAGTTCTTCTTTAGCTTCTTCAACGCCGGCAACATCTTTGAAAGTAATTCTATTTTTTTGTTCAGTCATAAGTTTTGCTTTCGATTTTCCAAATTGAAGTGCTTTACCACCCCCAACTTGAATTTGACGCATAAAGAAAATAAAAAAACCAAATATCAGTAAAAGGGGAAGCCAACTCACTAAAAGTTGTTGCCACATGGAGGATTTATCAGGTTCTTCGTAGTTGAAAGCAACGTTATATTCTTGAGCCAATTTTTCTTCTCTCTCTCCATTTTCAGAACCTTCAAGTTTAAAAAGTTTAAAGGCACCCTCTTGATCTTTTTCAAGAAGTTCACCATAAATTTTTTGCTCACCTTTTTTAAAGGTTATTTTTGAAACTTTCCCTGCTTGAACAGCCTGGGTAAATTCTGAATAAGTAAAGGTTTTTTGATCTTTAGGAGGCACACTCCAAAACTTAAAAGCCCAAAGGGTTAAAAGTAATAAAACGGCCCATCCCGCAATGGTTTTATGTGATTGTTTCAATAGCCCCCCTCTATTTTTTGAGATTCTAATAAATGGAAAACACTAATTATTATGATAACATGCATTCATTTCCTAATCAAGAAATTACCTATTTTAAGTCCTGTATTGTTAGTTTTAAGGCATTCTGAGTATTTTTTGTGGCTTTAAAAGCATCATCTATCTCAATTCCACCCACCCAGGCAATTTCTCCTTTTTCTGTTTGTAGCAAAGGAAGACGCCGTCTTAACCTTAAAGGTACCTTTTGTTCAATAAAAAAATCCTTCAACTTGTGAGAACGTTGATGGTTAAAAGGTGTAAAGCGATCCCCTTCTCTAAAATTTCTAATAGTAACATGGATACCCAAAAGATCTCTGTCAAGGGCGCCTAACTCACAATGAGTTTGTACTGATTCTCCGTTCAACACTAAAGAAACTTCCTTAATATGCAGTTTTTTTAATAAATTCCACTCATATTGATACGAAATATCTTGAAGCAAGTTCTCTTTCGAAATGAGAATATGTGCATATTCTTTAAAAATATAAAATTGGTTTCTTAAGAAAATATGTTTTTGAGGATAATAACTTTGAAGCATCTTAAGAATTTCAAAATATTCTTTTTTACTCAATCTAAATAAAAGGTTTTCTGTTGCACACATAACCATTTTTTCTAAAAATCTAAATTGAAGATCAGGTTCCATTTTATAAAAATGAATCATTTTTATTTTCAAATAGTTGTTTTCTTCTAAAACAAACTCTCTAAAAAGTTTTTTAAGAAGTATTTGGGTTTTATCTTCAATGCTTCTAAACGTTTCTGACAAAAGATAAATAGCATTCTTTTCCTTTTCTGAGAGTTTTGGAATAAGTTCTAAACGAATGTGATTTCTCCTAAATTTTGTATCTTTATTGGAAGAGTCTTCTCTAAATGCTAACTCGTGTTTTTTTGCATAAGCATAAATATCTTTTTTCCACGTTGAAAGAAGTGGGCGTACAAGTTCTATAGAACTTCCTTCTTGAACAGGTCTTTGCCAGGCAATACCTTGAAGTCCACGGCTTCCTGCGCCTCTTATCCAATTCATAAGTAAAGTTTCAACCTGATCATCAGCTGTATGAGCTGTTACAATTTTTTGTGCTCCGTGCTTCAACGCAACTTCTTCAAAAAAAGCATATCGAAAATGCCGTCCACACTCTTCAAGTGTTTGTTTATTAATTTTAGCTAACTCATTAATTTTACAAGAAACACTTTCAATCTTAAGTTTGTAATGCGAAGCTAACCCCTCTACAAATAAAAGATCTTCTTTTGAATGGATCCGCAATCCATGATCGCAATGGGCAACAACAATAGGCCCAAGCCCTTCTTGAATGAGAAGGTGTAATAAAGCCACAGAATCAACCCCTCCAGAAACACCTAAAACAAGCTTTTCACTGGGTTTAAAACAATTTCTAAAATTCATCAGTCCCCGATCGTAGCCCCTGACAGGCTCCAGTCAAGCATTTCGAGTCCAAAGGAAGTTGCTTCCGGGATAACGAGGGATATGTTATAGTTCAATTAAATGATGATTTATCGTTGTGTTCGCCCTTTCATTCTGAAATTATTTTTTATTTCCTTTGCATTTTTTCTGCAACACTGTGGTTCTACAGCTATTTTTACAGGTGTTGTTTTTAAAGGCCCTGTCAGAAGAGCTGTTATCAACTTTCATAAATTAAACCCCGATGGAACAGAAGGTCCGCTTTCTCAAACCTTTATCGCAGATGAAAGTGGGGCTTTTGATTTTGAACTTTCCAATATTAAACAAATACTCCCTACTTCGGTTGTAGTAAGCGGTGGAGAGTTTATTGATGAGGCTAGTGGCGATACTATTACTTTAAGCAAAGAATACCCTCTTCGTATTTATATTGGAAAAGTAGAGCCTAGTTCAGAAAACATTATTAACGTGTCTCCTCTCACTACTCTTGTCACAAGCTTATCCAATACTTTTATTCAAAAAGGAGTGAGTCAAGCTGATGCATTTCAAAAATCTCAAGCTCTTTTAGATAGTTATTTTAATTTGAAAGAGTTTTCTAGACTCACCCCACCTGATTTAACAAATAAAAAAATAGATACTATATCACAAGACACTTTATATTCTCTTGTGATAGCAGGCATTTCTCAACAACTTCTCACAATTCTACAAACACAGGATGATTCAAGTGTTCATGTGCTTCATTTTGTGGATGCATTGGTTAAAGATATTGAAGATGGTATTTTTGATGGGAAAGACACAAATAATCAGCACATTATGCTAGGAAGTTCTTCCATTCCCCTTTCTTCAACTGCAATGACAACAGGCCTTGTACAAAGTATTAAAGATTTTTTAAAAAGTTCTCGAAACCAATCTGGTTTAAAGGAAGATGATACAACAGTCAGTTCTCTTTTGACTCATTTACAAAGTAATTCAACCTCATTACTTAAAATATCGTTGACACCAGAAAATCAAACTCTGTACATTGGCCAAGGTGAAACAAAACAACTTGAGGCTTCTACGCAGGGCTTTGCTGAAAACTCTCTTTTATGGTCTGTGAATGGTGTTGAGGGTGGAAGTTCCGATGTGGGAACTATTTCCCAAACAGGTCTTTATACAGCCCCAAACAACATCCCCTCTTCTGGAATGTCTGTAACAATAAAAGCTCAAAGTAAACTTTATTCAAAAGTTTATTCGGAAGTGAGTATTCAATTGAAAGTTGCTCTTTCTTTAAGCCCACAAACAGCCAGTATTAAAATTAAAGAAGAAAAAGAATTTGAAGTGACTGTGATTCCGGGAGCCATAACTTTAGAATTTTTGATCAATGATGTTCTCGTGGGCAATGAAACGTTAGGAACAACAGAAATTTTGGGAAATGGAAATGTTCTTTATAAAGCCCCTAAAAAAATTGAAAAATATTTGGAGTTTCCTCTCATTTTGAAAGTAAGAAGTATTTTAGCGCCTGAAAATTATGCTATTTCAGAAATTACGCTGTACAAAAAAAAGGAAGATGATGACGACGAGGACGACTCAATGTGAAAGTGCAGGCACCTGGACGCATTTGCCTTTTTGGAGAACATCAAGATTACTTAGGCCTTTCTATTATTGCCCAAGCTATTGATAGAGTTTTTATAATTGAATCAAAAGCAATTTCTCAAAAAAAACTCATTCTTAAAATGCCTGATATTGGTAAGACAGAAGAGATACTATTACAATTTCCCCTGAGCTATCAAAATAATAGAGATTATCTACGTGCTGGGCTTAATATTTTTGAAAGAACTGGCTTTAAACTTCAAAGCGGTTTTGAATTTACTTTAACAAGTACCATCCCCTTTCAAGCGGGTTGCTCAAGTTCTTCGGCCATGTGTGTAGCCTGGTCAAAAACTCTAGCTGAACTTACAAATCATCCTCAAAAAAATAACCGTGAATGGATTGCAAAAACAGCTTTTCAAATGGAAGTAGCTGAGTTTGAAGAGGCAGGTGGCATGATGGATCACTACACCTCTAGTTTTGGAGGAACTATTTTCATTGATTTTGAAGATACTCACAACCCACAATACGAAATATTAAATGTAGAACTCACTGGCCTTCTTTTAGGGGATTCACTCCAAAAAAAAGAAACAGTTGAAACTATTCGAAGCCACAAAGCCTTGTGTTTAAGTGCACTTAAAAAACTTCAAAAGAAAAGTTCACAATTTACTTTTCAAAACCTAATATTGAAAGATTGTGAAAAATATTCTTCAATTTTGTTGCCAGAAGAATTAAACAGAATCAAAGCAACGCTGATCAATCGAAATGTTTGTAGGGAAGCTTACCAAGTTTTAAAATCAGTCCACATCCATTTTGAAAGGGTTGCAGAGCTTTTGAATATCCAACACCAGACTATTAATGATTTGATGAATCTTTCAACCCCAACCATTAATCATTTACTTCAAACTTCTTTTAAAGCAGGTGCACTTTCCGGAAAAGTGAATGGGTCAGGCGGAGGGGGTACTTTTATTATTTACGCTCCACACAAAGAAGAAAGTGTTCTTTTAGAACTTAAAAAACAAGGTGCACAGGCTTTTAAAATCAAGTCTTCCCCAGGTGTTTCTGTTGTAAAATAACATTTAGTTAATCTTTACTTTCTAAAAAATCTTGATTAGAAACGATGTCAATATTTGTCATCACGAGGGTTTCAAAGAAACCCGTGGTGATCCCCTAGGGCAGGAATGACAAAAGTTACAAGGAGGATTTTATATGAAACATATTAAAGTTTTTTTGTTAGTGGTTTCTTTCATTGTGACCACAAACCTTGCTTACAGTGAAAACATTGATTTAAGTGGGCTTGCACGCACAGAAGAAACACCTTTAGTTTCAGATGTCGTCGAGGCATTAGATGCTTTTTTAGCAACCCATCCAGAAGAAAGTCTTTCACGTGAGCAAAACAGAAAATTAGAGGCTCTTAGAAAGAGAGCCACTACAAAAGTGACAGAAGCCACACAGGAGTTAACTTCAAAGTTAGCTAAAACTGCTTCAAAGTGGATGAAATCAAAAAATCAAAAATATTTAGATGAGCTTGAAGACTGGGCTTCTGACGTCGATGCTTCTGACTTCGAATTTGATATTTCAGATGTGTTAGTGGTATGGAACAGGGCTCAATGGAAAGACAGCCACAAAACTATTGCTTATGTTGCATTTGGTTTTCTTGATTTAGAAGTAACGGGACAGTTTCCAGATGATGCACCCGGAACAAAATCGACAAGAGACTGCCGCTTTCTTGCAAGTACAAAAATATTCACATCTAAAGGAAAAGAAGCTTATTCACCAACGACAGATGATCAACTCTTGAAGGCCAGGGGTCTGGGATTGAAATAATGCTCAAAATGCACTATATAATAGGCCTTTGAAAGTCACCCCCATGGGAGATTTTATGAAAAAAATACTTTTATTTATTTTTGTTTTGTTTGTGAATTGTGCTTGGTCTTATGAAGCTCTTGTTCCTCTCACAACCGAAACAGAAATCATGAGCGAAAATCCTTCGTTCATGCGTCATGATGGTTGGCATCAACCTAATTCTTGGTTTTGGTATAGAGGCGTTCTTCACCACTGCCACTTCCACAATCGATACAATCACTACGACTACATTGTTAATCCACAGTGGAATTGTTATTGGAATCAACCTAGAAGCCTTTGGTACTCTACATGCTATCACGGAAGATGTAACACTTTTTATTATTACAGTGGTCGTTGCAACTAAGAGGCTACCGAGCAACGCCTAAACGTCTTAAATGACCGTAAGCACGATTTCCCAAATCTGTGCCTTGAGATTTTTTAAAAGCTGAGTTGTAGTACTCGACCGCTGTTCTTGTTTGGCCGGTGTTCTCATAACCTTCCCCAAGCATCAGATGCACTTGCGGAGATCCTGGTAAAAGTCGATCTGCTTCGCGCAAATATCCGATACTTGCATTATAATCTCTTTGAAAATATTTAAGCTGCCCTAAAAAGAGATTTGATTTAGCAAAACCTGGGTAGAGATTATGAGCTTTTCGAAATTGATTTTCAGCTTTGGTGTTTTGCCCTGTCATCATATAAGCATAACCTAAATCGGCATGGAACAAGGCTTCAGTAGGCTTCATGGAAACTGCTTCAATATAAAGAGGAAGTGCACCTTGATAATTTCCTCGAGCTGCTTCAGCTTGAGCTTGATCATATTTCTTATATGCAGGTTTTTCTTTTTGAAAAATATTTCGTATTTCATCAAACCGAGGTGTGTTGTACGTTAGTTTTTTATTTTTTCTCAAACTTGCATATTTTCTATTAATTTCTTCTTTCGTTGTTTCAATACGTTTATGTGATTGTGGGTGGGTTGAAAAAAGCTCTTTCAAACCATTGGGTTGTTCATTAAAGGCTTTTTGAAACATTTGATGAACTTCAACAGCACCGATAGGATCGAACCCTGCTTTCACGGCATAACTCATCCCTATAACATCCGCTTGAGATTCTTGCGCACGACCGTAAGCCATAAAAGCTAAGTTGAGACCGAACATAGCTGCTGTATTATAAAGGTAATAATTTTTTCTATAAGCTTCATTTTTTGAATAAAGATAGGCTGAGCCAATTTGCATAGCAATGTTGGCTAAAACTTGTTTTGTCCAACGACTGGCAGTGTGCTTTGCGGTAACGTGCGTAATCTCATGCCCCATAATGGCAGCAAGCTGTGCTTCACTTTTAAACTCACTCATAAGCCCGCGAGTAAAAGCAATTTTCCCACCTGGAAGTGCCCACGCATTAAGCATAGAAGCATTAGCTACATTAAATTCATAAGGAAGATGAGGTCTGTGGCTAACGCGAACTAATTGTAACCCAATCGAGTTCAAATATTCTTTGACATGATCATTTTGATAAACGCCGTTTAAGCTTTGAAGATAAGGGCCGTAGTTTTGCTGGCCTACTTGGATTTCTTCGCTTTCGCTCATGAGCATGATCTCTTTTTCTCCTGTGACAGGGTTCACTGAACAAGCAAAAGTGAGTGCAATCAGAAATAAACCTAAAATTTTCATTAACTTATTTAAAAACATAATTTTCCTCCCCTTCTGTCATCCCTGTAAATCCCACTGTCATCCCGGGCGAAGACCAGGGATCCAGTATTTTTATTTCTACAACCTTGCTTCTGAATATTGTGCACTCAACTTATCGGCTTCATTTTCTAAAAATGAAGTGTGGCAAACACCTATCAAATAACTTGTTCCTTCCAAACCTTGAATTTAAGCCCTATCAAAGGTATAAGAAAAATCTATGTCAAGAGAACCTATTACACCCGAGGGTTTAAAAAGATTACGTGCTGAAATTCAGCGCATTAAGGCTCAAGACCGCCCTCAAGTCATTCAAGCTATTGCAGAAGCTCGTGCGCATGGAGATCTTAAAGAAAATGCCGAGTACCATGCTGCCAAAGAAAAACAAGGCCTTTTAGAAGCCCGCTTAAGAGAACTTGAAAATCTCTTGGCCTCTGCTCAAGTTATAGATACTCGCACAATCCAATCTACAAAAGTTACTTTTGGAGCTACTGTAACAATCATGAATCTTGATAGTAATGAAGAAAGGGTTTTTCAAATCGTAGGAAAATATGAACTTTCTATCAAAGATGGTAAGATTCCTGTTTCTTCACCTTTAGCTAAAGTTCTCATTGGAAAATCGGAAGGTGAACAAGTAACACTTCGAGCACCGAAAGGAATGCAAGAATATGAAATTCTCAAAGTGGAGTTTATTTAGTTTTAGTATTTCTCTTTTTCTTTTATTTCCCACATTCTCTCAATCTTTGTGTACTCAATCGGAAAAAACTCATTTGCGAGCAGGCCCAGCCATTACCTACCCTATTACCTGGACTGTTTATAAACACATGCCGTTTCGAAAACTAGATGAAGAAGGTGTGTGGATTTATGTTAAAGACGTGGACGGTGATCATCACTGGGTGAATCGTGAAGATGTTGATGACCATCAATGTGCTGTTATTAAAGTAGAAGAAGCTAACTTAAGAACAGGGCCTGGAAATAGATATAAGCTTGTTTCTTTTTTTCCAAAAGCAGACAAATATACTACATTTGAGGTTGTGCGTACTCAAGGTAGGTGGGCTCTTCTCAAAGACGATGATAATGACCCATATTGGATCTATCGCTCACTTATTTGGATTCAATAAATGGTACATGTAAAAAAAATTCTAGGCTGCAAGTAACTTTGCTGCCTTTTCACGTGCTATGTGCAAAGATTCTAATACATGGATTTTTTCTGTTTCTTTTAAAATGGACGATTTGTGAAGAAGCTCTAAGGGTTGTTCTTGAACCCCTACAAGAAAAGTCATTTTTCCAGAAGCCATGGCTTTTTTAAGAGTCGATTCAAAAGCCACAAGACCTGTCATATCCATAATAGGAACTTGATTCATAATAAAAACAATAATACGAACTTGTTCTCCAATTGCTTGAATAGAACCCATCGCTTTCTCAGCAGCACCAAAAAAGAGAGGCCCTGCTATTTCATAAATAAAAACCTCTTTTGGAAAATCATGAACAATATGTCTGTGGTGCTCTCCCATAAGAGCATGTGCACTTGTAATATCCGCCATTCTTTTCATAAAAAGAAGTGCTGCTAAAACAATGCCTACAGTAACCCCAGTCACAATTCCAAAAAATGCGGTCAAACTAAAACACATCATTAAAATGAGAACATCATGCTTAGGAGCGATACGAATAATATGAAGTGCATGTTTTATTTCAGAAATATTATAGGCTACAAGTAAGAGTAAAGCAGCAAGCGTTGCCATCGGTAAGTAAGAAATATAAGGGGCAAAAATAAGAACTGTAATCAACACAAAAATGGCATGAATTATAGAAGAAATGGGTGACTTAGCACCAAAACGAATATTAGTGGCTGTTCGTGCGATAGCTCCTGTTGCAGCAATTCCACCAAAAAAGGGACATACAATATTTCCAACACCCAGCGCTATCAACTCTGCATCAGAATCATGTTTCGTTTGTGTCATACCATCAGCAATAACTGCTGAAAGTAAAGATTCAATGGCACCCAACATGGCTATTGCAAAAGCTGAGGGTATAAGAGCCTCAATTGTTTTTAAATTAAGCGTAAAACTTACTTTGGAAAGCCCCGCATACTCCCATGGTAATTTAAATTGAGGAAGTTCGTGAGGTATTCCATTAAATTTACTTTGAATAGTTTCAAACTGAATATGAGGATAATATTTTTTTATGAGCACAGTAAAGACTGTCATCAGTGTGAGTGCTACTAAAGGGGCTGGTATTTTTTTATTAAGCTTGGGCCAGAAAAGAAGAATGAAAAGTGTTACCATTCCAATAATGAATTCCGTGGGCACCCATGTGTGTCGTGCTTGAATGAGCGCTATCAAATTTTGATGAAAGCGATGGGGTTCATTTTCTAAAGTGATTCCAAAAAAACCCTTTAACTGTAAAACAGCAATAGTAAGTGCAATGCCGGCAGTAAATCCTGTTGTTACGGGATAAGGAATAAATTGAATAAGCTTTCCCATTCGAGTTGCACCCATAACAACAAGGAAAACTCCTGCCATCATTCCAGACAACAGTAGGCCTGCAAGGCCAAATTTTTGAACGATGGGAACAAGAACTACAACAAAGGCTGCTGTAGGACCTGTAACTTGAAAACGAGAGCCACCCAAAACTGCAACAATAAAACCAGCTGTTATAATAGTATAAAGACCATATTGAGGCGCTACTCCACTTGCAATGGCCAGTGCCATTCCCAAAGGCATCGCAACCATTCCTACAATAATACCTGCCATAACATCAGAACGAAAATGCTGTGATGAGTAACCTTCTTGAAAAGTTTTTTTCAAAGAAAAAAATAGACTTGATTTAATACTTTTTCCAATCTGTGAATAGCGTGGAGTCATATCCCTTGGAAATTTATTATCCCATTCAATTTAAAAAAAGAAATAGAAATCTATAAAATAATGAGAAAAAATGAGAAAGCGGGTGAGGAGAATTGAACTCCCGTATCAAGCTTGGGAAGCTTGCATTCTACCACTGAATTACACCCGCATATGCGAATTCTTTATACAAAAACCTGTCAAAAAACAATTCATATACTAACTTCTTGATTTTAAAAAGAATATTTTACTTCTTTGAGGCTCTCTCTCCTTCTTCATGAGAAAACTAAACATCTTTACTAAGCTTCAAGTTCTTGAAATGGCCCTCATGAACAACCTTGGTTCTGAATTGGGGATATTTTTTTCTACGACCTGGGTTCTGAGTAGGGAGGGTGTTTACCCAGTCCCTACTCTCTCATGGACACGTGTCATTGCGAGCATAGCGAAGCAATCTCCTAGAATTGCTTTAGCAATTCTAGGACAACACTTGCGTGTTGAGATCGCCACGGGTTCTTTAAGAACCCTCGCGATGACAGTCTGGCCCGATCGTGGTGATCTCAAATTGGCATGAAAATTGAAGTGTTATCAATAAGTAAAGAGTACTTATTAAAGATCTTGTTCATGTTGAAGTTGGAGATAGGTTGAGCCGAATGTTACAGTTAACGCGGTATTTTCTTAAATTAAGCCTTGTCTTTTCAGCCTTGATTTTCATGAGTTGTGGCTCCCCTTTAGATTACTATTCTCAGTCACATGGTTTATGTCAGAATTCGGAAGCACTTGCTTCAGGTTATCTCGTTACAGGAGAATGCCACACACTTTCATGGGGCGGATCCTTTCCTATTACTTTAAACTTAGATCAAAATCTCCCCCCTATTTTCTTTCAAGCCTTCGAAAAAGCTATCAATACCTGGCATAGTGCTTTAGGACGCTCTGTATTTCAATTGAGAACAGGGTTAAGTAACTCTAATAATGTAAAGTTACTCGCTCAAGATGAATGGAAAAATACTGGGGGCGAAGATTTACAACAAGCAAGAACTGTATATCGCTACGAAAAAAATAAAATTGTCGACTTTAATATCTTGTTTAACAATGTATTGCAGTATTCTTTAGATATAAATACCAACACAGTCCATCTCACAACTCTTATTACCCATGAATTAGGACATGTGTTAGGCCTTGCACACACTCAAGGCGGGCTTATGAACGCGATTCTTCCTAATGGTGTTGAAAGACAACCTGAGCATTCTGATATCCAAAAAATAGTTAACCTTTACTTTTTTTAATAAGTTCTTGAAATGGTCAGTATCTTCCGCTTCATGGCTCGCGATTTAGGTTCTTGAAATGATAAAGTTACCTAGTATGTTTTGAAGGCCGTCTCGGAGGCCTAAGCGGGCATGGATTTTTTACGAAGTAAAAAAGAGCGAGGCCGAGAGGCGTGCGACATTTTTCTCGCAGGGAAAAATGATCGCTGTGCCTGAGAAATATGCTAGGTAACTTTATGTAAACTAGCCATTTCAAGAACTTGAAGCCTAGCGTAGTAGCTATTTTAAAGATCTTTGAAAAAATAATAACTTAAAACAAAAACAGCAAGAATCAAAAGCACAGCAACTGCAACAAGAAGATAAGAAAAGTCCATTTTAACTCCTGGATCCCCGCTCTTGCTGGGATGACACAGTGGAATCCCACCAACAGAAAAATAAATAAGAAAGCCCCGACAATAATAGCCCTGGATAAAGTGCTTCAATTTCATAAAAAATTGTATAAGGAAGAAGCTCAAACTTTCCTATTCCCATCCACACAACAACTGTTGTAAAACCAAAAACCATACTTGCAACGCCTGCACTATTGGGTGCTTTTGTTTTTCTAAAAATCCCTGTTAAAAGGGGCACTAAAAGCGAAGCACTTCCAATACTTCCGAATATCTTCCAAAGAAGTTTTATAGAACCTGTTGTGTGAGCGATTGCAAAGGCTAAAACAAAAGTAATAAGCACCCCTATTTTTGTTGCAAAAAGCATGTGTTTGTCACTTGCCTCTGGATACCAATATCTTTTGTAAACATCATTTGAAAGACTTGTGGCAGCGACAAAAGCAAAAGAATCAATGGTAGACATGACTGTTGCAAGCATACCTGTAAAAAAAAGCCCCTTTAAACCCAGTGGTAAAAGTTGATCAGCCAAAAGTGGAAACGCCATTTTTCCATCGGGCAAGTCTGGAATTTTTGCCCGTGCATACATTCCGATAAAGCTTGTGCAGATATCAAAAAGACACCAGAAAAAAATAGAAAGTAAAACCCCATTTCGAGCCACCTTTGGGGATTTAGCAGCCCAACAACGCTGATAAAAATTAGGATCAACCAGTGTAATCATGGCAATAAAACCCCAAATAATAATGTTTTGAATGCTCGGAGAATACTCTTTGGGCCAGGTACCTAAAAGCGTAAAATGAGTTTCTGGGAGATTTTTGACAAGATAATCCCAGCCCCCTAATTGAGTGACTGAAAAAATCATCATGAGTGCCACACCCACACACATCAAAATAAATTGTAAAAAGTCTGTATAAACAACACCCCACAGTCCACCCACAGTTGAATAAACAGATGCAACAGCTAAGGCTAAAATCATTCCCCATAAAGGACTGATGTTAAAAATAATAGACATTAAAACTCCTAAAGAAAGAATGTAGGCTGAAGGAATGACAGAAGAATAATTAAGAAACACCCCTATTTTCCCAGCAGTACTACCATAAAAACTTTCAAGTTGTTCGGGAATGGTGAGTTCCTTCGTTTCTCGAATGCGGCCGGCCAAGAAAAAGGCAAAAATAAAATAGCTCACATACCACGTTGCCCCTTGTGTAATCCAATTATAAAAGGCACCTTGATTGTAGGAAATTTCGCTCACCCCTAAAATGCCGCCATACCAGGTTGAGACAAGCGTGCCTACAAAAAGAGGAAGTGTCAGCCTTCGTCCACAAAGAATGTAATCGATATAATGCTTGTTCTTTTTAAGAACAATAAAAGAAAGCACAATCGAGCACACAAAATAAATAAGAATAATGGCAATATCAACGACGTGTAAGTGAACTTTCATAAGATCTCCCTCCGCTGGTATTAACCAGATCAGGTATTACGGGTATTTCTCAGCCGATTTGGCACCCCGGTTCTTGATTAAAAAAAATGATTACTTCGCATGCATATGAATGTCAATGCAGTGTTCACAAAGCTTGATTCATATCTTTACAGCTTAGGTTCTTACAGGGTTACAGGGATGACAAAAAAATTGGGACCTGATAGTTCATAGCCCTTATGCTCTATCACATTAATATAAACGGAAAGTTAACTTCTGTTAAGAATGCACGCATCTCTATTTTTGATCATGGCTTTCTCTATGGTGATTCTGTTTATGAAACGCTCGTCACTTATGATGGAAGGCCTTTCTATCTCAAAGAGCACTTAAAAAGATTAGAACGCTCTGCAAAAGCTATCCATATTAAACCTACGTGGTCTTCAGAAAAATATGAAAAAGAAATTTTAAAAACGCTTAAAAAATTTCAAAAGCTTAAAAAGGAAGCCATTGTGCGCATCATGCTTACGCGTGGTGAAGGAGACATTGGCCTTGATCCAGATCTTTGTAAAAAACCTAATAATATTATTTTAGCTTGGGAGTTTAAAGGTTATCCTCAAAAATATTATAAAAAAGGAATTAATCTTCACATTGTAAGTGTCAGGCGCAACGCCCCTAATGCACTGAATCCAGCTATTAAATCTTGTAATTTCTTGAATAACATACTTGCTTTTATTGAAGCTAAAAATAAAGGAGCCTTTGACGGGGTGATGCTTAATCAAAAAGGTTATGTCACAGAGGGAACCACAAGTAATATTTTTATTGTTAAAAACAATGTTCTTCTCACCCCAAAGCTTGAAACAGGAATCTTAAGCGGTATTACGCGTAAGCTTGTGTTTGAACTTTGCCGTAAAAACAACATTAATGCCAAAGAAGCCAATATTACAGCACAAGATGTATTGAGAGCCGATGAATGCTTTATCACAAGTACCACCAAAGAAGTGATGCCTGTTTCCAGTTGTAATGGGAAAAAAATAAACCAAGGAGGTGTTAGACCTCTCACAAAAACACTGATACACTTGTACCGAGAACATGTTAACAAGGTATTGGGTCATTAGTTTTATTTTTTTTCCCTTCATTGCTTTTGCATCCATACAATTTAAAGTCACAGAACAAGATCTCATGCGGATGAGTGAGGCTCATTTGTTTTTTAAACTCCAAAAGGAATTAGATTCCGGGTCTTCGCTCGGAATGACGAGAACAGAGTTAGATTCCGGGTCAAGGTCCACAATGACAATAACTCACAAAAATTATTTAAGCTTAGGCCTAGCAGCTCGTTATTTTAAAAAAAATGAATATGATAAAGCCCTTGCTACCTTAAAAAATATAAAACTTAAAAATTTCGACCTTCAAGAATACGTTTATTTTTATTTTGGGAAAGTTTACTTTGCACAAAACAAGCTCACACCTTCATTGCACTTTCTTAACTTGATTCCTGAAAAAACATGGCTCAATCTTGAAGACCTTTATCGTTTAAAAGCAGATATCTACTTTTATAAGAAGGATACTGAAACAGCTCTTTCTTATTATCAAAAATATTTTAAAACGTTTAATGAAAGAACCATACTTCAGTATGAAGAACGGAAAAAAAGAGTTTTCTACCCACTTTTAAGACTTGCCATGCTTTTAGAACCTCAAGAACCCCAAACCTCGCAAGATCTTTTTAAAAGAATCAATATTGAATTTCCAGAAGAAAGCCCTGAATTTATTTTAAGAAAACTGACTCTCTTATCGAAAAAAACAAAAATACCTATTTTTACAACACCTGATTTTTTTCATAAGGCTGAAAATCTTTTTAAAGTAAGAAGATACGATGAAGCCTCTGAGCTTTATTTAAAATATCTTGATCTCTCAAAACCTAAAGACGAATACGTAGTTCCCTCTTTAGGAAAACTAGAAAATATTTATAAACTTAAGGGTGATAAAGAGGGGCGAAAAAAGATGGCAGCTCTATTACATAAACATGAAGCAAAGCACAGTGAAACTGAAACAAAACAAAACTTACTTAAGCTTGCTTATGTCTATTGGAATCAAGATCAAGCACCACAGGCTTTAAAAGCTTTAGAAGAAGTCGTTCGAAAAGGAACTCACAATGAAAGAAATGAAGCACGCATCGTCAAAGCAAAAATGATGGCACAACAAAGAAAGTTTAAAGAAGCTATTAAAATTTTAAAACTCACTGATAGTTATTTAAAAAAAGAGCAACGTGAAGAAAGGCTTTATCTTTTAGGATGGTACTATTATCTCAATCAACAATATAAAGAAGCCGCAGAAGAATTTTTGTCTTTAACCCGTAAAAATAAATCCTCCCCCTACTTTTTACAGTCACTTTATTGGGGTGCTGAAGCCCTTCAAAAGGTCTCTTCTTCGCAAAAAAAATCAGAAGAAATCACAGCTCAAGTTTTGAAAGAAGACCCCTTTTCTTATTATGCTTATCTGATCTCTTATGAAAAACGCCTGCCCAGAAAGAAAGCCCCACCCTCTTCTCTTAAATTTGATTTTAAAGAAGATGTTTTAAAATATTACAATATTCACGAATCGTGGCTTCATAAAACAGTTGCATTACTTAAAGCTCATCTTTATGAAGAAGCAAAGCAAGCCTTAGATGAAGCCTTTCTTCAAGAAGATGAACAAAAACTCACTTGGGAATTAAAAATTTTTAAAGCTTCTCTTTATGCCTTAAGTAAAAACTATTTAAAAACTATTATTATATTAAACACACTTAATATTTCAGAGCTTCCTTCTTTTGTTCTTAAATGTCTTTATCCTCGACCCTTCTGGGAAACAGTGACAAAACATGCAGAAAAATCGGAGCTTTCTCCTTACCTGTTACTTTCCATGATGAGACAAGAAAGTGCTTTTAATGAACAAGCTCGCTCCCCTGCTGATGCCATGGGGCTTTTACAAATTCTTCCTCAAACGCGTCGTGCTTTGGCTGCCGAATTAGATGAAACACAAAAAGATCTTGATCTTTTTGATGCTGACACCAATCTGTATTATGCTACTGTGCTGATTAAAAACCTGCTTAAAAAATATGATAATAATCTTATTCTAACCCTTGCTGCTTATAATGCAGGGGAGCCTACCGTCGATAAATGGCGAAAAATGATTAAAAAAGTCGATGCGAGAGAGCTCATTGAAATGATTCCCTATGCTGAAACTCGGGGTTATATTAAGCTTGTCCTTCGCAATTATCATAATTACCTTCAAATCTATGAAAATAAAGTTTTGCCACCCGTCTACAAACTCTACACAAATTATCAAAAAACCCTTATCTTACCAAAATAACTGCCAAAAATGCCCCATTCCAGGCATTTAACTTCTTCAAAGAGCCGTAAAACGTCCCTGAAACCTTATCTGAGTTCTAAGAAATATCATTAACCTATTGAAATAACACAACTTTATCTTATGGCATAAGCCTTGCTCAATAGATTATTGAAATGAAAAAGCAGTTTATTTTTGTTTTAGATCTTCTCATTATCGCATCCAGTCTCACATTCGGGCTCAAAGGATATCGAGTTTGGTTTAACCAGGTTGAAGCTATTAAAGTTCATGTGCGACCCAATGATCCAGGACTTCAAAAAAGCTGGGTATTTAACCAAAAAGATGCACTTGATGCTTTAGATGCTTGGAAAATTGAGCGAGGAAATAAAAAAGTTATTGTTGCCATCGTTGATACAGGAGTGGACACAACCCATCCAGATATCACCGCAAACCTTTGGAAAAACCCGGGTGAAAATGGGAGTTATATCGACCCACAAACAGGTAAAATTAAAAACAAAGAAAATGACGGAATTGATAACGATGGAAATGGTTTTGTAGATGATGTTCATGGTTGGGATTTTTCGACTTCCAGTCATCACATAACTGATGAACACGGGCATGGAACCCACGTTGCAGGTATTATTGGTGCCCAAGCTAATAATGCTCAAGGTATCTCTGGTGTCAGTCCTCAAGTCTCTCTTATGATTCTCAAATATTATGATGCCAAAGCAAGTGGAAGCGATAATTTAAAAAACTCTATCAAGGCTTTAGAATATGCTGTGAGGCAAGGAGCCCATATTATTAACTATAGTGGTGGTGGTCCACAATACGTTAAAGAAGAATTTGTTATTCTCAAAGAAGCAGAAGAAAAAGGAATTCTTATTGTAGCAGCCGCTGGTAATGAGGCTTCTGATATTGGTGAAAGACAGTATTTTCCTGCTTCCTATGAACTTTCTAATATTTTATCTGTTGCCTCTATTGACCAAGAAGGGCATCTAGCATCCAGTTCTAATTATGGAAAAAAAGTTGATGTTGCAGCCCCTGGTGAAAGTATTTACTCAACACTTCCTTTAAATAAAGGTGGGTATGGACTTATGACAGGCACTTCTCAGGCAACGGCTTTTGTTTCTGGTGTTGCAGCTCTTGTACTTTCACAAAATCTTTCTTGGGTGGAAAAAAAAGCAGCTCCTCTTATTAAAAATAAAATTCAAAAATCAGTAAAAAAGCTCAGTACCTTAACCAACAAAGTTCTCTCAGGTGGTAAGGTGAGTGCTCTCAAAGCACTTGAAAATAATATCTAAGTTTTTCTTCACATTTCCCTGTTTTTTATAAATTGCTTTCTGAGCTCGCTCTGATAACGCCTCTCTTTTAGAATAATCTGAAAGGTATTCTTCTATTCGTACTTCAAACTCTTCTGGATCACGTACTTGGACAAGTGCTTTTTCTGAAAGAAGATATTCTACAATTTCTTTAAAATTATTTGTACAAGCGCCTACAAAAACAGGTTTTCGAAGTACAGCCGGTTCTATTACATTTTGTCCTCCTCCAGGAGGAAATAAACTTTTACCTACAAAAACCAATGTAGAACAAGCATACACATCCAAGAGTTCTCCAAAAACATCAACAAGAAGAACAGAATGAGCAGCATCGGCAACAAGATTAAAAATATCTTTAGTATCTTCTTCACTGCGCAGGAGATATGATAAATTTTTTTGAGAAAGCAATTTTCTTACTTGTTTTAACCTTTCAAGATGGCGAGGAGCAAGAATAAGAAAAAGATCTGGGTACTTTGTTTTAAGCTTTTGAAATAGGGAAATAATAACCTCTTCTTCGCCCGGGTGCGTGCTTGCGGCTGTAAGCACAAAACGATTTAAAGTGGGTTGTGTTTTCAGGCGTTCGGGTACTTGCATATCAAATTTGACGTTACCTGTGACATGAATTTTTTCTTCTGGATAACCCATGTTCTTAAAAAACTCTTTAAGTTCTTCATTTTGAACCCCCATCCACTCTAAATATTTAAAAAGTTTTTTATAGAAAAACCTTACTTTTAAATATCTTTTCTGAGAGCGATGTGACATTCTTCCATTAAGAAGTACAACTGGAATTTTTTGTGTATGAGCTTCAAAAAGAAAATTAGGCCACATTTCTGACTCCATAAGAATAATAAGATCAGGCTTGTAAAGACGAAAGATTTTTCTAACAATCCAATAAATATCAAACGGATAAAAAAAGAGTGTGTGAGCTCTACTTTTTTCTTGTGCTAAGCAATAGCCGCTTGCCGTTGTCACTGATAAAATAATATGAAATTCTTCAGATAATTTTTTAATCATAGGGAGTGTACTCATGACCTCCCCCACAGAGGCTGCATGAATCCAAATGCGCTTTTTATTTTGTGGTAAGTGATTGTATTTTTCTTTTTTATGAAAGCCAAAACGCTCTAGTGTACCTACACGATGACGAGCCATTGCCATATAAAGATAAATAAAATACGGCAAAAATAAAATAAAGAGGATAGTTCCAAAAATATTATATAGCCAAAACACAGTTCTTTATTTGTGCAAAACTTAAGCTATTCTGGCAAGTTATTTTTCGCTCACGTTCAAAAACCCTGAGTGCTTTCCCTGTCACCCTGAACAGCCCTTCTGTCACCCTGAGTGTAACGAAGGGTATAATCACGAATTATATCTTTCGCTATGCTCAAGATGACAAGAGGGCTGCTCAAGATGACAAGAGGGATGACAATCTGAAACCGCTATGTTAGTTTTTGAACGAAATGTTTAGGTGTCGCACTCTTATTTTATCTATCCTTTCTATCTTAATAATCTTAATACTCACTTCTTTTGGCAAAACTCCAGAAAAACAAGATAAACTCATTCTTGTTTCTTTTGATGGCGCTGAACATAAATTGATTCAAAAATACTATGAAGAAACAACTGAAGGCTTTGGAAAAATCTTTAAAAAAGGGTTACTAGCAGAAAAAAACATTATTGTGACCCCATCCTTAACAGCCGTTTCTCACATTAGCATGATTACAGGAGAGTATCCCAATAAAACAGGCATTGTTTCAAATTCTTTTCACCATGTTACAGACGACATACATGAAACAAAAGTGGGCTTTTCAGCACCTATTGAAGCCCCCACTCTTTGGGAAATTGCTAAGAAACAAGGTAAAAAAGTAGGAATTATTTCTTACCCAGGCGCTGATGCAAGTGGAAAAACTGAAGAAGAAATCGAAAAAAGAAAAGGAACCTTTGGTATCCCCTTTCCACAATCACTCAATGATCCTTCTATAGTTGAATTTAAAGAAGAGCATTTTACAAAGCTTCAAAAAATCAAACTTCCACCTTCTATGAAAACTTTCAGCTCTCCTTACATGACAAGCGCTTTTTTAGATGATACGCCGCAAAAGAAAAAACTTTTTATTACTCTATTAGACACAACCGATGATGACGACAAAAACTATGATCTTGTGGTAGTAGATGAAGATCACAATCTTAATAACGGCGTTTTAGCTTTGGCCCGCACTGGGGAATGGTTTAAAATATTATACACATCTCAGAAACAGCAAAGACTTTCTTATTCTAAAATTGTTACACTTCAATCTCAACCCACATATTTAAAAATTTATTGGGGGGCTCTTTCAACTCATAAAGCTTATCCAGAAAGTTTTGAAAACCTTTTAGAATCACGCCTTGAGCCGCCTGCAGGGGGACCTGATAATTTTCGGCTTCATGTTGCCCTTACAGAAGAAGATTATTTAACGCAAACCTTGCGTTTTAATGAATATTTCAAAAAAGTAACTGAAATTGTTATTCAAGAAATGGAGTGGGATATTCTCCTTCTGTACTTTCCAGCTACAGATGAACTTGGGCACCAGTTTTATCTTAAAGATTCAAAACAAATGGGTTACTCAGCTGAAAAAGAAAAACAATACGCAGATTATTTAAAAAAGGGGTATGACTTCATTCAAGAAGTCACACGAAATCTTGTACACTATGTTGATAAGGCGACACATAAAATATCTCTTATGATTGTAAGCGATCATGGTATGGCACCCCTTCATACCCTTGCCTACCCCAATCGTGTACTACATCGTTTAGATATTGAAGAAAATGGAGCTCGAGCTGTTTCAAGTGGAGGAACCTCTCATGTGTATATTAATCTTGAAGGACGTCAAAAAAATGGTACGGTCGATCAAAACCAATTTGAAAGTTATAAGCAAAAAATAGTAAAGATTTTTAAAGAACTAAAACATCCAAAACATGGTTTAGTTTTTGAACACATTCTTTCAACTCAGAAAGATTTTGAAAAATTTCACTTAGATCACCGTGAAAATACGGGTGATGTAGTGCTCATTTCAAAACCAGGATATCACTTAACAGATGCTTCATATGACGGAGATCTTTTTGTACCTGCTCCTTTTTATGGGCAACATGGTTATGATTCCAATGATCCATCTATGGCTGCTATTTTTTACCGATACGACCGTTCTTTACAATATGAAAAAATACCTTCAATTCATTCAACCCACATTTTTAACCTTATAAAATCGATACTTTCACTAAAATGAACTTTTTACCGGCACTCTTTTTTTCTACTCTTTCAGGCTTTCTCATCGTATTAGGATTTCCTAAGGTTGAACTTGCATACCTTCTCTTTTTTGCTTTTGTACCCCTTCTTTTTGTTATAGATCATTTAGATATTAAAAAATGCTTTTACTTTGGAACTCTTACAGGTTTCGTTGTCTATCTTTTGGGGTTCTCATGGATGCAATTTACTTTAAAAGAATTTGGTGGCTTTCATACTCTTACAGCCTTTTTTGTTTTTGTGCTTTTTTCTTTACTTTCAGGCTCTTTTTTTGGTTTTTTTGGAAGTCTCACAAAACTCCTTCAAAAGTACGTCAAGCTTTCCTTCTTAATATTAGCACCCCTTGTTTATACTATTTTAGAGTATTCTTTCCCCACACTTTTTCCATGGCATATAGGTGGTGGTTTTTATAAACATCTCATTTTTATTCAATTTGTAGATATTACAGGCACTTATGGATTAAGTTTTTTTATTGTTTTTATTAACGTTGTTTTTTATGAGGCCTTAAAATCTTACACCCACAAAAGTCTTTTTCCGTGGAAAGCAATGACAATAGCGATTCTTCTCAGTTTTTCTCTTTTTCTTTATGGAAAATCAAGAATTGAAACAGTCGTTAAAGCACACCAAAACAAAAAAGAGCTTCGCTTGGCGCTCCTTCAAACAAACGTTGCTAATTTTGAAAAATCCATTGAATCCATGAGTGACCTTTCCATTCAAGAACAAGTACACCAAAGAAACGCTCACATGGCAGAACAAGCCGTAAAATCACAGCCAGATCTTATTGTGTTCCCTGAAACATCTGTTCCTGGAAGTTTTAATCTTAACAAAAATCTTCAGTTGCGAATGTTTCAACTCAGCGCCCATCTTAAAACACCCCTTTATTTTGGGGGCTATGCTGATGATAGCAACGAAGCTGCCATTTACTACAATACGGCCTATCTTATTTCAGAAAATTATAAAATTTTAGGACGTTATGATAAAAATTATCTTCTTATGTTTGGTGAATACATGCCTTTTTCTTCACTTTTTCCTAGCCTTAAAAACCTTATCAAAGAAGTGAGCAACTTTACAGCTGGCACCCTTCCTAAAGTATTTACTTTCAAAGGTGAAAAATTAGGAGCCCTCATCTGCTATGAAGACCTTATCCCCTCCTTTGTAAGAAAAACTGTTTTAGAAGGTGCTACCTTTCTTTTAAACTTGGCCAATGATTCTTGGTTTGGAGAAAGTGCGTGCCCTTATCAACATTTAGCTCTGTCTGTTTTTAGAAGTATTGAACATAAACTGCCCCTTGTTCGTGCTACAAATACGGGTGTTTCTTCTATTATTTATCCTACAGGAGAAATCGCATTTAAATCCGAACTTGGAGAGCAATCCATTCTTTATGGGGGTATTCGACCCCCTCATTTAAAAACTTTTTATACACAATATGGAAATGTTTTTGTTTTAGTGTGTGGAATTTTTTTGTTCTTTATCATGCTGTGGGGGTTTTTCTTCAAGCACAAACTCTGACCGTGTTACAATATTTTTTCCAGTATTCAAAGTCAAGGTATCTAAAAAATGGGTTTCGGCATAGAGTATATGGTTTTTTTGTGAATCCCATAAATAATAACCACTTGAAGAGTTATCAAATTTTACAGTATCACTTTGTGGAAGTGTTTTAGAGGTCGTTGCAAAAGTAATTTTATAACAGTCTATCTCTTTGTATTTTTCAATATTTGCAAATTGAGAATTCACTTGAGTGACAACAGTAAAAGGATGATGAAGCATATTCCATTGAAATTCTTCTTGCCATTTTTCTCCGATAGCTACTTTTGTTTTTGGAAAAATAAAAAAAGGAAGATAAAAAATAGTTCCAGGCTCTTCATTTTTAACATGCAGGACTTGGCCTCTAGCATCCAGTGTAAATTCTATTTGTTCACCCAGCTCTGGAAAGCCAAGTTGTCTTAAAGAATAATCTCCCTTTTTTTCTATTACTTTCTTTTGAAGCACAATTTTTCCATTGATTTCACTTTTTTTGATTTTAGAAAGTATTCCAAAACTTAAATGATGCGCTTCTGTTTCCAAAAGTTTATTATTTTCGTATGTTTCTGTCTTCATATGAAAAGCTGCCTTCATATAAGACTTTTCTCCTTCTTGTGGGTGGAAAGAAAGCTCATGCGTCGTTGCACAACCAAATATAAAAAACAACACTCCCCACACTGCATAGATAAAAAATTTTTTGATATTTTCGACGGTGTCTTTATGCAGGTCATTCGGAAGCCGAGCGGTCATGGCTTTTGCGAAGCAAAAGAGCGAGGCTGAGGTTAAGCGCAGATTCCTCGCAGGGGAATCTGACGCGGGCCGGAATAAAGATAGCCGTCGGAAATATTGTTGTTGTTTCATATCTTTTTAGCTTATCAAGAAGTACGGGAAGTGTAAAATTTCTAGTCATGCGTCGCCTTCAAAGGATATTTTAAATTAACTCCTCTTTTCAGGAACTTAGCCTCTCTCAAGAGCCTTTTGACAATAATATACACACACAATCTCTTGTTTAGTAAAAAAGCTCTATTTTAAAATAATAAGTTATTTCACTATGTTATGGAATAAATTTAAAGTGGCATAGGGCTTGCTCAATAAAGGAGTAAGAGGTGTTCACAATGAAAAAGGCCGTAAACCATATTTTATTTCTTTCTTTAGGCATACTTCTTCTTACAGCATGCGGAGCAGACTCTACTAAAATAACAGATGGTGCTGAAGTCATTGTAAACTCAAATAGCAACTCTATTGCTAAAATGTCTTTTCATAGTGCAGGGTCCTCTTCAACACAAGTTGCTATTCAATTTGTTGATTTAAGACAAACAGGAGCTGTCACAGGAGGTGCTGTTGCGAGTATTACAGCGCCTAACTCAGCTTACATTCCAGTAACACTTGTTTTTAGAACTAAAAGAGGCATCAAAGTGCATCAAATTTATGTTCCAACACAGCAACTTTTTATTGATTCACGATATCCTGGTGTGAGCAACAATTTAAATCCGGTTATTTCAGTAAAACCTGATGAGATCAATGCAAATGGAATTGAAATTTACGTAGGTAAAACACTCATCAGTCATTCTGTCCAAAGAGTTAATTAAAAATTTTATTCATAACTTAAGTTCTTAAAAATGGTTGCTATCTTTCGCTTCATGGCTCGCTGTAGTTGTTTCACACAAATTCTTCGCTATCCCGTAAGTGCTAAAGCACTGTCCCTATCTCTTATAACCTTTCCAAAAACCAAGGTTGTTCATGATGCCATTTTAAGAACTTAAATTTGCGGTGGGGTAATTAAAATTTGTAGCTCACACCAATGCTATAGGTAAAATCTAAAAGCCCTTTGGATTCAAAATCTCCAAAGGCTAAAGCTATATTATTAAACTGAGCATCTCTTAATGGAAAAGAAAGAGATCCCCATACTCTCCACAAAGGATTCAACTGGTATAAAAGCTGAGGAGTCAAAATAAAAATAGATTGAGAAGCAACACTATTAGAATTATCTTTGTAAGCCCCAGCCCATCTAAAAAGAAAATCTAAAGATAATTTCAAGCTTGGATTGATATGATAAATGCCTTGAAGAAATGAATAAAACTCATTTCCATGATTTTTTTGAGTTCCATGATCCCATTTTAAAATATATCCTGCATGGGATCCTAACGTAAAATAATACACTTCTTTAAGGATTTTAAGCCCTAAATGAAGGTCTGTACGCTTAAAACTAACAGATGTCTCGCCCTGTACTGGAAATTTCACCCCACTCTCAAAATACATGAATGTTGGAAAATCTCTTTCGATTCCTGAAAGAAATTCCCATAAAATACCTGCATAGGGGTTTGCAAGAGCTAAAGTACTGCCCCCTGCATTATCAGTAAAATTCCTATAAATAAAAGGAAGATCAAACAAAATTTTTACTTTTGGAAAAAAACCCCACTCGCTTTCAAGTTTTAAAACATGAAGATGCGATTTACGTAAATTTGTTTCTTGAGGAACAAATGTGAGTCGATATTCAAGATGAGCATAATGCCTTTTAAAAAGCACTTCTGTTTTATCTTGTGCTTCAAGAGAAAAAGAAAATAAGATGAGAAAAAATACAGCAAGCCTTCTTAAGAACATGTCTTAAATTATATCAGAAAATCTTTCTTGTCACCCTGAACGCTTTCCCTCAAGTGCAACGAAGGGTATAATCACGAAGTATATTTTTCGGTTTTTATGAATCTAAAGTTTCAACTTTCTCAGCTAATTTTTTCAAAACTGCTTTCAGTCTTTCTTGCACTTCTGCAATTTTTTCAAGTTTAATTTTTAAATCTTGAAGTTTTTGTATTTTGATACGTGCTTTTTCAGCTTGCTCGACCCCGTTAGGCCGCACAAATGTTTTGTCTTTAGGAATCAGAAATAACAATCCTTGAACTTGATCTTTTTTCACTTTTCACCTCAACTTTAACTACTTCAACTCTCTACTTATTATAGTGAGCAAGATTTATGCCACATTTCTATTTCTTAACTTATTGATATTATTAATATTTTTTAATAAAAGTCTGGATTAATAAATTAAAAATGCCCAAAATTGTTAACACCTGTCTATTTCTTGTAACCCCTTAATTTTATTTAAAAAAAGCTTGATTTTAACTTTTGTTATCTATAAAAAGATTCTTAATGGAATTCTTTTTAACAATGGGAAGTGAAAAAAGCTCTTTTGAACTTGATGTGAAAATGCTAGTTTTAAGATAAGGGTATGGTGTTCGAGTGACATTTCCTAAAAAGAAACAAAAATTAGACGTTGGTGAACGTCGCAAGCATGTAAGAACTGACATTGAGGTTTATGCTCAAGTTGAACTGCTTCAGTCCAATAAAAAAATTCCTGTTACCATCCACGATATCTCCGAGGGTGGGGCTTTTATTGAAACACAACAAAAATTTCTTCCTGGAGAACTTATCAAGATTGCTATTGAACTTGCCCCAGGTCTTATTACGATACAAACCCAAGCAAAAATTATTTATACAACTCAGGCACAAGCTACTGAAGAATCAACTTCCATTTCCACTGTTGAAGCAATGGAATCTTATGTAAGACGTGGACATCTAGAGGGTGCTGGCATCCAATTTCTTGATCTTTCAAAAAAAGATCAAAGCTTTTTACATAATTTTGTTGCTGCTATTTCTTAAAAAACGTCTTAATATAAAATTAAATGAAAAATAAAAAAATGATAATTTTCTTTACTTTTATTGCACTTATCCTTGTTCTTTATTTTTTAACACCACTCCCCTCTTCCTTATCTCAAGAGAATATAGAAAATTTAAAAATATGGATAAGGGCTCGTGGTGTTTTTGCCCCGTTTATTTTTATTGCTCTCTACGTTCTTGCAACCGTTTTGTGTTTACCTGGCTCTGTTCTTACCCTGATAGCAGGGCTTATTTTTGGTGTACTGGGGGGTACCGTTACTGTCATCATTGCCTCAAATACCGGAGCCCTTTGTGCTTTTCTCATCACTCGTTATTTAGGGCGTGAAACAGCGGAAAAGTTTTTAAGAGGAAGACTTGTAACTTTAGATGAAGGGATTGAACGAAATGCTTTCCACATTGTTCTATGGCTACGACTTATCCCCCTCTTCCCCTTCAATGCTTTAAACTATGCTTTGGGCCTTACAAAAATAAAAACTTCAACTTGCGTTGTAGCTAATTTTTTGGGAATGCTTCCACAGGTTTGGAAAGATCCACGAGTTTGGGTGCCTTTTTTACTTATTATTTTACTTTCTTTTTTACCCCTCGTATTTAAGAAACAGAAGCACAAATTAGAACAACTCAGACACAAAAAGGATTTTTAAATGTTAGAAAAATATGATCTCGTTGTTATCGGTGGAGGAAGTGGTGGACTTGTTTGTGCCGCAGGAGCAGCAAGCCTTGGTGCCCACGTTGCCCTTATTGAAAAGAAAAAATTAGGGGGTGATTGTCTTAATACAGGTTGTGTTCCTTCAAAAGCACTTATCAAATCAGCTCGAATGATTCATGAAATCCAAAATGCAGAAAAATATGGAATTAAAAAAACAAGTTTAGAATTTGATTTTAAAGACATTATGGACCGTGTGCGACAAGTGCAAGCCACCATTGAACCCCATGATTCTAGAGAAAAATTTGAGAGTTTAGGAGTGAGTGTCAAATTTGGGAACTATGAGTTTATGGACGGCAACCGCATAACAAATGGCAGTGAAATCTTGCAAGCAAAACGCTTTGTCATTGCAACAGGCTCTTCCCCATTCATTCCTACAATTGAAGGATTAGATCCTTCTCAAGTACTGACATCAGAAAATATATGGGGACTAGAAAAACTTCCAAAAAGTATGATTTTTATTGGAGGTGGCCCTATTTCCTCTGAACTTTCTCAGTGTATGGCACGATTTGGATCACAAGTGACCCTTCTTGATCGAGGAGCAGGTCTTCTACACCGTGAAGATCGTGACATGGCAGCCTTTGTTCAAGAAGCTTTTGTGAAAGATGACATGACGCTTAACTTCAATGGAGAAGTGACACATATCTCACACGAACCTCATCTCCACCATGTTACTTTCAAAAAACAAAATGAAACACTTCAATATCAAGCAGAAAAACTTTTTTTAGCCTTAGGTCGTACCCCCACTCTTCATGGTTTAGGCCTTGAAAAAGTCGGTATTCAGTTCACTCCACAAGGAATAGGAATAAATCAACACTGTGAAACTAATATCCCCCATATTTATGCTTGTGGAGATGTGGCTGGCCCTTATCAATTTACTCATTTTGCAGATTATCAAGCTCGCATTATTTTAAGAAACGCACTTTTTCCAGGAAAATCTAAAGTAGATTATAGAGTTATCCCTTGGTGCACTTATACAGATCCAGAATTAGCACGTGTTGGCCTTTCTGAAAAAGAAGTAAAAGAAAAAAAGATCTCTCACCAGATTATTAAATATGAGTTAAATGAACATGATAGAGCCGTATGTGATAGCGAAAACCATGGCCTTGTAAAAATTATAACAGAAAAACGAAGTGATAAAATTTTAGGAGCCTCTATTGTGGGCCCACATGCAGGTGACCTATTACAGGAATTTACATTTGCTATGAAAAATAATGCGGGGCTTAAAGCTATTTCGAAAACGATTCATCCCTACCCTACAATGACTGAAATAAGCAAAAGAACAGCAGATGAATGGATGCGAAGAAAACTCACACCCATTGTCTTAAAAGCTCTAAAATTCTATTTTAAGAAATTATTTCGTTAAAAAGACGTGGTCGCCTCAAGCCCTCACCTAAAGGTAGTTTGAAAAAGCCTGGTAAGCATGTTTTGTTTTTAACCATTTACTAGCTTTGGTATAGGTTTGCATTTGTTGCATGATTTCTTCTGTGCTTACTTGAGAAATATCATACGTTTTTTCAAGTAAAACTCCATGTCTTGACCAAGGGCTCCACGTATAAGCTACACGAACACCAGAAATAGCAATCGTAGGTATGTTTAAAGCTGGGGCTAAATGTGATGTTCCGCCTTCAGCTGTAATCACAAAAGAACACCGACACAATGTTTTCATCAAATCATGGACATCACTGGGCCACACGACAGAACATTTTTTTGCCTGAGAAAGATCTTTATAAACACTCTTTTTATCATGCAAAATAAGAAGGATGTTATAATCGGAAAACTCTCTTTGTATTGCTTTGATCAGCTCTAAATACATATTAAAAGGATATTGACTGTAGGTTCTTGAAACATCCGGACAAAGAGCGATGAGCTTTTCTTCTAAGATGGGAGGCCTTTTTATTTTTAACTCTGGAAGTTTACTAGGCAGAGCTATGTTAGCTATTCTTACTATCGCTGAGCTTGATTCAACTTGATGACATAATTTAGCCTCTTCCTGGTTGCGTACGCCCCTATCATAAAGAAAATCAAGAATGTGACCTTTTTCTGATCTCACTCCTACTTTAAAACCCTTTCCACAAGCCCACGCTAACAACGGTAAGAAAGACGTGTAGCCACCGAGTGCAACAATAACATCAAAATTTAACCTCCTTATTTTTTTAAGAGTTGGATGAAAAAATACGCCTAGTTTTCCACATTTATTTTTTTCATCAATAACATGAACACCCTCTATTCCAGTTCCATAATAAAATACTTGAGCGTTATAAGGATTTGCTAACACATGTATTTCAATGTGAGGTGCCACAGATTTAATCCCTTCAATCAAAGGTAAAACATTAAGGGCATCTCCCATATGATTTCTACGAATAATAAGTATTTTTTTAATATTTTTTGGATACTTAATATTTTTCTTCTGAAATATGAATGAAGTCAAAAAATAAAGAATACGAGAAAAAGCTAGGTATAAATTATGCCCCACCCATTTAAATAGAGAACTATATTTATTCAATAATCTTAACATCTTAAAAAACTATGTTAACGCTAACATAACCTAATATTTATTTACAACAACCACAAATTACATTAGAACAAAAACTGATGAAACTTATAAGCAGCCGTCCCATTAAAAAGTTCTTTGGTGTATATGTCCCTGATTGTAAGGAGGCAAACGAAGAAGCCTTCCTGAACGAGGTTTCTCAAACTTTTTCTATCGATAGAAATAAAATACATTTATTTTGGAAAGAATATTTAAATATTCATAAAAAAAATCATTATACTGAAAGGTTTGGTGAACACAAAACACTCAATCGTGAAGAAACATTTATCCTTTATCTAGTACAAAAACTATTGCGCCCTGAAACAACCGTTGAAATTGGCTGTCAATATGGAAACTCAACACGTCGTATTATAGATATACGAAAAGAATTAAATCTTACAACCAAACCCATTGTTTTTGAAGTGGATGATCGAGTTAGAGAATTTGAAAAAAATGAAGTTGAGTTTTATTTAGAAGATGTCACCCAAGATATTCATAAAAAACTCCTTAATAAATATGAAGGAGGAATGATTTATTTGGATGCTCATCCCTATTTTCTTTTAGAAAATATTATATCTGGAGTTTTAAATACAAATAATTGGGTCTTATGTATCCATGACTGCACTGTAGGGCTTTTCAATCCGAAAATGAAAATTTCAAAAACCGCCGTAAAAGGAATAACTTCCAAAACAGGCGCTTGGGAAAGATATGTTCTGGCAGATCTTTTTGGCATTGCTAACCCCAGTTCACCCAGTCTCAATAATACCGAAACAAAAACCCATCGCTTAAGAATCTTTTCCACTTATCATGGGTTGGCTCTTATTTATCCCAAAACACTTCACTGGGATTCAGATAAAAAATAAAGAATGAAATCGGCTATCTGTATAGTGGGTTGGCATTTTAACAAAGAGTTTTATAATAACCTTGCACACTTAAAAACGGATCTCTATTTAATTTCACATAAAGAAGATAACACCCCTCAATGGACTCAGGGAATTTTCAAAAAAAATCGTATATTTATTGAAAAAAACATTGGCTATGATTGGGGTGCTTTTCAACAATTTTATGAAAAAGGTATTTGGAAAAATTATGATTATGTTCTCTTTATCCACGATGATATTGAAATCTTAGATGACTCTTTTCTCTCAGTTTTAGAATTAAAATTTAAAGAAGGCTATCATGCCGTTGGAAACGGCAGAAACGACCTAAGAAAAAACTGGCCTCAAATTCAACGTTCAGCCTATGCACATTCTGACTGGTTACCTCCGAGTCGCAATTTTGAACATGAAACAATACGTGGATCCTTTATCGCACTATCACACACGGTTTTATCCAAAATAGATAAATTTGAAGTATTTTGGGACCCATATCACTTAACCATGAAATATGGCAACGCTAGCCTCATCGCAAACTGTGGGAAGATGCAATATGTAATGGGAGATCAAAAAATCTTTACCTTTCTCTCAGAAGAATATTTAAAAAGCGATTATGTGATTGAATTAGAAAGAAATAACATGGTGATTAAAGTGCCCTTTTTGAAAAGAAAAGTGGAACAGCTACTAAGGCTTGTTTCTAATATTTACATGTCGCTTTATTATAAAAAAAAGAGCTCCTGTTTTGAACAGAAAATTCAAACTGCGTTCAAAAAATTGATCCATTTTTTTTCAAGAAGAAAAAATTATTGATACTCCCAACTCTCTCTTGAATAAATAAAAGTGTGCTCTCCAAGCCCATATACGCAACCTCTTTGCAGAATTCTTCCTTGATTCATTTTATTAAATTCATTAATAGCTCTTAATTCGCCATAATCTGGGTGTCCATGAAAGGACCAATAATCGTCAAAGTAAAATATGGTGCCCGATTTTAACATCGGTTGTAACCAGTCTAAAATCGTCTTAGTTGAAGAATAATAATCGCAATCTATCATAACTATAGATGGAATGTGGTTCTTTTTGAAAAGACTTTCACGCAAAGAATGAGTCAAACTTTCTGCATAATAACCAGGAATCAGATTAAGATTTGAAAGAGGAAAACCAGTTTTTTTTACTTTTGATCTAATATCCTCTATCCCACAGGCAAACATCCCTTTTTTCCAATCTACATGATGATCACCTACTTCCTTTGCTGGCAAGCCAGAAAAAGAATCAAAAACATAGATATGAAACTCATCAAGGGATCTTTTCTTCTTTTTACAATATCTTTTTGCAGCTGAAATATATTCAAGTAAACTTTTTCCTTCAAATACGCCAAACTCAAAGTAAATATTTCCAGGCGGTCCATAGCCTTTGCTATAAATAGTTTGACATCTTGCAATCCAATTATAAAACCAGTGTCCTTGTTGCGAAGGAACAAAGCAGCGTCTTATATATCTTTCCGTACTCGATAATATCTTTTTAAGTTCGGCGATCATACAACCAACTCACCATTCCATCTACATCTTGTCAAAAAGAAGTTGTTCTTGTAAACCTGCTTCTAGGAGATTGTTGTAAAATATGCCGTTTGAATGTGAGCGAAGCAAAAAAATACCAGACATTATAACTATAAAACCTCGTGTTTTTGAAGATGAAAGAGGTTGGTTTATGGAAACATTCTCGGCTGAAGATTTTTCAGATTTTGGCATTCCAACACATTTTCCTCAGGATAATCATTCCAGATCACTAGCTAAAAATGTCATTCGTGGTCTTCATTATCAAAATAACCCACGCGCTCAGGGAAAACTCGTTAGATGTATTGTCGGAGAAATTAAAGATGTTGTTGTCGATATTCGGAAAAAATCTCCAACTTATGGACAATGGGAAATGGTTTATCTTTCAGCAAAAGATAAACATATTCTTTGGGTACCCGTAGGTTTTGCACATGGATTCTGCACTTTGACCGAAATATCAGAGGTTGTCTATAAAACAACAAACGAATACAGTCCAGAACATGATCGTGCAATTCTATGGAATGATCCAAAACTCTCAATTCCTTGGAATATTAAAAATCCATATCTCTCTCCAAAAGATGCCAACGCGCCCTTATTAGAAGAAGCCGATAACAATTTTATATGGGACAATCTTTGTGAATAACAACATAAAACACGTTCTTGTTACTGGGGGTGGCGGTTATATCGGCTCTACTCTTACTGAAGTATTACTTAATCGTGGATATGAAGTAACTGTACTTGATAGATTTTTTTTTAATAACACTTTATCTGATTTAGAAAATCATAAGCACTTACATCTTATAAAGGATGATATCCGATGGTGTTCTGAAAATATATTTAAAAATATTGATGCCGTTTGTGATTTGGCTGCTCTGAGCAATGACCCAGCAGGAGAATTAGATCCACACATTACTCTTGATATTAATTTTAAAGGTCGAGAAAGAATCTGTAAGTTAGCAAAAAAAAATGGGGTTCAAAAATATATCCTTGCTTCTTCATGCAGTATTTACGGCTTTCAAGATTCGGAAGTTGATGAGCAAAGCCCTATTAATCCTTTAACAACTTACGCACAAGCTAATAGTTTAGCAGAAGAATCAACCCTTTCTTTAGGTGATCAAAATTATTCTGTAACATCATTAAGACAAGCTACTATCTATGGTTTAAGTCGAAGAATGCGTTTTGATTTGGCTATTAATGGAATGACACTTGCTTTATTTCAATCAGGTGTTGTTAAGATTTTGAAAGATGGTACACAATGGCGGCCTATGGTTCATATCAGAGACACGAGCCATGCCTTTGTCACGGTTTTAGAAACTGAAAATTCAATAGCAAATCAAGAAATTTTTAACGTAGGCTCTAATGAACAAAACCTGCAGATTTTGCCTCTGGCCCACCGCATAGCCCAAGCACTTAACATGCCATTTCAAGAAGAGTGGTATGGGGAACCAGACCATCGCTCTTATCGAGTTCGTTTTGATAAAATTAAAGCTAAGTTAAATTTTCAAACAAGCTTTACTCCGGAAAATGGAGCTCAGGAAATTTTTCAAGCACTGAAGATGCAAAAAGTAAAAACAGATTCCACAACACGTACAGTTCAATGGTACCAATCTCTTTTAAAAAAAGAAAATATTTTTGCTAAACAAAATTCATGATGGCTACCAGACGATCCATTGCTATTATTGGAGCTTCTGGTCAGTTAGGATCTGATTTATCTCTAGTTTGTGAAGAACGAGGGCACAAAACAATAAGACTGAATCATACAAACATTGAAGTATCCAATTTAAACAATGTTGATAACGTACTGAGTGCAAGCAAACCTGATATTATTATTAATACTGCAGCCTTTCATAATGTTAATGAATGTGAAAACGATTTAAAAAAAGCTTTTTCGATAAACTCTATAGGAGCCTCTCATGTAGCGAGAGTGGCAAAAAAAATAAATGCTAAATCTATTTTTATTAGTACTGATTATGTTTTTGCAGGTGAGAAAGATGTACGTGCTTCTTATACAGAGAAGGAAGCCACTCACCCCATTAATGTTTATGGAATATCCAAATTGGCAGGAGAAGGTCTTGTTTTAATGCAAGACACCAACTCCCTCGTTGTGCGAGTTTCAAGCCTTTTTGGAGAGGCGGGTTCAAAAGAAAAAGGTGGCAATTTTATTGATAAGATTTTATATAAGGCACAACAAGAAGATCCATTATCCATTGTGAATGATCAATGGATGACCCCTACTTACACCCTTGATGCCGCAGAAGCTATTATAAGATTAGCAGAAAAAAATATCAAAGGTGTTATTCATGTAACCAACCCAGCAAGTTGTACTTGGTTTGATTTTGCTTCAATGGCTCTCAATTTATATGGCTTGAGCTCAAAAATAAAACCCATTTCTTATTCTTCTTTTAAAAGTGACGTTCAAAGACCTCACAATAGCTCTCTTGCCACAAATCGACTACGAGAAATTCTCGGTGAACCTTTAAGACATTGGGAAAACGCCTTAAAACATTATTTACAGAAAAAATATTATTAAAACGGGGAGTCAGCGTAAATTACTAGAATCCCTTGACTGAAATGACTTCTTTCACTATTTTTTTTAGTGGAGGTATCGTTGTATGAAAAAATTACTATTATTTATCATTGTTCCTTTCTTATATTTGCCACATGCTTCTCTGGCATCCACAGCAGATGAGATTAAATCTTTTTTTGATAAAGATCATGCAAGGCTTTTAGATTATTATTGGCTCAACTCTAAAGAGATTTATGATCAATGGACGAATCATTCAAGGTATACCACTTCTCGCTTGCATGCAGTCTACCATCGAAAAAGAGGAGATAAGCCGTATTCCATAATAGAAAATTTAAAAGATTATTTAGGAGATCAGCCGATGAGATGGAGCCATCAATTACAGTTTTCTAAACGATTTGTGCAGGGGTATAAAAAATCACATCGAGCTGTCTTTGAACAATATGAAATCAGAGAAGAAGAAGGTTATTTAAAAATCTACAATAAAGAATATCATTTTGCCATTGGAACATTTGACAAAGATGGGAAATATACTTCTCGAGGTTTTTATGAAAATACAGGAGGCCTTGATTTGGATTTTTGGTTAAAAGTTTTTTATGACCCGTGGGATCAAAAAATGTGGTTTCACGAATTGCTATCGGAAGATGATGAAGAAAAATATAGGAGCGTTAAGTACAAAGTTAACGCAGATCATTTTTTCTTTCGATTTAAAAATGAGACACGCCTACGACCTGGAAAACTCGTCATTAAAAATCTCCCGGGTTTTCGTCATGCCATTGTTTTATTGAGCTATCAGGACAAAAATAGTCCCCTCTCTCGTGAGCAAGAGACGCATATAGATTGGACTGATCAAGAAATTCTTTTCGATATAAAATATGAATATGATGTCGAACGGTTATCCATTGATCCAGATGGTTCAGTCAGGCTCAATCAAACCTATGAGGACTTTTTAAAACTTTCTAATTCATCTTGAAAGGAGTGGTGCTCGGGGCCGATACCGCCATCAAGTATTTTTAAAAAAAGCCGATAATACGAATATGAAAACAATCATATATTTCATTTTGATACTTAGTTCTATAAGCGTTTTGCATGCGGATGAGTCTAAGCCAATTTTTTGGACAAATGAAAAAGAGGCAACAATAGATAAACAAGGATGGGAACTTCCTGTTGCTCTGGAATTGTATTATTATAAAAGACCCATAGGGGCAAAGGACCCTCTGTATACAGATTCACACTTAAGAGAGATGTGGTTTTGGGAAAAGTTTGGGGGGCATTGGATAACGGGTAGGATGTCTGGCAAGGAAGCAAGAGGAATGCAAAGTCTTTCTTTTCCGCGTAGGCTGCGAGCTCTTTATTATTTTCAGCCAAATTCTCAAGATATTACTTTGACAAAAGCTGTAAATGAGTATCGCAAAAAATATGAAGAACTTTTAGCAAATAAGATAACGGAGGAGCAAATGACCTCAGCTTTAGAGAAGTATATTTTGGAGAAACAGAGAGAGACAAAGAAAGCACTTATAGAAAAAGGGGGCGACAATCTTAATCTTCTAAGTCTTATCTTGGATGATAGTCTGGACTTGGCTGACGACTATCAGTCTTGTGTTAAGAAAGTTCGGGAGCTTGTCAGAATAGTGAGAGAATTAGAAGCTATTAAGAAGGTTAGCCAACTCACCGAATCTTTAGAACGTCATTCAAGTTTTATTCAAGAATGTGAAAACATACGGTGATGCTCGGGGCCGGGGTCGAACCGGCACGGACCGGCAAAGGTCCGAGGGATTTTAAGTCCCTTGCGTCTACCAGTTCCGCCACCCGAGCCTGAAAGAAACCTGGAAGATCACTATTTTTATAAATGACCCACCACTAACCGTCAATCAAAAGCCCATATATATCCAAAAAATCCTGTAAAATTATACCTTTACAAAAATCATGTCTTCCCTATAATGAAGAGAGAGGAGCCAAATACACAAGGAGGGTTCTGTGAACAAGTCAGATCTCATAGAAAAAATATCAGAAAGAAACAATATTACTAAGAAACAAGCAGAAATGGTTGTCAATATTGTATTTGATACCATGACTGAAGCCCTTCAAAAAGACGACCGTGTTGAAATTAGAGGCTTTGGATCGTTTGTCAGTCGTCACTATGAAGCTTACACAGGAAGAAATCCACGTACAGGACAATCTATTCATGTACCCCCTAAAAAGCTTCCCTTCTTCAAGCCTGGGAAAGAACTTAAAAAACGCGTCGATGAAAAAAAAATAGGCCACTCTGAAGGAAGCTCTTCTCTCTAATCTTTGTCAAGGGGTGGACAAATAGTCCTTTTTGGTATAATTATAAATACCTAAAATGACGGAAAAAAATCATAGAAATACGTCTTTAGCCTCAACCTACCAGCTTTACCTAACAGAAATTCAAAAACATCCAGTTCTTTCAGCAGAAGAGGAAAAAGAACTCGCTATTAAATACTTTGAGGGCAAGAATTCTCAAGTAGCTCAAAAGTTGATACTCCATAACTTACGTTTTGTTATCACAATAGCCAATAAATACACTCATTACGGACTTAAAATGATGGACCTTATCCAAGAGGGGAATATCGGCCTTATGAAAGCCCTTCAAACCTTTAACCCTTATAAAGATGTTCGTTTTATTACTTATGCTGTGTGGTGGATTCGCTCTTACATCCACGATTACATCCAAAGAAACTGGAGTATTGTAAAGGTTGCCACAACTGAAGCCCAAAGAAAGCTTTTCTATAAACTTAAAAAAGAAGAAGAAGCTTTACAAAAATTAGGTCTGCCGCCATCTCCCAAGCTCATTGCTGAACGCTTACAACTTCCAGAAAAAGATGTAAAAATTATGCAACAAAGACTTTCGCACAAAGATGTTTCTCTAGATGCTCCTCTTACAGAAGACTCTACCACAACTCACTTAGATCAAGTGTCGGCATATGAAGAAACACCAGATGAAACACTTGCTCAAGAACAAGAATTGAGAAAAATTCAAGAAAAACTAGCAGAGTTTGAAAAAACAATTAAAAAACAAGAAAAAGATTACTTTATTTTTAAAAATAGAATTGTTGCTGAAAAGCCTCTGACACTTCAAAAAATTGGCAATAAATATAGCATTTCGAGAGAACGCGTACGCCAGATTGAAGAAAGAGTTAAAAAAAAGTTACAACAATTTTTCTTGAAAGCTATGCCTGAGTATAGATCTAAAATTTCAAAGAAATAAATCAGTGTTTATATCCTACTTCGTTCGATTATTCCACCACCAGTTTATTGCTGAGTTCATTTTGATTTTCTTTTGTTTTTGGGAAGTGTTTCTTTAAAATCTCTCCACAAGCTTCGATGGCTTTACAAAATCCTTCTTGAACTTCATTCTTGCGAATATGATTAATAAGATTCATAACAATCTCATCCCACGTACCAGGTGGAACAACATCATTAACACCTTTATCTGCTAAAATGTGGACTCGATGCTCTAACAAAGAAACGAAAATAAGAACCCCATTTCTTTGTTCCGTAGCGTGAAGATTATTGTCCAAAAAGCCCTGCATAGCCCGTTGTAAAACTTCTTGATCAACCTCATTTCGAGTTAAAAACCATCGTTTAAGCCCTGGAACCTGTACCAAAAAATGCCCTAGAAAAATAGCAGGAATTTCAAAAAGTAAATAAACTAAAATATCCAAAAAAGGAAAGAGTAAGTAGAAAAAAGAAGTAAGAAGTAAAGCAAAAACAATAGCTATGCGCCATGAGGCAGCCGGATAAGTATCACTCGCCCCTACAACCATGGGAACAATCTCCCCTGTTGTTGTCTTTTCAACTTCTGAAACTACTTTTGAGATGAGATCTTTATCTTCTTTTGTTAAAAACTTTTCAACTTTCATTTATTCATTCTCCAAACTTCTAGATCCCGGGTCTTCGCCCGGGATGACAATGGTAGCTACCAGCCACCTCCCGCTCCGCCACCCGAAAAACCACCTCCACCGCCAGACCAACCTCCGCCTCCATAACCACCGCCTCGTCCACCCCCACCTAAAATATTACCCAAAAGAAAAGCCGCTAAATAACCACTGCGTCTTTTTCTACCAAAAAGAAACGGTATAATAAGAAAAATCCAAAAGAAAAGATAAAAAAGGTTTCCAATCCAACCACCACTGCGCCTTGTATAAAACTTTCTTGTTGTGGAAAGCTTCCCACCCAAAACTTCTGCAATGGAGGAAAGTCCTTGAGCTACACCCCCAGCATAATTGCCTTGTTTAAAAAGAGGAACCATATCATCCTGAATAATATGACTTGCTCTATAATCAGTGAGTATTCCTTCAAGGCCGTCTCCTACTTCAATTCGAATTTTTTTCTCTTTAAAAGCAACTAGTAAAATAACTCCACTTCCCTGGGAGCGACTTCCAATCTTCCACTTTTCAGCTAGTCGAATAGAAAAATCCTCCAAAACCTCACCCTCTAAAGAGTTAATAATAACAAGTTGAATTTGATTTTGTGTTTTAGAATAAAAATTTCTTAAAGCAATGTCGATATCGCTTTTCTGTTGCCCATTGAGTACACCTATTTCATCTACAACAGGCCCAGTTAAAAAAGGCAGGCTACGCTCTGCAAACACAAAGAAAGGTAAGATTAATGCAACAACAAATAAAAAGATTCCCCGGTTAAACCGGGGAATGACACCTTGAAAATATTCCATTTAAAACTCAACTTTTGGTGCTTTTTTAAGTTCTTCTGCATCTTCTGTCGTCCATTGAGGAAGCTTCTCATATTTATAAAAAATAACATTTATAAAAGACTCAGGAGGAACAGTTATTTTATTATTATAACCTTGTACAGATTGAATGTAACGACGTCTTGCAATCGTAATACGGTTTTCAGTGCCTTCAAGTTGAGCTTGCAAGTCTCTGAAATTTTGGTTGGCTTTAAGATCAGGATATCTTTCAACCACAACTAATAACCGAGAAAGCATAGAAGAAAGTTCTCCTTGAGCAGCTTGAAACTTTTTAAGAGATTCTGCATTAAGACTTCCCATATCAATATTTGTTTGTGAAGCTTTGCTTCTCGCTTCTACAACAGCATTTAAGGTTTCTTTTTCGTGCGTTGCATAGCCTTTAACTGTATTGACAAGATTAGGAACAAGATCTGCACGCCTTTTATATTGGTTTGTAATTTCAGACAGTGCGGCTTCAACATTGTTCTTTGCCATAGGAATCGAACGAATTCCGCAATTATTTACGAACCCCATTGTTAATAACACCAAAAAAATTTTTAAATATTTCATATTCCCTCCTTAAGATGACTGCTCACGAATGTCAACCTCGAATTCGTAAGCTGCAATCTTCTTCCATATTTCTACAAGCCGCAAAAGGCTTCTGTCTGTTTTTAAATTTTGAACTTCTTCTGGCCTAAACCATTTGAGTTCGTGAGACTCAGCACTGACTTTAAACGTTGCGTTGTGAGGCGCTTTTAAAAAAAAACGAATATCATAATGAAAATGCTGTGGTTCTTTTTCTGTTTTAGGAATAAGATGAACATCGACATCCATAATATCATCACTTAGAAAAACAAGATCTTTAATACCTGATTCTTCGATTGCCTCTCTATAAGCAACTTGAGCTGTATTAGGATTACCATCACTATGTCCACCCAGTTGTAACCATTTATCTAGTTTTTTATGCTCAGTGAGCAGTACTTTTGAAAGATCATAGCTTAAAAGAAAAGCTGAGCCTGTGACATGCCCTTCTAAGCATGTTCTTTCAAAACACTGGGGTTGACGACGTACAAATTCTTGAACTTGTTTAATAGGCGTGTTCTCGATTCTCTTTTCCAAGGGAATGACGAGCATTTTATCTAACTTTTCTAAAAGCCATGCTCTATGCATAACTTGTAAGATACACGCACATTGTTAAGAAAAGAACTAATAATCCTACAAAAGAAATTTTATCTAATTTTTTAGCTCTTACTATAAGCCCCTTATCTTTAAGATAGGTTGTATAGACGGTTTCAGCAAGGGCTAGAAAAATCGCAAAATAACAAAGATTATAAATCTTATCGATCAAAACGAGATACCCTACCTGCGGTAAATCTCCGGAAACCGTAATATGCAAAGCAACAGCACTGACAAGGGCGGTAATCGCCAAAGCTAAACGGGCGTCTGAATATTCTGGATTAATCAAAAAAAGTATAAAAGTGCATAGTAAAACAATAAGAATAGGAAGCAACATTTTAAAAAGATAAAGCTGTTTATTACGTGAAATTCTTACTTTAAATGTTACCCTTGAGTACCGGTCTGGTTTTTCTAAATTTTGTGGGTCTCCAAAAGAAGTTGGATATGTATAAGGGGCAGCCACAATAGAATGGTTTAAAATATTCCAACTGGGCATATTGATATCTTTTCTATAGGATGTATTTTCAACATCAGCTATGTAACGAATACCCTCTTGGTTAGAGGTAACATCTTCAATTCCTACGACAAGATCTTGTTCATCCAGTGGATAACTTCCTAAGAAAAAAGGATGATGAAAATTACCATTAATATGCAGTGATTGATACTTCCAACCATGTATCAACTTTGGTGTCTCATAAGTTTTTTCCCATGTGTGCGACCACGTATCTGAAGCATTGATAAACTCAAAACTGTCTGAAGGGTCTTTCTCCCCCTGCCACCTAAACCAAAGATAAAAATCAAAAATATAAGTGTTGGTTCTTAAATCAACGTTAATAACATCGTTTAAGAAAATGCCTACATAAACATCTTGTGACTCTGCACGAAGACTTGAGAAAGAGAGAAGAAATAATACCGATAAAAATAGCCTTTTCATTTTTTCAAATCAATCATTAATCAGAAATTTTTCCATTCATCAATGAAATATTGAGGGTTTTTAAAACTTATGTTACTTTTCAAAAATGGCTCATGAAATAAGGGTTGCTATTGCAGGAATCGGAAATTGTGCAAGCTCACTCATACAAGGCATTGAGTATTACAAAAATAATGATCTTGAAACAAGTGGTTTAGCATTTGATACAGTTGGCCCCTATTCCCCTAAAGATATTATTCCCGTGAGTGCCTTTGATATCGACCAAAGAAAAGTAGGTAAACCCCTTCATAAGGCCATTTTTGAAAAACCCAATTGCACAACCGTTTTTCAGAAAGAACTGCCTGATTATGGAGTCACAGTTCACATGTCTCCAGTTTTAGATGGGTTTTCAAAACACCTTGAAGAATATGAAGAACACGAACGCTTTGTCCTATCAGAAGAAAAACCCTGTAATGTGGTGTCAGAGCTTCAAAAAACAAAAGCAGATCTTCTCATTTGTTACCTTCCTGTAGGCTCTGAAGAGGCTGTTAAATTCTATGCCAATGCTTGCTTGGAAGCAGGTGTTGCTTTTATTAATTGCATTCCTGTTTTTATTGCCTCTCACCCTGAATATGCCAGCGCTTTTAAAGAAAAAAACATCCCTTTAGTTGGGGATGATATTAAAAGCCAGTTTGGGGCAACCATTTTACACAGAGTGATTGCAAAAACACTTTCCGACCGTGGGCTTAAAGTAGAAAGAACCTATCAACTCAACACCGGAGGCAATACTGATTTTTTAAATATGCTTGAAAGATCACGCCTAAAGTCTAAGAAAAAATCAAAAACTCAAAGTGTTCAATCACAACTTAAAAAAGAACTTGCAACAGAAAATATTCACATTGGCCCTTCTGATTACATCCCTTGGCAAAAAGATAATAAAGTTGCCTTTATTAGAGTTGAAGGAAAAGGCTTTGGAAATGTTCCTTTTAATTTAGAAGCGCGTCTTTCGGTTGAAGATTCTCCGAACTCAGCAGGGGTTGTGATTGATGCTATTCGATTTACCAAACTAGCGTTAGATAAAAAAATAGGTGGTGTTCTTTACGATGTTTCTTCTTATTGTATGAAATCTCCCCCTCAACAAAAACCTGACGCTTCAACACGAGAAGCACTTGAAAAATTTTTATCCATTGGGTAATGAACTATTGTCATTTATTCTAAGAGTTTTTTTCTTACAAAGAGAAGAGGCCTATATTTTTGAGGAACAAGAGACTCATCCATGACATTTTTATATGCGCCTAATGCCTCATCAATCACTTCTATTGTTTCTTTCCCAGTTTTCAATCTTTTAATAAAGTGACTTTGTCTTTGGTGATCCACTTTTATAAGTTCTTGCGTAATTAAGAGGAGAAGTTCCTCTCTACAAAGAATATCATCTACTGTATTCTCGTAATATAGCTCGCCCCTTTCTTTATTTGTGTGCCAATCTTCATAACGCCACCCTAATGATTCCAGAAAAATTTGAATGCTATGTTCTAATCCATATTTCAAAAAAGCTTGTCTGGCAGAACTCTGCACTTTTTCAATACTAAGCGAATTATAAATCAGCGGTATTGCCTCATCTACCGCATCATCTCCATATGACCACTCACCATATAAAATCAAATCTATAGCCTCTTTTTGAGAGTCCGCATCAACTTCGTGGTACATTTTAAAATCGAATGCCAGATGAGCAATAATATCTTTGATCCCTCTTATAACCCATACCGATGCTCTGCTCATAAGAGCATTCAATAAAGATAGATCTTCTTCTTCAGCAATAAAACCAAGGAGCTGAGTAAAAATAACTAAATCTATATCTGAAGTACCAGGGTCTTTAATTTTTTGCCGTAAATAACCCTCAAAGTATACTTTATTTCTACTGAATGCTAAGAGACTTTGTAAAAAACCATCTGGATCATTTTCTTTGGCCTCAGCATCGACAATTTCGTAGAGAGACAAACACATAATTTTAATGAGCCTCTGTTTTAGATGTGCGTCATCAATTTTATTGGTTTGAAAATAAGTCAGGAGCGCATCGAAGGTAAACTTCGAAGCAAAATATACCAAACCCATATCTGCAAGGTCACGATATTTTTTGTCTTCAAGTAAGGAAAGAAGTCTTTGTAAAATTTCGTGCCGATTATCCGAGTTTAAATGAATCCCCCCTGAAAGAACTTTTTTAAAGAATTGAATATGAGGATCCTTCTTATCAAAAAAATCTAAATAAGATAGAATCGAGCCAAAATTAATATATCTCTCACGTTCTTTCTCATTGTCTGTACTGAGTAAAAGCTTCATATAGCGAAAAGATAAAACATATTCCAGACCTTCTTCTTTTTTAAAATCGATCATTTCATCTAAGAGCGGTATGAGTTTTATGCGGTGGGAAAATAATGCTCCTATAATGCTTTTTATTGATTGATCGCTAAGCACCTCAAGCTTATTACAAATGATTTTTAAGAGCTGCCTTTGAGATTCTTTAAATGTTCTCCCATCAGATAAGGTCTTTAGAAAATGAACAGCAATTTCAACTGCAGCAGAGGAACTGTTAATTGCTTCAACGGCTTTTGCCCTATAGTTTGGGTTAGATAAAGCTCCCACAACAGTAAAAATATCGGCATCTCCAAAATTCTTTATGGCTTCTTCAATGGAGTCCACAGGTTTAAAAGGATTTATCTTTGTTTCTTTATCTCTAGGCATTTTGCTTATTACATGCGATTCAAGCAATTCTATCAATTCTTCTTTTTGTTCTTCTGTGCCCTGGATCTGCTCTATGATAAATTTTGCTCCTCTGAGAAGCTCAATGATTCTTAAAGCATCAGCTGCCATTTCCCTTCTTTGAGGATTACGCAGAGTTTCCACAAGCCTCATAACAGGAGGATCCTCTAATTTTCCGAGACGAACGGCAGCAGTTTCTCCCTCAGTTGACTCTAAGAGTTCAAACAAAGAGTCAATGGCCTCTTGTGTTCCCATTTTTGCAATCATTTTGACTACCCGAGCTCTTGTCTCAGCATGAGCAAGGGGATCCTTAGCAATGTGAATCAATGAAGGTATAACCTCTTCTCTCACCCCCCCTTCTTCCATCTTAAGAACAGAAAGATGAAGTTTTTGAGCTGCTTTTTCTGTATTGAGGCTTTTATCTAAAATATGATAGTTGCCTGATGGTACAAACCACCCGTGTAAAATCCTTTTAGGAGTTGCATTGTTATTCTTATTAAAAAGAATGACCTGTGTTCCTTGAGGATTCACAATCATCCCAATATGAGCCGCTCCCGTATCAGGAGTGAAAAACAATTGAGCATTTTTTGTTAAGTATTCATAAAAATAAGGGACAAAAACAAAGTCTTCAACATAAGCAATGCGTCCGGGAAATCTTTGGCATAGGTGTTGTATTCCTTCTTTGATCTCTGGTGCAAGTCGAGCATTGAAAGGTGATGCAATAACAATATTTCTATGGCTCACTTTCTCTAAACGAAGCTCAATAAATTTTATCAATTCCTCTGCAGCATGGATGACATTGATAAACTCTGACATTGCAGAAAAATTATAGAGATCGTATGGAAGCTCTGGGTCATTCAATTGTTTGAAAAAATTGTTTTTTGCAATTTGAATATTTTTTAAAAATAAATCTGGCAGATTTTTTAGATCATAAAGGTCTTGTAAGTCTTCTTGTGTTACATCTTGAGCAAGAAAATCCTTTGCTATTTTAAAACCGGCTTCTCTCACATTTCGCATGGGCCACGTTGGACTGCTTATGTCAGTCATGACATGAACACCTTGTGCTTGTAAAACCTCTCTTGTTCCTTCAAATATAAGCTCTTCTTTACGAGTAAAACTTGAGTCAGCAGAAATGTCCTGAATAACAGTATCTCCTTTAGAAGCTAAACTAAAAATGGTTTGATTTAAAATTCCGACACGTTCAGAGTTGGGTCTCATGTCCTGGTCTAGCGTTGTGAACGGATGCACAAATAAGCCTGGCTGAGGCGGGATAACCTGTGAAAGATTACCTATAACATGAACTGCGGAATACCGTCCTGATTTCAAAGCCCCTACCATCAGAGGACTCCACAACAATGCATTTTTACCCAGTCTCCTACCTGGTAGAATCAAAAAAAGCTTTGGTAGATGAGCTCCTGTTCCCCCTCCAGAACCTGAAACTCCTCCAGATGGCGCTCCACTTGAAGCTTGAGGAATATGAGCCTGTGCTGGTGTCGATGGGTTTCCAAAGGCATAGGTTTCATCCCATATACTTATTTTAAGTGATGCGTCTTCAACCTCTGAATCAACAACTCTCACTTCCATCCCAATCATTCTTTTCAAATGATCTCGTCTAATAATAATAACAACTTTCTTTTTTGTATCTTTTTCAAACCCGGGATCTCCTGTCATAACTCTTTTAAATATTCCTGTTGGCAGTTTATAATCACCAAACACAAATGGATCTAAAACAACGATGAATCCATTTCCAACTTCTTCTGGAGCGTGAAAGAGTGGAAGATTTTGTCCTCCTGAAATGGTGAAGTTTAAAATATCTAAGCGTGGTTGCGTTCGTGGGAGAACAAGCTCAGGAAGAGTTTCAACCCCGCCTTGCTGAAATGATTTTGATGCAAAATTTAAAAAATCGCCAAATGGATTTTGTAAAGAAGCTTCAGGAGATGGATGCGGTCCTCCCCCTGGTTGCCATGGCTTATTTAATTCAAAACTTAAAGAAGATCCTTGTCCATGATGTGCAGGCTCATCCGCACGTGGTGGAGGAGCTCTTCCTTTGTATGGTAACATGACTTCTGGCATGAAAAATTCTTCTGTCAGAGGTATCATTAAATCTCCATCAGGATGATTGGGTCTTTTAATGTATCGATATTTTGTATCTCCAACACTAAACTCCTTTGGAATATTTATTTCTTTGGGTGCTCTCAATACTTTAACTGCTTGAGCTGCCAGTGCTATTGTCAGCATGGCAGAAAATAGAGCCTCAAAATACATGTCACTTTGCCACGCATGTATCGTCTGACCTAGCATGAGTCCACCGCCCACAACTACTGCTGTTCGTGGCAGTAGTGCCCCACATGTCCCAAATAAGGCTGCAAGCGGTAACATTACTGCAACGTTCACTATAAATCTTTGCACCCACGGTGTGTCTGGCTTGTCATTGCCAAAGAAATAATGATTCAGCTCTGGAGCACTCGCGAATAATGCTGCTATTGCTATCACTCCTAGTGTTCCATAAGGCCCTAGAATCACCGCTGAAACTGTGCTTGTAATTATGACTGTCCCAACTAAAGAAACTTCTCCCAGTAGAAAAAGTGCCCCTCTTCCTAATGGCATCAATGTTGGCTGAGATCCTGTAAAAGAAGTCCAATAATCTACTTTTTTAAAAACATAGACAGGCCCTGTATCACGACTTCTTTGTTCTTCTTGTACGTAAACTTGTAAGATACTTTTAAGATCAAGATGCTCTGCTTTCTCACGTTCTGGAAATACAAGATCAAAGTTTCTCCAAAATCTTATCCCTTCTAATTTCTTTCTTATATTTCCGTAAATAACGACTCTTAACTCGGGATAAAGCTCATTAACTTTCTGATAATACTTCCAATTTCTTCCTTTTCCCTCTAAACACCCTTGAAGATAAAGATCTATATCAAACTCTCTACTTCCAAACTCTTCTTCTAATATTTTTCTTTTTCCTACTTCTTCCCTCACTTTCTCCCATGCCTGAACTAAAACTCTTTTAAAAGGACCTTCCGGCACTTTGCTTAATTCTTTTTCAAAATGAACCCTATCCTCTGCCATGGCTAACTTTGAAACAGAAAGTAAAATATCTATGTTTTCATCAAAGATCGTGAACTCTTCTTTAACTCCATATAAGTTATGAAGTTTTTCATGATCAGAGATGAGCTTTTCTTTGGATATCCCTAAATCTCTGGAAAACCCCTCTAATATTTTCTCACCTGCTTCCGCCCTTCCTTCAGCTTTTTCAAAATCAGCTAAACGAAGAATAAAGTGGTACACAGTGTAGGCTTCAATCTGACCTTGCATTTTTTGAAAGGGTTCTAGAAATTCAGAAAAAATCTCTTCTGCTTTAGATTCAAACTCTCTTGCTGCCTCTAAAAGAGCAACTTTCTCTTCTTCACTTTTTGCTCTTAAGGCGGTGAGGCGCGCAGTACCTGCAATCGTTTTTAAAAGCGTAAAATCTTTGGCTTTTTCGACCAGTGGTGAGGCAAGAGAGATACTTACAAAAAGAAATAAACCTGCAATATTAAGAAATAAAAACCTTCTAAAGCATTTCATTCCACAACCGCTTATTCATCTACCAACAAAGCAAATAAAAAGCAAATTGTAATTTATTCTAAGAGTTTATCTCTTAAAAAGAGAAGTGGTCTGTATTTTTGAGGAACGAGAGACTCATCCATAACATTTTTATACCCACCTAAAGCCTCATCAATAACTTGCATCGTTTTAACATTAGTTTTCAATCTTGTAATAAAGTGATGTTGTCTTTGTTGATCTGTTTTCTGAATCTCTTCAGCTATTAAGATAAGAAACTCCTCTCTACAGAAAATATTATCTACCGTATGCGCATATTCTATTTTTCCTTTTGATTTATTATAATTCCAATCTGCATACAACGAACGTAATGAGTTTAAAAAGACCTCAATAGAGTATTCTAGCCCCATTTTCACCCATGCTTTTCGAGCACTTTCCTGTAGAACCGGAATGTTAAGTGCACTATAAATCAATGGCGTAGCCAAAACCATTTCCTCGTAATACTCACTATCTTCAAGTGACCACTCAGCACTTAAAATGGTATCGATAAAACCTTGGGTATCTCTTACATGAAGAGACTCAACCTTTTTAAAGTGATTTTCTACTCCGGTAAGAGTATCTTGCAGAATGCCTTTAATGACTAAAGAAGCGCGATCTGAAAGTGCTTTCAACAAAGATATATCTTCTTTTTCAGCAATAAAACCAAGCAGTTGAATAAAAACACGTAAGTCTGAATCTAACGTATTGGGATCTTCAATTTTATTTCGAAGATACTCCTGAAAGAATGCTTTATTTCTTATAAATGATAAGAGACATTGTAAAAATACATCTGGATTTTCTTTCCTTTCTTTCGCAACAGCGTCCAGAGCCAAACACATGATTTTGATCATGCGCTGTTTTAGATTTTCATCCATGGTGTGAGTTTGAAAATAGTTTAAAAAATACTCAAAAGTAAACTGAGACGGGGACACTGATAATGCTAATTCTGAAAGATCGCGATATTTTTCGTTTATCAGCAAATGAAGAAGTTTTCCTAAAACTTCTTGATGATTTTCAGCATTGAGAGGAGCTGTATTTGGGAGAATTGTTTTAATAAATACAATATGAGGGTCCTTTTTATCAAAAGAATCAAAAAAAGAATATGTAATACCAAGTCTGATAAGTCTTTCGTGTTCTGATTTATCTTCTGTACTGAGCAAAAGCCTCATGTACCTAAAAGGTATTACATATTCCAAACCTTCTTCTTTATTTAACTCCATCATTTCATCTAAGAGTGGTATAAGTTTTTTTCTGTGAGAAAAGAGTGTATTGACAGTGCCTTTTAACAAACGCTCATCGAGTTGGGCAAGCTTATGACATACAATCTTTAAAACTTGTCTGAGAGATTCTTTACCCAATCTGTGCGTGTTTACTTTTGAGTAGTTATCCAGAAGCAGGTCAAGTACCAAAACAGCAATTCTATAGGTAGAGGCACTCGTATTAAATGCTTCAATGATTCTTGCTCTGTATTGCGGATTACTTAAAGCACTCACAACACGAAGGACGCTATCATTTACCTCTTGAGAAGTTCTTAAATTTTCTATGACTTGTTCGATAGAATCTTTATTTTCATCATTCTCTTGTGCATCATTCTCACTATCGCCCTCTATTTTGGCTGCTCTGTGTGTCTCAAATAACTCTATTAATTTTTGTTTTTCCTTTTGATTACCTTTAATACGCTGGATAATAAAATCTCTTCCATGCAGCAATTCAATAAGTCTTAAAGCAAGAGTGGCCATATCTTTTCTTTTGGGATTATGAAGACTTCTTATAAGCTTTGTAACGGGTGGTTCATTTAATTTTGCAAGCTGGTAAGCAGCTACTTCTTGTTCAGGTGACGGTTCTAAAATCATTCTCTCTTGAAGCGGCTTTTTGATAAGAAAAAAAATGCCTCTATGAAGCATGATGGGATGTACATAAAATCCTTCAACTGTATCAAGAATCTTTACATTTTCTTTTCCAAAAACTTCTTCCAAATGACCCTTGGCTTTAGGTCCTGCTAAATCAGTTGCAATAACAGCAAGACCTCCTGGCTTTAAAAATTTATCAATAACTTGAGAATAGGGATGAAGTGCTCGTTCAGTATCATAAATTAAATTTGGAATTCGTGGAAAATTGAGAAAAACAGCATCATAAGGTTTTTCAGGAGTGTACTCAAAATAATCCTCTTTGATTAATTGAACCTCAACATTATGACGCCGTGTTGGATAAGGCTGTGAATCATTATCTAAACCTATGACTTCGACCCCATACCTTTTTTGAACCTCGGCTTCCCAATGCAAAAGAGTTCCGGAACCAAGACTGATCACTCGAACTTGTGGATTTTTATTTCTTACACTTTCTGGAAAAAGATCATCTAAAGTTTGGATCTCATGAATTGAGAGATCCCTATAAGCGCTCACCCCACTCTCTTCTCTATGATTCAGCGTCATTCGAAGGCCATTATCTTCTGGATCCGTCTCAAAAAACTGTTCATGTTTCACCTGAAAATTAATTTCTGGCCTTTCTTTTTCATCGGAAGAAGACTTTCTTAAATCCACAACCTCTGCCTCTGGATGCACTTCAGAAACACTACTTCTTAAATGAATTTCAATCGGCCCTGTTATAGTAAACCAAGGATGAAGAATAATTTTTTCAATTGCTGGATGCTTTTTAAGATATGGAATAATACTTTCCATAATGTCTTGTGAGCATGCATATGTTAATCTTAATTCACCACCAAGTTTTGTGACACGAATCACTTCATCAAGAAATTGAGCTTCATTTTCTGTACCTATAAAATAAGGAAACAACCAATTTGAGATGGTAAGATCAAACTCCCGATCTCCAAACGGCATTTGCAAAGCATCAGCCATCATTGCTGTGCTCCCTTTAGGCTTAATAAATTTATCAATCGGCACAACACGTGTTCCAGTTTTTCCATAAACTGCATTCACAATTTGGGCAAAACGGCTTTTTCCACTTCCAACATCAAGTATTTTCTTACCTTCAAAATTATATTTCCATAAATGAAGGCTCATTAAATAAGTTAAAACTCCTCTTCTGGTCTGAGCGAAAGGCACTCCTTTAAGGAGATAAATTCTAATCATGTCCATGAAGCCCTCTGGAATGACGTAAAAAGCATCTTCACATTCGGAAAACGCTCCAAGCCCGAGCAAGGAACACAATTTCGAGGACAACGTGGCACGAATCGCATTATCTTCTTCGTTACCACCATTCTCAAGAATCCATCCCAACACTTCTTTATTCTTGAGATCCTCAGCATCTATTGAATTTTCAACATGCTTTATCTTAAATTCGAGAAGAGCAGGAGAACTGTGGGCATTATCTAATCCAATACTTTCTCTTCTTCTCTCTCTATAATATTCATTCCAGCCTAAATCCTCTAAGTTTTCTTCTAATCCATAAACATGATGCCGAATGATTTCTCGCATCCTCCCCTCAGGAACAAACCCATGTTTTGCACGCTCTATGACAAGCTCTAATAAATTTCCACGAGGCGCTAAGTGAGGCAGTTTGATTTGATAATGTTCTATGAATACAAAGAAAAACTCATTAATGTGCTCATCTGTCCATCCATGCACACTCTTCAAAACAAAGATGGCAGTGTTCAAATCTTTATAAGCATTCCAAAAACTCTTGTTGGCAACTTCTCTTCCTAACCAGTATTCTTCAATAAGACCAATAACAAATTCATGTACCGACTTTACAAGTTGGAATTTTTGATATTCTTGATTGAAAATCTTATCCTCATATTCTTCGTCTGTAGCCGAAGTCACTAAAACAGAATAATCAAGATCAACAGGTAAATCTTTGAAAAGGACAGCGTGAATGAGCTCATGCACAAGAGCATGTTTATGATAAGCATGTTCTTGAGAAGAGCGTTGTTTGAGTGCATTGGCTATCTCAAAAAATAAAACGGCTCGAATTTCAGGCTCAAATCTAGCCCCTTCAAAATCTTCGTGACTGATAAAGCCATTAAATTCTTCTTCAGTCATTTCTTCAGGGTCTTTGTGTAAGACATTTTTAATGTATTTATTTTTGAGCTCATCTATAATCTTCTGTGTTGGTTGAAACTTTTCTAAATATGTATTAGGAGCATCACCTGGCTTATCAAAAAGAAAGATGTTTGCAATATGCTCACCAAGCTCTAAAGCCTCTCCAAATCCAGTTTCGCTTTCTTCGGTTTCTAAAATTTGAGCCAGTATTTTTTCATCTTTATTGACAGGGTCTTCTTCCTCTTCTGCGCCACCTTTGTGTCCTTGAACATTCTCGCCGCCATCCGTGGAAGCTTGCGGGCCCGAAAGATCAGAGGTCTTATTTTTAGGGATATTAAATCCAAGCACTTCGTCATTGGCATAAA
>JACPKQ010000024.1 GCA_016186995.1 Deltaproteobacteria bacterium | reverse complement strand
ATATTTTTAAAAAAAATAAATTTTATTTTTCTTTTGGGGGTTATTTTATGGGGAGTGTTTGGGTGCGATGCTCATCGTGAGTATGAGTATTACAATAATTCTAACATTACACTTAATGCACAAAATCACCCACACGGTTTTAGACAAACGCAATGTTTTTATTGTCATGTAAAGTCTAACATTCATCAAGTGAATCGTTATGGAAATGCCCTTTTTGATACTGCAAAAGATTTGGTAGAATCTGATGGGCTCAGCAGTTGTTCACTTTGTCATGGAGCTAACGGTGCACCTTAATAAAAAGAGTTATTTAAAATTTATATTTGTTTTGCTGTTTGCTCAAGTGGCTTCAGGGGAGCTGCCTCGTTTAAAATTAGAAAGACTTAATCCTCATGGCTCACAGAAAAATGATTTGAAAAAGATGTCTCTAGATCGCCATGCCGAGTGTAAAGCGTGTCATTATAAAAAAGGAAAAGATTTTCAGTTAAGGCCCTACATGCAGCAGAGATGTACTTCATGTCATAATTCATTTCCGCACAGCGGGGTTGTGGAGCACATAGGGAAAAATCTTTCTAAGCTTAAGGGTGTGGAGCTTACAGGAAAGGTTGAATGTCTCAGTTGTCATCGTCCCCACCGAGCCTTATTAGAGAATACTTCATCTAAGAAATATCTGCGTCATCAACATTCAAATTTAGACGATATCGAAGGACTCCCATCCTTTCTCAAAATTCAAAAAGAAGAACAAAAGCTTCCACAAGGGCTTGTTGAAAGAACTGAAACTGAGGTGATGTTAAGACGCACCTGTACTGACTGCCATAAATGGGGTGATAAAAAATAATTTAGTTTTCTACAAGAAACTCAATAAAGTGACAGTTTCTGCACCCGAACTTTTTTTGTAAAGGTGTGGGATGCTTTGCAACCTTTTCATGGCAGTTGATGCAAGATGCATCAGTAGCTGAGAAATTATGAGCACGATTTGAGATGCCACCATGGCAGTCGACACACACGAGTCCTCTTTTTTTAGATTCACGAGTTTGCCCCGGGCCTGTGTGCCCGAACTTTCCATAATGAGAAGTATCATCTTTTAAAAGATGAAGAGATTTAGGAAGTGGGGTGTCTGTTTTTTTTGATAAATGTAAAGCGTGCAACCGCGTTTTTTCAATTTTAGGAATTTTGTCTAAATTCTTTCCTTCAAAGGGGCCAGAAATACTAGAAATACTGTGTGGATGGTTTACATGACAACTTTCACACAGATCTTTCGTAACGTAGGGAAGGTGTTTCATGGTGACTGGAAAAACATCTTTTTGCGTCATGAGAACATACATTTCTTCTACATACTGTCGAAGAGGTTGGTGGTGACAATCATGGCATGTTGTTGTCCTGCCGTGTATGCTCGATTTCCAACTTTGATTGGCATAATCATGTTGGTGACACGTCATGCAAAATTTTGCATCCTTCCACATATATTCGTAGGCTTTGTATCCAGGATAGGTTCCTATGAAAATACCTATTATCATTGCCGGTAGAAGTGCCCACATAAATTTTTTTATACTTTTCCATGGAAGGCGCATATTTAAAAAAGTCCTCCATGAGGTAAAACACGATAGAGAAATAAAATATGAAAGATAAGAAAGGCGCCAATAGAAATACCTAAGCATAAACCTACAATTTGAAACAGAACCCATTTCATATTGTTTTTCCTTTTTGAATATTTTTTTGTCGTTTGTGATAATCGTTAAAACGCCCATCCATGTTTTCTTTGCTATGGCACGTTGTACACATTGCTTTAACCGCCTCACGTCGTGGGCGTAAATATTTTTCTAATTGGGCAACATTGTGAGGGTCATGACAAGTTGCACAAGATATTTTTCCATCTTCGAGTGTAATATCTTCAGGTAGAGGAAGCCCAGTTCGTTTGTACAGAAGAGCTACATTTTTTTCGTGATGTGCAGTCACACGATCTTTATGGCAAGAAATACACAGGCTGCTTGTGCGAGGTTTTGTGTCGTGAGGGTGGTGGCATTTGAGGCAAACAACCTCTGCTCCTGGCCATTTTCGAATATCTACTTTTGGGTCAACCTTCAAGTGAGCCACCATACCCAGAGCTTCTTTTTTTTCTTTATGACAACTTAAACAAACTTGAGCGTCTTTATTACTGTGTCTTGCAAAATGAAATTCTTTTTTTGTTCCGTGTGGTGAGTGACATGAAATACACGTTACTTTTTCGTTTTGAGTTATAATAGGATGGCTTTGTGGAATTTGTGATTGTCCATGGCACGTTGTACACAGTTGCACAACGCCCTTTTTTAAAAGGTGATTTTCTGCCTGGTGCATTTTATGACATTGAGTACAAGAAATAACTTGTTCAGCTTTTATTTTTGTTAGTTTATCTTTTTTAATGTGAAAGTGATTCTCATTCTTAAGGCCTTTTTCTTTATGGCACTCTAGACACAGTTCTGGAATAGATGTGCGTAATTGAAAGGGTAGTTTTTCAACAGTTGTGATATTTCCAAATTGATTTACTATTTTTCCTTTTCCTGATTGATGGTGTGGGTGGTGGCATGAGAAACAATCCACTTTCTTCCCAGTCCACAGAGGTAGTTTGGTTTCTTGCTTTACTTCTTTATGAAGTGGGTGGTGATGGCGCCCTTTAATATTGAGAAATCGTTCTAGATTATATGTTTCTAATCCGTCATGGCAATTAAGACAACGTGTTTCAGAGAAGTGATTGATGACATCAGGATGGCGAAATAGATTTTCATGAATATCTAAAGAGGATAAATTTTCTTTTGCTTCTATTTTTACTTCAATGTCGAATGCAAAAAGTTTATTGTCTAAAAAATCTATCACATAAAGAGTGTTATTTCTTGTTGCGATATCAAGAGGGTGACGAAATCGAAAATTTTGACCATTGGCTCCAAAACTTCCGAAATAGCGCCCTTCTTTATTAAAGAATGATATTAATTTTAATCCAGTGTCCGAAATGGCAAGTAGGTCGTTTTTTAAAAGGGCAAACCCTTTTGGAAAAAGGAGGTTCCCTCTTCTAAATCCCCACGATTCCCATTTTTCTGAATGGTCTCTCGAGTGTGTTACAACCGCAGCACGGACAGTATCCAGAAGAAGCAAATTATTGTTGGGCATCGCAACACCTCTAAAATAACTTCCTTGTGCAACAAGAAACTGATCCTGCCAGTTTGAAAAATAATGGCTGCCTTTTGACGGCCGTTTAGGAATGTCTGCAGAATGTTGGATGGGAACTTGAACCCATTGACGCAAGTTTTGACTTGAATAAATCTGATCTCGAATGACATAACATGTTGATTCATTACAAAAAATATCTTTGACAAAAGAAGAATCTAAAAGGGTTGACTGTGTTGCTGTGAAAGAATCAGAAAAAGTATGAAAAAAAACGTGTCTCGTGTCTTTATGGTACGAGGCTGCTAATAATAGATTTTTTTTGCATCCCAATGCCGTGAGAGTGCCTGTTATTTTTAACTTTAATAAGGGTATTTTTGTAAGTGCAGTTCCGGTAAGTGGATTGAGAGACCAAAGCTCTTTTTCCCCAACGCTATAAATCCAAAGGACATTATTGCATAATTCAACGATAGATGGACCTGAAATATTTGTTTCATAGATGAGTTTTGCTTGAATAGATTCATCTGCGTGAATATCTGAAATGGTGATGAGAAACAAAAATATCGTAAATCTTAGTTTCATAGGTCAAAAAGCTTTCTTTGGAAGACAACATAGTTGGAAATCTTATTGTAAAAAATGACCTATATCACCTAATTTTATTATAAATATGATAGTACAAGGATAAAAATGGTTACAATTATCTTGTCTATGATTGTGTCAGTACTTTTTTCCTTAAAGGGGTTTGCAGAGATTACGGTTGTTCCTCGCGAGGGATATATTGAACTTTATCCTTGCTCAAGATGTCATGAACATCGAAAGGAATTAAGTCATAAGAAAAAATTTACACATGCAGATTTTGAAAAAATGAAAAAACATACAGAGTTTACATACAAACATATGACAGAGATTACAAATTGTTTTTTATGTCATGATCGTGAAAATCCAGATCGACTTGTGATGCTAGATGGCATTGTTCAAAATTACAATAATGCAACTCAGCTCTGTGGACAGTGTCATGGACTGAGGTACAAAAAGTGGAAAGATAATATGCATGGATTTCAAAGTGGAGGATGGAATATGGAACAAAAAAAGTTTGCTTGTACACAATGCCATGACGCACACAATCCAAAATTTAAACCTATGCAATCAAGACCAGCGCCACATTACCCATCTTTGCATAAAAAAGGGGGAGCCCATGACTGATATTAAACGAAGAACATTTTTAAAAGGTCTTACAGCTCTGGGTGCTGCGGCCACTGCTTCGAGTTCACTTCCAGCTTTTGCTGTGGGTGGGTTATCATGGGAGAATTTTTTTCAAAAACATTATAAAAAAATGACCTCGGAAGATAAGAAAAAAGTTTTTTCAAGAATCAAGAGAGAAATTAAAAATGAATATAAAGTGGATGCGACTGTTTCTGATCCTCAACCCATTCCAGGGGTTAAATTCGCCTATGCTTTAAATTTATCTTTGTGTAATGGAAATCGAAAATGTGTTGAAGCGTGTGTAAAAGAAAATAATCAAAGTAGAGATCCTCAAATTCAATATATTAAAGTTTTAGAGATTGATCGAGGAACACTCAATTTAGAAAAGGGAAATAGATATTATGAGGGAGAGGTTCCTAAAAAAAATAAATATTACATGCCTGTTCAATGTAATCAATGTGACAATCCCCCTTGTGTGAAAGTGTGTCCGGTTAAGGCAACCTGGAAGGAAGTAGACGGTATTGTAGTGATTGATTATGACTGGTGCATTGGTTGTCGTTACTGTCAGGTTGCGTGCCCTTATGAAGCACGAAGTTTTAATTTTGCAGATCCAAAAATTCCACAAGATGAGATAAATCCAAATCAGAGTTATTTGAGTAACCGTATTCGTCCTCGAGGTGTTATGGAAAAGTGTACGTTTTGCTTACACCGCACTCGACAAGGACGTTACCCAGCATGTTTAGAAGCCTGTCCAACAGGGGCTAGGAAATTTGGAAATATTTTAGACCCCACAAGTGATGTTTATAAAATTTTAAAAGAAAAACATACTTTCGTATTAAAAGAAGAGCTTAATACTATTCCTCAGTTTTTTTATTATGTCAGTGACTGAGGTATTTCCTTTTCATGCTTTAATTTTCCTAATTCTATTGAGATAGAAACCTTTGCCATTGTTGTAAAAGCCAGCGCTCCAAAAGCCCAAATGCCAAGACAAACAAAGAATTCATTAAGGGAAGGGGTGTATTCTACAATGTCTCCTAAAGGAGAAGGAATAAACCCTGGAATCAAAAGACCCATGCCTTTTTCAACCCAAATACCTAGTATTACAAACACACACGCTATGCGGAGTATTTTCCAGTTATCTCGAAGTTTGGGTGTGTAAAGTACTATGAGGGCCACAATTTCCATAACAATGGCTGACCAGATATAACCGACCAGCATGTGATGACCATGAAGTCCAAAAAAAAGATAATTCATTGAGGCAACATGGAGACTTTGCGTATAATATTCTTTATAAATTTCACAACCTAATAAAAATAAATTGGCTGTGAGGGCATACACCATAACCATTTTAAGATAACCACTCACATAAGTGCTTACTTTCATATCCGTATATTTTTTTATGTAATGAAAGATGATGAGAAGAATGGCTGGGCCTCCTGCAAAAGCGCTGATCAAAAAACGAGGTGCTAAAATAGCGGCATTCCAAAAGGGGCGCCCTCCCAATCCGACATAGAGGAAAGCTGTTACGGTATGAATGCTAATGGCCCAAACAATAGAAATATAAACAAAGGGTAAATAATGTTTTCCAGCCGGTGCTTTCCCAATATATCTTCGATAAAGAATGTATCCCGGTATGAAGAGGTTGAGAATCAGATACACATTTAAAACCACAACATCCCAAGCTAAAATAGAAATAGGAAAGTTGAGCTCACCAATGACAGGAAGAATGTGCCAAAAGTGATCAGGTCTACCTAAATCTGCAAGGATAAATAGTAAACACATGAGCATGGCAGAGACTGCCAAGAGCTCTCCTAAAAGAACCACCTCTTTGAGCTCTTCTTTATGGTAGACATAAGAAGGAAAGACGAGCAATACTGCTGCTGCAGCCACACCCACAAGATAAGTGAAGTTTGCAATATAAGCTCCCCAGCTGACATGATTGGATAAGTTTGTAACAACAAACCCATTCATAAGTTGGTTCACAAAAGCTACAAGACCAAACAGAATAAGAATAGATAGGAAGCCTAGCCAGCTATAATAAGTGCGATTGCCTGTAAGTGCGCAACCGATCATTTTTAACCAAAATTGTATGTATGTAAACATTACTTCTCCTTTGTTTTTCCACAACAGTGTGGTTTGTGAGGTGCAGGACGAGCCTCCATTTTTTTAAATGAAACATTGTGTGGGTTGTGACAGTCGATACAGTGGAATTGGATTTGGTTTCCGTTCCACTCGCCTATGCGATGCCCGTGAATTCCATTTTTCCAATCTTTATGTCGATCTTCATGACATTGCGCACACACTGGGGAAGAGTTTTCAAAAGAAGCAGGGTGTGAAGGGGTAGAACGCAAATAGTTTCGATGTGCAATATCATGACAATGGTTACAGGACATCTCAATGTTTCCATGTTTCAGCTTTTTATCTGAGTGTTCTCGAACAGTTTTTTTCGTAGCTGGAACAAAGCGCTTTTGTTTTTGTAAATGGCAGTGTTGACATTCATTATATCTTTTAGGGAGGGGTCGTTCTGTGAGTTGAATGGATGTTGCGTAAAGAGTAACACCAAAAAAGCAGGTTGTTATATATGAAAAAATGTAGAAAAATTTATTTTTTTCCATTTTTTTCTCTCTTTTTAAAAGTATGAAATTTTGTATAAAGTCTATATGCTTCTTGCCCATGGCAAGTTGCACAAAATTTAAGTGTTTTTTCACTTGAAGTGAGATATTTCTGAGATTTCTCATGAGGATTATGGCAAGTTGCACAGCTTAAATGCATAGGTTCAAGTGGATCCTTCACCCTTTCACCAAGATGAGAGTAGAATCTAGGTGTAATTTCCTTATCAGAAGAGGGGTCCTTAATAGAAGATATGAGAATAGATCTGTGTTGAAAATAATGTGGAATTTGTGTGATATTTTTTGCTTCAGAGTTTTTATGGCATTCTAAGCAGAACGTATCAATTCGATAGAGTTTTTCAGAAGATTTTTTTGAAACGAGAAGAGAGCCCTTGTGTGCACTATCGTGAACACTGTGACAACTTTGACAAGGTGTAAATATTTTCTCAGGCTGTTTAAAAAATTTTTGTGCATGTTTTTTAACTTCTTCAGACCAAGTAGAAGAATCATGTTTTGCCTTGAGTAAAGCTTTTTTCTCTTTATGACACTCCATGCAGACAATGTCTGCACCTTCTTTCTCGAATTTAATTAAAGGGGTTTGAAGTTTGTTTCTGTGAAAACCATGACATTCAAAACATTGATCTTTTCCCATGGTGTGGAGATTGGGGGTGAATTTGTTTTCATGACATGTGTAACAGAGGGCAGGTTCTTGTCCTTTGTTTTTAATAGGTCTCAAGAGGCGTACTTGATTTGTGCCATGGGGATCATGACACGTAAGGCATTCAAATGTGCCATTGTAGAGTGTAAGGTCTGTGCTCAAGAATTTTTTATCTTTTAATAAATCATCAATGGCATGTGCAGAAAAAAGTTCTGTATCAGTTTTGAGTGTGTATTTATTGTCTTTTTTCCCAAAATTTTCTTTTACAAAATCATCATGACAGTCCGTGCACATTTTTCGTGAATTCGAGAATAATTTAAATGTGTGTGTTTTTAGAATGGGTTCATGGCACAGGTTGCACCCGCCTGCTTTAATGGGGCTATGTGGATATTGAATATTATAAATTTCTGAATGGCATTGAGAAGTTGCACACGTTTTATAATCCATTTTTTTTGTATTGGCAGGAGGAGTTGTTGATAAGAGTTCACCCAGTCCCAGAGTCCAAAATAAAAATAAAAAAAACTTCAAAATTTTCATAAATATTTAAGGTAGCAGTATCATATACTTATCAATGGAAGCTCACATTAACATATTTTCTTTTTAAATTACTGATCTATGTCATGTATGTTTTCTTTTATATATCTCACTATTTAAACAGTAAGACATACTTCAACTATAAGGAGGTAGGTTATGAAAAGGGTATCCTATGTTGTGTCGCTGTTTTTGTTCGTTACGAGTCTAGCTTATGCAGAGTTAGCGCCAGGTTTTGAGGGTCCGTTCGCATTAAATCCAAAAGTCATGCATAAAGGGCCTGTGACAGGGGTTATGAGTCTTCTTTTTGAAAGTGGAGTTTTTACTTCAATTCAAATAGATCTGGATAAACCTCTTTTAGAGCAGAAGATTTATCTTTCAAAAGAACAAACTATGGTTGCTGTAGATCGTGAAAACACACCTTCCCAAATTTCGGTTATTTATAAACTCGAGGGACCCATTCATAAGTGGTATTTTGTTGTGGTAGCCAATGCAACAGAGGCAGATCGTATGTTTTCTGGAAATATTTATAAAGTAGGGGCCTCAATGGATGAAATTTTAGGTCTTGTTAAAGAAGGTATTGATAATATTCCTTCAACTTGGAAGCTTATTGGTACGGCTTCATTAAGTGAACACGTTGCAAGTATTATTGTTGTGAATTAAATTATTCATCTAGAGGAAATTGCATTGTTGGAGTTGTACCCGGTTTGTGACAACCGTAACACCCATTGCCTTCATAATTAGGCATGAGTCGTTTTTGATCTTTATGACAAATGGTACATTTGCCCAGGTATCGTCGAGCATATTTTCCATGAAGACTCCATGTGTGCGGAATAGGAGCGTGGCATGTAGAACAAGAAACAAACTCTTCTGGGTTTACTTCTTTAAGATGACTATTCCGACCATGGCATTTTAAACATAGTGAAGGATTTCCCTCATCTTCACCTGATGGAGGGATACTTTCTAAATAAGCTTTCCCATGGTTTTCGGGTAGTGCCCATTTGTGAGGATGCGGATAATCATGACAGTCTTTACAAGAGACTTCAGCTTTCCCGCCTTCAAAACTATGTCCATGACATTCTGCACAGAGTGCTCGGTTTTTGAAATATTCATGTCCATGAGCATTTGTACGCCTAAACTCATCAGTGTGAGAAATCTGAACTTTAGATTCGTCGATTCCTCTTTCGGTTCCTATTTGCAGTATAGTTTTTGTAGGTTTAGTGCAACTCCACAGTGAGAGAGCGCACATGATAGTTATGATTTTTATTCTCATAGTAAAAAACCTATTTTTACTCATATAAGTACTATATCGGGTAGAGCTATACTTTTCTAAAGAAGGTTTTTATGACCTAGAACAGTTTTTTGAAGAAATTCTTCAAAAAAGTTATCCCGCTTAAATAATAATCATTTTTTTAAGAGATGACAAATAAGTTAAGTTATGCAAAAAAAAATCTAATTAGATCCTTATGTTAGTGGGATCAGTTTTGTTAGTGGCCCGGTAGCACGGAAGCGTAGCTCATCTTAATGAGAATGCGAGCAGAGCTCAGCATTTGAATTTTAGATGAGCAGCTGGAGACTTTCTGTTAGCGAGAACTTGTTCGAGCTTTACAGAAAGCGGTAAGCCTGGAAGGCTGAGCTAGAAAAAAAGAAAGTTTTGAAAAATTATCACTGATGAGTTAGTTGAATACACAAGTGGCCCGGTAGCTCAGTCGGTAGAGCAACGGACTGAAAATCCGTGTGTCGGGAGTTCAAGTCTCCCCTGGGCCACACTCTTTTTTTTTAAAATCAATAATATAATAGAGCTCATGAATGGCTCACTGTATTTGTCGATTTACGATGTAACTGACAATTTTTGTCAGTCAATCCAGCTCTCCACATTGCTATGTCTTTGACATCATTTGATTTTTTGTACAAAAAAATGGGTGTGTTCCTTGCTTCAATTATATTTTTATGAAGTACAGTAAAAAAATCGTGATTGTTTTTTTTCTTATATTGGTTTCTGTCCAATTCCCCATTGGAGTCAGAGCTGAATCAAATGATATCATTTTGTTTTTAATAACTGTGCGTGATGATCCTAAGCAATCTCAAATCGACCGAGACCAAGCACGTGCGATCCTTGCGAAAAAAAGACAAGAATATTTACAAATTCTTGAAGATGGGAAAGAAGAAAACTTAAAGGCCCACTATTACAGCATTATGAGAGTGAATGTTTTTGAAACATTTGCCGTACAATTTGTGGAGTGGGATGACAGGCGTCATCGAATTGAAGCTTCCAAGACTATGTATAAGCGGATTGAAGCCGTTGAGATGCTCTCTAAAATGGACTTTGGTACCCAAAAGATTCTTGCAGCCATTGTCCATGCTTACACATATGATATTATGAGTGATGTTACCAGTGCGGCTCAATCCAGTCTTGAGTTCATGGTCCTTCATCCAAATTCACAAATGATTCAGGATTTTGTTGCCTTGATCAAGGATGAAGATGAGGATATTTCGGTGAGATATAATGCGGCTGTCTATGTGTCAAAGATTCAAACACAAGAAGCGACAAATGCTGTGGCTGAATTAAAAATGAATAAAAACCTAATACAATACATTTCCCAGGCCCTGTATATATTCCAAAAAGACTAGTCAAACCAGGGGCAGATCCTTAAGCGTTTGCTTTTCACATGTGCTCATGGTACAGAAATTAAAATTTTTCTTCTTGAAAAAGGAGATTTTCTGATCATTAAAATTCGCTTACTCGTCCTTACGTTATTAGCTCTTGTGTCATTTATTGGCGTTGTATCGGCAAAAGAAGTTCATGTTGGTTTTCACTTGATGATCGAAGATGAAAAGCTTTTTGATCAAGCAAAAAAAACAATCCATGAGATGCTTGAAACACTCACTCGCGAAGGATTTGATGTAGTCAGAGTCAATCTCAAATCAAATCCAGAAAATCCCATTACTATTCCAGAAAAATATATCACTTCTAAGTCATATGATATGGAAAGATACATGAATGATACTGAAAACATGCCAGTGAGCTTTGCTACCCCTATTTTCCCCCTTTATGAAAAATTACCTAAAAATGAAAGTGATGGATTGATAGACTATAAGTGTCTTCCAGCAAAGATTGGATTCTTTATGGATGCCAATAAAGCTCACGTTCTTTATGCTTACTTTTTACACGTAGTTGAGGCTTACGATACAGAGGACAAGACAGCTATTTATCCTAATACGTATTTAACAAACAGAATGCTTTATAATCAATATGTAGAAGCAAAAAAAAAATATGAGTGCATTCTTCAAAAAGATAAAAAAGTGGCACAAACACAGATGGAAGAGGCAGAGCTTATTTATCTGGAAGGGCTCTTATCGCATCTCAAATACACATTTCATAAGCTTCACGAAGGTTTAGCGGCGTCACGCTATCTCTATGACCATGCTCAAAAGCTTGCACTCAATAAAAACGAAAAAAAATCATTACTAGCAATCTTTAATAAAAACTACAATGCTATTTCGGAGGCTATCTCCAACTTTGAAAATCAATTTAATATTGAACAAGAGAAGTCACAAAACTACTCTGAAAAATTAGTCAAAGAAAAAGCAAAGATATACAAAAGATATACTGACATTTTTGATTACAACCCATACCTTGAAAAAGATCTTATTGATTTTAATCGATGGTTTGAGAAAAGAGTCACAAAAGATTTTCCTGGAATGCTCAATAAATGAGGAAGAACTTTATTTTAATATGTGGGCGATTAGCCGAAGCTATTTTGTGCAATGCCAAGCACAAAAGAGCGAGTCCCGGAAGAGGCTTTAGCCGAACGTCCGGGATCCCTTCAAACTGGGGAAAGGCTCATTTGTTATTAGGAAGAGGTTAGTTTTGGGCGATTAGCTCAGTGGTAGAGCGCTGCATTCACATTGCAGAGGTCATAGGTTCGAGACCTATATCGCCCATTGTCTTGCAATGGGCATTTTCAAATAGTGCCAACACGAGCAGAGCGCAGTGTTGGCTTTAAGGTCGAGAAGGCCGGACTGAACCGGTACCAGCTATGCTGGTGGTTCAGGAGGCCCGGGCTCGAATGCAAAAAATGCGAAGCAGTTTTTGACATGAGAGGAGACCTATATCGCCCATTGTCTTGCAATGGGCATTTTCAAATAGTGCCAACACGAGCAGAGCGCAGTGTTGGCTTTCTAGAGCTTTTTATTTTTAAGATTAATGTTCTACCAAATCAGGATGATATTTGTGAAGTTTGTTATAAAGTGTTTTAATTGTAATTCCTAAGGCATGTGCTGCTTTTGTTTTATTTCCTTTGTAAAAATCTAAGGTTCTTAAAATATGAGTTCTTTCAAGCTCTTCTAAAGGCAGAGTTGAAGATGTCATGTCTGGCAGATGAGCTTTGGTTCTTACTGGGAATTGAATATTATAGCGAATATCATCTGGAGCAATCATATCTCCTTCTGCTAAAATTTTAATTCTTTCAATAACGTTTTGCAGTTCACGAATATTTCCTGGCCAATCATATTCTTGAAGAAGTTCCATAGCCTCTGTAGAAATAGATTTGTGAGTCATTCCACCATATTTACTATTTTTAAGGAAATAATTGACGAGAAGGGGAATATCTTCTTTTCTTTTTCTTAAAGGAGGTATTCTTAAAGTAATGGTATTAATTCTGTAGTAAAGATCTTCTCGAAAATGGCCTTCTTTAACTTCTTTTTCAAGATCTTTATTTGTTGCAGAAATAATTCTTACGTCAATCTTGAGAGCTTTTTTACCACCTACTCTGTAGATTTCTCCTTCCTGTAAGAAACGAAGAATTTTTGCTTGGATTCCTGCTCCTAATTCCCCAATTTCATCTAGAAAAAGAGTTCCACCATCAGCCGTTTCTGCCAATCCAATTTTCTGGACGTGGGCTCCTGTAAAGGAGCCCTTTTCATGTCCAAAAAGTTCTGACTCAAGAAGTGTTTCTTGAAGAGCACCACAGTTAATAGTGACATAAGGTTTTTTAGTGCGGTGACTTCTTTCATGAAGTCTTTTTGCAATGAGTTCTTTTCCTGTTCCGCTTTCTCCTTGGATAAGGGCTGTTGCATTGGTTGGAGCAATTTTATCGACCATATTTAAAAGCGATTGCAAAGCTTTAGATTCTCCAACAGGATCTGTATCATTATAATTTTGGTGAGAAGAAATAATTGTTTTTAAATTTTGGTTTTCTTTTTTAAGATCTCTTTTTTGTTCTAAAATTTTTTGATGAGCGACTCGTAGCTCTTCTGTTTTTTCTCGAACTTTTTGGTTAAGTACGGAGTTGAAAGATTTTATTTCTTCATAAAGATGAGCGTTGTGAATAGCTATAGCAAATTGGTTCGCAATAGTTTCAAGAACAAGCACATCAAAATCATCAAAACCAGCAAGATTTTCACTTTCGATATCGAGTACCCCAATGAACTGTTCATGAAGCTTTACCGGAGAGGCAACCTCAGATTTAATTTTTGCTGACTCAGGACTTAATTTAACAAAATCGGGTTCTAAACTTGTGTTAGGAACAAGTCTTGATTTTTGGTTTTGAACAACCCAACTTAAGATGCCATTATTGACTGGAAGTCTATAACCAATTTGAACTTTGGGCTCTTCATATCCAGCATGGGCTGTCAAAACAAGATTATTTGTTTTTCGGTCTAAAAGCCAAAAAGAAAGGTGAAAGTATTCAAATTTTTGTTGAATTTTATGAAGGACTTCATCGTAAAGTTTTTTAAGATCAAGGGTTGAGAGAATGAGTTCAGCAACTTCATTAACGATTTTTAACTGTATGGCTCTTTTATCATCCCTCATCGTAGCCTAAAAATCCTCTGTTTTCAGGGGCCCAAACATATACTTTTTACATGATTTGATCAAGACTTTTTTTAAAATGGCTAAATTTAAAGCTAAAAGCGTAGATAATTTTTACATTCAACTATTTTTAGAAAGTTGCGATGAGCTGTAGGTGACTCTGGGACGCTTATATCAAACACTTTGTATTTATAATCTCCCACGCACATCTTGTCTGTCATCACGAGGGTTCTGAAAGAACCCGTGGTGATCTCATCGCTACCGCGATGGGATTGCTTCGCTACACTCGCAATGACACGTATCCATGAGAGAATTGGGGCGCTGTTTTTTGCGCACGTTTAGGAGCAAAAAATATGCCCCCAATTCAGAAGCAAGCTTGTTATTCTGCCATTTCAAGAACCTAAGTTGCATAAACATGTGGATAACATCACATGTGCTCATCGCAACTCCCTTTTTTAAACCATGATTGAGTGCTTTAAAGGACTGTGTTAAATGGTTTTTATGCGCAAGACATTATTTAAAGCTAGCTGTTTTTGTGTGGCCACAATCCTAAAACTATGGGGACGAACGCTTCGAATTAAAAAAGTTCATGATGATGTTGTTCAAAAATATGAATCTCAAAGCAAAAAAGGTTTACTTTACCCCTACTGGCACCAACATAATTTTTGTTTAGCTATGATTGGTAGTTTAAATCATAGGTCTATCAGTACTATGTCTAGCTTAAGTCGTGATGGTGAATTAAGTGCTTCTATCCAAAGATATCTAGGCTTTTTAGTTTCAAGAGGATCTGCATCAAAAGGTGGAGCTTTTGCATTAAGACAAATGGTAAGAGATATTAAAAGTGGAAGTCATGGAGCTATTGCTGTTGATGGTTCTAAAGGGCCACTTTATAAAGTAAAAAAAGGGATATTGTATTTAGCTAAACTAACAGGGAGTCCCATCATTCCACTCAGTTGTTATTTTCCAAAAAAAATTATTTTTAAATCAAGTTGGGATCAATGTTATCTACCCATTCCTTTTTCAAAAGGTGTTCTTATTGGTGGACAGCCTTTTTTTATATCAAAAGATGCTAGTGAAGAAGAGATAGAAAATATCAGACTTCAAGTAGAACAAGAGCTTTTAAACTTACAAACTCAAGCTCAACATCTTATTTAATTTTAATCTAAAAGATGTTCTTCTTGAACTTTTGAAGCAAGCGAAAAGAGTAGAGCAAAGCTTCCTAAAACAATGAAGGTAGTGTTAAGGTATTGGCTGGCAAGATAGCCTACAAAAGGGTTAATAATAACCAACATGAAGGTTCGCATCATGGAAACGCAAGAAAGAATCGTTGCTCTTTGATGAGAGGGGATGTGTTTGTTCATGTAACTAATGAGAATAGGACGCCTTGAAAGACCTATTCCTCCACCGAGAATAATTCCTAATAGTGTGGGAACAATCATGTTTGTAAACCCAGTGAGCAAGAAAAAACACCCTGTTAAAAAAGAGGTTAAAAAGATGAGCCTTTTTTTGGAACGAAAAATTTTTTCAAGCTTTTCAAAATAGTTCATCATCACAGTTTGACTTAAAACAAAAGAGGCATGAACAAGCCCGAAGTAAACAATGTTAAAATAAATGCTTTGAAGTTTGGGTTGGTAAAGCCAAATCATAAAATAAGCAACAGATTGGATAAGAATCATATCGAATGCTAAAACTTTAAGTATTTTGTGATGCAAAAAGTATTTTGTGCCTTCTTTAAGAATAGAAAAATATTTTTTTTCTTTTTGTTCTGTGTAAAGTTTAGGTTCTTTAAAACTTAAAGCAATGAAACCACCTAGAAGGGTTGGAAAGGTTGTGAGAAACATCGTTGATTGAAGCCCCCAAAGACTTGCCATCCAACTACCAATAGGGGCTGAGATCATGATGCCACTAAGCCCAAAACTTTCAGCCCTTGCAAAAATCTTTTTAGATTGATGTTCTTCCTTAATTTCAACAAGTGAATCATAAATAAAAGCTTCATTGGCTCCAGAAATAAGCGACATACCAAGTGCCATCAAAAACTCTGCTATGAGAAAAACCAAGAATTGAGGGGCTATAACATAAATGACACACCCCAGTGCATGTGCAAAACATCCAAGAGCTATAGAGTATTTTCTGCCAAAATAATCAGCAACACTTCCTGTGGGTATTTCAAGAGCAAAAATCCAGAACATGAACCATGATTGAAGGATCATCACTTGGGTAAATGTGATGCCGCCCCAGTCTGTAAAAAAGGGAACGAGAACCCCACTAAAAAAGTGGATGTGGATGAGAACCCTGTAGAGATAGTACTTCCAGAGAAGGACTTTAAATTTACTCATGACATACCGATGAAAATGAATATAAAGTTATAAAGACATGGTCAAAGCTATTTCTATATTCGTTTTTTCTCTTTTCTTAAACTTTAGCTTTCTTTTCGCATCACAATCTCAAGTGGAAAATATCATTAACCAAATGACTTTAAAAGAGAAGATTGGCCACATTATGATGGTAGGTGTGCGTGGTAAAAAGCTTTCTTCTGAGTCTCAAAAACTCCTCAAAAACTACCCCTTTGGGAACTTTATTCTTTTTTCTTACAACATCGAAAACTCAAAACAAGTTGAAAAATTGATAACTGATCTTAAAAGCACACAAAAATATCCTATTTATATTACAACAGATCAAGAAGGTGGGGATATTATTCGAATTCGTGAAAAACAATTTCGAATCCCATCAGCCATGGCAATAGGGGCAACAAAAGATCCCAATTTAGCTTATGAAGCAGCCTTTCATTTAGGTTATCAAATGAAAAGTATTGGTTTTAATCTTAACCTAGCTCCTGTTTTGGATATCAATGCTCAGGCAAATTTAAGTGTGATGGGGAATCGCTCTTTTGGAAGAACTCCAGATGAAGTAGCTCTTATGGGAAATGCTTTTATTAAAGGTCTTCAAGAAGCAGGTTTAAGTGCAGCAGCTAAACACTTTCCTGGGCATGGTAATTCTGTAGGTGACTCACACAAAGGTCTTTCAAGAGTTCCTTACTCATTCGAAAAGTTTAAAAAATTTGATCTTATTCCTTTTAAAAAAGCGATTGATCAAGGTGTTGATATGCTTATGACAGCACACATTACTCTTCCAGGGGATGATCTTCCAGTTACACTTTCTCAAAAATATTTAGTAGGACTGTTGCGCAAAGAATTAGGATTTAAAGGTATTGTTTTGAGTGATGATTTAGAAATGTCAGCTATTCTTGATGAAGAGGGTATTAAAAAAGCGGCGGTTGATGCCTTTTTAGCTGGAAATGATATTTTGATGGTTGCCGGTCAAAGAAAAAATCAACTTACTGTTTTCGATGGGCTTTATCAAGCTGTTCAAGATAAAAAAATACCTTTAAAAAGACTCCATGAATCATTAACAAGAATTCTTCTCACAAAGTATAAAAGAGAAGAGGCACAAGTATCTTCTTTAAGAAAACCAAGTTCTGATTTTAGAAAAAAAATTGCAGAAAAATCTCTAACATTGATATCTCAAAAAGATTCATTCAAGCTTATTAAAGATAAAAACAAAAAGATTCTTGTTTTAAGTTCTCAATATCCATTTTTTAAAGAGTTTAAAGCAAGCTTTCCTCAAGCAGAATTTCAATATCTTAAAGACGGTATGACTTCAAAACTTCAAAAAACTCTTTTAGAAACAATTTCTAAAAAAAAGTATGATTTTATTGTTATTGGTTTTGAAAAAGAAAGCCATGTTAGATTTATTAATGATTTAACCCCACAAGTAAAAATACCTGTTATTGCACTTTCCTTCTCAACTCCTTATTTTTCAATCCCATTAAAAGGGGTTTCAGCTTACCTCTGTGCTTATGATTCTCATTTAGAAGGTATCCACACCTTTATCTCCTATCTCAAAGGCGATTTTGAAATACAGAACAAAATCGCTTCTAAATAAGGTCGTGTTCAAAAAGTGTGAATTTTTTCTAACAACTTTATGTTCTTGATGGCCTGGAGGTCTCTCAGGGGCCCCTCCGCCCGGTGTGGATCCTCCCCTTCAAAACCTCCAGGCCATCTTTACATACACTCGAACTTAATTCGTTAAGAAAAAATTCAGACTTTTTGAACACAATCGATGTTTGACAATGTATGAGGTTTCTCAGTAAAAATGTAAGTTTATGAGAAGCATTCATATTAAAGGTGCCCGTCAGAACAATCTTAAAAATATTGATGTTGTGATTCCTCACCAAAAGCTTGTGGTTTTAACAGGGCCAAGTGGCTCTGGAAAGTCTTCTTTGGCATTTGATACAGTTTTTGCTGAGGGAAAAAGAAAGTTTGTAGAATCTCTTTCTACCTATGCCAGACAATTTTTAGAGCGCGTGGAGAAACCCGATGTAGATAGCATTGAAAACATTTCGCCTACGATTGCGATTGAACAAAAAAACGCAGTTAAAAACTCAAGATCGACCGTGGGTACTTCGACAGAGCTCTATGATTATTTAAGGCTTTTATTTGCAAAAATTGGGGTTCTTTATTGCCCTGAGTGCCATAAAAAGATTCAGAAAGAAAATGCTTCAGATGTGGCTCAATTTCTCTTAAAGCATCTTCCAAATCAGGAGGTTCTGCTTATAGCACCTCTCGAAAAATCAAAAGATATTTCATGGAAGGATTTTTTACAGGACCTTCAAAAAAAGGGATTTTCAAGAGTTCTTTTCAAAAAAGAAATAAAGAAGTTGAGCGAACTTAAAAATGTTAAATCAAACAGCCTTTCTCTTGTTGTTGATCGAATTCACATTGATGAGTCTAAAAAATCAAGACTCTTTGATTCTATAGGTGTGTGTTATGAAGTTTCAAAAGGGGTGATTCATGTTTATGAATCTGAAAGTAAAAAAATTCATAAATTTAGTCTCGATTTTTCATGCCCCAGAGATAAAATAAAATTTCCAGATATCAATCCCCATTTTTTTTCTTTTAATAATCCTTACGGGGCTTGTCCTTCTTGTAATGGGTTTGGTAACCACCTTATTTTAGATGAAGAACTCATTGTTCCCGATCCTGAATTAAGCCTTGAGGCAGGCGCACTTGATCCGTGGAATAAACCTTCTCACCAAAGATGGAAAAAGAAGTTTTTAGAATTTGCAAAAAAAAATAAGATAAAAACAAAAATTCCTTATAAAAAACTCAGTAAAAAAGAGAAAAAACTTATTTTTGAAGGGGATAAAACTTTTAAAGGCATCAATGGTTTTTTTGAGAGGCTTGATAAAAAAAAGTACAAACTGGGTGTTCGAGTTTTTTTAAGTCGTTATAAAAATCCTTTTACTTGTAATGTTTGTAAAGGAAAAAGGCTTCGAGAAGAAACAAACTGGGTTTTGGTTCATGGTAAAAACATTATTCAAATGCTGGATATGACAGTTTCAGAAGGCAGAAAATATTTTTCAAGTGTTAAGCTTGAAGCGTATGAAGAAACTATTGCTTCTGATATTTTACGTCAAGTTCGAGATCGTCTTGAATTTCTTCACGAAGTGGGGCTTGATTATCTTTCTCTTTCAAGGCTGACTCGTACCCTTTCTGGTGGGGAGTACCAGCGTATTCAATTAGCAAGACAGTTAGGTTCAAAACTCACGGAAACAACTTATATACTTGATGAACCTACTATTGGTCTTCATGCAAAAGACATAGAAAGATTTTTGAGCATTATTGAAGAGTTAAGAGATGAAGGAAATACTGTTCTTGTTGTTGAGCATGAAAAGGCCGTGATTGAAAAAGCAGATCATATTATTGAATTGGGGCCAGGAGCAGGGGAACAAGGTGGAAAAATTGTTTTTGAGGGGGCATTCCAAGACTTTAAAGATACTTTAACAGCCCATTATGTGAAGGGTAAAAATGCCATTCCAATACCTAAGGAAAGAAGGGAATCAAGAGATATTCTCTGTCTTAATGGAGCAGAACACCATAATTTGAAAAAAGTAGAGCTTAAAATTCCACTGGGTACTTTTGTTTGTATTACCGGAGTTTCAGGAAGTGGAAAAACAAGTTTAATCCAAGAAACTTTATATCGAGCGCTTGCTAAACTTTTCTATAGAGAACCTGGAAAAATAGGCGTTTTTAAATCTATGAGTGGGTTTCAAAGTTTGCATGGGGTAAAGCTCCTCAATCAAAAGCCCATCGGTCGATCTGTAAGATCCAATCCTATTACTTATATGAAAGCCTATGACGAGGTGAGAGAAATTTTTTCAGAAACACTTGAGGCACGAAGAAGAGGTTTTAAACCAGGTCATTTTTCTTTTAATATTCCAGGAGGAAGATGTGAAGGGTGTGAGGGTTCTGGAGTGCAGATTATTGATATGCAGTTTTTAGAAGATATCGAGCTTACTTGTGAAAGGTGTAATGGTGCAAAATTTAAAAAAGAAATTTTAGAAGTAAAATATAAAAATAAAAATATTAATGAAGTTTTAAATCTTACTGTTGCTGAGGCGATGAGTTTTTTTGGGCATTCTTTAAACCTTATGAGAAAGCTTTCTATTTTAAGAGATGTTGGGCTTGATTATCTAAAATTAGGGCAATCCGCCCCCACCCTTTCAGGAGGAGAGGCACAACGGCTTAAAATTGCTAAAGAACTTTCTTTAAAGTCTTATCAGAATCATCTTTATATTTTAGATGAGCCAACAACAGGTTTACATTTAGAAGATGTTAAAAAACTTCTCTACGTTTTAAATAGGCTTGTTAATCAAGGAAACACAGTTGTTGTCATTGAACATAATTTGGATGTTATTAAATGTGCTGATTACATTGTAGATTTAGGGCCAGATGGTGGAAAAGGTGGAGGCAAAATTATAGCTTCTGGAAAACCTGAAGAAATCATAAATGTAAAACAATCCTATACAGGCCAGTTTTTGCAATCAGTTTTGTCTACTTAAATGTGCCACTTGAGACTTTGAGCTGCATATCCCATGAAGCGGTAAACAAGCTTAGCAGCCGTAAAATCTGAGACTTTATTGTGAGGTAAGGGCATGAGTTCAACAACATCAAACCCAACAATTTTCGAAATCTTCGAAACTTTTCTTACAAGTGAAGTGACATCATACCACGTAAGCCCTCCCGGTTCCGGAGTTCCTGTTCCAGGAAAAACAGCTGGGTCAAAACCATCTGTATCAAAAGAAATATAAACAGTATCTGAAAGTGTTTCTATAATTTCATCGTGATATTTTTCTAAAGGTAAGTGTTCATGCCAAAGATAGGTGTGAATATTGTTATTTTCACCTTCTACAAGGGGTACCTCTCCAATAGAATAATTTCGAATGCCAATTTGTGTGATAGGGCAGAGTTCTGAAACCCTTCGCATCACAGCAGCGTGGCTAAACCTCTCTCCTTCATAGCCATCTCTCAAATCTGCATGAGCATCAAAATGAAGAATGGAAAGATTTGGAAATTTTTCTTTATAAGCCTTGATAGGGGCATAGCTCACAGAGTGTTCTCCACCCAATCCAACAAGAACTTTATCTGTTTCTTTAAGAAGCTTTCTGTAAACAGGAAGGATTTTTTCAATCATTTCTTCTGGTTTTCCAGAAATATCAAAATGAGGATAAGTATAAATACCTAGTTTGTAAGTTTCCTGTTTAAGTTCTTCATCATAAAGTTCGACTTGATAGGATGCATCAAGAATGGCTTCTGGGCCATTTACACTTCCTTTTTGATAAGAAGCTGTTTGGTCATAAGGAAGAGAGATAACAACAAATTTTGATTTTTCAAAAAGAGCCTCTTGTTTTGAAAGACCACCAAAATTTTTCATGATCATGAAATTAAGGAATGAGTACAGCTGCGGCAATGACTGTTGTCCAGAAGCCTTTTTGCCCTAGAGCAGTTTGAGTGATGTTTCTTGTACCCACAATTTTGCCATCGATTTTAAAAATTTCTTTTTTCTCATCCCATGCAAGAGCCGGGTCATACTCAACACCTTGAACGGTGGCAAGCATAGAGGCTGCTAAATCTTCAGCATAATCCCCAGCTTCATTTTCTGTTTCTCCATAACTGTGATGTTCAGAAAGATAACCAAACTGATCTGGGTCTTTAGGCCGAGCAACACCGACAGAGGCTGCAATAAGCCTTCTGTGTTCATCGGTTTGGCAACGACTCATAACAACGTGCACTACTTGACCAGGTTTTAACTTTTCTAAACCAACATTAGGTGCGACAATTTTGCAGTGTGGTGGAAAAATACTTGAAACAGTTACAAGATTAAAATGTGCAATACCTCCACCACGTAGAGCTTCTTCAAAGGATGCAAGCATTTCCTTGTGTCTTCCAACCCCTTTTGTAAGAAACATTTCCTTTGGGATATACATAATCTCGATATATATAGTTTTTGGAAGCCATGCAAGCAAAAAATATGTTTCCAAGAAGATTTTTCGAAGGTACGGTTGTCTTATGAAAAAGACTTTTTTCATAATGGTGTTTTTATTTCATGGGATGTGTTTTCCAGGTACTCCAATTTTAAATCCTATTACAGTTAAAGATATTCTTAATAAAATAGAACAGAAATATTCGAAAATTGATGATATTGAAATGAACTTTGAACAAACTATTATTCAAGAGCTTTTCGATAAGAAAACAACTTCGACAGGTAAGATTTTTTCTATAAGACCAGGAAAGTTTTTATGGCATACAAAAAATCCTGATTCCAAAGAAGAACTCTTGGTTATTTCTAATCGTGAGCAATGGCTTTACCAACCAAGCGAAAAGATTGTCTATTATTCGCTTTTGTCTGAGGATGATTTTATATCTAAAATTACAATATTGTTTCTTAAAAGTTCTGGAAAGCTTGAAGATTATTTTGTTGTGCAGTTTTTAGGTAAAGAAGATGATAAGGTTTTAGCTCTTTATCCCAAGAAAAAAATTCCGAATGTACATAGAATTGAGCTTATTTATGATTTTAAAACCTTTTTACTCATGGGATTAAGAATTCGTTATGATTTAAACAAGACAACTGTTGTTTCTTTTTCTGACGTGAAACTCAACCAAAAGCTTTTCGAAAAACATAAAGAAACTTCACTTCACCCTCTCGTAGGTAAAGAAGATTTTCGTTTTCAGACACCTTCGGATGTGACTTTAGAGAATTTAACTAGCACAAATAGTAATCAATAAAACCTAGCTTGTTATTATTCTGACAGAGTCCATCAAAATATTATACAGTTGGTATTTATAAGACCTTAATAATATCAATAACATAAGTTAATTGTATAATATATGTTCATATTTAATTTGACCCGTCTAAAGATTTTCTATATAATATATATACAGTATAATATATATACAGTGAGGGGTTGTTCTTTTCGTTAGTTAAATCAAAGAAAAAAGCTTTAATAAGGTAAGTAAAATCCTAGATGGAGGGAGTATTTATGGTTAACTGGGATGAGTTTGAGCACATTCACGTTATTAGAAAATTACGTGAAATTCTATCCAAATGGTGGCATACCGAGGTCTTTTTTGCCGATGATCGAGGTTATATTCGAGGTATAGAACGAGAGAAAGCAAAAGAGTACAAAAATCTCGTCTGTAATCTTATTCTTCAAACAGATACAGGTTGGGATATGCTTTCAGATTTTTCAAAAAAAGCAGTTCAAGAGATGAAAGAATCCGAAGAAAGATATCTTTTTAGAAATCTTGATTTAGGAATTTCAAGTCTTGTTGTTCCCATTACCATTGATAATGAGTTTATCGGCGTAGTTTTAGGAGTAGGTTTTTTAAAAGAAGGAATGCAAGAGAACCTTAAAACGCTTGAAAGTAAACTTAAAAAAATGGGTTTTTCAGGACAAAGTGTCGATGAAGCCCTTTCTAAAATTAAAGTTGTTAAATCTGAAGATATTGATCATTTTACTGAGCTTGTCGATCTTGTCGCTCAAGAAATTATGACGCTTCATACCGAAATATCTTCAAGAGACGCAAGAATCAGTGAACTTAATAAAGAGTTAGGTGTTCGTTATAAATATGATGCCATGATCGGAAAAAGTAGGCCTATGCAAGAGGTCTACGGTCTTTTAGATAAGATTAAAAATAGCGAAAGTACAGTTATGATTGAAGGAGATAATGGTACGGGTAAAGAACTTATCGCTCGAGCTATTCATTACAACAGTCCTCGAAAGGATAAAATTTTTGTAACCCAAAACTGTTCTGCATTTAACGAAAATCTCCTTGATTCAGAACTTTTTGGTCACGTGAAAGGGTCTTTTACAGGCGCTATCAAGGACAAAAAAGGTCTTTTTGAAGTAGCCGATGGGGGAACCTTTCTTCTCGATGAAATTGCAGATACCTCTCCTTCGATGCAAGTAAAACTTTTAAGAGTTTTACAAGAAGGCACTTTCATTCCTGTAGGTGCTACATCTCCTAAGAAAGTTGATGTGAGAATTCTTGCAGCTACCAATAAAGATCTTAAAGGAATGGTAGAAAGAGGTGAGTTTCGTGAAGATCTTTATTATAGACTGAATGTTATTAATATTCGTGTTCCGGCACTAAGGGAAAGAAAAGAAGATATTCCTCTTCTTATTGATCATTTTATTGAAAAAATTGCTAAAGAAAGAGGGGAAAAGAAAAAAGTTTTAACAAAGAGAGCTCTGGAGAAGGTCTTTGATTATAATTGGCCAGGTAATATTCGAGAGCTTGAAAATGAAATTGAAAGACTTGTCGTTCTTTCTGGTGATGAGCAAAAAGTTCCTGTTGAAATGCTTTCAGAAAGAATACGCACCTTTGGTGAGAGAAGTAAAATTCAAGGTGTTCGTGTTCAGGGAAAGCTTAAAGATGCTTTAGAAGAGCTTGAACGAGAAATGATACGAGAAGGGTTAAGAAGAACCGGGTGGAATAAATCACGCTTAGCTAAAGAACTCGGGATCAGTCGTGCTGGGCTTATTATGAAAGTTGAAAAGTACGGACTTGATAAGAGAAAAATGCTTAAAAAAGCAGAATCTCAATAAATTTTTTTTGGTTCTTATCACCCCTTTTTATTTTCTTGAAGTCTCTAGACATTCTTGTACATTATTTCTACAAGAGATAAAAACCCCATTGTTTCAAATACCTTAGTAATTTCAGTAGTTTTTTAACACTCATTAATGACTAAATCCTTTACGTTAGCGACATTATTCAGTTTTTTGGATTTTTTTAAATAAATAAGTGATATCAAGGGGTTAAGTTTAGTTTTTTTTATGGCATAGCTTTTGCTCTTTCCCTCACGCAAGATGACACCCTTAAGTAACACTCCTCTTGGGGGAATAGATGCAATCTTTAAAAAGTGTGAAAGAAAGTATAAAACTCAAAGAAACTAAGAGAGAATTTTCAATTTATACTTGTAATGATCGACTCACTCATTTTGGTGCCTTGTTTAGTAAGAATGAATATATTCAAAGTATTTTCCGAGCAGCTCACAATCACAGTGATAGTTTAACTCCTGTTCTCATTGAAGGAGAAATGGGGACAGGAAAGAAATCTCTTGCTCTTGAAATGCACTGTCACGTGCACAATCCAAAAAACTTCTTTATTTTTGATGTTGAAAATGATTCTTTTGAAAAATTTAAATCTTTAAATGGATCAACTGTTTTTATTGAAGAAATAGATCGTTTAACATCTACTCTTCAGGAAGAACTTGTTTCTTATTTAAAATGGCAAAAGAAAAGCATGCAAGGGGCGCGGGTCATCGCAGCGACTTCTATTGCTTTAGAGAAACTTATTCATTTTAAATATCAACTTCTTTATCATTTTCGAAGAATTCATTTTTATCTCTCACCTTTAAGAGAAAGAAAAGAAGATGTTCTACCCTTGATTGATTTTTTTGTAGCTAAATTTTCTGAAGACAAAAAAGGAATGGTGCATTTTTCTCACCAACTCCTTGGAAAATTGATTGATTACCATTGGCCACTTAATGTGGGTGAACTTAAAGAAGAAATAAGATATTTGATTAAAAAATATGGACATATGAATAAATGGGCAACTGAAATGGTTTCTTCACGCATTGTTGGAGAATCTGCAAAACACATGTCCTCCATTTTAAAAACACAGGAAGATTTAACGGCTGCGTTGGAAAAACTTGAAAAAGCAATGATTTTAGAAAGCCTTGTTCGAACAAACTGGAATAAATCAAAAACATCGCGCGAGCTGGGTATTAGTCGCTCAGGACTCATACAAAAGGTTGAGAAATACGGTTTGATTCAGCATTAAGTCTTTTTTGTAAAAAAGACGAATATGATTTATGGGGGAAAATAACATTAATATTGGGGGACAAGCTGTCATAGGTGGTGTCATGATGCGAGGCGCTACTTCTATGGCGGTGGCTGTTCGTTCAGTAAAAGGACATATTGTAGTTCAAGATCTTCCTTGGAAATCTTTTATAAAAGCCAAAGCTTCTTTTTTTAAAATTCCTTTTTTAAGAGGGATCATTGTATTTATAGAAACTGTTTTTAATGGGCTTTGTGCATTAAGATATTCAGTGACTCACGACCTTAAAGAAAATACTCCTTTGTTACAATCAGAAAAAAGCAGGAACTATACTTTTGCGGGTTCTTTTATTGTAGCTACTTTTTTTGTGACTTTGGGTTTTATTTATGTGCCACATATTCTTTCAGAGTTTTTGATACCAAGTACAACATCTGTTTCATTTCATGTTTTAGATGGAGTCATTAAAATTTCTTTATTTGTTTTCTATCTTTTTATGATTTCAAAGCTTTCTGATATTCAAACGTTGTTTCAATATCATGGTGCTGAACACAAATCGATTTATGCCTATGAAGCTCAAGAAGAATTAACGGTTGCTAATGCAAGGAAATATTCCACCCTTCATCCTCGATGTGGTACTTCTTTTGTTGTTTTTATTTTAATTGTAAGTCTTATTGTTTTTGCTTTAGTACTCCCACCTTTAGTGCTATTTTTACATATTCCTTTACACTCGCAAGTTAGTTTTGTTATTTTAAAACTTCTTCTCATGTTTCCTATTGCAGGTATCTCTTATGAACTTATCAAAAAAAGCCAAGGAACAAAGAGTGTTTTATTTTCCCTCTTTTGCAAGCCAGGGCTTTTTCTCCAAAAACTCACTACTCAGGAACCTACAGATGAGCAATTAGAGGTTGCTTTAGCCGCACTTAAAAGGGTAATATAAAACCCTTTCTATGTTTGAAAAATTAGAGAAACTTTACAAACGTTACGAAGAGCTTTCACATATACTTTCTGATCCACTTATTATGAAAGATCAGAAGAAATACATAGAGCTTTCAAAAGAATACTCCGATTTAAAGGAAATTGTAGAACCTTATAAAGAATATCAAAAAATAATGAAAGAGCTTGAGTCCAATCAAAAACTTCTTGAAGAAGAAAAAAATTCAGAGCTTTGTGAACTTGCTAAAGCAGAACTTGAAATACTTAACGAAAAAAAAGAAGGGTATGAAAAAAAACTTAAACTTCTTCTTGTGCCTCAAGATCCACTTGATGAAAAAAATGCTTTTGTTGAAATTCGTGCGGGAACAGGTGGACAAGAAGCCGCTCTTTTTGCAGCTGATCTTTTTAAAATGTATTCCAGATATGGTGAAAAAGTAGGTTGGAAGGTTGAAATTGTAAGTGCTAGTGTTTCTGAATTGGGTGGATATAAAGTGGTCATTGCTTTTATACAAGGCAAAGATGTGTATGGAAGTCTTAAATATGAAAGTGGTGTTCATAGGGTTCAAAGGGTTCCTCAGACCGAATCGCAAGGAAGGCTTCATACTTCTGCGGTGACGGTTGCTGTACTTCCGGAAGCAGACGAGGTAGAAGTCAATATCAATCCACAAGATTTGAAAATTGATGTTTTTCGTTCTTCAGGCCCAGGAGGACAAAGTGTGAATACAACGGATTCAGCGGTGAGAGTAACACACATACCTACGGGTATTGTTATAAGCTGTCAGGATGAAAAATCTCAACATAAAAATAAAGCGAAAGCCTTAAAAATTTTAAGAGCACGATTATTAGAAAAAGAAGAAAGAGAGCGAAATGAAAAATTAGCTGCTCAAAGAAAACAACAGATTGGAAGTGGAGATCGAAGTGAAAGAATTCGAACTTATAATTTTCCCCAAAATAGGGTGACCGATCATCGTATAGGGCTTACGCTTAAAAAACTTGATATGGTTATTCAAGGAGACGTTGGTGAAATCATCGAAGCCTTAAGAATGCATTTTCAGGGCTCAAGAGAATGAAAACATGACATGGCCTCTTTTAGAACTTGTCCACAAAACAACTCAATATTTTGAACAAAAAAATATTCCGTCACCCAGAGCTTCAAGTGAAATTTTAATGGCTCTTGTTTTAGAGTGTCGTCGTGTTGATCTCTATGTTCGCTATAACGATATTTTGAGTGATGATGTGGTGAATCGTTTTAGAGAATTTGTTAAAAGAAGAGCTCAGGGAGAGCCCATTGCCTATATTACAGGGCATAGAGAATTTTGGTCTCTTGATTTTGAAGTTGGGAGAGGAGTTCTTATTCCCCGTCCAGAAACAGAAATTGTGATTGAAGATATTCAAAAAAACTTTTCTAAAGAAAATTGTTTTTCTTGTTTTGAGTGGGGTGCTGGGAGTGGTGCTGTTTCAATAGCGCTTGCCTCTCATTTTAGCCAAGCTCATTTTGTAGCCTCTGAAATTTCAAAAGAAGCTTATAAGTATGCAAAAAAAAATATAGAAAAGCATAAGGTCGCTGTTGATTTAAGAGAGGGTGATGGTTTCTCTGTTATTAAAGATTCAGAAAAATTTGAGCTTTTTGTGTCGAATCCTCCTTATGTTTCAGAAGAACAATTTGAAAATTTACCACTTGAGGTTAAAAATTTTGAACCTCATTTAGCTCTTGTGGGTGGTAAAAAAGGTGTGAAATTTCATCTTGAAATTATTAATCAAGTAAAACAATATCTTAAACCAGGTGCTTTTGTTTATTTAGAGCTTGACCCAAGCCAAGGAGACTTACTAAAATCTGCATTTCTAGATCAAGGAACTTTTAGGGATGTGTGTGTGCTTCCTGATTACTCAGGAAGAGACCGAATTATGAGGGTACTTTATGGATAAAATTTTAATAAGAGGAGGTACTCCCCTACAGGGTGAAATCACTATGAGTGGTGCAAAAAATGCTGTTCTTCCTATTTTATTTGCATCTCTTTTAACAGATGAAAATTGTGTTTATAAAAATGTTCCTGACCTTAAAGATGTTTCAACAACAGTTAAGCTTCTAGAAAACTTTGGAGTTTCTACAAAAAAAGATGAAAACACACTTCATGTACTTGCACACAATATTGAGAAGCCTCTGGCTTCCTATGACTTAGTAAAAACGATGAGAGCCTCTGTATTGGCTTTAGGGCCTCTTCTTGCACGTCATGGTTATGCTCGTATTGCTTTACCAGGAGGATGTGCCATTGGAGCGCGTCCTATTAATCTTCATCTCAACGCGCTTGTAAGTTTGGGTGCTGATATTTCTTTGAACGAAGGATATGTAACAGCCCAAGCAAAAAAATTAAAAGGAACGACTCTTTGTTTTGAAACGACAACAGTAACAGGTACTGAAAATATTATGATGGCTGCTGTTTTAGCTGAAGGAACAACTATTATTGAAAATGCAGCTAAAGAACCTGAAATTATTGATTTAGCACAGTGTCTTAATAAGATGGGAGCCAAAATAGAAGGTACAGGCACTTCTCGTATTACTATTGAAGGGGTTTCAGATCTTAAAGGGGTTGAGTATGAAATCATGCCTGATCGAATTGAAACCGGTACCTATCTTGTAGCCGTTGCAGCTACAGGGGGGGAGGTTGTTCTTCATAATGGAGAAGCCAAACATCTCCAATCTATTTTAACAAAATTAACACAGATGGGGGTTGATTTAGATTTATCAGTAAAAAATCAAATAAAAATTAAAAGTGAAGGAAAGCTTAAATCAGTCAATATAAAAACAGAACCTTATCCTGGATTTCCAACGGACATGCAAGCTCAAATGATGGCTTTAGCAAGTATTTCAGAGGGAACAAGTTTTATAGCTGAGCATATTTTTGAAAATCGTTTTATGCACGTGTGCGAGCTTCAAAGAATGGGTGCCGAGATTGATATTCATGGGAATGTAGCTCAAGTGAAAGGAGTTTCTCATCTTAAAGGAGCTCCTGTCATGGCAACAGATTTAAGGGCAAGTGTAAGTCTTGTCATTGCTGGACTCGTAGCAGAGGGTACAACAGAGATTCACCGTGTTTACCATCTTGATCGAGGGTACGAAGCCTTGGAGAGAAAATTAAGCCAGCTTGGAGCACACATTGAAAGAGTTTCTTAAATGCCAAGTCAATGTGCTCGTGAATTGACTTTTAAAACCTCTCTAGTATAAAAAGAGCTTTGGACTTTCAATTGGAGATAATAAATGCCGGGTATTAAAGTAAGAGAAGGTGAATCTTTTGAGAGCGCTTTAAGACGCTTTAAAAAACAATGTGAAAAAGCAGGTGTGCTTTCTGAAGTGAGAAAAAGAGAGCATTATGATAAACCTAGCGTTCGTAAAAAGAAAAAAGCTCTGGCAGCGGTAAAACGAAATCAGAAGAAAAAGAGAAGATTTAGATAGTTTTCTCTTTCACATTTTTGAGTTGTCACAATCCGAAATTTTAATATGATTCCTCAAGAGCATATTGAGCACATTAAAGAACGCTTAGATATCGTTGATATTATTTCAGATTATATAGGTCTTAAACAAGCTGGTATTAATTTTAAGGGTGTTTGTCCTTTTCACTCAGAAAAAACCCCTTCTTTTATTGTGAGTCGGGAGAAACAAATTTTTCATTGTTTTGGATGTAGTGCGGGTGGCAATGTTTATACATTTATTATGAAATTTCTTAATATTTCTTTTATCGAAGCTGTTTACAAACTTGCAGAACGTGCTGGTGTTGTTATCGAAGAAAAGGAAAAAACAAAAGAAGAGTCCCAAAAAGAAAATAAAAAAAATTTATTGTACAAATTAAACCAATGGGCAGCACAGTTTTATCATGAGAATTTACTCCAAGGGAGAGAAGCAGAGAAGGCAAGAGAATATTTTAAAAAAAGAGGGCTTTCAAAAAATATAATTGAAAAATTTAAATTAGGTTTTGCTCCCCATGCTTGGGAGGTTCTTAAAACAGAGCTTCTTCGAAAGAAAGTTTCAATAGGGCTTCTCTCAGAGGCAAGTCTTATTGCCGGTTCCGAGAAAACCTATGATTATTTTAGAAATAGGATTATTTTCCCGATATTTAACATTGATTCTAAGATTATAGGTTTTGGAGGAAGAGTTTTAGATTCTGACTCAAATCCCAAATATTTAAACTCAAGGGATTCAGTTATTTATAATAAAAGTCGCAGTCTTTATGGTATTCATGTGGCTAAATCAGTGATAGCGCACAAAGATTGTGTGTATGTAGTAGAAGGATATTTTGATGTTTTAGGGCTTGTAGAAAAGGGAATTGAAAATGTTGTGGCCCCCTTAGGCACAGCACTTACAAGAGATCAGGTAAGTGTTCTCAAACGTTATACTCATAAGATAGTTCTTATTTTTGATTCAGATAGTGCGGGTATTAATGCGATGAAAAGAAGTTTGAAAATTTTTTTTGACGAAGGGGTAGAAGGAAGAGTTCTTATTCTCCCAGAAGGACAAGATCCTGATGAGTTTGTCCAAAAAGTAGGGAAAGAAGATTTTTTGGAATATGTAAATCAAAAATCTCAAGATCAAATTCTTTTTCTTTTAGACTCTCTCATTTCGGAACATGGTAAAAGTGTTCAAGCTAAATCAAAAATACTCGAAGTGTTGCAACCTCTTTTAGCTGATATCACACAACCGATGCTTAAAGGCTTATATCTTAAAGAAATTTCAGAAAGACTTTCTGTCGATGAAAGCCTTGTTTTCCAGTTTTTAGGGAAAGAAAAACGGTTTACTCCCAAAAAGCAAGATGTACAGCCAGAAGAAATGACACCTCTCAAGTTCGATCAGGCTCAAAAATACATTGTACAAGCTATGCTTTCAGAAGTGAAATGGATAGAATTTGTACAACATGCTGATATTCTTGATCTTTTAACTCATTTGGAGCTTCAAGAAATGACAAAACACATTCTTGATTTTTATACTGAAACAGGGCAAGTGGATGTTTCAAAAATTATTCAAAGAACCCGTTATCCTTCTGCGATGACTCAGTTGAGTTTGGAAACCCAAGAGCTTGATTTTAATGAAAAAATCCTAGATGATTGTTGCAAAAAAATCAGGATGCGCTATATGAGCATGATGCAAAAAGACCTACTTGAACAGATTAAAAAAGAAGATAACCCTAAATTGCTTGAACAGTACCAGAACTTAGTCATTCAGCAAAAAAAGCTGAAGGGAGGAGATTCGTAATGCCTAGAAAGAAGAATACAAAGATAAAAAAGAAGGCTAAAAATAAAAAGGTTATAAAAAAGAAAGCAACAAAAGCAAAGAAAACAAAATTAAAAGTGAAGGTTAAAAAAACTCAAAAAATAAATATGACAAAAAAAACAAAATCGAAGCAAACAAAAGAAGCTTCTAAAACTAAAAAAGATTCTAAAGGGGCACAACAACAGGAATTAAATTTTAGGGGGAAATCTCAGGAAGGTAAGAAAGAAGCTAAGACTTCCTCAAACAAATCTAAGGTTAAAGGTTTAGATAAGCTCATTGATCTAGGTAAAGAGAAAAAATTTCTTACCTATGAAGAAGTCAATAAAGCGCTTCCTGAAGATGTCACTTCAGCAGAAGAACTTGATGAAGTTATGATGATGTTTGATGAGATGGATATTGATATTGTTGAGAGTGAAGAAGATTTTAAAAAAACAGATACAGATGAAGAAGAGGCAGAAGAGCCCACCTTTGAAGATGATTCTTTTGGAAGAGCGAATGACCCAGTCAGACTTTATTTGAAAAAGATGGGTTCTGTTTCTCTTCTCACACGTGCAGGAGAAGTAGAAATTGCAAAAAAGATAGAGGATGGAGAAACAGAAGTCCTTGATATTGTTCTAGGATCTACCATTGGTATCAATGAAATTTTACATATTGGAGAAAGACTTAAAAATAATAAAATTAGAATTCGAGATATTTTAAGAGATATCGATGAAGAAGATAGTCTTGTTAATGAAGACATTTATATTAACAAGACTCTCAAAGCTATTAATAAGCTTGTATCTTATAAAGGAAAAATTCAAGAAATTGAAAATAAACTTTCGAAGCGTTCGCTTACAAAAAAACAACAAGAGGGAATTAGGAAAAAGCTTAGCTTTGAAAGAGCTGAGATTGTTAAGGTTTTTAAAAGACTGAATCTCAATAGAAAAACAATTAATAAGATTGTTGATAAGTTTCGCGATTATGTTACTCAAATTTGGGCCGGAGAAAGAGAGATTAAGAACTCTTTACGTAAAGCAAAATTTAAAAATGAGCTTGAGTTTAGGAAGTTTGTAAAAGAAATGTATACAGATAGCTCAGCTATACGCAAACACTTAACAAGAACAAAGTTAACTGAAGAAAAGTTTCATCAACTTGATAAAACGATTAAGAATATTAAAATTCAATTTAAAGTTATAGAAGATGAGACAAACTTACCTGTGGATACTCTTAAAGGCACGTATGTTCGTATTAAATCTGCGGAACAAAAAGCAGATCTTGCTAAAAACGAACTGATTGAAGCTAACCTTCGCCTTGTTGTGAGCATTGCTAAAAAATATACCAACAGAGGTCTTCAGTTTTTAGATCTTATTCAAGAAGGAAACATTGGGCTTATGAAGGCGGTTGATAAGTTCGAATACAGACGTGGTTATAAGTTTAGTACTTATGCAACGTGGTGGATCAGGCAAGCAATTACACGCGCTATTGCAGATCAAGCAAGAACCATTCGTATTCCTGTGCACATGATTGAAACCCTTAATAAATTGATTCGTACATCAAGACTTCTTGTTCAAGAATTGGGTCGAGAGCCAACTCCTGAAGAGATTTCAGAAAAAATGGATCTTCCTGTTGATAAAGTGAGAAATGTTTTGAAAATAGCAAAAGAACCTATTTCTCTTGAAACCCCTATCGGAGAAGAAGAAGACAGTCACCTTGGAGATTTCATTGAAGATAAAAAAGTTGTGAATCCTTCACATGCAATGATGAACCTCTCACTTTCAGAACAAACGAGAAGAATTCTTTCAACACTCACACCTCGAGAAGAAAAGGTATTAAGAATGCGTTTTGGAATTGGTGAAGAATCAGACCATACTTTGGAAGAAGTTGGTAAAGATTTTAATGTAACGCGTGAAAGAATACGTCAGATTGAGGCTAAAGCTCTTCGTAAGTTAAGGCATCCAAGCCGTAGTAAGAAGTTAAAAGCATTCTTAGAAGATGAAAAAAATAGCGGTGGCAGTAATACTGAGTAACTCTAGGTTTTTCGAGGGCCCATAGCTCAGTTGGTTAGAGCTACCGGCTCATAACCGGTTGGTCGGAGGTTCAAGTCCTCCTGGGCCCACACTTTCCTCATACCGCGCCCAGCGCGACTATTCCTCATATTCAAACAGACATCTCATACCCTCTTTTCTAATTCGAACTTCGCCTTTTAGGCTCGTTCTCATTAAAATGAAAAGAGTCTCCGCCTATTGATCTAAGCTCGAATGCTGCGTTCGCTCGCATTCTTGCTAAGATCAAGTATCTATTATATAGATTCAAAGGAAGACGGCTCCGTAGGTTCAAGTCCTCCTGGGCCCACACTTTTGGTTCTTGTTTATGATGTTACCCTTTGGAGTTCAAAATCTTATTATAAGCGCTTTTACGGATGAAGAGCTAGGGGCTTATGGACAGTTAGCAACAAATGGATTAAATAAATTTCCTCAAGTAAGAACTGTTCATTTTCATTGGATGGCAGAAAAAAAGGCCTTAGTTTTTAATTGTCATACAAGTTCCTCAAAATGGGCCGAACTTAAGTCAAATCCATACCACTCTGGCTGTTATGTTGATTTAAAAAGATATGCTCAATTTCGTTGGGAGGGAAAGGCTGTTTTAGTAGATTCAACTTACGAGAAAGAAAAAACTTTTTTAGATAAGATGTGGCTTCTTATGAGAGAAGAAGTTCGTTTAGCTTATTGGCTTGATCAAGAAGGGATTACATTTCAAGATGGGAAAGAATATCCATTTGATTTAAAAAAAAGAGCTCCTAACATGGGAGTAGTACTTTGTTCACCCACTTTTTGGAATATTTATGAAATGAGCCCAGAGAATTATGTAAAAGGTCAGTGTACTCTTTATAAAAAGACTGCTTCAACCTGGAGTTCTGAGAAAAAATCCATCTTAGGGTGTTAAATTATTTAATTTCTTTAATGTCGTAGCTGATTTGTTTCTGTTGAAGCCATCGGACACCTACAAGATCGTGAAGGCTCTTAAACAATCTATTTCTAATATTGTATTTTGATTTTCCAAATTTTCGAGGGTGATGATTTACATAAATTTCTTTAATTTTTAAAGGTGCAGGATTGCTATTATAAAGTTTTAAAAGCGTGGGAAAGAACCTGTGAAAGCCGTTAAAATAATGAATATTTTTTAAAAGATCTTTTTTAAAGGCACGAAGTGAACACCCGACATCTTTAATATCTTCATTTGTAAATCGGTTTCTCGTTTTGTTTGCGATTCGAGAAGATATTTTTCTGACCCATGAATCTTGCCTTTTTTTTCTTATTCCACACACAACATCGTTATGATCCATTTCTTTTAAAAGAAGTGGAATGTCAGAGGGATCATTTTGGAGATCGCTATCTAAGGTTATAAGAGTGTGTCCTCTAGCATTATTAAAACCTGCAACTAAAGCCGCTGATTGTCCTGCATTTTTTGAAAGTGTGATAATTTTAATGATGTTAGGATACTGTTGTTTTAGTTTTAAAAGTATTTCGAGTGAACGATCTGTACTTCCATCATTAATGAAAATAATTTCATACTGAACGTTTAAATCTTGAAATGCCCCAAAAGTTTTCTCCCACAATAAAGAGATATTTTCTTCTTCGTTATAAATAGGAATGATAACTGAACTATCCATAAAACAGACTTAAGTTCTGAGTAGGGGCTTACACTAGTAAAAGAAATGGAGAGTGTTTTGTCAATGAACCTTTAGAGTGTTATAGTGGGGCGCATTATGAAGCTTAACGACTTGGTATCATTAGTTTCTTTAAAGGTGGCTCCGCTTTCTTTGGCTGAAAGTTGGGATAAAGTAGGCTTGCAAATAGGAGACCTTGAGCACAATGTCAAAAAAGCACTTGTGTGTTTAGATATAACGCCCAACGTTCTTAAAGAAGCAGTCTTAAAAAAAGTGGATGTTGTTTTTTCACACCACCCTCTTTTTTTTCATCCTCTTCACAATTTAAATAAAAACGATCCAAAATATGAAGTTTTAAAATTAGCCCTTCAAAAAAATATTTCTCTTGTCAGTCTTCATACTAATCTTGATAAAACTTTTGAATCTTTAAGTGATGATATTGCAAAAAGAATAGGGCTTCATAATATTAAACCTCTTATTTTAGAGAAAGATCATTACTCAAAATTTGTTGTTTTTGTGCCACTCTCTCACGTCGAAAAAGTAAGAAATGCACTTTTTTCTGTAGGGGGTGGTGTTATTGGAAATTATGAAAATTGTTCCTTTAATATAGAGGGGACGGGTACTTTTAAGGGTGGAGAAGAATCCAAACCTTATATAGGGCACAAAAGAACACTCGAAAAAACTCAAGAAGTAAGGATAGAGGTACGAATACCTTGTTATTTAGAAAAAGAAGTTCTTTCACAAGTTCGTAAAGCCCATCCTTATGAAGAAGTGGCTTATGACATCTACCCTTTAAGAAAACTTTCTGAAACCACAGGAATAGGGAGAATTGGAGATTTAAAAAAGAAAGTTTCTTTTTTGGATTTTGCTAAAGACATTAAAAAACTGTGGAGGCTTAAATCTTTACGAGTTGTTAAATCAAAATCTTCGGTTGAAAGGGTTGCTCTTTGTCCCGGGAGTGGAGGATCACTCTGGAAAGAAGCCTTGGCATCTCAAGCCGATGTTTATATTACAGGTGATTTAAAATATCATGAGGCCCTTGATGGAAGTTTGTGGGGGCTCAATTTTATAGAGATTGACCATTTTACTTTTGAGAAAGAGTATGTTTCTTACTTAGCCCAAAAACTTAAACAAATTTCAAAAATACAAGTTTATGAATACAATCAAGCCGAGAACCCTTTCCAGGTTATCAATTAAATGAAAAAAGCAATTCTTTATACAGATGGAGCAAGTCGAGGAAACCCAGGTGAATCGGGGGCAGGTGTCATCCTCTATGATTCTCACGGAGAAGTTCTTTGTGAGATTACAGAGTATCTTGGGAGAGGTACAAACAATCAAGCTGAATATAAGGCTTTTATCATAGGGCTTAAAAAAGCCAAAAAACTAGAAATTCAAGACTTAACAGTAAAAATGGATAGTGAGCTTATTGTAAGACAGCTCAAGGGTGAATATAAAGTTAAGAACGAAGGCTTGCTTTCTCTTTTTTTAGAAGCTAAAAAGCTTATACTTCAATTTCGATCTTTGAAAGTTGAACATGTGCCTCGAAAAGAAAATAAGGAAGCAGATCGTTTAGCAAACGAGGCACTTGATGAAAGATAAAAGCTACTGGAGGTAGTCGCTTTTAACACTGGCTCCCTGCTCTTGCCGGGATGACAAGGTTAAAAGAGGAAAGTCCGGGCTCCATAGAGCAGGGTGCTGGTTAATGGCCAGTCAGGGTAATCTGAAGGAAAGTGCCACAGAGAATAGACTTCCGTTTTTAAACAAAGCGGTAAAGGTGAAACGGTGAGGTAAGAGCTCACCAGCAGATAGGGTGACTTATTTGGCTCGGTAAACCCCACCTGGAGCAAGGATTAAAGGAAGACCAAGTTTTAAACTTGAGGAGTTGCTCGCTTCTAAGTCTTCGGGTTATCCGCTTGAGGTTGTTCAGTAATGACAATCCCAGATAGATGATTGCCCACCATAAAGGTGAACAGAAACCGGCTTACGAGGTAGCTTTTAAATCGTCTACACTTAATCACGGTTTTTAAAAAGCTTGTGATTAAGTGTAACGATCATTATTCAATTCACTTTCCTTGAGCTTTTTTTGAAGATGAGTTGTTGTTTTTAAGATTGACAACTTTTCTGTTGTATTCTGATTTAACTCTTTCAATTTCACTTTCAATGTGACTTAAATTACTTTCAAGTGCTCGAATCTCTGACATGATATCTTTAACATCAGAGTTTTCCCCAATATTGGCAGAGCTTTTCATTTTTGAAAGTTCATAAGTCATTTCCCCAAGTTGCTCATACTGTTTATGCATATTACGATTAACGTTAAATCGTTTTGCAAGTAACGGAGTAAGTTGTTCGAATTCTACAACTCGCGTTCCAGCAATTTTGGAAAGCTCAGTTGCAAAACTACCGGCTTTTTTAGCTGTTGATTTTGCATTGTCCCAGAAGTTCTTCTTGTTCATACGTGCCTCCTTTTAATATCCGTCATCCCAACAAAGGTTGGGATCCAGAATTTTTATTAAGCTGCTTTTAAATTTTTCAATATTTTTTCTTTGGCTTCTTGCAAAAGAATTGTTTTTTCTTGTGCAATCTTTTTAAATTCCTCACCTCGATGAGAAACAATATCGGGATGATACATTTTTAACTTTTTTTTATAGGCTTTGAGTACCTCATTTTTAGTGGCTTTGTGGGGTACTCCAAGAACTTGAAAAGGGTCATTTTCATCAATCATTTTTTCTCTGTAACCCATATCTTCTTTTATTTTTGGTATTGGTTTTTTATTATGAGGTATTCCATGATTAAAATAATCTTTTTTTCGTGTTGCCAAAAAATAAACAAGATAGGCAATGACACTTAAAGTAAGTACCCCATAAATAATAATAAACATAAAAGGATGAAATTCCATATTATTCCTCTATAAATATTTTTTGAATAAAAGCAGGCATTCTTGATCTTTCCTCGATAATATTGTGAGGTTCAATTTTAAAGTTTTGAACACTCCCAATTCCTTTACCCTTTTTGTCGAGAGCCGCAATTTTTAAAACAAGCTTTTTATCCTGGCTTAAAAGTGAATGAAGACTTGTATTTTGAACCAAAGGATTGACATGTGCTTCTTTCATTTCACGCATAGGTTTTTGCATAGGTATTTCAAGTGTTGAGGTATGCAGAGGTCCTATTCCTAAAATAGAAGTGGCATGGTGAACATCTTTTTTGAGTTCTAAATCTATAAAAAATCGGGGTTCTCCGTAATATTGTGAGAAAAACTTCCATTCAAGTTTGAGTTGATTTTCAGCACTCACTTTAAGTGCTTGATTCATAACAATAAGGTCGTTTCTCTTCTTCCATTTTAAATGAGATATATGAGAATCGTGAGAATTTCTTGAGAGAAGAAGAAAACGATTATTTTCAAAACTTAAAGAATAATGTTCCTCTTTTTGTGATAGCAATGCTTTTTTATTATGTTTGTAAACATGCATAATCTCGCCTTCTTCCCAGTTTAAAACATGAAGCACACCACTTTGAGAGATAAGGGCTTTATAATAAAGGCTTAAATCAAGCCCTCCTCTATAGTGAATGTTTCTAAAAGTTATTTCTCTAATATTTTTAAGCCAGTTCACTGAAGATCTTTCACTCAGAATGCTGTTATTTTCAATGTTTGTGAGGAAAGTAACATTTTTATTAATAGGATTGAGCCACAAATTTTTTACAGTAACATTGTCTGGGAATATACTTTTTTCGAGTAATGTAGGGCTTATTTTTGTTTCAAGAGTGTTGAAGTTATAAAGATGATTGTGTGAGCTTACTCCTAAAAATGATTTTTTATCATAAGGGTGCGGAGATAATGCTATAAGTTTTTCATCATGAGGTAACGTTATTTCAAATGCTTTTTCTTTCTTAGTGTTAAAACTGTACTCAATGAGGTCTTTACCATGGGTATAAAAAACTTTATTGTCTAATGTCATCATAAAACTTTCAATTATTTTTTTTGAACTTATAAGATCTTTTTCTTTAAAAATACTTCTCGCCGCAATGAGAGAGGCTCTATGAAAAAGATCTTTGTCGTGAAAACTCATATCATCAAGGGTTATCAGTGTTTCCCTAAGCGAAGATTGATAGAGATATTTTTGCTGTAGTAATTGATTTGTTTTAACAGCAGCATAAATCAATGCACTAAAAAAAAGAATAATAGTAATAAAGATTGATTTATAATATCTCATTTAGGCAGCCTCATGCTTAGACTCTTCTTCAATTTTCTCAATAGTGTTTTTCATTTTATCAAGTTGTTCGAGTGGTAAATTCATTCCTTCTAATTCATTCAAAATCATCTGAAGTTCATTTTGAATATTAATAAGTTCATTTTTTCTTTTTTCTTCAAGACTTTTTATCATTTGGTTAAAAACCTCTGCTACATCTTGAAACTCGTCCGTTTTCCTAAATTGAAGAGGTTTCAAGTGAACAATTCCCTGAGAAATCTCTCTCATTCTTCTTTTAAGAGAGAACATGGGTCCTGCAACACGATGAGTCATATAAATAGCTAAGATAATGAGACACAAAGTAAAAAAACCAAAGAAAAGAAGAATATTATTATTTAAAAGTGTTACTTGTTCTTGTGCGAGTGAAGAAGCAACTTGAGATTGAGAAATACCTGTTGTAACGGAAGCAAAAAGGGCATCTTGAATGTAACTATAAGTTGCTATGGAAAAAGCCACACTTAAAACAAGAACAGTCGCAACAAACCCTAAGCTGTATTTAAGCTGAAAGGGTTTATCAATAAGATACTGCGTTCTTAGAATTTCTTTGCGTTTTTTTTCCAAAGTAGAAACTCCCCCGGAAGGAAATACACCCCACAAACGTACCACTGCCTATAATTATACCTGATGGGTGGCAGCTTTACAATTCTTGAGTCTATTTAAATACTCCAGAAATTAAAAAAATTTAATAATATCAGTATGTTATTCAATAAACTCACTCATATCATCCCCTTCAAAACCTCCAGGCCATCTTCACATAAACTCGAATTCTTTGTCATTCCGTACTGCGGCCTGGAATCCAGGATTTATTCAACTTTGGTTCTGAGAGTATAGGGCAAAAGATATAAAGAGGTGGGACTGTGTTTCAAAAAAACCTTCTCGCAGGCCAAAGCGGGCATGGATTTTTTACGAAGTAAAAAAGAGCGTCGGCCGAGAGAGAGCGCAAAATTCTCGCAGGGAATTTTGATAGCGTGTTTTTGAGAAATACAGCCCCACCGATGTAATATATCGAGGGAAGTACTATCCCTATCTTTTGTGGCCATTTCAAGAACTTGAAGCTATATACCTTGTCTTTAGTTGTAAGCGGCGTAGATGTGTGTTAGCTAAAATAGGAAATTTAAAAGGAGAAACCAATGAAAAAACTCAGTTTTTTTGTTTTAGGACTTATTTTTATATCGTTGATTGCTTGTACTTCTAAAAAAATATCTCAAAAAACTACTTCAAAGCCTATTGCGATTACAGAGTTGGGTGAATACAAACCTCAAGTGGGTAAATATGGTGGTGTTATAAGAATGACAACCACTTCTGCCCCTAAAAGCTTTAATAATTTTGTAGCCCAAGAAACAAGTACAACAGCCATTACCTCTTTTCTTTATGAAGGACTTACAAGTCAAGATGGACTTACAGGTAAGATCAAACCTGCTTTAGCCCATTCTTGGGAATACTCCAAAGACGGGCTTACATGGACGTTTCATCTTCGAAAAGATGTGAAATGGTTTGATGGAAAACCCTTTACAGCAGATGATGTCATTTTTACTTTTGAAAAACTTATTTTTAATAAGGAAATTCCAAACTCAACTCGAGATATTTTAACTATTGAAGATCAAGAGATCACAGCTAAAAAAACAGATCAGTATACGGTTCAATTTAAACTTCCGGTGAAGTTCGCCCCATTTTTAGAAGCGATGGGTACAAGTATTTACCCAAAGCATTCTTTAGAAAAATATGTCAAAGATAACACCTTTGCATCAGCTCTTTCTGTCAGTACCCCACCCAACGAAATCATTGGAACTGGGCCTTTCATGCTTGAGAAGTATGTTCAAGGGCAAAAAATTATTCTTAAAAGAAATCCACTTTATTGGGATAAGGACGAAGCCGGAAATCAAGTTCCTTATTTAGATGGTATTGAGTTTACTATTGTTCAAAACACAGATGTCGAACTTCTTAAATTTCAAAAGGGTGAAGTTGATGTGTATGGTTTAAGAGGTCAAGATTATCCTATTTTAAAACCCAATGAAAAAGAAGGAAACTACACTGTTTATAATGTAGGACCTGCAACGGGAAGCGGCTTTTTAGTGCTGAATCAAAACCCTGGTAAATCAAAAGAAGGAAAACCTTTTCTAGCACCCCATAAATTAAAGTGGTTTACAAATACAAACTTTAGAAAAGCACTTTCTTATGCCATTGATCGTGATTCTATTATTAACATTGTCATGAATGGTTTGGGGTTTTACCAGTGGGGTCCTATGAGTGAGTCTTCTGGGTTTTTCTACAACCCCAAGGTGACAGAGTATCCTTTCAATCCAGAAAAAGCTAAAGAGATTTTAAAAGCTGAAGGCTTTGAAGATAGAAATGGTGATGGAGTTTTGGAAGATAAAGAAGGGAATGCAGTTGAGTTTAATCTTTTTACAAACACTGGAAACACTGTTCGAAAAGATATTTGTGAATTGATTCGAAAAGATTTTGAAGATATAGGGGTTAAGATTCATTTAACACTTCTTGAGTTTAATACTCTTATTCCAAAACTTTCTGACACTTTTGATTGGGATGCTATTGTTATTGCCCTTACCGGTGGTACAGAACCTCATTTTGGGGCTAATATTTGGAATAGTAGTGGTTCTCTTCACATGTGGTATCCAAAGCAAGAAAAGCCAGCTACAGTATGGGAAAAAGAAATTGATGAGCTTTTCTCAAAAGGTGTTCAAGAGTTAGATCCGGATAAGAGGAAAATGATTTATGATCGTTGGCAAAAAATTGTTTCTGATAATGTTCCTTATATTTACACCGTACAAGGGGCACGGATTATTGCTTTTAAAAATGAGTTTGGAAATGTGCACCCAACACCCATTGCTTCTACCGGGCAATGGTCAGCACTGCATAATGTAGATAAAATATTTAAGAAGTAAAAAAAAGAAGGTTTTGAAGTGAAAACCTATGTTTTAAGAAGAATTCTTATCTCTATTCCTCTGCTTTTGGCTATTTCTTTTATTACATTTGGTATTTTGCAGCTGGCCCCGGGTGATTATTTTGTAAAACTTGCCTTAAACCCACAGATTTCAGAAAAAACACTGAATCAATACAGGGTCATGTATCATTTAGATCAACCCTGGTTGATCCAATACTTTTATTGGTTAAAGGGGGTTGCAACCCTTAATTTTGGTTTTTCTTTCGATAACGATCTTCCTGTTTTAGAAATTATTAAAAGCCGTTTGTGGAACACATTTATTTTATCTTTAATAAGTATTTTTTTTACCTGGGTAGTTGCTATCCCCGTTGGAATTTACTGTGCTGTTTATCAGTATAAATGGGGAGATAAAATATTTTCTGTTTTAGCATACATGGGGCTTTCGATCCCAAACTTTTTCTTTGCGCTTCTTTTACTTTATTTTTTCGGATCTTATTTTGACCTTTTGCCTATTGGGGGAATGTATTCAAACAACTATGACGATCTTTCTTTTTTGGGAAAAATTCTTGATGTTGGAAAACACATGATTATTCCTGTGATTGTTATTGCAACATCCTCGATGGCTGGACTTCAAAGAATTATGCGTGGCAACATGCTTGAAGTTTTAAGATCTCAATATTTAGTGACAGCACGGGCCAAGGGATTGTCTGAAAAAAGGGTCATTTATGTACACGCTTTAAGAAATGCAATTAACCCTATGATTACCCTTTTTGGGTTTCAACTGCCTGCACTTTTAAGTGGGGCTGCTTTGACAGAGATTATTGTATCCTGGCCAGGTTTGGGTTCTTTGATGTTAGAGGCTGTACGCAGCCAAGATATTTATCTTGTTATGGCAAATATTGTTATAAGCGGAGCACTTTTGATTGTAGGCAATCTCATTGCAGATATTTTACTTGTGGTAGCAGATCCACGAATTCAGGTAAGGTAGATGACAGAAAAAAAACAAGCTTTTGGAAAAAGACGAGTTTGGAACAAGTTTAAAAAACACAAACTTGCTGTAGGTGCGGCAGGGGTTCTGATTCTTCTTTATCTTTCTGCTGTTTTTGCAGATTTTTTAGCACCTTATACATTAAATAGCGAAGTTCGTTATACTTCTTATCAACCACCCTCAACTATTTATTGGTTTGATGATGACGGAAGTTTTGCACCCCACATTTATAACATGCGATATACTTTTGATGAATATTTTAACCGTGTATTTGTGGAAGAGCCTTCCCAAAAATATTACCTACGTTTTTTGAATCGAGGCGAACGGTATAAATTTTTAGGGCTTTTTGAAACCGATGTTCATCTTTTTGGGGTTAAAAATGGAGGGAGGTTTTATCTTTGTGGGGCTGATGAAAAAGGGCGAGATATTTTATCAAGACTCTTCTTTGGAGGGCGTATTTCTATTGGGCTTGTGGGGTCTTTTATTTCTCTTATTTTGGGGATGCTTATAGGCGCCATTGCCGGCTATTACGGTGGTTTTGTAGATGGTTTTATTATGCGGCTTTGTGAGGTGATAATTATGGTTCCTGGGTTTTACTTACTTTTAGCTTTAAGAGCGGCCTTACCTCCTGAGCTTTCTTCAGTTCAAATTTATTTTGGAATTGTTTTTATTATGAGTTTTATTGCCTGGGCTGGGCTTGCAAGAATTATTCGAGGTATGGTTTTATCTGAAGCACGCAAAGAATATGTTTTAGGAGCTCGTTGTATTGGAGTTAAAAATATTATTATTATTATTAAGCATATTCTTCCAAACACACTTTCTTATGTGATTGTTTCTGTCACCATTAGCATTCCAAGCTATATTTTAGGTGAAAGTGCACTTTCTCTTTTAGGATTAGGCATTACAGATCCTGATGCAAGTTGGGGAAACATGCTTACAAAAGCCATGGCTATTTCAGAAATAAAATACCATCCTTGGATTTTGATTCCAGGCGTTTTTATCTTTTTAGCGGTGATAATGTTTAATCTTTTTGGTGATGGTCTTCGTGATGCTTTTGACCCAAAAACTTAACTACTTGTTCATCAAACCATTCACAGCTTTATAAAGTATTTGAGCCCTTGTAAATTTTGATTCAATATCGTTAATGTCAAATCCAAGCCAATAAGTATGCTGGGTTTTAACGGCGCATGTTTTTCCATAAAGCCCATCATGAAAGTTGCCTACGATTTCATATTCAGAAAAACCTTCTCTTGTTTCTTGAACAAAATCGGTTCTTACATTAAAAGAATCTTCTCTGAATTTATGGGCTACTTCTTTTTCACTTGTTGAAGAACCTTCATATTTAAAGCCAAAAAAAGCTTCATCAAGCCACATCTCTCTTAAAGAAGCCCCTGTTTGATATCCCATAACAATCACTTTTCCTTTGAGCTGAAGATGCTTGGCCAAAGTGTAAGCTCCCTCAAAAGGAATTCCAGTGTTAGAGGTGTCTGTAATCCAGAGAATGACACGGTGTTTTTGAAAATCGAGAAGGGTAGGAACCCCTTTTTTTTCAACATTCCAGTAAGTGAAAGGAATGTTAGCAAGGTTTAAGGCTTCAATGTAATCTGTTTCATAATGACCCCCACGATCCGCATCCACAAAAAGAACATCATTTGTCATTCCTGCATGAGCCGAGGACACTAGCAGGAATCTAGAAAACGAAACCACATTTATTGAGAAAAAAGAAATAAGAAAGAAAGATAGAAAGATGATTTTAAAAGTTCTCATAACGATACCTCCTCGTATTTTTCACATCGTTGCAAAAGGAATCTTCTTTGGCAAGAGGCTTGTACACCCTCATAACCTATGTTAATTCTCACATCATGTCGAAAAAATGGGTTTACATTCAAGATCTTGGATCTTATGTGGGACAAGAAATCACTTTAAAAGGGTGGGTTTATAATACCCGCTCGAGTGGTAGCAAAATTAAGTTTTTACTTTTGCGAGATGGTACAGGTTACATTCAATGTGTTCTTTTTCAAGGTGAAACACTTCAAGAATATTTAGATCAGTTTTCTCTTCTCACTCAAGAATCTTCAGTGATTGTGACAGGTATAGTACGTGAAGAAAAACGTGCTCTCGGGGGGTTTGAGTTAGGGCTTACTTCCTTTGAAATTGTTCATAAAACAGAGGATTATCCGATTACGCCTAAAGAGCATGGTACAGGTTTTTTAATGGATCAACGTCACTTATGGATTCGGTCGAAAAGGCAACATGCTGTTTTAAGAGTGAGAGCTGAAGTTATTCGTCTTTGCCGTGAGTTTTTTGATAAAAATGGTTTTTTATGTGTTGATGCTCCCATTTTAACACCCAGTGCTTGTGAGGGAACGACAACCCTTTTTGAAGTGGGATATTTTGGAGAAAAGGCCTATCTTACCCAAAGTGGGCAGCTTTATAGCGAAGCCACAGCACGAGCTTTTGGAAAGGTTTATTGTTTTGGCCCTACGTTTCGAGCTGAAAAATCAAAAACAAGAAAACACTTAACAGAGTTTTGGATGCTTGAACCAGAAGTATCCTTTGCAACCCTTGATGAGAACATGGAGTTAGCTGAAAATTTGGTGGAATATGTCATTCAAAAAATAATGGAGACAAGAGAGCCTGAACTTAAATCTTTAGAAAGAAATTGTGATGTTCTTAAAAAATATAGAGCTCCTTTTGAAAGGCTTCATTATAATGATGCAGCAAAAATGCTTGAAAAAGGTTCACCAGATTTTAAATATGGAAGTGATTTTGGAGCACCTCAAGAAACTTTTTTAACTTCTAAGTATGATAAACCTTTTTTTGTACACCGCTTTCCAAAAGCTATTAAGGCTTTTTATATGAAGCAAGATCCAGAAGATGCAACCCTTTCCTTAAGCTGTGATCTTTTAGCCCCGGAAGGTTATGGAGAGGTTATAGGGGGTGGGTGTCGTGAGGAATCCATTGATGTTTTGCTTAAAGAAATTGAAAAACATAAATTAGATCAAAAAGACTTCGAATGGTATTTAGATCTTCGTCGTTATGGCTCTGCACCCAGTGCTGGTTTTGGATTAGGTATCGAAAGAGCTGTTGCTTGGATTTGTGGAATCGAACATGTTCGTGAAACCATTCCTTTCCCACGTATGCTTGAAAGATTAAGACCTTAATCTTCAAATGATGTGCCAAGCCCATCTCCATCATAAGGTGGAAAAAACTCAGCATTAAAATAAATATCTTCTTTTTCAATAAATTCTTTAAATTTCTTAAAAAGGCACTCGCTACAAAGATATTCTTGTGAAAACTCGCCTGTCGTATTGATTTTTTGAGAAAAAATATCATGAAAATAAATATCAGGTGAACACCAGTTAAACTGGGCATGGTTTTCGCACTCTTCACAATGTGCATCCTCTGGAGGAAGAAATTTTTTAAACTCTTCAATCTGTTCTTGAGTCCATTCATACTCAGGCATTTCTTGAAAGGGATAGTATTGATATGCCATGCCATCTAATTTTTTAAGTGGATGAACCATGATAGCCCTAAAAGTAAAGTTTTTAAGAGCATTGTGGAATTCATCCATAAGACAGTTTCTACAAACTGATTTATATTCACCACCATCTTTTTCATCGCGAATGGTGGAGTCAAATTGATTGAGCTGTTCTTGAGGTAGAACAACCTGACATTTTTCACAGAAAGCCTCGGTTATTTTGAGAAGAGAAAAAAGTCCCATACTGTATGTATTATCGGTTAAAGTGAGGAAATGATTTAGGAATATTTACTCTTTGAGTTTAACGGCGGTGGCAGAGGTAAAAGCTAGCTTTTTATTATCCGGATAAGGTTTTACATCAAAATTAACACCTAAAATGGCATCAGCCCCTTTGTTTTTGGCTTTAAGAATAAGTTCATTAATAAGCACATCAGAAATATCTTCTATTTTTTGTTTTTGGGAAATAATTTTTTCTGCTGTAACAATTCCTAAGTATCTATCTATTTTTTTTTCCTCGATGTGGGCACTTGTTGAGACAATGAAATTGGGATCTTTTTTTTCGGCTACTTTTTTTCTAAGATCAGCTAAGTTACCTCTGTAAGCTGGTAAGTTTTCTGGAAGTGTTTCTTCAAAGTTGGGAAGAAGTTTGAGAGAAAGGTCAAAGCGAATATCAGCATCGATATCTTTAATGTTTTGAACAATGAGAGTACCTTGAACTTCAGACAGTGCTGAAACAACGATTTTATTTTTAGCAAGTTGATCCTCAATATCAGGAAGATTTAATTCAAACTTAGGGTCTGAAAGAAGTTTTCGAATGAATTCTTTATCTTTTTCTTTTTCAATATCTTGAATAATAAGTGTAAATTCAGGATAAACAGGGCTTGCCGCAGTTAACTCTTTTTCAAGGGCTGAAAGGGTATCATTTGCATTTTCAAAATGAGCTTCTTCTGAAGATACCTCTTCTAGATCCCCGGCCAAGCCTGGGATGACATCAGATTCAAAGACCTTTTCTTGTTTTTTTTGATTTTTTTTCTCTTTATTTGCCATGACACTTTTTAAATTTTTGACCACTGCCACACGGGCAGGGGTCATTTCTCCCTACTTTAGGGTTCTCTCTCTTTATCGGTTGACTCTGGGGTAAAGCTTTATCTCGACCTGCAGCCTCTGCAGCACGCATGGCACTTTGTGCTTCCTGATGGATAAGCTTCATTTCTTGCTCACGGCGTCTTACTACGGCTATATCTTCCTCTCTGGCTAATTCCACTTTATACAATCTTTCAATAACATCTTCTTTTATTCTAAAATCCAAGGATTGAAACATTTGAAAACCCTCTTTTTTATACTCAAGAAGAGGGTCTTTTTGAGCGTAACCACGTAATCCAATACCTTCTTTAAGGTGATCCATGGCCAAAAGGTGATCTTTCCAGTGGATATCAATGGTGTGAAGGTAAAACATTTTTTCCATGTCTTGTGAGATGGTTTCCCCAAGTTGTTTAAGTTTATTTTCATAAAACTCGAGAGCGTGTCTTTTGACTTTTTCTTTAAATTCTTCAATTTCTTTAGATGAAGAAATTGTAAGGTTTTCAAATCGGATATTAAAAATTTTAAAAAAAGCTTCTGAAAGTATTTTAAAATCCCAATCTTCTGGGTTTTGAGAAGGATTTACAAAATCATTAATATAGTTTTCAACAATGTCTTGTATATTTTCTAAAATAAGAGAATGAACATTTTCGCCTTTAAGAATTTCTCGTCTTTGATGATAGATGACATCTCTTTGGGTGTTCATAACATCGTCGTATTCAAGCAAATGTTTACGAATATCAAAATTGTGAGCTTCTACTTTTTTCTGAGCTCGTTCAATACCTTTTGTAATCATTCGGTGTTCAATAGGCTCGTCTTCATCAAAGCCAAATCTTTCCATCATGCTTGTAATTCTTTCTCCGCCAAAAATTCTTAAAAGATCATCTTCAAGGGATAGGTAAAATCGGGATGAACCTTTATCTCCTTGACGTCCACTTCGTCCTCGAAGCTGGTTATCAATGCGTCTACTTTCATGTCGTTCTGTACCTAAAATGTGAAGCCCGCCTTTTTCAGCTACGCCGGGTCCAAGTTTAATATCAGTTCCTCGGCCTGCCATATTGGTAGCAATGGTAACAGCACCTGGTTGTCCTGCTTCAGCAATAATTTTGGCTTCTTTGTCATGATGTTTAGCATTAAGAACATGATGAGAAAGCCCTTCACGTTTTAAAAGTGTGCTTAAAAGTTCTGAGGTTTCAATAGCAATGGTACCTACAAGAACAGGGCGTCCTTCTTCATGAAGTTTTTGAATTTCTTGTATAATGGCTTTGTATTTTCCTCTTTTGTTTTTATAAATAATGTCGGAGTAATCGGTTCGTGCAATAGGTTGGTTAGTTGGAATGACGGCAACATCAAGGTCATAGATTTTTTTAAACTCAGCAGCTTCTGTTTCTGCTGTTCCCGTCATACCGGCAAGTTTTTCATACATTCTAAAAAAGTTTTGAAAGGTAACACTTGCTAAAGTTTGGTTTTCATTTTCTATTGTAACACCTTCTTTAGCTTCTAAGGCTTGATGAAGGCCATCGCTGTAACGACGGCCTGGCATAAGCCTTCCTGTAAATTCATCAACAATAAGCACTTCACCATCTTTCACCACATAATCAACATCGCGTTTAAAAAGAGCATGGGCTTTCAAAGCCTGATTTACATGGTGCACAAGTTCAATATTTCGAGGATCGTAGAGGTTATCAACTTTAAGAAGTTGTTCTACTTTCATAATCCCATCTTCTGTGAGAACCGCTGTTTTTGCTTTTTCATCGATGGTGTAATTTTTTTCTTTTGAAAGATAGGGAATAATAGAATTTACTTTGTAGTATTTATCTGTAGATTCTTCAGATGAACCAGAAATAATAAGAGGTGTTCGTGCCTCATCAATTAAAATGCTATCAACTTCGTCAACAATACAATAATGAAAATCTCTTTGAGCAAAGTCTTTCAAAGAGTATTTCATATTATCTCTTAAATAATCAAAACCAAACTCATTATTAGTTCCATAGGTAATATCACAGCCATAGGCTGCTTGACGTTCGCGGTCATCGAGACCGTGAACAATGACCCCAACAGAGAGTCCTAAAAGATTATAGATAGGTTTCATCCATTCAGAGTCTCTTTGTGCTAAATAATCGTTTACTGTGACAAGATGGCAACCTTTTCCTTTTAAAGCATTGAGATAAAGTGGAAGAGTGGCAACAAGGGTTTTTCCTTCCCCTGTTTTCATTTCTGCTATTTTTCCCTGGTGAAGAATGATACCCCCAATGAGCTGTACATCATAATGACGCATCTTGAGAGTTCTTTTGCTTGCTTCCCGAACAATGGCAAAGGCTTCGGGCAAGAGATCATCTAAAGTGTATCCTTCAGAAAGCCTTTTTTTAAACTCATCTGTTTTAGCGCATAATTCGTTTTCAGAGAATTTTTCAAATTGAAGTTCTAATGAATTTATTTTTTCTACAAAGGGCCCGAGTCTTTTTATTTCTCGTTCATTAGCGCTTCCAAAGATTTTTTTACCAAGTCCTGCTAACATCTTTTGCATTATAGGTAAGTGGGTGTTATTTGTAAATTAGGGAGTTGAGAGAGTTAAAAGAGCTGCACTATCCCTATCTTTTGCCCTATAGATTTATTTTCGAGTTCATGTAAATAGGTGAATATGGAAAAAGAGGCTTTTAAGATTGTTAAGAAGTTAAATGAAAAGGGATTTACGGCCTACTATGCTGGGGGCTTTGTACGCGACAAGCTTTTAGGTAATCCTATTTCAGATATTGATATTGCAACTGATGCGAAAACAGAAGATATCCAAAACATTTTTGAAAAAACCATTCCCATAGGGGCTTCTTTTGGTGTGGTGCAAGTGCATCAAGGTGGGTATCAGTTTGAAGTGGCTACGTTTCGAGAAGAGGGGGCTTATTCTGATGGTCGTCATCCTGATAAAGTAAGTTTTACAACCCCTGAAAAGGATGCTTTGCGTCGTGATTTTACAATTAATGGGATGTTTTACGACCCTACTACACACAAAATCATTGATTATATAGACGGACAAAAAGATCTTAAAAAAAAAGTTATAAGAACCATTGGGGATGCGCACAAAAGGTTTGAAGAAGATAAGCTTCGAATGCTTCGGGCTGTTCGTTTTGCTTCTCGTTTAAGATTTCACTTAGAAGAAAAAACAAAAAAAGTAATATTCCAGATGGCTTCCCACATATCTCAGGTTTCAGCAGAAAGAGTTCGAGATGAAGTACTTAAAATTTTAACAAGTGGAAAGGCTCGATCTGGGTTTGAACTTTTGGACGAAGTAGGGCTCTTAAAAGAAATCCTTCCTGAAATAAGTGCTATGAAAGGGGTGGAACAACCCTCTGAATTTCATCCTGAAGGGGATGTTTATATTCATACAATGATGATGCTTGAAAAGTTAGAAAAGGGAATTCATCCTGAGGTGGCCTTGGGGATTCTTTTACATGATGTTGGAAAACCCCCTACTTTTAAAGTAGCTGAAAGAATTCGTTTTGATGCCCATGAAAATGTTGGAGCCAACATGGCAGCTCACATTTGTAAGCGGCTTAGAATGTCTAAAGCCTCAACGGAACACGTGGTAAGCCTTGTTAAACAACACATGAAATTTAAAGATGTCAAAAATATGCGTGAAAGTACTTTAAAACGTTTCTTAAGACAGGATAAATTTCAAGACCATATGTATCTTCATAAAATTGATTGCTCCTCAAGCCATAATATTTTAGAAGCGTATGAGTTTTGTGAAAAAAAAATAAAAGAGTTTGGAAAAGAAAAGATGAAACCAACTCCTTTTGTAACAGGGCAAGACTTGATTAATTTAGGCTTAAAACCAGGACCTACTTTTAAAAAGATTTTAACACTTATTGAAGATGCTCAGCTTGAAGGAAAGATTCGGTCAAAAGAAGAAGCTTTAGACCTTATTAAAAAAAATTATTAAAAAAGCAAAAGGAAGCTTATTTTGAATTGCAGCAGCGACTGCGAGCATGACTTCCCCTTTAACTAACGAATATTATTTAGTTTTTAGGCTTTTGATTTAAATTATCAAGCTTTTCATTAATAGTTGTTAGTTTCTTTTCTAAGGATTTAAGATCCTTTTTGCGAACAGGTAAATATTGATCTAAAAAATTTACCTTCATAGCTTCATTTTTAATTTTAACGAGAAGCTGTAAACGAGGGTCTTTTTGAACCATTTTAGTAAGATCATTTACTTTTTTTGTAAGATCTTTAACCGTTTTTGATTTTTTACCCTCTTGAATGACTTTGCGAGCCCGTTTTTCAAGATCATTTACAGCTTTTGTGAGTTCATTCACTTGTTCTGTAATCAGTTTTTGGATTGCATTTTTAGACATTTTAGCCCCCTTTGTTAATACTTGGTTTTAAATTAACACGCTGCGTCAACCTGTCAACCCTTTCGTTAGGAAATGACCCTCTCTGTCATCCCACGGCTTGGGCCGCGAGGGATCTAGTATTTTAAATACCATCTTGGTTCTGAGAGGGTGATGGTGCTGAAGCTATGAGCTGTCATCACGAGAGAATGACAAAAAACTTTTAATACAATAGAGCTTGAGACATGTATTCTTATCTTTTTGAATCGCCTCATCGGATATCTTTAGAAGCACTTCTTTTTAAAATCTTTAACGAAGAAAAATCTTTTTATCTTAAAAAGGGAGACGAGGGATATTCCTATTTTGGAATGAATCCATCTTACTTCTTTGATTCATGTCATGAAAAAAAACCTTTGGAATCTTTAAACATGATACTTTCGGAATATATAAGACAGGAGAAAAAAAGTCTTTCTTATTCTTCCTATGATTCTCTTTTAAGAGGAGGGTTAGTTGGATATTTAAGTTACGATCTTGGAAAACATATTTATGGTATTTCTTCTTGTTCCAAGGATGATCTTAACATGCCTCTTTATGCTTTAGGTGTTTATGAGGCTCTTTTTATTTATGAACATGCTACAAATAAGGTTTTTATTTCTTATCAGAATAAGAAAGATCTTAAAAAGTCTTTAGATTGGCTTAAAATTCCCTATGATAAAAAATTTTTTGAAGTAGAAGAACACCCCATCAAACTTCATAGTTGTCTTCCTCAAGAAAAATACTTTTCTTCTATCCAAAAAGTTAAAGATTATCTCTATAATGGAGAGACTTATCAGGTGAATTTTGCGTATCGACTCTCTTTTAATGCTCCACGAAGTACTCTTATCAAGCTTATGCCCCAACTTGTGTATGAACCCCATAGTGCCTTTTTAAATTTCAACCTTTTTACAATTGTTTCTTTCTCTCCAGAAAGGTTCTTAAAGCTTGATTTACAAGGAAATATTATAACCCAACCTATTAAAGGGACAACACCTCGAGGAGTTACTTTGAGAGAAGATTTAAGACAGATGCAAAGGCTAGAAGAGAGTGAAAAAGACCGTGCCGAGCATGTCATGATTGTAGATCTTGAGCGCAATGATTTAGGACGTATTTCACAAGCCGGAAGTGTAAGTGTTCCAGAGTTTATGAAGGTGTATTCTTTTGAAAAAGTGCATCACTTAGTAAGTACCGTTAAAGGAAGGATTAAAGAAAATATAAAAATAATGGAAGTTCTTATGTCTACCTTTCCAGGGGGGTCTATTACAGGTGCTCCTAAAAAAAGGGCTATGCACATTATTGAAGAGTTAGAGCCTGTTTCAAGGGGCATTTACACAGGAAGTATTGGTTATTTTGATTTTAGAGGAAATTTAGATCTTAATATTGCGATACGAACACTTGTAACCAAAGAAGATCAACATTATTTTCATGTGGGTGGGGGTATTGTAATCGATTCAGATCCTTTTGAGGAGTACGAAGAAACACTTGTCAAAGCTAAAATGATTGTAGACAATTTGTAAGGGTGTTTTGGGCAAGAAGTTATAGCATTTCGTTAAGAAGTCTAAAAAGTATCGGGACAAAATGGGGAACGAACTTTTTAACGAAGTTATCAGCCTTTCAGGATTACCACATCCTCTTCTCAAGGAAATGCTCCTTGAGCAAGGCTATGATCCAGAAAATATAACCCTCTCACAACTACGATGTTTTACGGAAGCTCTTCTAAAAGATATTTTAGAACAGTGAATTAATTCTTTTTAACTTGAATATTTAAAGTATTAATTTTTTTACGTAAAGTATTTCTATTAATACCCAAAATTCTGGAAGCCTTAACTTGGTTCCCACGTGTTTTTCTAAGAACAAGCTGAATGAGAGGCTTTTCAACAGTTTGTATGATTGTTGAATAGAGACTATCTAAAGCGACACCTTCTGTTTGGTCTAAAAAGGACTCCAGTTTAGTGTGTACCAACTCTTCCAGTGGTACATTTCGAACATTTTGTGGGGTAGTAGTTGTCATAAAAATAGCCTCCTTTTGTTACTGTGCTCTAGGTCGTAGCATAGCCAAATCTTGCTTGTCAACGGCATGTAAAAAAGGAGGTGGGGCTTAATAGGATGGAGATGGTACATGAAGACAAAAAAAAAGCCGCCTTTATGAGGCGGCTTTTTTCTATATGAAAAAAACTTACTTCTTTTTCTTCTTAGTTGCTTTTTTCTTCTTTGCTTTTTTTGTTTTTTTCTTCTTAGGAGCAGCTTTTTTCTTTTTATGTTTCATTTTTTTCTTTGGAGCTGCTTTTGTTTTTTTACGTCCTTTCTTTTTCTTCTTAGCCATTTTTACATCCTCCTTTTAGAAAGATTTAGTTATAATAAAAAAACTTATTTCCCCAACCGACATAATATTTATTTTAAGAACAAAAGTTCTAACTTGCAACAAAAAAAATCAAAAAATCCCCCTTTTTTTCAAATATTTAAGATTTTTTTCTATTTTGAAGTCTGATGTATGAAAAATTCTGGAAAAAATGACTTTGAAGAGAGTAAAAAAGTTTTTAGAAGAATAAGTTCAAAAAAAGGAAAAGAGGGTTTTGAAACTTGGGAATTAAAGATTTTTTTATGTGGAAATAAAAATTATTTTTTATTTGTTCCTAGTTAAAAAATAAGATGAATATAAATTTATAGATAAATATTAAAAATATTTTTTTTAGAAAGTTTCAAAGAAAAAAGATAGATCCTTCGTTTCACTTGAGGCATGACATAATTCACAAAAAAAATCCCCAAAAAGAAAACAGCCCCGGCGGGGATGCCAAGGCTGTTTTCCATAAGGTATCGTTGTGTTGTGTAAAATTCGACAGAAGGTGTTCTTTGAAAGCTTCTGTTTGGATTTTACGTCGATAGGTAATAGCAAAGCCCATGCCAAAGATCAAGTACTTTATAAAACCCTTGTATTTCAAGGGCTTTGGGGCCTTTTGGTAGATAAGGGTCATTTAAAAAAGGTTATTTTTGTGTTCAATGTATAAACAAAAAATGACAATGATTATCAAAATCTCTTTAACTTATGAGTAACACTTAAGAAAGATATGTGTAAATATTCTTTACAAAAATTAACTAAAATTAAAGCCTTGGTCGCTTTTCCCATCTTCCACTTTGAATAAGTACGCAATTTTCAATAATATTTTTTTCTAAATGAGGTGGACAAAGATAAGCCCAAGTTTCATATTTTTGATTATGATCTATTGTATAGGATATTATTTTTTTTCTTTCGTAAAGATTAGACGGATTATTTCTATCAATAAAACCTTCTAATGAGTCCAACTTTTTAAACACTTCTTCATTTTGAAACATAAATATTTCGCCATAGACTTTTTTAGTTTTGTGAATGTCGAGGATAAGATAGGCATACCCGTGCTTTCCCTCATAAAGAGTTCCATAGGTATAGGCTTTTTGTAGAGAAAAAGCAGAGCCTGAATGAGTTTTGAAATATGTGCCATTGTGGCAAAGAGCTCCATAAAAGAAGAATTGAGACAACATATTTCCTTATATAGCGCTCTCCATGGGCATTTTGAATACTTATTTTCACATAACATTTTGACGCGCCACGATAAAAGGATTGCTACGGTTTTAAAGATTTGATAATATGCTTATTATCAGGCGGAACAAGTTCAGTTCACAAAGAATTCCAAGCAGTATTGAAAGACAATAGGGGAAGCCGGCCAGGCTTAAAGGGGGATCTTTATGAAAAGAATTTCGTTATTGTTGGTATTTGCAGTATTTCTTGTGAGTGTTGGGGTTATCCATTCAGAACTGACTCGGTTGAACCGCGGTAATGGGCCAAATTTTGTGGCCGGTGAAGTTGTTGTTAAACTCAAACAAAATACAGCTATTACAGCTTTTAAAGCTCTCGGTGCTTTAAATCTTGAATCTCTTGTCAGTGATCGCAACATTTATACATTAAAATTTCCTCAAACTATGGATGTGAAGGCACTCATTGGTGAACTTAAAAAACACCCCCATGTTGTTTATGCAGAACCTAACTATATTTATACAACGGATGACTTTTCTGTTTCGGGTTCAGGGATGGTTCCAGATCCTGATTTTCCAAAAAACTGGGGGCTTCATAATACAGGACAAAAAGATAAAAATGACCAAGAAGGAACAATAGGGTCTGATATTGATGCTTTAAAAGCATGGGTTGAACAAACAGGAAGCCTTGAAGTGAAGGTGGCTGTTATTGATACCGGTATTGATTATAAACACGAAGATTTAGCTGCAAATATTATGCATAATACCGGTGAAGTAGGTGAGTATACAGATCCAGATGGTACATTAAAACACAAAGAGACAGATGGTATCGATAACGATGGGAATGGTTTTATAGATGATGTGATTGGTTGGAATTTTGTGAAAAATTCCAATAATCCTATGGATGATTATGGACACGGAACTCACGTTGCCGGAACCATTGGTGCTGTAGGTGGTAATGGTGTCGGAACAGTGGGTGTTGCGTGGAAAGTCTCTTTATTAGCTGTTAAATTTTTGGATTCTGGTGGAAGTGGAAGTTTAGCAGATGCTGTTAAATCGATTGATTATGCAACGAAGATGGGCGTGCACGCTATGAATAATAGTTGGGGTGGTGGTGGATTCTCTCAAGCTCTAGCCGATGTGATTCAAGCTGCTAATGAAAAAGGAATTATATTTTTAGCTGCAGCTGGAAATGATGGTGGTAATAATGATAAAAGTCCACATTATCCTTCAAATTATCAATTTGAAAATGTGATTGCTGTTGCTGCCACAGATAATAAAGATAATTTAGCCGATTTTTCAAATCATGGGAAGACAACTGTCCCTGTATCAGCTCCTGGAGTTGGTATTTACAGTACACTTCCTGATAATAAATATGGCTTTTTAAGCGGAACCTCCATGGCAACTCCTCATGTGGCTGGTGTTGTTGCTTTATTGTTAGCTCAATTTCCAAATGCTACTATGGCTGAAATTAAACAAAAACTTATGAATTCTACAGAAGAAATTAAAGCCTTGAGGAGAAAAGTTACTTCAGGAAGGGTGAATGCTTATTATGCTGTAACAGGTTATGAACCACCACGATTTGTTCCCACAGATCCTTCTTTATGGGTGACACAAGAACATAAACTTTCTTCTCCTCACGATTATGAAAATGATAAGGTTTATAACTGGAAGATTACACACCCAGGTGCCACACGTATGAGGGTACATTTCAGTAAATTCGATACAGAAGCGGGGTATGATACCGTGACCATTAAAGATGATGCGGGGGGTGTGGTTGACACTTTTGAAGGGACTTTAGATCCGTTGTGGAGTTTTGAAGCTGAGGGAAATACCATCGAGATTATTCTTAAAACAGATAAGTATGTAGCTCGTTATGGGTTTGATATTGATCAATATCAATATGTTATTGAAAATACCGTTACCCCTGATCCTACTACGCTACAATAACCGACATTTTTCTACAAAGGGGAGCTTAAAAGCTCCCCCTTTCATTGTATTATGATAAAAATAAATCAGGCTTCGGGTGCTTTATATTGGGTGCCAGGTTTTATGGGGATGACAAGGCGTTGTCCTATTCTGAGCACATTTGAAGTCAGATTATTCATCTTTTTAATTTGCGGAATGCTTGTCCCATAGGTTCTAGAAAGAGCCCATAAGGTATCTCCATAACTTACTTGATGTTGATGTAAATCTGTCTTTTTAAGAGCCGGAATGCTTTCAAGCTCTACAAGAAAAATTTCTTTTTTATTTTCTGGAACTTTAAGTGTGTAGTGATCCAAATCCAAGGGAGTAGAAAATCCTTTGAGTTCGGGGTTTAATTTTTTAAGCTCTTCATAAGATATTTCAATGCTTTTTGCTACTTCATGGAGATCTACTGGTTTTGTGAGTGCCACCTCTTCATAGGAAATAGGTTCTTGATATTTTAAATTGGTAAAACCATATTTTTCAGGATCTTTAGCAATAAGCATGGCAGCAATGAATTTTGGAATATAATCTTTTGTTTCCCTCTTAAGATGGCGATATTTAGCCATTTCCCAAAAATTATCTGTTTTATGCTTTTTTACAGAACGAAGAATTTTCCCTTCTCCAGCGTTGTAAGCAGCTACAGCTAAGTACCAAGAGCCAAATATTTGATAGAGGTCTTTAAGATAATTGGCCGCGGCTTTTGTTGATTTGACAGGATCTCTTCTTTCATCGATCCACCAATTGGATTTAAGCCCATAACGTCTTCCAGTTGCTTGCATAAACTGCCATATTCCTACTGCTTTTGCTCTTGAATAAGCATGTGGGTTATAACCACTCTCAATGAGTGCTAAGTAGGCAAGATCGGTAGGTAAGTGGTTTTCTTCAAAAACCTTTACCATCATAGGAAGATACTGATGAGAACGTTCAAGCCACAATTGCATGTATTTTCTATGTCTTGTTTGAAAGAAGGTAATAAATTTTTCGACTTGGTGGTTTATAACGACAGGAATGGTGTTTTTAGAAATTTGTTCGTATTCTAAAACATCTTCGCGTTGGAGTTCATCGATGGTTTTACATTGGGTGAGAAAGAGAACAAATGCAAGCAATATAAGAAACCATGTCCGCCTCATCTCTTCATTTAATCATGTACACATTTTTAGTCAAACACTCAACTTTTTGATTATTTTTTGTGCAGCCTCGTAAGGGTTCAGTTTTTGATTTTCGACTTCTTCAAAGATTTTTTTAAAGGGGTTATGGGCTTTTTTTAAAATAAGTTTTTCAAATTCTGTGACAAGAATTTTTGCAGTTTCTTCATAGCGTTGCTTTTTTATTTTTTTAGGGTCTGTTTTTTTAAATTTTTCTTTTTCTTGATTAAGATAGTTCCACAATTCTTCGATACCTTCACCGCGTGAAGCCTCTGTCATAAGAACAGGAATATTTTTTTCGTGTCCGATTTCCATAAGGCTTTTTCTTAAACTATGAGAACCAGGCCTATCCGATTTATTAATAATAAAAATATTTGCAATTTCCATAACACCGGCTTTCATTGTTTGAATACTGTCACCTGACTCGGGAACAAGAACAAGAAGGGTCGAGTCAGCGTATTTAATAATATCTACTTCGTTTTGCCCCACACCGACTGTTTCTAAAATAATAAAATCAAAACCAAAGGCATCTAAAAGTTGAATGGCATCAAATGTAGATCGAGAAAGTCCACCTTGGGTGCCACGAGTTGAAACACTTCGAACATAAACCTTGTCGTTCATGACATGATCTTGCATGCGAATACGATCACCCAATATAGACCCACCCGAGAAAGGGCTTGAGGGATCAGCTGCCACAATCCCCGCTGATTTTCCTGCTTTTAAGATATGTTTTAAAAGTTCGTTAATAAGAGTGCTTTTTCCGGACCCTGGAGGGCCCGTAATACCAATAATGAAGGCGTGCCCTGTTTTATTATGAATTTGACTTAAAATCTCAAGGGAGGAGATGTCATGGTTTTCAACAAGTGAAATAAGTCTGGAGAGGGCAAGTCTGTCTTTCTTAAAAAATTTTTGTATGAGATCCATAGTTGAAGTATAGAGTACTGACAAATGAAATATTCTGCAATCATTGTTATAGAGAAATTAAGTATTCAGAGGCTAGAAGAAAAAATTGCTTTTTTAAGTGATTTTTTTGATGAAATCATTCTTGTTTGTGAGGATTTAGTTTCGCTTTCACATTTAAAGCCTTTATGCGTAAAACCGTTTCAGTTCTTTTCTTTTTCATCACGAGCGTCTGTCATTGCGAACGAATGTGAAGCAATCCCATCGCAAAGCGATGAGGTCGCCACGGTTTCCTGTCGAAAACCTCGCGATGACAAGATACCTAGATTTTTAAACTTTCTTCATGGAGGACTTTTTGTTTCTCAGAATGAATGGTGCTTTGTGTGTGAAAACGAAGAAAAACTTGATTTAAGTGAAATCAAAAAAATGAAGGGATATCTTTCTAAATCACAAGTAGTTTTGTTAAATAAAAATCTAAAACAAGGTTTTTACAGAAAGCACTCACTTAAAAAAATACAAGAATTTTTGAAAGCAGGGAAGGGAATCGAAGAATTTTTAAAAAGTGTAAGAACAAAAATACTTTATTAGTGCAAAATATTTTCTGCATCAGATGGAAGAGATGGAGGGTTGTCATATTTTAAGAGCTCTTGAAAAGGCACAAACTTTACGCTGTAGCCAGTTCTATTATTCCACCCTGTTTTAAGTTGATCTGGGTTATAAATAGGGTAGTTATAAAAACCCATGTAATTGCCTATCTCACTCATAAGGTAATAAGGATGGTCTGTGAGTTTAACGTTGGGCATGTTACTTTCGCTATTTAAATTAAAAGTAAAAAGATCTTTGTCATACAAGCTAGGAGCTCTTAAAATACTTCTTCCAACGCGGTCACTTTTTTGAAGAACGTCTCTTTTTGTATTCGAAGCTCCAGGTTTATAACCAAAAGCCCAAGGGCTTAGACGGTAGAGTGTTTGAGGATTGGCAACACCTTGTGTGTCACCTGGGTAGAGAGAAACATTAGGAAGCCTATAGTCTCCAGGGCCTCCGCCACCATAGTCATAGAGTGGGTCTTCTCTTTCAGGGGCTATACGACCCCCAAAAGGTTTAGCTGCTGCATAAGCGATGAGTTTAGGTCTTGTTTTACCAGGTAAGAAGGGAAGCCATGGTTCCGATTTTAAGCGAACGGCATAATAAGTGTTTTCTCCTTTTTTCTTTTTAATCCCAACCACAAAATTATCTAAAAACATTCTTTTAATTTCTGGATAACATTCTCCAAGTTTGGGAGATATAAAATTCATATAAGCAAGAAAGTAGTTTCGTTCGATAGGGGAGAGGCTTAAGTAAGATTGTGGATGAAGGGGTTCAAAAACAAAACGCCCAAGCCTATTTCTTTCAGTTAAATTTTTTAGTGCTGTTTGTTTAGCAATAACACCAATGTCTTTAGGAAGTGTGGGTGGAGTAATAACGAGGTTTCCAGTTTCAGGATCAATCGAATCTCCCAACCATTGAGCTGGAAGTGTAGTTTCAAACTCATGATGATTATAAACCTCTAAATGAGTGTCATCCCTTTCTTTGTTAAGAGCATAGGTCAAATCATGAATCTGGCTTAAAATAGCATTGTAGTTACCCTCAAATATTTGTTTATATTCGAAAGCTCTCTCAAAATTGTCTTGACCAAATTGAGGACATTGTCTTGAACGGGATCTTAAAATTGTATCTTCAAGTTGTTTATAAAATATTCTGTCAACAATAGGAGCTCTAATATCTGCACGGTGAATTTGTGGCATGGTTACTTGTGTAAACCCGCAAATACTTGAAAAACTTTTAAACTGATATTTGTCACTTGGGTCACTATCAAAATTATTAAAAACGTCTTCATTGCAAATAACAGGAGTCCAACCTTGCGGAAGTGGAGCATTATCATGTGTTGGAAAGCCGGCATTAAATGCACTACGCTTAGCCCAGTAGAGGTATACAAGTTCTTTCACATTTTTTCGAAGTTCATAGTTTTTCCACCCAATGGTTGTTAAAATGCGGGCTTGCTCTGCTGCTCCAGAGTAGGCAGCCATATCGGCTGCATTTTGAAGATTAATTTTATGATGAATGACCATGCCAATGTTAATAACCATGGCAGAAAGTAGAAAAAGAAAGCTAAAAAGAATAATAACAAGAACGGCAACTTGTCCGTCATGCCTCAGAAGAGGAGTATTTTTAAAACTTGGCCTTCGATATTTCATGATTTTAATAATGATGACGACTCACTCAATTATACCAAAAACTGGCACTTTATGCCATTTTTTAGGGCATCTAAAATAGGTATTATTTAGTTAACTATTTGTAATTACTTGTTTATTTGTTTGGCACGGTCATTGCTTTGCATATGAATTGTCATTCCGAGCGCGTGCTTGTCATAGCGAGGAGCCTGAAAAGGCGACGTGGCTATCCCATCACCTTTGGTGATGAGATTGCTTCACTACGTTCGCAATGACAGGAAACTTTGAAATAACTCGAAAAAAAGGAGTGTATATGAAAAATATAAAGTTTTTAGTTTTAGTTTTCACCTTTGGTTTTTTAGGGTTTGGATGTCAGTCCTCATTAGAGGTGGATAAGTCCTCTGTCGCATTTTTACCAGAAGAAGTTCATGATAGTGGTATTATTTCTGACGCACATCAAATTGCTCTTTTAGAAAGAGCAAATCAGATTATGCAATCCTTTAAAAATGGTTCTTACCATTTTACGTTTCAAAACATGGGTGGTGTAGTGACCGGCCAAGGTATGCTTCCAGAATTTTCAAAGAGTGAATTTGGTCAAGATATGAACATGGCTTATCATGATGGTATTCTTTCTGTGAAGCCTCTTCAAGGTGAAGCAGGAGAAGATAGTATTCTCTTTAAAGATTTTCGTATCAGTAATATTAATGATCACTCTATTCGTTTTGATTCAGATTTTGAAAAGTCTCACAATGATGAAGCAACAAAGACAGATGAAAAATGGAGTGGGTATTCTTATTGGATTTTTGATTTTTCAAATCCACCTCTTGTAAGCGTTTCTTATCATTTAGATTACAATTATGAAAAAATTGTAAAAATAGATGCGGCAGAAGGTGTAAGCGAATATAAAGAAACTGAAACCTACAGACATTCTTACAATACAACCTTTGAAGAAATTATGTGTCGTTTAACTGAGGGTGCTGGCGTTGAAGAAGATTCTTCTGATGAACCTAGACTTCACAATGAGCCGGTAGAAGTGCCTCAAAGACTTGAAGGGTATGATGTAACTGGCGCTCTTCACTTAAACATTGTTTTTAATTCACCTATGGCAAGCATTGAAATAACAAAAGACGGTGAATCCATTTTAGGTGTAAGCCAAGAGCTAAGCATTTCAGAATATTCAGATATTAACGCAACTTTTGAAACTGAAGCAGCTACTATTATTGTTGATTTAGTTGTTATCGAAAGTACAGGTAAGCTTGCAGGGCATATTTTTGTGAATAGCAAGACAAGTGATGAAAGAACGAAATATACTTTTGACGGCAGACCCACTTATTTTTAATTGCGCGGATTGACTTGAGGTCGAATGATCATTTCGATCGGGCACGATTCTTTGGAAGATGTTGCTATAAAAAGACAAGCTTTGGCAACATCTTCCGGTCTTATCATTTTTTCTCTATTTATTTTTTTTGTTTCTGGAATAAGCTCTGTATCCACATAACCTGGGCAAATGGTAGCAACTTTAATATTTTTTTCTCTCACTTCTTCAAAAAGTGCATGGGTAAATCCAACAACAGCATGTTTTGAAGCACAGTAACTGACGCTGTGTGCTATCCCTATCTTTCCTGCAATGGAAGCAATATTAATAATAGTACCTGATTGTTTTTTAAAAAAATGGGGCAGAAGAAGTTTAGTTAAAAGCATAGGAGCTCTTTGATTAATGTGAAGAACCCTATCCATATCTTTTGTAGAAATTTTGTGAAAGGCTCCTTTAAAACCACACCCTGCATTATTAATGAGAATATCAATGTCTTTATCCACAGCCCACTTCGCTAAACTGTGGATATCTTCGTCTTTTAAAAGATCTAGGACAAGAAACGAAGCTTTTCCTTTTTTCTTTTCAATTTCTTCTTTAAGTTTTTGAAGTTCTTGAGAAGTTCGAGCTGTGAGAAGAACATGAGCTCCGTGTTCAGCAAAAAGAAGGGCTATAGCACGTCCTATGCCACGACTGGCTCCTGTGATAAGAACTGTTTTGTGTAATTCGGTCATCGTTTTTCCTCGTCTTTAACATAAATGCAGAGCAAAAAGAAGGGCCCCAGGGAGAGTGGGGCCCCATGTGAGTTTGAGGAAGGATGGAGTGGACTAGAAACTCTCTGATACGTAAATAGGGTTCACCAGTGCACGATAGACATTAAGACTCCGTACATTTGGTTTTCCTAAACTTCTGACATAATTTGTATTTGAAGGATGTGTGAGTGTTGCATGAACATCTTGTGGCGTCATGCGTGGGTAATGAGAAAGAAGAAGTCCAGCAGCGCCTGCAACCATAGGTGCAGCAAAGCTTGTCCCATCTTGGTAAGAATATCCTGGAACGTAGTTATCGGGATCAAACAAAAGCTTATGCCAGTTGATGATACCAAAAGGTTGTGTTGTCCAAATTTCTTCACCAGGGGCCATAATATCAATCCAATTTCCAAAGTTTGAAAAATCTGCCCATGTATTTAAAGGATTCAAAGCTCCTACAGAAATAGTATTTCTAAAGGCCGCGGGGTAAACAGTAGAGTTTCCATTTTGGCCTTCATTTCCAGCAGCTGCTACTAACACAACACCTTGTTTTTCTAAAACCCTTAAGCCTGCATAGAAAATTATTGTGACAGGGTTTTCTAAAGTAGCAGGTTTATCTTTATCACCGAGCAAAATAAAACTCATATTAATGATGCGAGCGCCTTGACGACTTAAGTAATCGATAGCCCGCAAAAAAGAGCTTAGATAGGTAGAAGTTGTACTCGTGGATTCTTGTGTATATTCTTTTTGTATGATGACAGGTAAAACTTTACAGTTTGGACAGACTCCTTGAAAGCCTTTTGTATTTCCTGCAATCACTCCACTGACAGAAGTTCCGTGTCCAACAATATCTGTGACATGGGGCGAGTTTGTTGCAAAATTCCACCCGTGAATATCATCAACATAACCATTATTGTCGTCATCAATACCATTTTCTGGAATTTCAAAAGGGTTTGTGTAAACACTGTTTTGAAAAGCCGGATGAACGAGTGAAAGCCCTGAGTCAATCACACCCACAATGATGCTAGGATCTCCACGTTCAACACTGTGAGCTAAAGGAAGGTTAATGTCAGCTCCACGTACACTTTGTATTTCTCTAACAATGTCGAATTTTTTTATTTTATCATTATATTTAACAACTTTATATTTAATACTACCATCATTTTTCTGCCACCAAAGATTAGCTGGACGGGGGGTATCCATGGAGATAAACTCAATTTCTTGAGTTTGAATAGGGAGAGGAAGATCTTCTGTAACAGTCACACCTTCAAGGGATTGGAGTGTTTCAATAACAGCTTCTTTATTGCCAGAAAGAATTTTAACTTCAAAAATTTCATCACCTAAAAGAGGGGTGACAGAAACGTGTGCTACATTTCTAAGAATATTGTGAAAAGCCAAGGCTTGAGAAGTATGAACAATAAGAAGAACACCTTCTGCGTGCGCTATTTTCAAGGTGGAAAAAACCAACACACCCACTATAAACAAGATACCTTTAAGAGATTTCATTAAAGCCTCCTTTTTATAAAGGAGGTTGTGTGCAATGCTTATGCCAAAATTTTTAACCTATTGTAATGATTGGATTTCAAAAAAATAGGAGTGCAATATTTATTATTTTTCGGATGATACGTAGACAGAAAATATGAAAAAAATTCATGTTCTTATCGCTAGGTTCTTGAAATGGCTCATGTTCAAAAATCCTTCAACAACCTTAAGTTCTTGATGACCTGGAGGTTCCTCAGGGGCCCCTCCGCCCAGTGTGGATCCTCCCCTTCAAAACCTCCAGTCCATCAAGAACTGAGAAGATAATATATTTATTCTTAAAAATGAGAAAATGGTTAGATACGAGAAAGAAGAACTTTAATGCGGCTTCCGCGATTGGCTTCAATAATGAAATCCCATCTTAATTTTACAGAGCCATCACTTTCAATCATGTTTTTGGGAGGATTTGGAAAAGGAGCTGCTTGCTCAAAGGCTCGAACAGCAGCATTATCTAGACTTGTATCTCCAGATGAGGCAATAACAAATACATTTTTAAGTTCACCATTGTCTCTCAGCTGTATACGAAGCTTTGTAATATAATCTTGGTTAGAGGCAATAGTTCTATAAGCTTGCTGCTCACGCATGATTGTTTTTAAATTATCTGTCCAGTGCACACGAAGTTTTTCTTTAATGCGAGCATAAAAAGAATAGAATAAAAACTCTTTAGAATTAAGTGCTGTTTCTTCAGATTCTTCTACATCAGGCAGGTAATCATCTGTTGTTGATGGGTTTAAGCTTGAGAAAGTTTTTTCAACTAAAGATTCTTCTGTTTTGTTTTCAGGCTTTTTTTCAAGAGTTTGTCTTTGTGCCTCTGGTTTATGTAGTGCTAAGAGCATGTCATCTTTATTAAGAATTTTCTTTGTGGCATTTTCTTCTTGAGGGTCTACGAGGCGTTTTACTTGAACATTATTATTCTGCGTAGGTCCTGAGTGACGAGCTTTGGTTTCTTGTTCAACTTTTCTATTATGTTTGCTTAAAAAGCGAGTTTCATCCGGTGTTTCTTCACTAAGAGGCTTTCCTTCATCATCGATAACTTGTTTTTCTGGAAGAGTTTCGGGGTCTAAACGTACGATGCGTAAGACTTCTTCTTGTTTTTTAAGATGAAGAGGGATGAGAAGAAGACCTGCGTGAAAAAGGAGGGAGATGGTGATACTTAAGATGAGAATCCGATCTTTATTATTTTTAGAAGATAAGAATTTCACAACCACAATACCTTGTTTAAATTATACCATTATCCACGAATCGCTCAAAGGAAAAATTCTTTTCCCTTGAAAAAACCCCTAAAAACACTTTATTTGAGGCTTTTCACTTACATTGACTTTATCGGCTTTTTTAAAGAGACCCTTAATCCAGAATGTAATTAGCAGGATTGATGTGTTCACCACTTTTTAAAACTTCATAGTGCACATGAGGTCCTGTCGCTCTTCCTGTGCTTCCCACAGCTCCAATGACATCTCCTCTTTTTACTTTTTTTTCTTTTTTTTTAAAAAATTGAGAAAGATGGGCTTAGAGTGTATCAGTGTCATATCCGTGGTTCACTACAACCGTTTTCCCAAAGCCGGCCTTCATTCCTGCAAAAACAACAACGCCGTCTGCAGGTGCCATGACTTCTGTTCCTGCTCGTGCAGCAATATCAATACCTGCGTGCATTTGTTTTTTCCCCGTCCAAGGAGAAACCCTCATACCAAACCCGGAAGTAACCCAACCATCTGTTGGGTTAATTGAAGGGGTTGAAGCCATGAGAGAAGATTGATCCTGTAAAATATTATAAACCTCTTCAAGAGAAAGTCTTTCAAGCTCCAAAGACTCTTTATGAATGTCTATTTTTGCGTTCATTTCATCAAAGTAAGATTGCTTATCCCATTCTGGCGAAGGTTCAAATTCTCCAACATAAGTATTTTCAAAAGTATCTGGTCTGGCTCCTAAAGAGAGTTGTAATTTTTCAGATGTTTTGACTCCAGCCATGATCGAAAGTTTTGTCGAAAGTTCGTAAACTTGTTGTACGAGAGAGTCAACTGTAGAAACTTTGTTTTCAAGACTTCCTAGTTGTTGGGTGAGTTTTTGATTTTGTTCTTGAAGGACGTCATAGTTTCCTAGTTTTTTGAGAAGATAAAAATAGTGAATAGAAAGAACAACAAAGAGGATGACTAAACCACTTCCTGCAAAGAGAAGAGGTCTTGCGAAGTGAGCTGGGAAGTGCAGTTTATGAACATGAGTTTTGCGATTACTCATGAGCATCAAAGTTATTTTTTCATCTTTATAATGTTGAGAATATTTTCTCATAACAAGTGAAACTATTCTTTGGATTATTTTGTGTCAATAATATGCACCACAAGAACAGTAATATTATCCTCTCCTCCTTGGTTGTTGGCCTCATTAATAAGATGATCTGGTATTTCGTTAATAGCACTTTGATTGAGGAGTCTAGCAAGTCCATTATTTTTAATATGACTTGTAAGCCCATCCGAACAAAGCAAAAAAATGTCATTTTTATGAAGTTTTCTATAAAGTTGATCGATTTTAACATTTCCCTCAACACCCAAAGAACGAATGAGAACGTTTGTTTCATTTGAGCTTATTCCCCTTTTCATTTTTTGAGCTGCAAGCGTATGGTCTTCTGTCAGTTGCCAAAGTCCACCATCTCGAAAAAGATAAGCACGGCTATCACCCACGTGTGCACAATAAGCTTTACCTTCGTGAATATAAAGAGCGGTTCCTGTTGTACCCATACCCCTCAGTTCTCGCTCTGTTTTTGCTTCTTCAAAAATGAATTCGTTTGTTTTTTGGAAGGCTTGTTTTAAAAAATCACTGGGTTTTTGATATTGATTTTTTTGAATGGATTCAGAAAGTATTTCAATACAGAGACGGCTTGCTTTATCTCCCCCTTTGGCACCACCAATACCATCAGCAACAATATAAAGATGGTTTTTCTGATCAACTAAAAAGGAGTCCTGATTAGTTTTTCGAACCTTCCCAATGTCCGTAGCCCCATAGGCTTCGATTTTCAAGATTTCAGAGCCTCCCCATTATTTCCTCGTAATCCTAAGTGGAGTTTGGTTTTAAGAATATCATAATAATTACGAGAGGGATACTTAATGAGAGATGTATAGAGAGATGCTTTTTGAATCAGAACAGATTGAGAAGCTCTGAGCGGATAAAACTTTTGTCCATCTAAAGCTAAAATAACTTTCTGTCTTTTTTTAGGGATTCGAATCATGATTTCAGAGGTATTCGGGATAATAAGTGGTCTATTAGTCAGTCCATGAGGGCAAATGGGTGTAATAGCTATAGAGTTTGTTTTTGGATGAATGATAGGCCCTCCTGCAGCTAAAGAATAAGCGGTGGAGCCTGTAGGTGTTGCAACAATGAGTCCGTCTCCTTTGATGCTTGTAATACCTTTTTCATCAATAAGGAGATCCAGTTCAATAAGCCTTGATTCCGAACGGTTGTGAATAACAACCTCATTTAACACTTGAAATGATTTTTCTTTTTTTTGAGTTGTATTTAAAATATGAGCGTTCAGCATAATGCGGTTATCAACCGCATAATTTCCTTTAAGGACTGTTTTAAGAACAGGATAGATTTCTTCGATGTTGAGTTCTGTAATGAAGCCAAGGTCTCCAAGATTAATGCCTAAGATAGGGGTAGGTTTTATAAGATGACGAACAACAGAAAGAAGAGTTCCATCACCTCCAAGAACAATGAGAAGATCTGCTTTTTTAACAATATTTCTTTTTTGTCCCGAAAGAGTTTTAACATTACGATGTTGAAACCATTCTGTAAGTTCATGGGCTAAAGCAATTGCTTTTTTATTTTTCTTTTTTGAAAAAATCTCTATAGTTTTAATTTTGGATTGTCTCATGATCCCATTTCTAACACAACGAGACGTATTTTTTAACTTTTTTTAAGACATCATCAATATTATCAAAAGGCTTAAATAAGGCGTCATTAGCCCCTAGTTTTTGAGCTTCTTTGAGAGATTCTACATTACTGTAAGCAGTCATCATAATAATAGGAATTTTTTTATTCTTTTTTCTGATGTATTCAAGTACGGCTATCCCATTGAGCTTTGGAAGAATGACATCTAAAAGCACAAGATCAAATGGGTGGTCTTTAAAAAAAACTAAAGCTTTTTTACCATCGTGGGCAATGTGGGTTTCAAAACCGTGTTTTGAAAAGAGCCGTGAAAGTGCTTTTGCTATCGTTTGTTCATCATCAACAATAAGTATTTTTTTGTTCATAAGAAGAAAAGCGCAGCTACTCCTATTATTAAACAGTAATATCCAAAAAAGGGAAAAAATCCGCGTATGAGAGAGGCCCGAACAATATAAATAGAAAAAAGTCCACATATAAAAGCGCTTACAAAACCCACAGCAAGTGAAGGGCTCAAAGTTTTAAGTGAAAAGTGAGAACATTCAAAAAGAAAGGCGCCTATAATAGCAGGTATAGAAAGTAAAAAAGAAAATAAAAAGGCTTCTCCTCCCGAAAATCCAAGAAAGAGAGCTGTGATAATAGTGCTTCCAGAACGAGAAATACCAGGAATGATAGCAATACCCTGAGCAACGCCTATTAAAAGAACTATAAGAATTGTTTTTTTTGAAAGGTGAAGTGATGGGGGTGTAGCAAATTGAGAGGTGGTGAGCTTATGAAGAAAGCATGTGCTTGAAATAAGAAGAAGCCCATTTACAACAAGAGCCACCGCTGTGAAAGAAGAGTTTTCCATAAAGCTTTCAACATAGGATTTACCTAAAAAACCTATGAATGCAGTTGGAATAGAGGCAATAATAATAAGAATAAAAAGATGAAAATAAGAATCTCGTGTTTTTAAAGAGAGCACTATTTTAAAACAAGTTTTTCGAAAAAATACGAGAACCGCGAAAAGAGTTGCAACATGAAGAAGAATGTTAAAGGAAAGATCAGGGGTTATTTTAAAAAAATGTTCTCCCAAAACAAGGTGCCCTGAGCTGCTTATAGGAAGAAATTCAGTGAGACCTTGGAGAATGCCTAATACAAGCGATTGAAGTGTTTCGATTATTTTATCCTCACAATAAAAGTTGTACCACTGTTTACTTTACTGTGGACTAAAATCTGTCCAGCATATTTTTGGATAATATCATAAGAAACAGATAACCCAAGTCCTGTTCCTTTACCTTGTTTTTTTGTTGTAAAGAAAGGTTCAAAAATTCGATCTATGTTTTGAGGCTCTATACCGCAACCTGTATCTCGGATAGAAACTTCGATGAAAGGTCCATTTTTTTGAGTTGTGATTTCAATGGTACCTTCTTTATCAATAGCTTGATAGGCATTGTTAAAGATATTAAAAAAAACTTGTTGTAATTCACCAAACTTTGCTTTGATAAGAGGTAGGCTTTGTGAGAATTTTTTTTCAATATTGATAGATTTTTTTTCTGAAGAAAACCACACAAGAGAAAGAGTTGTTTCAAGAACATTGTTAATGTTAATTAATTTTTTTTGATACCCACTTTGATGCCATTCTCCAAGCTCTTTAGAAAAATTTAAAAGATTTTCTGTAATTTCTTTGCAACGTTCTGCCGCTCTTTCAATTTCAACTATATCTGCATAGTGAGTATCATTTGGATTGAGTTCTTTTTTAAGAATTTGGGTCAGACTTAAAATACCTGTTACAGGATTATTAATTTCATGAGCCACAGAGCTTGTGAGTAATCCTACAGCGGAAAGTTTTTCAGATTGAACAAGTTTTTGATAAATGGCCTTTTCTTGAGAAAGGTCTTTATAATATTGTACAATAAACTCTATTTTATTTTTTTCATTGAGCACAGGATAAGACCACGTTCTCATTTCTTTTCCCTTAAATTCGGTTAAATCATGTGCGGTTGTTGCTTTTTTTGTTTGTAGGCTGTCTGGGACTGAGCAGTTTTTACAAGGTTGAGAGCTTTTAGCAAGAAGTTCGTAACATTTTTTTGAAAGTAAATCTTTAATACTAAGTCCTGATATTTTTTCTGCGGCCTTATTTGCTTTAATGATATTGAAGTTTTGATCAATGATGGTAATAGGGTCTTCAATGGCATCAAAAGTTTCTTCCCATTGTTTGCTTCCTCTGTGGACAATATCAAAAAGAAGAATTTTATTAATAGCCATGGCTAAGGGGCCAGAGACTTCTTCTAAGGTTTCAATATCTTTTTTTGTAAAATAAGGAGGTTTATGTCTTCCAAGGCTTAAAATGGCCGAGCAGTTTTTTTTACCTCCTATATGAGTTGTAAGGGGAAAAAAAAGAATAGACTTCACTTTTTCTGGTTTTTCGAATAACGCTTTTATAACAGATTTGCTTTGAGAATAAATTCTTGGATTTTTTGTTTTAAAAGATGCGAGTATTTTTTGTAGCTTTTCATTGTGCGTAAGAAGTGTAAATCCATCAAAAGGAATAAAGTTTTTGGTGTCTTTTTTAATGGTTTCAATAATGTCTTCTAAGGTTTTACTTTCATTAAGGTGGGTCATGAATATATTGATTTTAGAGAGTCTTAATTTATTTTTTTTAATAAGCTCCTGAGAATTTTTTACTTTTTGTGTTCTTTCTTGAAGTTCATGGTTTAGCTTTGAAAGTCTTTCTTGTTGTTTTTGAGTCAATTTCAAAAGTGTTTGATTTTGGAAACCCAAATCTTTCTTCTCAAAACTTTTTTTAATCAATGAAAGAACTTGAGTTTCATCCCAGGGTTTTGTAATAAAACGAAAAATAGAAGCTTCATTGAGGGCTTTTGTGGCAAGACCTGCATCAGGGTAGCCTGTGAGAAGGACTCTTAATGTTTCTGGCCATTTTTCTTTGGCGCGTGTTAGAAAATGGAGCCCATCTTCTTGGGGGAGTCTTTGATCACAAATAACAAGGTCAATTTTTTGGACTTTAAGTATTTTTTCAGCTTCTTGAGTTGTTTGAGCTGTGAATATTGAATTATAATGGGGCTTTAAAAGCCTTTGGAAAGCGGAAAGAATGTAAGGCTCATCGTCAACAATAAGAATGTTTCTTTCCATATTTTTGAGAGGGAGTGATACCTTTGCTTCATCATATCGGCGCCCCCTCCCAAAAGCAAATCCGCTTCGAAACTTAAGTTCTTAAAATGGTTACTATCTTCCGCTTCATGGCTCGCTGTAGTTATTCAACA
>JACPKQ010000023.1 GCA_016186995.1 Deltaproteobacteria bacterium | reverse complement strand
GGTAGCTAGGCGTCTTGAAGAAAGCAATGAGAAACTCAGAAAAACACAAAGACAATTAATAAACTCTGAGAAGCTAGCTGCATTAGGAGTTTTTTCTTCTGGACTTGCTCATGAAATTGGGAATCCTATTACTTCTATTTCTGCTCTTGTTCAACTAATGAATCGAGATGTTCGAAAAGCTTATCAAGATGGGACATCGGAGCACCTTGAAAAAAAATGTAATCTTGTTTTAGAACAAGTAGAAAGGGTGAGTCATATCCTAGATAAAATGAGAGAGCTTACGCATTCTAAAATTCTTGTAAAAGAAAAAATAGAAATTGTTTCGGTTCTTGAAGATGCTTTAGAGAGAATCAAGATGGAAATGCATTCAAGTAATGTCAAAATTCTTACCCATGTTCAGGAGAAAGACCTTTTTGTTTTTGTTTTAAGAACGCAATTAAGACAAGTTTTTTCAAATATTCTTTTGAACGCATTTGATTCCATGGGAAAAGAAGGGAATTTAAACATTAATGTTTTTCGAGAAGATAATAAAGTAGTTATCTCTTTTCAAGATAGTGGTTGTGGTATTGAGGGCGAAGAACCTGAAAGAGTTCTCGAACCTTTTTATACAACAAAAATGAAAAAGGGGCTTGGATTATCAGTAAGTTACAGCATTATTCAAAGTTTTGGTGGTGATATTGCTATTCAATCAAAGAAAAATCATGGAACAACCGTAACGGTGAAGTTACCTGTTGTTAAGGGGGGTTAAAATCATGAAAACGAAAGCAAAAGTGTTGGTTGTCGATGACGAACAGGTTATTCGAGAATCATTGGGGACCATTCTTGAGGAAGAGGGTTATCAAGTATCTCTCGCTTCCGATGGAAAGGAGGCTATTGATATTTTGAGTCAGGAAATTTTCCATATTATTTTTTGTGACATTCGAATGCCAAAAGCAGATGGGTTTGCAGTGCTTAAAAAGGCTGTAAAACTCAATCCAGAAACATTCTTTATTGTTATTACGGCTTTTGGCGATATGAATTCAGCCATACAGGCATTAAGATATGGAGCTTTTGATTATATTACAAAGCCTCTTTTATTTGACGATATTCTTATTAAAATTGAGCATCTTTTAAGATATAAAAATCTGATTACCGAAAACCAAATTCTTAAAAAAGAAATTGAAGAGAAATATAGTTTTGATCAGATCATAGGCCAAGGGCCTGAGATGAGGGAAATTTACTCTCTTATGAGAAAAGTTTCTGCCACGCATAATACTCTTCTTATTACAGGAGAACGAGGAACAGGTAAAAAGATTGTAGCTAAGGCTATTCACTATAACTCTCCTCGAAAGAGTTATCAATTTATAGGAATTCAGTGTGGAAGTGTCAGCGAAGAGGTTTTGGATCAAAAACTCTTTGGTTTTCACAATGAAGATGAATATTACAAAGGTGTTTTTGTGGATGCACATAAAGGTACTATCTTTCTTGATGATATTGATCTTCTTCCATCTAGGCTCCAAGAGAAAATTTTCCAAGTTATAGAACATGGAAGTTTTGTTCCTTTTAGAAGTCAAAAATCAGAAAAAGTAGATGTAAGAGTCATTGCGGCCACAAATAAAGATCTTGTTGGTGAAATTAACGCAGGTACCTTTAATGAAAAACTTTTTGATAAGATCAACTCTTGTGAAATCAAAATGCCACCTTTAAGAGCTCGAAGGAATGATATTCCATTTCTTATTAAATATTTCATTAGAAAATATAATAATGATTTGGGGACTAACATTTTGTTTGTTGAGGAAGGTGCCTTAAGAGCGTTCATGAATTATGATTGGCCAGGGAACATACGTGAACTTGCCAATGTAATGGAACGTGCTCTTATGACAACCAATAACACTACTTTTTTGACAGAAGAGGATGTACCTGCCGATATTGCTAATAAAGCGGCTCTTTTAGATACTAATATGGAAAATATTAAAGAAGCTATGCGGATTTATGAAACTCATCACATTAAAGAAGTTCTTGCTAAGCATAACCAGGATAAAAAACATGCAGCACATGCTTTAGGGTTAAGCCTAAGTTCTCTTTACAGAAAATTAGAAGAACTTTCTATTCATTAAATTCGAGTCCATGAGAGAATTAGGGCGCTGCCCCCAATTCAGAAGCAAGCTTGTTATTCTGTCATTTCAAGAACTTAAGTTTGTTTCCAGTTTTGGAGTAGTTCTACTAAAAGGGCTACTCCAAAGCCTGTGGCTTGTTTGTTAGCCCAAGCGATTCCTGCAATATCGAAATGAGCCCAAGGTGTTTTTTGAGGCACAAAAAACTCCAAGAATTTAGCTGCTGTTGAGGTTCCCCCCCCAGGGATTTTAGAAAGATTTGAAATATCAGCACATTGGCTTTGCATGGCTTCCATATGTTCTTCAGAAAGAGGAAGTTGCCATACCTTTTCCCCCGTTTTGGAACTTGCTTGTTTGATTTTATTAAGGAGCTTTTCATCATTTCCCAAAAGCCCAGCAAACCAAGGCCCTAAAGAAACACTGCAAGCTCCTGTAAGAGTAGCTGCATCAATAATAGCTTGAGGTTTGAACTTTTCGGCATAGCTTAAAGCATCTGCAAGAACAAGTCTTCCTTCTGCATCTGTGTTTAAAACCTCGATTGTTTTTCCAGAGTAACTTGTAATAATATCACTTGGCAGAGTTGAGGTATTACTAATTCTATTATCTGTTGATGAAACAAGAGTGACAAGGTGAATAGGAAGATGTAAAGCTGCAGCTGCTTGAGTTACACCTAAAACAAGAGCAGCTCCACACATATCAAACTTCATTTCATCAAGATTTTTACTAGGTTTAAGGTTGGACCCACCTGTATCAAAAGTAATTCCTTTTCCTACCAAACACAGTGTAGGAAGATTTTTCTTGTCTTTATTGTATTCCAAAATAATAAAGGCTGGGTCATCGTAACTTCCTTTATTAACCGAAAGAAGGGCCCCAAACTTATTTTTTTGTAGTTCTTTTTTACCCCACACCGTACAAACCAACTTAAAGTTTTTTGCCATTGTTTTGGCGTGTTCAGCTAGTTTTTGTGCATTGAGCTCATTAGCAGGTAGATTTCCAAGGTCACGAGCCCAGTCAGCGGCACCATTTATTTTTTGAGCAAAGCTTAATTCTTTTTTAAGGTTTTCCTCTTCATCCTTTGATGAAACAAAAAAATTAATTTGTGATTTTGAAGGTTTCTGCCCCGTTTTAAATTGATTAAAAGAATAAAAACTCTGGGCACAGGCTTGTGCTATCAATTTTCCATATCCTTCTTTTAAATCTATTGAAGATAGGTAGATAGAAAACTGAGAAGGGTTATTATTTTTCAAAGCTTGAATGCCTTTTTGAAAAGCTTGGAGAATTTTATATGAAGAAAGGTTTGACTCTTCTCCTAAACCGATGAAGAAAAAGTTTTTATGCAAGGCAACACTTTTATATTGGGCGCTAAAGCCATTTCCTATTTTAGAAAAGTCTTTTTTGAGAAAAGCAGTATTTTTATTAAGAGCTACTTTCTTTTTTTCCTGAACAACTGGAACAAGAACAAGTTCGTTTTTAAGAGATTGCAATTTTTTAATAGATACTTTCATATTTCCCCCTGAGCCTTGAAAGCTAGTCAAAAAAAATCCAAATATCAAGAAAGATTTAAATAGGATTGTGTTAAAAAAGTCTCAAATTTTTCCTTAATGATGGCGGAGAGGGGGAGATTTGAACTCCCGGTGCCTTTACGGGCACAACGGTTTTCGAGACCGTCACATTCAACCAGGCTCTGTCACCTCTCCGCAAGCTGTCTACCACCGTCAAGGTACAGTATTGTACCAGTAATAAAGTCATTCTGAAGCAGATAAACAAGAGAAGAAATAAGTTGTTCTGGATGGCCTATTTTTTTAAGAAGAGATTGATCTTCAAGTTTTTTTATGTTCATATTTTTGGGAGGGAGAAGGGTTCCAGGTGCTATAGCATTAACACAAGTTTTGGGTGCTAAAGTTTTAGCAAGCCCTTGAGTCAGAGCCAAAACGCCTGATTTGCTTGTACAATAGGCTAAGTAATTCGGCCACATAATAGACCCCCCTGTATCTGCAATATTAATAATGTGAGATTCCTTTTTTTTTATCATAAGCTTTGAAGCTTCTTGGGAACAAAAGAACACAGATTTTAAATTGATATTGATAAAATCATCCCAATCTTTTTCTTGTGTTTTCAAAAATGGGGTTCTGTAAAAAATAGCTGCATTATTGATAAGAATGTCTAACTCACCCCATGTTTTTTTTATTCCTTGAAAAAGCTTTTTGATATCTCTCACTTTTCCTAAATCAGCTTGAAAGGTGTGAATATTAAATTTCTTTTTTAAATGGAGTGCTTCTTTTTGAGAAGAAAAATAATGAATAGCAACTTCTGCATCTTTTTCAACAAAAGCTTGGGTGATAAGAGCCCCCAATCTTGAAGCCCCACCTGTAATCAAGACTTTTTTTCCTTTTATTATCATCGTTCAAGGGAAGGATCAATTCTATGAAACCGAAAAAAAGGTTCCTGAAATAAGAGTTTTCTTATAATAGAGGAAAACATGCCTGGCCAATAGATATGAGGTATGATTTTAAGTTGGGTTATAAGAAAAGCAATGTTTCTTAATTCTTTTTCTTCTATGAGTGTTTCCAAAGCATCTTCATTGTTTTTGTAAAGAAGGGTTGTTTCAGATACTATTTGTTCAAGTCTTTCTTGTAAGTTCATAAGACCAAAATAGGTTGTTTTGATTTCTTTATCTTTATAAATAAAAGGGTAGATATTACCTGTAAGATGTTCACTTGTAAGAAGAAGATAAAGTCCGGCTTTAAGACTTTGAAAAAGAAACAGAAGAGATTTTTTATTTTGATAAAGTATATTAAAAGAAGTCAGATCTTCAGAAAGATTCATGATCTCATCGTAGAGATTTAAAAATTCTCCTATACGGTTAGTGTATTCGGAAAGCTTCCCTTTTGAACTTTTAAAGACTTTTTGTAGTTGAGAAAGGTTTTCTAAAAGAAGAGGAAGATTTTTCTCTTGTTTTAGAGATAAATTTTCTTCCCAAGCTTGCTTTGTCTTTGTAAGAAAATTATTAATATATGTTTTAATGGTTTGTTCTTGTGATGAATAGGGTAAGAAAAAAACCAAAAGTTTATGTTGAATAGTTTCTAAATCATAATAAAGATAAGAACTTAAAGAAAGTTTAATATCGTCTATATTTCTAAAGTTTTTTGGTAGTATTTTTGTTTTAAGATTTTGTAAAATAGCGCAATTTTCTATGAAAGATTGTGATGTTGTATTTTTTTTATGATCTGAAAGTTTGTTTTCAAGATTGATGGAGAGATTTTTTAAACGATAAAAAATATTTTCTACTTCCTCAGTATTTTGATTTTGAGTGAGAAAGTATAAATACATATCGGAAATGAGAATCTGGCTTTTTAAAAATAGCGTCTCAAGATTTTCTTTTTTTTGCCCTTCTTTTTCAAAAAGTTCCAATTTCTTTGAAAAATACTTTTGCCAATGATCTTCCCCCAAACTTTTATGTGGAAAAAAAAGGAGAAGTCCAAATAGAAATATATATGCACTATTTTTAAGCCCCATAGTGGCATATGAAACAGGGGGTGCGACTCATGTCAAGTAAGTCTGGTTGTTAAGGCTAGAGTAAAAGCATCCATAATCTTTAAATTTGTTTTTAATTTCAAGACCTTAGAACACTCTAGTAGGGTGCTTCCTGTGGTTCTTATATCATCTATAAGAAGTATAGTTTTATTCTTGAGAATGGATTTATTTCTTATTTCAAAGCTTTTTTTAAGATTTGTAGATCTTTCTTTTTGAGAAAGGTGTGATTGGGGAAGTGTTATCTTTGTTTTTAAAAGTACATTTTTAAGAATTGGAACTTTAAAGTGCCGAGAGAGTTCTTCAGCAATCATAAGAGCTTGATTATAATTTCTTTCTAAAAAACGATCTTCATGGAGTGGAACAGGTATGAAAAAATCATAATTTTCAAAGCTAAAATCGATATGTTTTTTATTTTCTAAAATAAACTTTAAAAAATCTTTTTTGAGAAATATTTTTTTATTGAATTTATATTCCCACAGTAAATTTTTTGTAACTTCCTCATAGAGGAAAAGAGAACGTATTTTTCTTATATTGTTTTTTTGATTGAGACATTTTCCACAATAAGCTTTTTCACGTTGTTCTGTTAAAAAAGGGATGCCACACCCATAACATAAGGGTGGTTTTATAAACGTTATTTCTTCAATGCAGTTTTTACATATGTTTTTGTGAGAAGAGTACTTTTCACAAAGCACACATATTCTGGGTAGTATAAAATCTATGAATTTGTGTACAAGGCCCATTTCTTTCATTTTTTAGCTATTGAATAATGAGAGATTCTTGATCCATCTCTTTGGGTTTTTCAAGGTGAAGCAGTGAGAGAACAGTGGGTGAAATATTAGAAAGAATTCCTTCTCTAAGTTTTACATTCTTTAATTTATGAGAAGCTAGATATAAAGGAACAGGATTTGTTGTGTGAGCGGTATGTGGTTTTCCTGTTTCATAGTAAATCATTTGTTCTACATTGCCATGATCTGCTGTAATGAGGGCAGATCCATTTTTTTCAAAAAGTGGTTTTAAAATCTTTCCAAGACACTCGTCAGATACTTCTACAGCTTTGATGGCGGCAGCCATATTACCTGTATGTCCAACCATATCAGGGTTTGCAAAATTAATGATGTAGAGCTGATGTTTATTTGCATTGAGTGCTTCAATAACACGTTCTGTTACTTTTCTAGCACTCATTTCTGGTTTTAAATCATAAGTACGAACATCTCGTGGCGAGTCAACAAGACAACGCTCTTCAAGCTCAAAAGGTTTTTCAATACGACAATTGAAAAAATAAGTGATGTGAGCATATTTTTCTGTTTCAGCACATCGAAACTGAGGAAGGTGGTTTCGAGATAAAACCTCCGAAAGGATGTGTGAGACCTGTAGGGGAGGGAAGGCAACCGGTAGATCAAAGTTTTTATCATATAAAGTAAAACATACATAACCTGAAAGTTTTGGTGATTTCTTTTTTTGAAATTGTGAAAAGTTCTCTTCTGTGAAGACCCTTGTCAGTTGTCTTGCCCTATCAGGTCTAAAATTAAAAAAGATCACGGCATCGTTATCTTGAACTAATCCTTCGGGGTCTAAAAGCACAGGCTTTACAAATTCATCGAAGGTTTCTTCATCATAGCTTTTTTGAATAGCTTTTTCGTAAGATTGTTCTTGTAGACCTTCTCCCTGTGTAAGAAGCTCATAAGCTTTTTGAGTTCTTTCCCATCTATTGTCTCGATCCATGGCGTAAAAGCGACCACAAAGACTTGAAAGAGATCCAATACCCAGTTCTTTTATTTTTTCCTGAAGCTTGCTGAGATACAGCACACTTGATTGAGGTGGCGTGTCACGTCCATCCAGAAAACAATGGATATGAATATCTGAAAAGTTTTCTTGCTTTGCCATTTTAAGCAAGGCAAAAAGATGTCTTAGATGACTATGAACCCCACCTTCAGAAACAAGTCCTAAAAGGTGAAGTTTGGCTTTTTTTTGTTTTACACTTTGTATTGTTTTTTTAAGTATTTCATTGTTAAAAAAGGTTCCTGCTTCAATATATTTATCGATTCGTGTTAAATCTTGATAAACAATACGTCCTGCTCCCATATTCATGTGCCCAACTTCAGAGTTACCAATTTGGTTTTGAGGAAGGCCAACGTGTTCGCCGTGAGCTAAAAGTTGTGTGTAGGGAAAGTTTTTCCGAAGCCTGTCAAATGTAGGTGTTCTAGCAAGCGCAAAGGCATTGCCTTCTTTCCTAGGATTAATACCTAGACCATCGAACACAATGAGTAAAAGCGAGGAAAACTTCATTTTTAAGAGTCATTATTTAAGTTCAAAACGTTTACTCGGAGTTCCTTTCCAAAAACCCTCAAGATCATAAATATCTCTCACATAATCATGAAATATATGAATAATGAGGGCTCCGTAATCAAGAAGAATCCATTTTCCATGGGTATACCCTTCGACCCCGAGTTTTTCTATATTATAGTTTTTAAGTTTTTTTTCAATACCAGTACAAATGGATTGACAGTGGACATCACTTGTTCCACTGCAGATAATAAAATAATCTGCAAAAGTCGTTACTTTTCTTAAATCAAGTATTCTAATATTAAGGGCTTTTTTATTGGCAGCTTCTTCTGCGGCACTATTTGTTATTTTTTTAATATCTGTTTCACTTTTAGTAGATTTAACTTGTTTTTTTTTGGTAGAGATTGGTTTTTTCAATGTATCGGTAGACCTCCTTTGGGATTAAACCCACTATATTTTTTTTATTTTTTATTTTTTCTCTAATCATACTTGAAGAAATATTGAGTGTTTTTATTTTTTTATAAAAAATTTTATGGCCGCTTGAGTGTTCCCACACTGTTTTATGGGGAAGTTTTTTAAAATTTTTTTCGAAAAAATTTTGGGGTAATATGTGAGAAGGTTTTGGTATTGTTTTAGAAGCTCGTGGTACGACAACAAAGTGTGTCAACTTGAATAACTCCTTATAACGATGCCACGTTGAGATTGTTTTAAATGTTTCGATTCCAGTAATAAAATAGAGAGAGTGTGTTTCTCTATGAAAATGTTTAAGCGTAGAAAGGGTATAAGATATTCCGCCTTTTTGAATTTCAAAATTATCAACATTTAGATTATCTCTAAATTTAAGGGCTAATTCAAGCATTTTTAAGCGGTGTTTAGAGGAAGTTAGTCTTTTTCTTTGAACGGAATAAGGGGATTTAAAATTAGGAACAAAAATAACTTTGTTTATATGGAAAGATTTTAAGATTTTTTGAGCTAAATCTAAATGTCCTAAATGAACAGGATCAAAACTTCCTCCTAAAATTCCTATTTTTTTAGGCAACTGTTTTTTGTTGTTCATTTTTTGTTGAGGAAATGGCATGAGCCAACTGATAAATTAATTTTTGGATGCCATTGCCTGTGGCAGCTGAAATAGGAAAAGCAGGAATGTTTTTTTTCTTAAAATATTGAATGTAAGGTGTGATATCTTTTTGCCCCACATCAATTTTATTAAGAGCTACAAATTGTTTTTTTTTAAGTAATGAAGGGTTATAAGAGTTTAATTCAGCGTTAAGGATTTCAAAGTGTTCAATAGGGTCTTTATGTTCTGGTTCTGAAACATCAAGAATATGAAGCAGAACTTGAGTTCTGTCGATATGTTTTAAAAAACGATGGCCCAACCCTGCTCCTAAGTGAGCCCCTTCAATAAGTCCAGGAATATCTGCCACTACGAAAGTAGAAAAATGATCTATTTTTACCACACCCAAATGAGGTTCTAATGTTGTAAAGGGATAATCAGCTATTTTGGGTTTAGCGTTTGAAATACGAGAAAGAAGAGTAGATTTTCCAGCATTAGGGAAACCAATAATACCCACATCAGCAAAAAGCTTAAGTTCTAAGTGTAACCATATAGACTCACCCTCTTTGCCGTGTGTCGCTCTTCGAGGGGCTTGGTGGGTTGAACTTACAAAATGGCAGTTTCCAAGCCCGCCACGCCCACCGCGCGCTACAATGAATTCTTGTCCAGGTATTTTCATATCACAGAGCATTTTATTTTCTTGGGTTTTAAGAAGAGTTCCTAATGGAACCCTTATTTCTATAGGATCGGCATTTCGACCTGTCATTTTTTTCCCTTTTCCAGAAACTCCATTCCCTGCAATAAAGTGCGAGTGGTATCTTAAATGAAGAAGGGTGGAACACGAAGAATCTGCTTTAATAATAATATCTCCGCCATGGCCTCCATCTCCTCCGTCAGGGCCACCTTTTGGGATATATTTTTCACGACGGAAACTAATACTACCGTCCCCACCTCGTCCAGCTTGGACAAAAACTTTGGCTTCATCAATAAACTTCATGATTAAAAAATAATTTAAGGTAAAACAGAAACAACGGTTCGTCTCTTTCTTGTAGAGAACCGAACGGTGCCGTCTATTAAGGAATAGAGAGTGTAGTCTTTACCAACACCTACATTGAGCCCTGGTTTATATGGGGTTCCTAATTGACGAACAAGAATGTTGCCTGCACGTACTACTTCTGAGCCAAAACGCTTTACACCACGCCTCTGGCCGTGACTGTCTCGCCCATTCCGTGAACTACCGCCAGCTTTTTTTGTTGCCATGGATAATATCCCCTATCAAGTTTTTACTTCTTTTCTTTCTTGGTTGTTTTTGCTTTTGTTGTTTTCGTTTTTTTAAGAGTTACCTTTTTTGGTTTTGCTGCAGCCTGAGCTTTTTTCTTAGGTACTTTTGGTTTTTCAGTTTTAGGTGCAGCTTGTTTTTCTTCTGAAGCCTCCGAGATTTTTCCTTGTAAAGCAATATCAACAATTTCTAGTTTTGTAAGAGATTGTCTATGACCTTGTCTTTTTCTATAACGTTTTCTTCTTTTGTATTTAAAAATAATAATTTTTTCTGCTTTTTCCTGAGCTAAAATTTTGCATTTTACACGAGCTCCGTCAACCTGAGGTGTTCCAATGTTAAGCTTATCTCCTCCAATAAGAAGGACGTTTTCAAGTTCAATTGTGTCCCCAGTTTTTCCTTGTAGTTTTTCTACAAAAAGAGTTGAGCCTTTTTGTACTTTATATTGTTTTCCGCCTGTTTGGACTATTGCATACATAAGCTACAGATTCCTACTCTGAGTATAAAAATATGTCAACAGTCCTTAAAGTCTGGAATTACTCAGTACCTACAATTTCAAATTGTTCTCTATGAAACTCGGTTTCTTTATTAAGAGAAATGTTTTTATTGAATTGTTTGGAAAAAAACGCAAGGGTTTCTTTTTCTTCTTCCTCAATAAACTTAATAATATCAGAGTGCGCTCGAATGCTTATATCTTGGCTTTTATGAGAGGGAGCTTGTTTTTTAAACTCTCTCCAGATTTCAAGTACTGTTGTCATGGCATTTTTAATAAAACCCTTTCCATCACAATAAGGGCAAGGCTCACAAAGGGTATGTATAAGGCTTTCACGAGTTCTTTTTCGAGTCATTTGGGCTAAACCCAACTCAGTCATTTTAAGAAGATGAGTTTGGGCTTTGTCTTGAGAGAGTGCTTTTTCAAAAGCGTCTAGTAATTTATCTCTATTATATCTTTCTTCCATATCGATAAAATCAACGATGATGATCCCTGAGCAATTTCTTAAGCGTATTTGGAATGCAATTTCCCGAGCCGCTTCTAAATTTGTTTTAAGTATTGTTTCTTCAAGGTTTTTCTTGCCTACATATCGCCCAGTGTTGACATCAACAACGGTGAGGGCTTCTGTTTGATCAATGATGAGATATCCACCTGATTTGAGCCACACTTTCTTACCTAAGGCACGGTTAATATCTTTTTCAATACCGTAAACATCAAAGATGTGCTCTTTTAAGGTGTGAAGTTTAATAATTTTTTTAAGCTGTGGGTTAAAATTTTTTATAAAGTTCAGAACTTCTTTGTGGACCTGTTTAGAATCAACATAAATATCGTCAATTTCTCCTGTTAAACGATCTCGAACTATTCTTAAAATAAGGTTGAGATCTTCATGAATAAGAGAGGGCGCTTGAGATTTTGAATAATTTTTTTGAATAGCATGCCATGATTTTGTTAAATAACCTATATCTGATTTAAGAGTTTTCTTTTTTTGGTCTGAAGCAACTGTTCTCACAATAGCTCCCATTTGAGGAGGAATAACCTCTTCAATAATTTTTTTTAATTCTTTACGGGTGTTTTCATCAGTAATCTGTCTTGAAATACCCGTATGGTTTACAGTTGGCATCAGAACGATGAACCTACCTGGGAGACTCACATGACAGGTAAGGCGAGCACCTTTAGAACCAATAGGATTTTTGGTAACTTGGACCAATATTTCATCACCTTCTTTAAGAACATCTTGGATCCTTTTTCTATTTTTTCTTCTTGGTTTGTAATGGTGGAATTTTTCTTCTCCTTCTCCATTAATGAGCGAGTGAAATTGTTCTTCAGGTGAAATAATGTCGTCAACATGGAGGAAGGCAGTTCTATCGTGGCCTATATCTATAAAGGCAGCTTCCATACCTGGAAGGATACGCATGATTTTGCCTTTATAAATATTTCCAACAATTCCTTTGTCTCTTTCTCGTTCTATGAAAAGTTCAACAAGGCGATTATTTTCAAGAAGTGCTATGCGTGTTTCATTAGGTGTCGAATTAACGACAATCCTGTTTTTTCCAGACATTTAAAAACCTTTCTTTAAAGGCCCAAAGCTTTTTTAGTGAACTTTTTGGAAGGACGTAAAATCGTTTTGTGGTTCAAGCCACTTGGTTTCAATTTTATCAACTCGTGCTCGAGGTGGGCCTTTGTGGCACCACTCAACAAGTTTTTGAAGGTTTTTGTGTTCACCTTCTGCTAAAATTTCTACATTGCCATCCGGCAAATTTTGAACCTTTCCAAAAAGCCCAAGCTTATGGGCTGTTATTTCTGTATTCTTTCGGAAGAAAACACCTTGGACCAAACCGCTTACAATAATATGAACTCTTTTATGGGCCATTTTTTTCTTCCTATTGTGGTTTTCGGTATTGCTGCTTAAAAACTTGACACAATATGGGGCGGATTATAACATGCGCTCGGAAAAAAGCAATATAATCAATAGTTTTTGAGGGTTTATCTTATGCAAACATGGGATGTTTTGATTGATGATGTTACAGAAAGAGTACAAAAACGCATAAATTGTGATATATTACTAGGCAAAACTACCCCCAAAACTCTAACTTTATCTCATATGACACAACTGAAGCCTCAAGATTTAGCCGAGTTCATTGACCACACACTTTTAAAACCTGATGTTACACGATTCCAATTAGAAAAGCTTTGTAAAGAAGCTGTAGAATATAATTTTAAGACTGTGTGTGTGAACTCCTCTAATATACCTCTTGTTGTAGAATATTTAAGAGGATCCTCTGTTTTACCTATTGCTGTTGTGGGGTTTCCTTTAGGGGCGGCAACAACTTCTGCAAAAATTTATGAATCTCAGGAAGCTATTCAAAACGGAGCCCAAGAAATTGATATGGTCATGAATATCGGAGCTCTTAAAAGCCAAGATTATGAAATAGTTTTTAAAGATATTGAGGGTGTTGTTCGAGCTTGTAAAAGTGTTCCGGTAAAGGTGATTCTTGAAACTGCAATGTTAGGACATGAAGAAAAAATTATTGCTTGTGTCTTGTCAAAACTGGCTAAAGCTGCTTTTGTTAAGACTTCTACAGGGTTTGGTCCTGGTGGAGCAACTGTAGAAGATGTGAAATTGATGAGAAAAACTGTTGGAACGAGCATGGGTGTGAAGGCTAGCGGAGGTATTCGTACCTATCAAGATGCGGTGAAAATGATTGAAGCAGGGGCCAACCGAGTTGGAGCTAGTTCCAGTGTTGCCATTGTGACAGGCTCACCGAAAAAAAAGTGGCAGTTTGATTATTAAATAATTAAAGGAAGAAGTTTTTGAAGAACTTTTCAAAAGTTATTCTGATAACTTTAGATAGTGTTGGTGTGGGTGCGCTTCCTGATGCTAAAGATTTTGGAGATGAAAACTCTAATACAGTTGAACACGTAGCCAAAAATACTCCACACTTCTCACTTCCACATTTAGAAAAAATAGGATTAGGACTCATTCCAGGACTTCCCTCCATAAAGAAAACAACAAAGCCTATTGGCTTTTATGGAAAGTGCAGAGAAAAATCTGCTGGTAAAGATACAACTTCAGGGCATTGGGAAATAGCGGGAGTGATCATTCATAAACCTCAAGCAACATTTCCAAATGGGTTTCCAAAAGAACTTATTGAAGCTTTTAAAAAAGAATCTGGTGTTTCTGATGTTTTAGGAAATTATCCAGAGTCGGGAACTATTATTATTGAAAAACTAGGGCAAGAACATCTTAAAACAGGATACCCTATTATTTATACTTCTGCTGATAGTGTTTTTCAAATTGCAGCACATGAAAATATTTTTCCTTTAGAAAAACTATATGAGCTTTGTGAAAAAGCACGAAAACTTTGTAATCCATACAATATTGGGCGTGTTATAGCACGGCCTTTTGTAGGTGAAGTGGGTTCTTTTACAAGAACACCTATGAGGAAAGATTTTAGTTTGCTACCCCCTCAAAAAACTGTTTTAGATTGTGTCAGTGAAGGTGGAAAAGACGTTATTGCTATAGGAAAAACAAGTTATATTTTTGCCGAGAGAGGGATCACAGAATCTATACACACCACAAGTAATGAACACGGAATGAAAGAAACAATTGCAGCGTTAAAAAGACTCAAGGAAGGTTTGATTTTTACCAATCTTGTTGATTTTGATACGCTTTATGGCCACAGGCGTGATGTTTCAGGCTATGCACAGGCACTTCAAGAGTTTGATATTCAATTAGGTGAACTTCAATCTGCGATGGATGAAAAAACGATTCTTATGTTAACGGCTGATCATGGGTGTGATCCTACCTATAGAGGAACAGACCATACTCGAGAATATGTTCCTATTTTGGTTTACAGCCCTGCTCAAAAAAGTGGAAAGTCTCTGGGTGTAAGAGAAAGTTTTTCTGATATCGGAAAAACGATAATGGAAGTTTTTAAGATAGATAACTCTTTACCAGGTAAAAGCTTTCTTGAAGTGATCCAATGAGTTTTTCAATTACAGAAATTATAAAGAAAAAAAGAAATGGGGGTGTTCTTCTTCAAGAAGAAATCCAGTTTTTTATTCAAGGAGTTTTAGATGAAAGTATTGCTGCTTATCAAGCTTCAGCTCTTCTTATGACTATTTATTTTCAAGGGATGAATGATGAAGAAACTTATCATCTTTTTGAGGCCATGCTGAACTCAGGCAAAAAGTTTGATTTGAGTGATATTAGTGGAAAAAAAGTAGATAAACATTCTACAGGTGGTGTAGGTGATAAAACATCTCTCATTGTAGCTCCTTTAGTTGCTGCTTGTGGGGTGAATGTTCCTATGCTTTCAGGGCGTGGTTTAGGACATACAGGGGGTACGCTTGATAAACTTGAATCCATACCTGGGTTCAATGTTCAGTTAGGAGTAGAGCGTTTCAAAAAAGTACTGAGAGCTAACCAAAGCGCCATGATGGGACAGACTCAAGATATCGCCCCAGCTGATCGCAAACTTTATGCATTGCGCGATGTGACAGGTACGGTTGAGTGCCTTTCTCTCATTGCCTCAAGTATTATGAGCAAAAAAATGGTGGAAGATCTTGATGGGCTTGTTTTAGATGTAAAGTTTGGAAATGGGGCTTTCATGAAAACCCTAGAAAAGGCAAAAGAATTGGCGGAAGTTCTTGTCATGTTAGGAGAAAGAAAGGGTGTCAGAACAAGAGCGTTGCTTACAAATATGAATCAACCTTTGGGACATTGCATTGGTAATGCTTTAGAAATTCAAGAATCTGTTGAGGTTTTGAAGGGTGAAGGACCAGAAGATTTACGCCACTTAAGTTTACAACTTTCTGCACACATGTTAGTTCTGGGAGAGCGTGCTTCTTCTTTAAATGAAGCACAAGAATTAGCTGAGAATGCTCTTAATAATGGTGAAGCTTTTGGAAGGTTCCGTTCTCTTGTTGCCCTTCAAGAGGGTGATGTCAAGTATGTTGAGAACCCTCAATTGCTCTTTGAAGGTGTTGCCATGCATGAGATTCATTTTGAAACATCAGGATATCTCTCTTCAATTGATACAGAAGCTTTAGGGTTGGCGGGGGTTCAATTAGGTGCGGGAAGGCTGAAGGTTGAAGATAAAGTTGATCCTCAAGTAGGAATTATTTTTCACAAAAAATTAGGAAACTCTTGTAAAAAGGGTGATAAACTCGCAACGATTTATTTCCGTAAAGAAAAAAATCTAGTAGAAGTCATAAACAAAGTTCAAGGTGCAGTTCAGTTGAGTGAACAAGCGCCAGAACAATATTCTCTTATTAAAGAGATCATTGGAATTTAAAAAGGGGGAGCTTATATGTTTACATTTCATCAATTAGTGAGTTTGTTAGGTATTCCCGTTCTTATTTTTATAACATGGTTATTTTCAAATAATAAAAAAGCTTTTCCTTGGAGAGTTGTTATTTGGGGTACCATTCTTCAATTTGCTTTTGCGCTCTTTGTTCTTAAAACAAGCATAGGATTTGAAATTTTTGATTATCTAGCCCGATTTGTAACAGCTACATTAGATTTTACTAACAGAGGGGCTGATTTTGTTTTTGGTTCTTTAGGTGACTGGGCAAAAGGAACAGGCCAACTTGGTTTTTTTGCTTTTAGAGTTCTTCCAACCATTATTTTTATTTCTTCTCTTATGTCAGTTCTTTATTATTTGAATATTATGCAACATGTTGTTTCAGGTATGGCAAAGTTTATGAAATTTTTTATGGGCGTGAGTGGTGCTGAGGCACTTTCTTGTGCTGCTAATGTTTTTGTGGGGCAAACAGAAGCTCCTTTAGTCATTCGCCCTTATATTTCTAAAATGACGATGTCTGAACTTCTTGTTGTTATGGTTGGGGGGATGGCAACAGTTGCAGGGGGTGTTTTGGCTGCCTATGTAGGAATGGGTGTAGATGCAAAACATCTTATTACAGCAAGTGTTTTGTCAGCTCCTGCTGCTCTTGTGATTGCAAAAATTATATTTCCAGAGGATGGGACTCCCTTAACTTCTGGAGAGGTTAAAGTTCATGTTCCTGTTACAGACGTTAATATTATTGATGCCGCTGCTAATGGTGCAGCAAGTGGTCTTAAGTTGGCACTGAATGTGGGTGCTATGCTTATTGCCTTTATTGCGCTCATTGCACTTGTCAATGCAGGTTTAGGATTTTTAGGAGACATATTAGGTATTAATTCTCTTTTAACATCTTTAAATGTGCCCGAAGCTCTTCTTGTTCCTGTACAACAAGGTGGACAAACAGTATTTGAGCCTCAACTTACACTAGAACTTATTAGTGGTTATCTTATGGCTCCTTTTGCATGGCTTATGGGGACTCCATGGCATGATTGTGTCGAGGTGGGTGCACTTCTTGGTCAAAAAATTATAACTAATGAATTTATTGCTTATGATCAATTTGTAAAAATGACCAAAGCAGGTCTTTTAGATGCTCGATCACAAATTATTGTTACTTATGCTCTTTGTGGATTTGCTAATTTTTCTTCGATTGCCATTCAGATAGGAGGTATTGGAGGTATTGCCCCAGACAGAAAACATGATTTAGCTAAATTAGGCATTAAAGCGCTTATAGGAGGAACCTTAGCTGCTTATATGACAGCAAACATAGCTGGTATTTTAGTTGCTTAAGAAAATGTCATGAAAGAAAAAATACAAGAAACACTCAATGTTATTCGTTCTCAAATAACGATTCGACCTTCAACAGGGGTTATTTTAGGATCAGGATTGGGAGAGTTTTCTTCTCAATTAGCTTCTCTTGTATCCATTGATTATAAAGATATTCCTTACTTTCTTCCTGTGGGGGTTCAAGGGCATCATGGCAAACTTGAGTTTGGAATTTTAGATGGGGTTCAAGTTGTTGTTCAAAATGGAAGGGCTCATTATTACGAAGGATATACATTACAAGATATTACCTACCCAACTAGAGTCATGGCAGCTCTTGGAGTTAAAAATCTTATTGTGACAAATGCTGCAGGAGGAGTGAATAAAGATTTCAATCCAGGAGATTTTATGGTGATTCGTGATCATATTAATCTTATGGGGGATAGTCCTTTAAGAGGGCCTATACCTCAAGATGGAACACCGCGCTTTGTTGATTTATCACAAGCTTATGATTCTAAATATTCAGAACTTATTATCTCCTGTGGTAAAGAATTGGGGCTTAAAATGCACCAAGGAGTTTATGTTGCTGTTCATGGACCCAATTATGAAACCCCAGCAGAAATTAGAATGTTTAAAACTTTAGGTGGAGATGCTGTAGGAATGTCAACCGTGCCAGAAGTGATTGTAGCTAACCAATTACAGCTAACCGTGTGCGGTATATCTTGTATTACGAATATGGCCTCAGGTATTTTAAATAAGAGACTCAACCATATGGAAGTGATTCAAACTGCAGCTCGTGTAAAACAAAATTTTATTCAACTTCTTAAAAAGCTTATTCCTCTTTTGCCTTAATGATCTATAAAAAAACCCAAGATTATATTCGTATTGCTGCAAAGGTAAGAGAACAGGCCTATGCACCTTATTCCAAGTATAAAGTTGGAGCTTGTATTGTAACTGAAAGTGGAGAGACTTTCAGTGGATGTAATGTTGAAAATGCAAGTTATGGTGGAACTGTTTGTGCTGAACGAGTGGCTTTATATAAGGCAGTTTCAGAAGGTTTTAGAAGTTTTAAAACAATTATTATTGTTACCCAAGAGAAAGAAAAGAACCAAAAAGGAGCTCCTTGTGGTATTTGTCGCCAAGTTCTCTATGAATTTGCTCCAGAGATAAAAATTATTGTTTCAGACCCAAAAGAAAATGTGAGAACTTATTCTATGAAAGATATTTTACCCCATGCTTTTGGGCCAAAGAATTTAAACTCTTAATCTTTCCAAAGATTCGCTATTAAAATACCTATGAGACAGAGAATGGCTCCTAATAAAGGGCCTTTTTGTGGGATTTCTTGAAACCAAAGATAAATGATGATCGGAACAGCCACAGTTTGAGCAGCAACATAAGTTAAAAGAATCAGCCAAGCACTATTGTTATAATCTCTAAAGCCATAATAAAACGAAACTCCGAAACCAAGGTTAGCAAGACTTAAAAGTGGGGTTGCAATAAGGAGAGAAAACAACCAAAGTGCCCATAGTGATGAAAATTTGAAGTGTAATACAGAAAGAGATTCTGTATTTTTTGTAAACCAATACATATAGGATTGGACAATGCTGTGAGAAATCAAGAAGGCTAAAAAATAGAGAGAGAGTTTCACTTTAAAGATAATGCTATCACAGTAGGCATTATTTCTCCATAACGTTATTTTTGGAATAAAAAATCTTTTCAATGAAGTGATCGATCGGTATAAATTTTAAGTTAGTACTGTTGTTTGTTGTGTTTAATTTTAAGAAGCGCAAGGAGGCCTAAAATGCATATCATTCATGGAGAAAAGTCTGGATGGATTGAGGTTATCACTGGAGGTATGTTTAGCGGAAAAACCGAAGAGCTTATTCGAAGACTTCGTCGTGCTCAAATTGGAAAACAAAAAGTGCAAGTTTTTAAACCTGTCATTGATATACGATATGGCTTAGAGCATGTGATTTCTCATTCAGCACAAAAACTGACATCTCAACCTGTTGAAAAGGCTTCTCAAATACTTGAACTGACTCATCAAGATACCCAAGTTGTGGGTATTGATGAAGCGCAATTTTTTGATGTGTCTCTCATTCAAGTTTGTGAGGATTTAGCAAACGCTGGGGTGCGAGTTGTTGTTGCAGGGCTTGATCAAGATTATATGGGAAGACCTTTTGAACCCATGCCAGAACTTCTAGCTATTGCTGATTTTGTAACAAAGAATGCAGCTGTATGTATGCAATGTGGTAATCCGGCATCTAAAACTCAAAGAATTGTTAAAAGTAGTAAACTTGTTGAAGTAGGCGCTCAAGACCAATATGAGGCTCGTTGTCGAACTTGTCATGATCCACAATTTTCAAAAGCAGGGATTTAATCATGAAAGATCAGCAATATCTCAATGTTCAGTATAAACTTAACGAAATTGAACATAAATATGGACCCCATGTTCATATTCTTAATGAACCTTATCTTTCAAAGATTCTAGCTACGTTTTGTGTTGCAGAAACCAAACAACCACGGATCAATTTTCTAGTTAAAATTCTTTATTCCCAACTTCTTTCTTTTATCATTAGTGCTGAATTTCCAAGGAAGCTTGAAAAAGTATCCACTCGGATGATTCATTATAATAAACAAGCTCAATTTGAAGCCGAGCTTTTAGATGTGAGTGTGCCTGTTGTTTCTTGTGCTATTGCTAGGGCTGGTGTTTTACCTTCACAAGTGTGTTATGAAACGCTCAATACTTTTTTTGATTCAGACAAGGTGCGACAGGATTTTATTTATTTAGCTCGTGAAGTGAATGAAAACCAAGAGGTGATAGGAGCTTGTGTTTCAGGACATAAGATTGGAGGCCCTATTGAAGGGGCTTACATTCTTATTCCAGATCCCATGGGTGCAACAGGGGGGACAGTTAAAAAAGCTATTGAGCTTTATAAAGAATGCATTTCTGGAACTGCAAAAAAAGTCATTTCTCTTCATCTTATTATGACACCAGAGTACATAAAAAATGTAACGAGAGAGCACCCGGATGTACATGTTTATGCACTCAGGCTTGATAGAGGGCTTTCCTCTCAAAGAGCTCTTAACACTATTCCTGGAACCTATATCGAAGAAGAAAAGGGACTTAATGAGAAGGATTATATCATTCCTGGAGCGGGTGGTATTGGAGAGATTCTCAATAATTCTTTTGTTTAATCTTAAAATTCAAATCGTTTACAAGAAGAGAGTATGTGTTATAAAAATGTTAAAATTTGTGCACTCGTGGCTCAATTGGATAGGGCACCTGACTACGAATCAGGAGGTTGCAGGTTCGATTCCTGCCGAGTGCGATTTTTTACTCTGTAAACCTTCATCCAAACAAATACTTTCTTCCTGCAACCCTCCGGGTTTACCGCTTTCTCTAGGTTCGAACTTCGTTACACTTGTTCTCACAAAGAGAAAGTCTACGCCTATTGATCTAAGCTCGAATGCTCTGCACTGCTCGCATTCTTGCTAAGATCAAGTATCTATTATATAGATTTCAAAGGTAGACGGCTCCGTAGGTTCGATTCCTGCCGAGTGCGATTCTTTACTTTCCCCTCCCTTGATGGGAGGGGGTTAAGGGGAAGGTGATAACTATGTCTAAAACTAAACTTCGTTTTTTTGAAAGGACTCATTTTACAAATGGAGAACTTCAAAACATTTCAAAATTTGTAAGAGAAAGTGGAAGAACTCTTATCCTTCCTTATGATCAATTTGTAGAGCATGATTGTCGTCATCTAGATGCAGAATCTGATGCTGGAAACCCGAATTACATTTTACAATTAGGCTTAGAAGGTGGTTATAACGCTGTTGCCATTCATTATGGTTTAGCTAAAAGATATTGGACAAAGTATAAAAATAAGATTCCTCTTATTCTTAAAGTTAACGGTAAAACTTCTATTCCTGAGGCAAGCAAGCCTTTGAGTGTTTATACCTCTTTTGTAGAAGATGCTGCAAAATTAGGTGCTGTGGGTGTAGGTTATACTATGTATTATGGATCTCCACGTCAGGATGAAGATCTTCCTCAGTTATCAAAAGTTCGACAAGAGTGTGAAAAATATAACCTTCCCTTGATTGTGTGGGCATATCCTCGAGGTGAGGCGGTTGATGCTAAGGGAGGACGTGATTCAAGTTATATGGTGGAGTCAGCTGTTCGCATGGCAACTGAAATGGGAGCTACTATTATAAAAGCAAATGTTCCGCAATCTGCCCCACAAAATTATCAAGACATTGCTGATGTTCCTTCTTATTACAAAAAATTGGAACTCCAATTGCAAAATATAGATGCTGTTTCAGCAGTCAAAGAACGTATTAAAAGAGTTGTTACAGCTTCTCAAGGAATTCCTGTTCTTTTTAGTGGCGGATCTAAAGTGAGTGATGAAGATCTTCTTAATAATGCGCAATATTGTATTCAAGGTGGATGTTTTGGTTTTATTTTTGGAAGAAATATGTGGAAGCGCCCTCATAAAAGTGCTTTAGAAATTACCAAAAAACTTATTTCGCTTCTTGATAGCCCTGTAAAGGAGTTTCTTCCGAGAGAATGAGTTCTTGGAAGAGAGACTTTCTAGCTTTCCAAATTTTATGAGCTTCCTCTTTAATGTGGGCATCTATTCCTTTATCAAGAAGCCCTACAGTAAAGATATTACCAATGCCTTTTACGGCATTGGTTGTTGTACTTCGAGATGTTTTAGCTTGTCCATCTAAGAGGTTGAAAGAAACGTATTGAAAGGTTTTGTTATCTATTTTTTGATAGAAATCAACGGTCATTTCATAGTAAATAGGGTGATAGTTTTTTTCCATTCTTTCAGCTTTTTTTTGTGCTAGTTCTTTTCCAAAGTCTTCGATATTTTGATTGATACAAATAAAAGTATTTTCATCTTTGTTAAAAAAAAGAAGCCTTATTTTACTTTTATTATTAAAAGCATGACTGCTTGTAAGAACTCGATCTGATATAAATTCAAAACCGCCGTTTATTTTTTTTAGATCTGAAATGATTTCATCTTGCCCTGCTTTACTTTCTAAGAAAAGATTATGTGGATGTTGTCCTGTTGTGATTTCTTCATAAAGTTTCATAGCCTTGAGAGGGTCTCCTTTGAACTCATCCCAAATTTCAACATTAAATAAGTTTTCCTTGATCTCTAGATTAAAACTGGTTTCTTTGCGGGGTAATAGTTTAGAGTAATTAAGAATTTTATTTAAAAAATTGATTTTCAATTTTCTTTTTTCAATGTTTTTTTCTTTTAATATTTCTTTTTTATGGTTTGCCAGATAATTTTTGAAATCAAGATAGGTAAGAAATGAATTTTGAGTAAGGGCTTCTGAAAAAGATACTATTAACAGAGTTGTAAAAATGACTTTAAGTTGTATGCCCATGCAAAATATATCGGCTGTTTTTCTAAATATCTAAAATCTCGAATCCATGAGAGGGTAGGGTGGCCAGTCCCTTGACAAGAAATGATTAAAAGTTGAGAAGGAAGTTCTATTTCTATGAGTGTTCAAGATATTTTCTACATGTTTCAAGCTTTGGAACAAGCAAAAAGAGCAAAAAAAAATGGAGAAATTCCCATTGGCGCTATTCTAGTGCATCAAGGCCAAGTGATTGCAAGAGCTCATAATATTCGAGAAAAAACAGGGGATCCTACAGCCCATGCTGAAATTGTTGTATTGCGTGAAGCTGGGACAAGGCTTGGCTCGTGGAGGCTTGAGAATGCAACTCTTTATGTGACAGTAGAACCCTGTCTTATGTGTGCTGGGGCTCTTATTCAATCACGCATAGCTCGCGTTGTTTATGGGTGTCGAGATCCTAAAGCAGGGGCTCTCACATCCCTTTATGAAGTTGCCCATGATACAAGACTCAATCATCAATTTTTAGTTGAAGAAGGGCTTTTAGAAGAACAATGTCGAAAGCTTATGAAAGACTTTTTTAAAGAAAGAAGAGATGAGAAGAATGAATAAAAAAACTCTTAAACTTGTATCGTGGAATGTAAATGGTTTAAGAGCTTGTGCAAAAAAAGGTTTTTTAGATTGGATAGGCGCTTTTAAGCCAGACATTTTGTGTGTACAAGAAATGAAGGCATATCCTGGTCAATTAACCCCCGAATTAAGAAATATTCCTGGTTATCAGGCGTATTTTCACCCAGCACAAAAAAAGGGTTATTCAGGAGTGGCCACTTATACTCGTGTTGAAACAAAAAATATTCAGTATGGATTAGGAATTGAAATATATGATCAAGAGGGACGAGTTCTTATTACAGAACACAATGGTTTTACCCTTGTTAATGTTTATTTTCCAAACGGGCAAAGAGATCTTAATCGTGTTCCTTTTAAACTCGATTTTTCAAACAAACTTTTAAATCTTTGTGAAAGTTTAAGAAAAAAAGGGTGCGAGCTTATTATCTGTGGTGACTATAATGTGGCCCATAAACCGATCGATCTTAAAAACCCTAAAAGTAATGAAAACAATTCTGGATTTACTCTTCCTGAAAGAGAGTGGATGGATCATTTTTTATCTCATGGTTACATAGACACTTTCAGGCGTTTTAATGATGAACCCGGGCGTTATACATGGTGGAGTTACCGCCCAGGGGTAAGAGAAAAAAATATAGGGTGGAGAATTGATTATCACTGTGTCACTCCAGGACTTTTGTCCCATGTAAAGAAATCTTTAATTTTACAGGAAGTTATGGGATCAGATCATTGCCCCGTCGTTTTAGAACTGCAAAAATAATTTTTAATCTAATTCAAACTTATGTTTATAGTCTTCTTTGAGTGAAAGAGATTGTTCTTCTTTTTTGAGAAAGCAGTTTTCAACAACAAGAATATCAAGATCTGTTCCCATGAAACAACGAAAAGCATCTTTTGGTGTACAAACAATAGGTTCTCCGCGAACGTTGAAACTTGTATTTACAAGGACTGGGCAACCTGTTTTTTCTTTAAATTTAGAAATAAGCTTGTGATAACGAGGGTTTGTATCTTGATGTACCGTTTGAATTCGTGCTGAATAATCTATGTGTGTAATAGCTGGTATTTCTGATCGATGAATATTGAGTTTTTCAATACCAAATAGTTTCTTTTGCTCTTCAGACATGGGTAGTTGTTTTTCATTTTTAACACTATCTACAAGCAGCATGTAGGGACTGTCGTAATCTAGTTCAAACCAATTTGAAACTTCTTCCCTTATGACTGAAGGGGCAAAAGGTCTGAAAGACTCTCGAAACTTAACTTTTAAATTAAGATTTTTTTGCATTGTTTTATTGCGAGCATCTCCCAAAATAGACCTGTTTCCTAAAGCTCGAGGACCAAATTCCATTCTTCCTTGAAACCAACCTACTGCTTTGCCTTCTTGCAAGGCTTGTGCGGTTTGATCAATAATTTCATCTTCATTCAAAGTTATGTATTTCGCGTGAGCTTCTTTAAGATCGTTTTCAACTTGATTTTGTGGAAATTGAGGCCCTAAGTATCCCCCTTGCATTTTATCTTTTTTAATATGGGGTGTTGACCTTGGTTGATTTTTATAGAGATAATAACAGCAGTAAGCAGCTCCCAAGGCGCCTCCTGCATCCCCAGCAGCGGGTTGGATCCAAATATTTTTAAATTTCTGGTCTCTTAAAATTTTACCATTAGCAACACAGTTAAGGGCAACACCTCCTGCAAGGCAAAGATTTTCAATTTTATATTCGTTGTAGAGAGATTGAGTCATTTTTAAAATAATTTCTTCAATAGCTGCTTGAATGGATGCGGCCAAATCCATGTGCCTTTGTGTTAAAGGTTCATCCGATTTTCTTGGTGTGGTGCCAAAGAGTTTGTGAAATTTATTATTTGTCATGCGAAGATCAGTACAATAATCAAAATAATCCATGTTAAGTCGAAAAGTTCCATCTTGCTTAACATGAACAAGTTTTTCTAAAATAAGATCTTTAAAAATAGAATTTCCATAAGGTGCTAAACCCATGACTTTGTATTCCCCAGAGTTAACTTTAAAACCAGTGTAGTAAGTGAAAGCCGAATAAAGAAGCCCTAAAGAGTGTGGAAAATGAAGCTCTTTAACAACTTCAAGAGAGTTTTTTTTGCCTATAGCAACACTTGTCGTGGCCCATTCGCCCACTCCATCCATGGTGAGTATGATGGCCTCTTCAAAAGGAGATGGAAAAAAAGCACTTGCAGCATGGGATTGATGATGTTCAGCAAAGAGTAATTTTTGATTCCAGTTCAAATCTTTAGAAAATTTTTTAAATTCATCTTTAAGAAGTTTTTTTTGGAAGAGTTTTTCTTTTATCCAAATAGGAATTGCTTTAGAAAAAGATTTAAAACCACGTGGTGCAAAAGCAAGATAGGTTTCTAGAAGCCTTTCAAATTTAAGATAGGGTTTGTCGTAAAAGACTATGTAATCGATATCTTGAAGCTCAATGTGGGCTTCTTCTAAACAATAATGAATGGCATGAGTTGGAAAGTTAGAATCATGTTTTTTGCGTGTAAAGCGTTCTTCTTGAGCAGCCGCTATAATTTTTTCGTTCTCAATAAGAGCTGCAGCGCTATCATGATAAAAGGCAGAAATCCCTAAAATTTTCATACAAAATTTTTAATTAAAATAGCGTATAAACAAAGGGAGCAACAGCTGTTCCTTGTGTTAATACTATAAGGGTTCCAAATAAAAGCATCATAACAATAATGGGGAGTAACCAATATTTTTTTCGAACCCTTAAAAACATCCAAAATTCTTTTAAAAAATCTACCATTGTTTCTCCTAAAACTGATACTTCATTGTTTCTGGTTTTGGACCAGGTGGTGTTCTTTCAATCCAATAAGATTTTTGAGCTTCAGTCCATTGGAGGTTAATAATATCTTTTTTAAGTAGTTTTAAAAAAATTGCCATTGGAGTTATAACACCAAAGAAGATTATTCCCATAAGAACTGGGGTGGTTATCTTATGGAGTAAGAGACCAAATTTTGTCCAAATATAGTTGAGTGGTTTGAGAAGAGTGGGAGAGAAAAAAGCTAAAACAAGAAAAATAATAGATGCTACAAGAGCCCAATTTTTAATATTATTTCCTTTAAGTACAGGTAATAGGGCAACGATAGCGAAAAAAATACTAAAAACAATCCCAAAAGACTTTTCACCTGATCTCATATTTTCCATAAAATTTGGCTCAGCATCATCATGGATGTTAGAACCATCCTTCAAGCCTCATCAGACTATATATTCATTCCAAAACTAAGGCAAGCTGCTTAATTACCCTGACCTGAATAAATGCCTTCAGTTGGCGAATAGTTGGCTATTTATTGGCGATTCTGTTCTGGACAATTCCAAGGAAATCAGGTACACTATTGGCGAAAGGTTGGCGATTAAACGATGACAGAATATCTAGAAAAACAAAAAGGAATAGCCAAATACGGCCCCGTAAAGTGGCGCGAGATCGAAGAAGGTCGGCGCCGCATGGCACACTTCCTTGATCTTTTCGATAAAACGGGGAAACCTTTTTGGTTCGTTCTTGCCCCAAATCTTCTGGATATTATCTCCGAAATCGAACGAAAAAGGGGGTTTTTAGCCTCGCTTAAACTTCCCAAAAAGTTTCTGGGTCTTTTAGCGTCTGAAACCGAAAAGAAGGAGGCTTATTACTCGAGTCATATTGAAGGAGCTGTAACATCTTTAGAAGTAGCACTGCTTCATCTAAACAAACCCTCCAGAAAAGATTATGGGGATGAAAGTCTTCAAATGATCGTTAACAATAGAGATGCTTTGAAATATATCCGTGCCCAAAGCTCAAAACCTTTTAGTCATGAAATGATTTGCGAACTTCACAAGATCCTTGTTCGAAACACTCACAAAGAAAGCCCTATTACTGTCGGTGCATATCGTAAAGGCCCTATCTATGTGGTAGACAGTCGAGGTCAAGTTGTTTATGAAGGTCCCCCTGCATCTGATGTTATGTCAATGATGGGTTCCTATATTCAGTGGATGAATGGTGCTAAAGAAATTCATCCATTAATTAAAGCTGCACTTGTACATCTCTATTTTGTACATATTCATCCTTTTGATGATGGAAACGGCCGTTCGGCCAGGGCATTATCTAATCTTCTTCTCCTGAAGCAAGACTACCAGTTTATTAATTTTCTTGCGCCTTCGGATTATTTTGATCACCACCGTGGTAAATATTACCGGGCTATCCAGAATTCCGAAGCTCACGAGAATGATGCTACGTTTTTCATTCTTTATTATCTGAAGGCCTTGGCAGAGCAACTGAAAAACGTTCAACACGAAATTCAAAAAGAGAAAAAGGTCAAAGATATCCGCGATCTTTTAGGCGCAAAAGTTCAAGCCAAACTCGACAAAAAACAGGTAAAAGCGCTTCAGTGGATGCTTGAACATCCGCAAGCTATGACAACAAAAAAGTATTGTAAGCTTGGGCGATGCTCTGATGAAACAGCCCGAAAGGACTTTAATCGTCTGATTGAAGCAGGCCTTATTGAAAAGATCGGGCGCGGTCGGACAACGGGATATATTTTAAAAAAATTGCCGGAATAATGGTCCTCGTCCAATTTGGCTCGGCATCGTCCTGGATGTTAGAACCATTATTCAATCCTCAAAAGACTATATTTATATACCAAAACTAAGTCAATCTTGGAGGTCTACAAGGTAGTTTTGTAAAAAAGCCTCCTATCATTTCAGGATGAGATAAAAGTTTTCCGTAAAGCCCTTCCTCCATACAAAGTAACATCTTGGTCAAAATGCTTTTGCATTGTTTTAATGAGCAGTCGTTTAAAATTTTCAATTTCTTGTGGGCGGAAGCCAAACCAAACTGAAATAAAAAGCCAATTATTTTTTTTGTTCAATGAATTTTTTACCCCGGCTCGTTTAGCATTAGGAAGGACTTGCCATTGATATTTTGTTTGAAGTATCCTACGAATTAAACATATGCCGAAAGAGAGTGGAAAGAAAATCACGGTTGTTCGCGAACATCCTCTGCGTGTTCCCGTGAGTAAAAAGAATCCAGCTGGTATAACGATAAGAGACCGTCACTTACGACGATTAAAGGGTACTTATTTAGATGCAACAGAAGTTGAATCTATTTTCAAGAGCTATGATCGAAATGGCCTGATCTACCCCACGGCAAATAAATTAAGCAAAAAATATAAGAACGCTGATAAGTACGATGAAGTCATTGCCGTATGGGCAGATTACTTTAATAAAAAATTTAATGCCAAACCTCCTCTTGATCCAGATGTGATAAAGGCGCTTATTGCCAGTGAATCAGGGTTTCGCGCTGACCCTCCTGAAAACAAGATAGCTCTGGGTATTACCCAAATTACAAAAGACACCTTAAAAATTATGCAAGATCCTAACGGAGAAACAAAGGATTTTATTTTTCGTGATATTCGTCAAAAGGATCTAAAGAACCCAAATATTGCGATTCCAATGGGTATGCGTTGGTTATTTAGAAAAAGAGAAACTGCAATGAATCAACTAAAACGTGCCCCAGATCATGAAGAATTGATTTTAGAATATAAGGGTTTATTAAAAAGCAAAACCGACTATAAAAATAAAGCCCTTAAAAAATTTAGGGAAGACTATGCAGACCTTAAAAAGAAATAAAAGATGTTATTTTCTAATCTTATTTTTTTTGTTTGGATGCGCAACATCTTCTTATCGTATTTTAAATCAGGATGATCAAAGCGCTGAACTCAGTGTGAGTCCTGACAGGATCGTGCTTGAATGTGAGTGGCTTTACGATGCTGATATTAAAGGTTTGTATGGTTTTATGATTCATGTTTTGGATGAAGAAAACACCGTATTAACTTTAATTCAAGGTAACACCCTTAATAAAGAGGATTGCGATAGACGAATCAAGATAATAAGTAAAATTTTGAAAGAAGGAAAAAATATTTATATAGCAGGAATTGGAAGCATAAATGAGCTGCGTGTGAAAGGAAAGAGGTCGTATTTCTTTCCACAAAAGGGGACCTTTTTTGATAACGAAAGAACCTTACAATTCATAGCAATAGCCAACGAATATGGATCATGTTACGATGCATATTCTGGTGAGGAAAAACCTTGCCCGCGTGAGCCATTTCAAATACAAAAAGGAAAATAAGCTTAGTCATTTACAGAATTTTCGATTTCGATCGCGAAAGAGATTTGAGCCAATTTGCCACTCGGTAATTTATCAAAGGTTAGAACCAAACCAACATAGTGATATTACAACAAAAAAGGCATCAAAAGATGCCCTTTATCTAGTTTGGCTCCCCGAGCAGGACTCGAACCTGCGACCCAATGATTAACAGTCATTTGCTCTACCAACTGAGCTATCGGGGAATAATAAACCATTAACTTATAGCTTTCACTTTCTTAGCATCCATAAAAATCCTTGTAAAGCCGAAGCTCTTTAAGGTCTTAAAGAAAGCTTAATAAGGAGTCTATCACTTTCAAAAACTCGATGATATTCAGCTCCGAGTGTAAGAAGAGGAAAAGAAATGTGAAGCCCTCCAAATAAGTGAAACCCAGTTGAAGAAGCAGCAGCTGAAGAAGCTGTTGTAAAAGAAGGGGCAAAAATACCATTTACACTTGTCGTTAAATCACTACTCCCATGGAGAAAGCCCAAGCCAACATAGGGTTCTAGAACAAGAAATTTTTTACTTAAAGAAACGTTTCCTCCCCACGTTGAATCATCCAATGTTACAGTTGCATTTGTAGCGTTTACAGTTTGTTTGTATTTGAGGATGGTGTTTGAATAATATCCTCTCACCCCCGCATTAAGAAGGGACCATTTCAAAAATACATCAGTCACAGTCCACTTAAGTGCCCCACCTAGATTATCAATGGTAAGCTCATTAAATTTCATT
>JACPKQ010000022.1 GCA_016186995.1 Deltaproteobacteria bacterium | reverse complement strand
ACCCTCTCCCTAGCCCTCTCCCATCAAGGGAGAGGGAATAGCTGATAACTACCAGAAAGAGAAAATACTGGATCCCCGGGTCTCATTTCATTCGCTCGCAATGACAGAGAGAACAATCGCAATGACGAGGTGTGGATTACAGCATGAATTACAGCTTTGTCTGAGCGAAGCGAAGAATCTCAGGCTTTAAATTTGTCTAGCTCTAGTTAAAATCGAATCACTAAATTAAATTCCACGGTTTCTTGATCAAAATCCATATCGTAATTCAGGGGACACAATTATTTAATTAAGTATTGTGTCCCCTGAATTATTTATTTAAACGGTTATTTCAGGTTTTGATTCTGGGGATTTTAAGTTTTGAACGAAAGAGCTTGAAAATTGAACACCAACTAGTTTTGAAATACCAGGATCTTGCATTGTAACGCCATATAAAATATCTGCTTTTGACATGGTTCTCTTATTATGGGTTACAACAATAAATTGTGTTCTTTCGGAAAGTTCCTGAATCAGCTGAAGATAACGATCTGTATTGGTGTCATCCAATGGAGCATCCACTTCATCAAGAACACAGAATGGACTTGGACGAATCATAAAAAGAGCAAAAATAAGCCCAATAGCTGTCATAGCCTTTTCTCCACCTGAAAGAAGATTGAGGTTTTGAAGTTTTTTCCCAGGAGGCCTTGCTAAAATATCAACCCCTGTTTCAAGGAGGTTTTCTTCATCAGTTAAAATGAGTTTTGCCATTCCACCTTGAAAAAGCACTGGAAAAACCTTTTGAAACTCACGGTTTACCTTATCAAAAGTTTCCTTAAATTTATCCTTTGAAAGTTTATCCAATTTTGTAATTGTTTTGTGAAGGTTGCCCATGGAAGATTGTAAATCATTCTTTTGGGCTTCTAAAAAGTCAAAACGGCTTTGTTTTTCTTCATATTCTGAAATAACAGAAAGTGGAATTTCACCAATACTCTTAAGCTCAGCCCTCAAAGCTTTTTGTTTTTGTCTGTGGTCAGTTATTTTGAAATCAATATTGATTTGTTGATAGTAATCTTGCAATTCTAAAACATAGTTTTCTCTTATTTCATCAACACAGTACTTAATTTTTAAATCAACCTCTTGAAGTTGAAGGGTAGTTTGGTGCTTATCATCTTTAATAGTTAATATCTTTCTTTCTCTTTCTCTGTTTTGCTCTTTGAAAGAAGTAATTTCAGCTAATTTGGTTTTATGAACACTTGAGAATTCTTGGATTTTTTGGTGAAGAAGTGAACATTCTTGGTTCAATACATCAATTTCTTTCTGTAACTCTGAAATAAACTCTGTTGATTGATCACTTTCTTCTTTAAGTAATTCGAAAGTTTTGGAGCTATCACCTAAACCAAGGAGAGCTTCTTGGAGCTCTACTTCAAAAAACTGAAGATTCTTGAGCAAGGTTCCTTCTTTTTCTTTTAGAAATTGAAGCTTTTCTTGTTTTTGTGCAAGATCTAAATCTTGTTCACACTCTTCAAGAATACCCAATTCTTTTTCACAAGAACTTAAATCTTGCCCAGTTTTTTCAATTTGCTTTTGAGTGTTTTGAATATTTTCTTTTTGAAGATAGGTTTTTTCTACACTATTTTTAATATCTTCAGTCAAAGTTACTTGACGTTGTTTCACCTTTTCAATATTTTTCTCTACTTCGTGGGCTTTTTCTTGGTTATATTTGTTTTCATGTTCCAAATTAAGCAAACTTTCTCTAAAACTTTCCAAGTTCTCTTGGGATTCTTCTAACTCAAGTTCTTGCGAAACAAGTTTTTCTTTTAACTCTTTGATGTGAGACGCAAGAATACTACTTTCTTCTCCATAAGTTTTTAATTCTTCTTCAAACTTTCTTTTCTGTTGAAGAATGTTAGCCTGAGATGTTCTATCCGAATAAATAATACCTTCATGAGAAACGTAATAGCCATCATCTGTAATATAAATAAGACCTTCTTGCCAGTTTGAAAGTGCTGATTGAATGTCAGAGGCTATGTAACAATTACCAAAAAAGAAATCTCTTAACTTTTCATAACCTTTTTTTGCTTTAATATAAAAGCCAAGCTTTTGATCTTTTGAAAGATGAGATACAAAAAGATTTTTCTGTTCTTGCTTTTTAATATCTGAAGGGATCAAAACAAATCGAGAAGGTTTATTCTCTTTTAGAAGAAACTCTTCAACGTCCTTTCTCGTTTCCAGCACAATACCCTTTAAAAGCCCTCTTAAAGCAAGAGAAACAAGGTTTTCATATTTTTCAGGAATTTCAAAAAGCTCGTGTAAATAGGTGTATTTGCCATCATTGACTGCATCTCCATCAACATTAAATCGGGAGAGCATCTGTAAAGACAGTTTAGTTTGGTTAAGTTTCTCGTTATTTGAGCGATAGGTTTCTTCTTTTTGAAAAAGGGTTTCTTTTAAATTTTCTATTTCACTTTCAAGTTCTTCATATTGTGTATTTAAAAACCCATATTCATTTTTCTGCCCTTCATAATTTCTATTCTGTTCTTGAAGATTGCTTAGCACAGTTTCACAAGATTCTTCACATTTATGAAGCTCTTCCAATACTCCTTCTTGATCTTTTTCTAATTGTCCCTTTCTTTCTTGAAGATTTCCAAAATTTGATTCTAGTGAGTTTAATTTAAGCTGTTCTTCAAGGTTTTTTTCTCGAAGCTTTTGTATCTCTTCTTTCTTCTTTCTAATTTTAACTGCTAATGTGTCATTTTCTTCATCCGAATCCATATGAAGTGCTTCTTTCATAATACTAAGTTGTTTTTGTATTTCAGAAAGCTCTCTGTGAGCTTTTTCTTTTTGTTCTAAAAAAGATTTTTTCTTTTCGTCTATTTTTCGATAATCGAGAGCCAGTTTTTCACCTCGCTTAGAAATTTCATTAAGCTTGTTTTGATAAAAATGGATCTGGCCTTTTTTCTTTTCTAAAAGTGTTGATTTTTCTAAAAGTTCTTTCTGGTGCTCTTCATGTTTTTCTCTTTCTTCAGCCATGAGTGCTTCTTTTTCATAAATATTTTTAGTCGTTTCATTAAACTGTAGTGTTAATTCCTCTACTTTGTGATCATAAGATTTAAGTATTTCTTCAAAATCCTCTTTTTGTTCTTTAAGTTCAGCATAAGTTTTGGCTGCTAATGCTAAATCAATATCTCTCAATTCTTCACGGGCTTCTTTATAACGCTTAGCACGCTCTGCATATTTTTTAAGCGATTTAAGTTGATCTCCAACCTCTTTAATAATATCAGTCAAACGTGAAATATTTTCTTCGGTAGAAATAAGTTTGTTATGCGCTCTTCTTCTTTGCATTCTAAATGCAGAAATGCCACTGGCTTCTTCAATCAAAAGTCTTTTTTCTTCTGGTTTACTTTGAATGAGAGAATCAATTTGCCCTTGAGAAATGATAGAATAGACACCACGACCAGCACCTGTATCTAAAAAGAAAGCAGAGATATCTTGTAAACGACAAGGAGTTTTATTTAGAAAAAATTCACTTTCACCAGAACGATAAATTCGGCGAGTGAGCGTCACCTCTCGTAAATCTTTATAATCTAGAGAGATTTTTTCCGCTTCCCCTGCATCTAAATCAAGAGTAATAGAAACTTCTGCAAAGGAATGCGCGGGCTCAATATCGGTACCACTAAAAATGATATCGTCTTTTGTTTTTCCACGAAGTTCTTTATAGCTTTGTTCCCCTAAAATCCATAAAAGAGCGTCAACAACATTACTTTTTCCACAACCATTAGGGCCTACAATACCAATGATTTTAGGGCGCTCGTTACCCCCTTCACCATCAAAAAGAACAGATGTGCGTCTGGCAAAAGACTTAAAACCAGCTATTTCAAGCTTCTTAACTCGCATGACTTAAAATGAGGCTCCTCCCTATCTAACAGCTTATAATAATTGAAAATTTATGTCTATGCTATTGTTTTTTAATGAGTTCTATGGATATAGAGCCAATTTTAGCTTCAGCCTGAGTTTTTAAAAGCTCGTGGGGTGAGTTTTTAGCGACCCACCCCAAAAAATTGCTATCTTTTTGATTTTCTTTAATTTTTCCTTTTGATTCGATTTTTTTGAGCTGACATTCAAAATAAAAGGCTGGCTGGTTTACTTCCATTATTTTAATATTTTCTTCTTTAAGAATCTCGCAAGAAATTTGAAGAATCTCGGCATTTTCAACTACTTTAAAAACAGCTTTTGTATTGATTTTAAGAGGCAGTGTTCTCATATAATAAATAGGGGTTAAAGCATCAAAGAGTTTGGTTTTAATCTTATAACTAGCTTCTTTAGTTTTTATCTTTTGTGGGTTTTCTACATGAACGCTTTTCTTCCAATAATAAACTTCCCCGCTTTCATAATCAAAAGCCGTAATATGCTGACGTGTCCATTTTGTTTCTCTTGCCTGAAGTTCAAATTTATACGGCCTAAAATCTCTGGCGTTAAAAAAAGTTTCAAAATCTTCTTGCGCATTATAAATAGCTGAAAAAAACTCGTTTGTTTTAGCAACCCCTTTAATGTGGTAACTCAACTCATCATTAACACTCACAAGCGGCATAATCTCAGAATCGATAGTACCCACCGAAAACAAGCTCCAACTTGCTAAATAGGTAAGTTTCTCACCCACTTGAAACGGGTATTGAGGTAAGGGCTTTTCTTGTTTGTAAGCTTTTTCCTCTAATTGAGGTTTTTGTGGGGGGGGCAAAACTTTTTCAACTTTAATTTTTTTAATGATTTTTTTAGGTCTTTGGTCAGGAACCTCCTGAGGTATATCCCTCTTAAGAGAAGTACAACTTACAATAAAAAAGGATAAAACAAAAAACTTAAGGTAAGTTTGCCACGTCGCTTTGCTCCTCGCAACGACAGTGACGAAGCTTCGTAAGTAAAGAAAAGAATGGGTTCTCATCCTGAACAATTTCAGTACTGATTTTCAAATAATATATTATTTCATGAAAACTTTTTAACTTCACAATATCTTTTTCTGTTGTTAAAAGTATATCAGCATTTTTTTGGACAGCCAATTGAATAAGTCTCACAATATCAGATTTTGTATAAGCATGATGATCTTTGAAAAATAACTCTCCAACTACTGTAACATCATTTTTTTCAATCTCCATTTTAAATTTTTGAGGACAACCTAATGCACAAAACAAAAATACTTTTTTAGTTCTAAGTTCTTCTAAAGTAAGTTCTTCTTTTCGATCTTGTCTTAAAACACCCTCTAACTTTGTTACTACTTCATAAATAGGAGCTTTATGATTATATTTTTTTATTTTTTCAACTATTTTATCTTTCGAAGTAGAGTCAATTAAAGAAGCACTTGTAAGAACAATAACGTGAGCCCTTTCCATTCCTTGAAGTGGTTCTCTTAGACGCCCAACTGGAAAGAGCTCTTCTCCACCAAAAGGATCTAAAGCATTAATCAGTAAAATGTTCATATCAGACTTCATTTTAAAATGTTGGAAACCATCATCTAAAATAAAAAAATCCGGTTTAAAAACCGTGGCAGCCTTTAAAGCATTGCACAATCTCTTTTTACCTACAAAAATAGGAGTGTCTTCTAGTCTATGTGCCATAAGATAAGGTTCATCACCTGCATCATAAGCACTCAGTAAAATCCTATTACCATCGGTTACAACACCTCCTTTTTGAGTTGCTTTTCCTTTATAACCACGTGACAAAACAATCACACGTTTACCCATTTTTTTTAATTTTTGGCTTACATAAATAACAAAAGGGGTTTTTCCACTTCCACCTAAAGTCATATTTCCAACTGATATGACAGGAGCCGGTAAAGAAAGCTCATGTTTTATCTTTTTGGAATAAAAGTGCCTGTGAAGTGAGCCACCCAACTTGAAAAGATCAGCCCCTAAAGCTTTTATCATTGTAACCTTTGTAAAATGATTTCTTCTAAATTTATTTGAGACTTGTGAGCCTCCATTTTTTTCTAAAATTATCAAGATGAGAAAGAGCCTCTTTATATCGAGAATTATTATTCAAAAAACCAAGTGTTGCTCCAACTATATTCTGAGGGGTCATTTGATTTTGAATAAGCTCAGGAAAATAGGGTTTTTCTAAAATAATATTCACCATTCCAATATTTTTAATTTTTCTAAAAAAAGTTTTTACAACAACGTAAGTAAACATTGAGGTTTTATATAAAATAATCATAGGAACTTTTAAAAGCCCTAACTCAAAAGTTAAAGTTCCTGAACAGGCAAGGGCAAAATCTAAATCTTTATATTGAGAGATGTGCTTTCTTTCAACAATCTCCACTCCTTGCATATCATTCACATAAAAAGACAATATTTCACGATCAATAGAAGGGGCTTTAAAAAGAAAAAACTGGAAATTTCCTTTTTTTTGCAATAAACATATTGTTTCTACAAGGGTAGGCATCAAACGATGAACTTCATTAAGCCTGCTTCCTGGAAATATTCCTATTTTTGGAATACCGCCTAACCTTCTCTGAGGTAGCTCTATACTTTGAACTTCTTCAACTAACGGGTGTCCTACATATCGAGCACCAACTCCATGTTTTTTATAAAAATCTACTTCAAATGGAAAAATAACACACATTTCATCTACATATTTTCTAATTTTTTTGACCCTATTTTTCCGCCACGCCCATAGTTGAGGACTTATATAATAAAGAATGGGAATTTTGTGTTTTGATAAAATTTTAAATAACCGAAAATTACAACCTGGAAAATCTATAAGAATAGCTAAGTCAATCTTATGATATTCAACAATCCGTTTAAGTTTTTTAATTTTATCTACATATAATTTAAATTTTGAAACAGCTTCCCAAAGTCCTGTCACTGAAATATCAGAGTTTGAAAGAAGATTCGAAGCAAGAGAGTGCATTTCACCTCCTCCCATGCCCAAGAAGGAAATATTGGAATTGTGAGCCTTAAGCTTTTCCATGAGCTCGAATCCATAAAAATCTCCTGAACTCTCTCCACTAACGATAAAAATATTTTTATTTAAACTCATAATCCAGAAAATAAAACTTCATTGGGGTTACTTAATTTGTTCGCCTTTTTGATTTTTTTAAGATTATTTGCAATAGAAGAGTTAATGTGGTCAATCACCTCCATGGTTCTCATCGCATCATACATTGTTACTTGAGGTTGAGTTCTATTTTGAACAGCCTCAAAAAAAGCTTTTGTTTGGGATTGAAGCGCATCAGGCTCACCCTCACTTACTATATTTTCTAATTTAAAACCTTCTTTCTTATCAAGCCTTACAACTTGGGCAGATTTTTCTACAAAGTCTAAAGAAATATAAGCTCCTATTTGGAATAATCTCATCTTTCTCATTTCTTTCATAGAAACTCGACTTGCTGTTAAATTTGCAATTGAAGAATTAGAAAAATGAATCCTAGCGTTAGCTAAATCCACTTGGTGACTAATAATAGAAACTCCAAGTGCATCAACAGACTCAACAGGATAAGGATTTATAGCTAAAATAAGATCTAAATCATGCACCATAAGATCATGAACAACATCAATATCTAAACTTCTCCTCTTTAAAGTCCCCAGTCGATGAGCCTCAAAAAAAAGAGGGTTTTTAAAAAATTCATAACATTTTTTAAAGGTTGGGTTAAACCTTTCCAAAAAACCAACTTGAATCAAACAATCATTTTTTTTAGAAAGCCTTAAAAGCTCCTCTGCTTCACTCATATTTGTCACAGCTGGTTTTTCAATAAAAATATCTAAACCAAAAGATAAACAGGCTTTAGCAATTTTAAAATGAGTGACTGAAGGGGTTGCTATAAAAGCAACATCAAACGGTTTCGTTTTTAAAAGAGTTTCATAATTTTCGGAAGTTTCAATAGGGTAGGTATTTTTTATTATATTAAGTCTTTCTTTGCTGCTATCAACACCCACTATTTTTGATACTTGTGGGGTACTCAATATTTTTTTCAAATGGAACTCCCCCATATGTCCAAGCCCAATAAGAAGCACTTTCAGTCCTTTTTTATTCATATTTGGTAACGAAAAAAATCATTTATGTGAGAAACGACATACTTTTGTTGTTCAAGAGTTATTTCTGGATATAGTGGCAAAGCAACACTTTTTTGAGAGGTTTCCATGGCTTGAGGAAAATCATCCTTCTTAAAGTTAAAGTCTTTATAACAAGGAAGAAAAGGCAAAGGAATGGGATAAAAATTTCCTGTTTGAATATCTTTAGACTCTAAAAAAGAACGAAGTTTGTCTTTATACTGAGTCAAAATAACATACTGATGAAAAATATGAGTGTTTTTATTATGCGTAAAGGGAAGCGTTAATTTTTGATCGAGTTTATATTCACAAAGTAAACTATTGTACACTTCTGCTTTTTCTCTTCTCTTTTCATTCCACTCATCTAAATATTTAAATTTCACATTGAGTATTGATGCAGCAAGAGCTGACATTCTTGCATTCATTCCGATTCTTTTATGATTAAAGTTTTTTTGGTACTCCCCATGACTTCTATAATCTCTTGCCAAAAGATAGTATTCATAATCTTTGACCAATAAAAGTCCTGCATCACAATAGGTACCTAGGTTTTTTGAAGGATAAAAACTAAAACAAGAAAAAGCCCCAAAAGTACCCGCTTGCTTATTTCGATAAGTAGCCCCTAAAGCTTGGCATGCATCCTCAATAATATGAAGATTATGTTTTTGAGCTATATCCACAAGAGGATCCATATCTGCGCATTGACCAAAAAGATGCACTGGAATAATAGCCTTTGTTTTATGAGAGAGAGCTCGCTCAACTTTTTCTGGGTTAAGGCAGTAGGTTTTAGGATCAATGTCCACAAAAACAGGTTTTGCTTTTAAAAAAGAAATGACTTCAGATGTTGCAAAAAAAGAAAATGGCGTTGTTATTACCTCATCATCTGGTTCTATTCCAATACTCAACAGCGCTAAAAGCAAAGCATCAGTTCCCGAAGAAACACCCAATGCATAATATCCACCACAATACTTTGAAATCTTTTCTTCAAATTCCTCAACATGAGGGCCTAAAATATAATGCCCATCTTCTAAAACCTGATTTATAGAACGCAGAACATCATTTTTAATAAAACTGTACTGCTCTTTTAAATCAAGAAGAGGAACTTTCATCTATTTTTACTATTTTTTGAATTTAGAAGAAAATTGAGAAGATACTGAACATGAACATTTTGTTTCCAATCTCTCTCAATATTATCTATTTGTATACTTAAGGGATTTATATGTGTAAATAAATGTTTAAAACTTTTTCTTAAAATCTGAATATCCTCTATAGAAAAATTATTTCTCTTAAGACCAATCACATTCACTCCTCGAATTTTAAACTCTCCTCGCCCTGAACAAATAGAAAAAGGGGGTACATCTTTGTCGATAACAGAAAAACCTGTAATATAAGAATTTCTTCCTACATGTATAAAAGGAGCAACACCGACCATTCCTGCAAAAACAACCCTATCTTCAACAACAGCGTGTCCTGCAACCCCACTTCCTGTAGCAATAATAATATCATCTCCTAAAATACAATTATGACCAATATGAACAGAGGTCATAAGCAAATTATTATTCCCAATAACCGTTTTTCCTTCACCCTTTTGAGTTCCCCTATGAATACTCACATATTCTCGAATAGTATTATTTTCTCCTATGATAAGTTCTGAGTTTTCTCCTTTGAATTTCAAATCTTGAGGAGCCTCACCCAGACTTACAAAAGAATAAATTTTATTATTTTTTCCTAAATGTGTTGGCCCTTGGACGACTACATGTGATTTAAGCTCGCATCCTGAATCAATATGAACTCCTTCCCCGATAACACAATAAGGCCCAATGTTAACCTCGCTATGAATAGAAGCATGTGGATGAACCATGGCCGTTTTATGAATCATGAAAGACGCCCACCTTTTACAAAATAACAAGAAAGGGTTCCTTGGACTACAAGTTCTCCACCTACAAAGGCAGTTCCTTCTACAACCAAAAACTTATTATTTTTTCTTCCTTTTAAAAAACGAGCTTGCATTTCAAGCCTCTCACAAGGAACGACCCTTCTCTTAAATTTAAAACCTTGTATAGCAGTTAAAACAACAAGATCTTTTTCTACATCAAACATCTTTAATGGATGAAGTGTAAAAGCACAACAGGCAAGCTGTGCCACAGCCTCTACAATAAGAACCCCGGGCATAACGGGCATTCCAGGAAAATGCCCTTTAAAGAACCATTCATCTTTAGAAAGATTTTTATATCCCTTCACAAAACTATCTAACATTGTTTTTTTATCTGGAAAACAAACTTCTGTAATCTCATCTACAAAAAGAAAGGGTTCTCGATGAGGAATAAGAGAACGAATAGCAATATTTTTTACTTCTCCCACAACTATTTTTTATTTAACCTCTTAAGAACTTTTTCTGTTAATTGATCACTATCATCTGAATAAAGAAGAAAAGGAGCTTTCTTATCTACCACAAGTTTATATTTTTCAGCTTTAGCAATCTCTTGAATAAGAGATCTTACCTTTTCTACAAGTGGTTGGAGAAGCTCTTGTTCTTTCTTTTGCATTTCTTGAAACCAAGCTTGAGAAACTTGTTGTACCTCCATCACTTCCATCTGAAGTTTTTGCTCTTCCTGCTTTTGTCCTTCTTCCGTCAAAGCAAACTTCTTTTTTTGAAATTCTTCAATTTTTTTCTTAACACTTTCTTGGCGTTTCTGAATTTCTTCTTGTTTGGGTTTAGCTAACTTATCAAATTGAGCTTTGGCATTTTTCCCTTGAGAAGATTCAGATAAAATACGATCTAAATCAATAAACCCTATCTTTTGAGCTGCAGCACCTTGGCTTGAAAAAAAAACTAAAACACCCAAAAATAAAAAAAACCTTTTCATTTTTAACCCCTTCTATACTCTCCCCTTAAAAAGCAGGAGCAATAACAAAATTAAATACTGGGCTCCTCTCCCCTTCTTTTTTAGCGAGAGGAAACCCCCATTCAAGCCGTAGAGGCCCCATGGGAGAAACCCATCTAAAACCAAAACCAACATCTCCTCTAAAATCACTTAAGTCAAAACTATTAAAAGCATTTCCATAATCAAAAAACAATACACTTTTGAGCTGTAATTCTTTAAGAACTGGAATTTCGTATTCCGCGTTAAAAAGCACTTGATAGCGGCCCCCTACCACCATTTTTCGAGGGGGGGTTGCATTATTCAAAGCCTTAGGCCCTATGGTTAGAGGATCAAAACCTCTTAAAGAACGAGGCCCCCCTAAAACATAACGTATATAATGAGGAGCATCTCTACCTGCATAGGGCTCTATGGCCCCTGCATCTACACGTAAGCGTAAAATATTATTCCAAAGCAAAGGAAAATACCATCTTGAATCAAAATCTGTTTTTAAATATTTATGATCTCCACCCAAACCTGCCCCTCCGACACTCAAACTATGAAAAGATCCTTTTGTGGGTGATAACACATTATTCCTCACATCAAAAGAAACGTTGGTTGTAAGCGAACTTTCAATCCCATTATTAAGGCTTGCAGAAATAATATTTGTGTTTTCAGTGGGAATGGTAAGCTCAATCTTCTGAAGCTTATAAGAAAGACTTACATTCCCATAATCCCAAAAAGAATGGCCTAATTGTAAAACACCTCCTTGTTGAAACTGAGTATAGGCTTCTTGTTGAAGGTTACTTCTAAAAGCATTCACACCTGTATTCCACAAGGTATCAAAAAGATAAGGCTCGTTAAAACCTAAATCAAAAAGCTGATCTTCTGCATTAATAGAAGTAGAAAAATTAAGCACATGTCCACGACCAAAAAGATTATTTTGGGCAACAGAACCCTGAAGAAAAATATTTTTGGCACTACTAAATCCAGCGCCAAAGTTGAAACTTCCAGTTGGTTTTTCTTTAACTTTAAAAACAAGATCTATTTTACCCTGTTGATATTCTTTCTTTTGAAGATCTATTTCCTCAAAAAACCCGAGACGATGGAGTCTGCTCAAGCTTGTTTGAATATTTGTTTCATTATAAAGCTCACCCTCTTTAATACGAAGCTCTCTCCGAATAACTTTATCTCTCGTTTTTATATTACCTTGTACATTAATTTCACCAATATAAATCTGCTCTCCTTTTTCAAAATCAAAGTACAAATCTACAGTTTTTTTTTCTCTATTAATGTTGGTACGTGGAATAATATTAGCATAGGCAAAGCCTTCATCTTTATAAAGATTTGTAAGCCTTTCTATTTCTTGTCGCATAAGATCATGGTTGTAAATTTCTCCCGTCTTAATTTTTGATTCTTTACTTAACTCTCCTTGTGATTTAATAAACCCTTTAGAAAAATCTACTTTTCCAAAATGATGCTTTTCGCCCTCTTGAAGTGTAACTGTTAAATAAAGCCATGTGAGAAAGAGTTATCTGTGGTTCACTTATTTTAATATCAACATAACCATTCATAAGATAATAATAAACAAGCCCTTGGCTCACATCTCTTTGAAAAATTTCTTCTTTAAAAACCCCACTATCTGTTATCCAATACCAAATGTCTTTTTCTTTTGTGAACATTTTGCTTTTAAGTTCTTCAGAACTCAAGGCATGATTACCCACAAACGTAATTTTTTTGATAGCAACTTTGGCTACCTCTGAAATATAAAAATGAACCTCAATTTGATTATTTTTATCTTTTTGAGAAATCTCGTAACGAACATCAGAAAGCGTAAATCCCTTTTCTGTGTAAAGATTAAGAATAGCCTCTTGAACTCGCTTCACATCGGAAATATTTAAGAAAGAATACTTCTTAAGAGATATAAGAGCTTCGATATCTTCTTTATCAATTTCATGAAAACCATGGGTAAGAATATCCTTTATAATAGGTTTTTCTTCGATCACATAGGAAAGTTCAACACCTTGAGATACGTCCTTCTTATAAACACTGATATTTTCAAAATAACCCAGTTCATAAAGCTTTTTAATATCCCGACGCACAGAAGAAGAAGTATAAACCTCACCCTTCTTAGATGTTAAGTTCTTGTAAATAACCGCTTTTTCAATCTTATGTGTACCTACAATACGAATAGAAGTAATAGTTTGTGCTCCAGCAGAAGACAAGCACACCAAAGAAAAAACAAAACTAAAAATAATTTTCTTTCTCATTAAAACCATACAATTATGTCTTTTTTACACCAAAGATATTTCTATCCTCAAGAAAGATTTATGACAACCCCAAAGCCTCAAGAATACCTTCTTTAAGCGTGTAAGTTTGATCTGCATAAGAAATAAGCTCTTCATTGTGTGTCACAAAAAGAAGAGACGTCTGAAATTCCTTGATAGAATCTTTCAATAAACTAAAAACATTATGGGCATTATGACTGTCTAAATTTCCAGTGGGCTCATCAGCCAAAATAAGAGCTGGTTTTTGAATGAGTGCCCGTGCTAGAGCAACTCTTTGTTGTTCCCCACCGGAAAGCTCATACGGTTTATGGCGCATTCTTTCTTTAAGTTCTACAAACTCCAAAAGTTCTTCAGCTCTTTTTTTCTGATTTTTTACTTTGTGAGAGCTTACCAAAACTGGCATGAGAACATTTTCTAAAGCAGTAAATTCAGGCAAAAGATGGTGAAACTGAAAAATAAACCCAAGGTTTTCATTCCTAAAAAGAGCTGTTTCATAAGTGTTACCGTAAACAAGTTCTTGACCTTTAAATAAAACTTTTCCTGTATGAGGCCTATCCAGTGTTCCTAAAATATGAAGTAAAGTACTTTTGCCACTTCCAGAGGTACCTTTAATACAAACCGTCTCACCTTGGTTCATTGAAAAATTGAGGTTTTTAAGCACCTCTAATTTCTCTTCACCCTGTATATGAAACGATTTACATATCTGAATTGCTTTTAAAATTTCACTCATACTGTATCCCTTGAATGGGGTTCACTTTTGAAACTGTAATACTTGGAACGAGAACACTCAACAAACAAATAATAATACTTAAACTTATAACGAAAATAACAAAAATTGGGTCTATATAAATAGGAAGATAAGAAAGTTGATAGACATCGGAAGGAAGCTCTAGAAGAGGATAGTTTTTTAAAATAAAAGCAACCCCGAAGGCACCTAATACACCCCCAATAATCCCTCCGCTACAAACAAGAATTCCCATCCATAAAAAAACCCGTCTTAAAAGTTTGGGTTGTGCTCCCATAGCTAAAAGAATACCCACTTCTTTCATGCGTTTTTTTGCAATAATGAGAAGAAGACTCATAATGTTAAAACTTGCTACAAGAATAATAATAGCCAAAATAACAATCATCATTCTACGTTCTACAACAATAGATCGGAGAAAAAGTCTATCAACATTCTTCCATGTTTGAATATTATAAGAGAAAAGAAATCTACTTTCTAAATTGTGGATAAATTCTTCTACTTTATATGGATTTTTTAAACTGATTCCAAAAGAAACAAGACTTTTTTCATTGAGTTTTTCTTTAAGCCAATTGAAAGAAACATAAGCTGTTTTAAAATCCTGTTCAAAGCGTCCAATGTGAAATACAGCTTTAACTTTAAGCTCTTCAATATGGGTGCCACCTTCATCATCAACATAGACAAATTTTACTTTTTCATTTTCGGAAACATTTAAAAAATGTGCAAGTTTATCTCCTAAAATAATTTCATTGTTTTTGAGATCTATGAGGTGGCTACGCTTTCTAGATTCCCGCTTGTGCCCAGGGCTTTTGGCGGGAATGACAGAGTTGTTTTGAATGAGAAATTTATTGATGGAAACAACCTTTTTAAACGAGTTTAATTCAATCCCATAAAGTCCTACCCCTTTTACTTGTCCCTTGTGAGAAAGTAATCCCTGATAAGAAAGTAGAGGTGAAACCCCCTGAACCTTGTCATCTTTTTTCAAAAAATCAAGAAGCGGCTTGTCACTCCCCTCAAAACGCTTTTCCAGGAGAACATGGGGATAAGAATCCATAATAATACTTTTAAGTTTTTTCTCAAATCCTAAAAAAACAGAGTAAACAACAATCAGCGTTGTCACACCCATAAGCACCCCTAACATTGTAATGAAACCTAAAGATGAAAAAAAAGAATCTTTTTGTTGCGGTCTTAAAAAGCGTCGTGCAAGTGTGAGTGAAATCAAGGTTCGTGCCGTAGGTGAGGAAATAAAATAACATCTCGAATATTATGAGAATCAGTTAAAATCATAGCCAATCTATCAATACCTATTCCTTCACCTCCTGTTGGAGGAAGTCCATATTCCAAAGCTCGTACATAATCTTCATCAATTTGAGCCCCTTCGCGATTTTGCTCAACCTGCTCTTCAAACCTTTTCTTCTGATCTAAAGGATCATTGAGCTCAGAAAAGGCGTTGACAATCTCACGCTGGCAAATGTAAAGCTCAAAACGATCGACAAATTCTGGATTGCTATCATTTCTTCTTGAAAGAGGTGAGACAGAAAGTGGATATTGGGTAATAAAAGTAGGTTGTACAAGTTTTTCTTCAACTTGAGTGTCAAAAATATCCATGAGAAGATCTCCTATGTGGGGACTCTCTACACTTGAATGAATCTTTTTCTGAGTTAAAAACTCTTGAAGTTTTTTTTCATCATTTAAATCTTTTTCTGACAGACCCACATACTTATGAATAGCTTCTTTCACTGTCATTTTTTCAAAAGGCGTTTTAAAAGAAATTTTTCGTTCTTCAAAAGTAACTTCATGAGAATTAAAAAGATGCTTTACAAGGTTTGAAAGAAGTTCTTCTGTTAATTTCATGAGATCTTCATACGTGGCATAAGATTGATAAAACTCAAGCATGGTGAACTCAGGATTGTGTTTTGCGGAAAGCCCTTCATTTCTAAAATTCCGATTAAGCTCAAAAACCCTTTCTAAACCGCCTACAACAAGGCGTTTTAAATAAAGTTCAGGAGCTACTCTTAAGTAAAGCTTCATATTGAGTGCATTATGATGTGTTGTGAAAGGTTTAGCAGTAGCCCCTCCACACAAAGGCTGCATCATAGGGGTTTCCACTTCCATGAAATCTCTTTCAGTAAAAAATTTTCTTATATAAGAAACCATGTGCGCGCGAACTTTAAACTTTTCTTTTACTTCCGGATTCATAATAAGATCGACATAGCGCTCTCGATAACGCCGCTCTATATCTGTTAAACCATGAAACTTTTCTGGAAGAGTATGAAGAGTTTTAACTAAAATTTTAAAACTTTCTGCTTTAAGAGAAAGCTCACCCTTATGAGTTCTAAAAATAGAGCCCTGAACCCCTATAATATCTCCAATATCAAGAAGTTTTGTTTCTTCAAAATCTTCGCCTGTTAAAAATTGCTTTCCTATGTAAATCTGAAGAGACCCAGAGCGATCTTGAAGTTTTAAAAACCCTGCTTTACCAAAACTTCGATTGGCCATGATACGACCTGCTAGGGAAAACTTTTCTTTGAGCTTTTCAAGTTCTTGTGTTTCTTGATCCTTGAACTTTTGAGCAAGCTCCAATGCAAGATTTTGTGGTTTAAAATCGTTAGGATAAGGGTTGCGCTTTTTGGCTAAAGTCTCGAGCTTTTCTAAACGGAGTTTATAATATTGGTCCATAATCTTTGAAAACCTAACAAAAAACTCCATCCCTGTCATCTCAGAACGGTACTTAAGTTCTTGAAATGGTAACAAAAACAGGGAGAGTGCTTCCATCGGGTACGGCGTCACTTTTTTTCCTGCGAAAAAGTGCGCCTCGCGTCTCAGTCAATCTGCCACATATTCTATGTGGACCAAGCCAGATTTCCTTCCGACACGACCCTCTGCAAGCACTCCCCCTGTTTTTTACATAAGCTTTAGTTTTTATTTTTCGCATCAATTATTCGTGACCATGTGAAGAAATGGTCTGGCTGTCATCGCGAGGGTTCTTAAAGAACCCGTGGCGATCTCAACACGCAAGTGTTGTCCTAGAATTGCTAAAGCAATTCTAGGAGATTGCTTCGCTACGCTCGCAATGACACGTATCCATGAGAGAATTGGCTGTGTGTGCCCCAATTCAGAACCAAGGTTGTTCATGAGGGCCATTGAGGCTATCAAGAACCTAAAGTTGCTGAAGAATTTTAAAAGAGGAGTTTTTGGGTGGAAGGTGAGGGTTTGAGAGACGATGGTTTGCTTTCACGAGACTGCAAGGTAAGCCCTTTTAACACTTCTTGGGCCCTTTCTAAAAGTTGCACAGGAAGACCTGCCAAACGCCCCACTTCAATTCCAAAACTTGCACTTAAAGCACCTGGTTTCAGTTTTCTTTGAAAAACAATCTCATTTCCTTTTTTAAGAGCTGCCATATGCTCATTTTTAATATTTTCATATTTTTGAGAAAGAACAGTCAATTCATGATAGTGCGTTGCAAACAGCGTCAGACACCTTATTTCTTCTACAATCCACTCAGCAATAGACCACGCTAAACTCAATCCATCAAATGTACTTGTGCCACGCCCCACCTCATCAAGTATAATAAAGCTTTGATGTGTCGCAGATGCTAAAATATGTGAAGTTTCTTTCATCTCAACCATAAAAGTACTCTCTCCTTGAGCAATATCATCAGAAGCCCCAATTCGGGTAAAAATGCGATCAACGATAGGAAGAAAAGCTTTTTCTGCAGGCACAAAACTCCCCATCTGCATCATCAGAAGTGAAAGAGCCACCTGCCGCATCACAGTTGATTTTCCACCCATATTAGGCCCCGTAATAAGATGGAGATGCCCTTTTTCTATAACAATATCGTTGGGGATAAAATCGTGACCCTGTTCCACAACTGGATGACGACTTTGAAAAAGTTTTAAACTTTGATCTTCTACAATATGAGGCATGACATAATGATAACGATTCGCTGCTTCTGAAAGTGCACAAAAAACATCAAGCTCTGCTAAAGCCGTACCTATTTTCATAAAAAGGTAAAGAGAACTTTTTAAATCTTCTCTCAGTTTTTCAAAAAGTTGAGTTTCTAGTTTTTTTCTTTTTACTTCTGCGGAAAGAATTCTTGATTCAAAATCTTTGAGTTCTTCTGTTGTATACCTTTCTGCTTGAACAAGAGTTTGTTTTCTGTGATAGGTTTCAGGTACTTTATCTAAATTTGTTTTTCGAACTTCGATATAATAACCAAAAATAGAATTATATTTTACTTTAAGACTAGAAATCCCTGTTTTTGATTTTTCTTCTTCCTCATAACGCAAAACCCATGTTTTATAATTGTGAGTTAAATCAATAAGCTCATCAAGCTCTTTGGAATAGCCCTTTTTAAAAACACCCCCTTCATAAAAACTTAAAGGAGGATCTTCAACTAAAGAGTTTATTCTAGGGGATTGCTTCACATTCGTTCGCAATGACAGGGGGGCCGCATCAGCCTGAAGCCCCACGGCCACCTCCAAGGTTACTAAAAGTTGTTTTAAATCTTTCGGGTGGGCGCGGTTTCTCTCTAGTTTGGAACAAATTCTTTCTAAATCGTAAACGTTATTTAATTTTTTTTGAAGAGATTCTCTTAAATACTGAACATCAAAAAGTTTTTTTACAATGTGGAGACGCTCTTCAATGAGATTTCTTTTGAGAAGAGGAAATTTAAGCCACTTTTTAAGAAGCCTTCCGCCACAAGCTGATTTTGTGAAGTTAAGCGTTTTAAAAAGAGATTGTTTTTCTTCTCCCCATGGATGGACAACATCAAGGTTTTTTAAAGTTTTACCATCTAAAACCATGTTTTGATGAAGGTTTGAATCTGGAGAAAGTGTAGTTTTATAATGTTTTGTGAGTTTTAAATATTCAAATAAAATGTCTTGTGCAGAATAACAGGGTGTCATCACGAGCCCGTAGGGCGTGGTGATCTCATCGCTACCGCGATGGGATTGCCGCGTCGTCTTTGACTCCTCGCAATGACGAGCGGAAGCAATAAAATAAATATAAAAATTTTCTCGTTTTAAAGACTGCACCCATTCTGCGTTTTTGAAAGATTCTTCTACTAAAACTTCCTTAGGGTCAATTCGAGTCAACTCTGAAATAAGCTCTTCTTGAGAGGCGCAGGAAAAAGTATAAAACTCTCCTGTCACAATAGACATGTAGGCAACATTGAAAATTTTATTGTCATTCCCGCGAAAGCGGGAATCCAGGAGTTCTGAATTCTGGATCCCTGGATCCCGGATAACGCTCCGCGTTTCCGGGATGACAGAGGGCGTGGTGATCTCATCGCTACCGCGATGGGATTGCTTCGTTTCACTCGCAATGACAGGTGAAGTTGGACACACTGCCATAAGATAATAGTTTTCTTCTCCTAAAAGATCATCTTCATTAAAGGGAAGCGCAGGTGTTACTATTTGAACCACATCGCGATCAACAATATTTTTTCCAGGTTGCGGTTCTTCTGTTTGCTCACAAATAGCAACACGATAGCCCTTGTGAGTGAGCTTTTTAATATAAGAGCCAGCTGCATGGTGGGGCACTCCACACATAGGAACTTCGTGATCTGTCTTTTTATAACGGGAAGTTAAAGTGAGGTTGAGGATTTTTGAAGCAGCTCTGGCATCTTCAAAAAACATCTCATAAAAATCACCCAATCTAAAAAAAAGAATGCAATCTTGGTATTGTTTTTTAAGCCGTAAGTACTGCTCAATCATGGGGGTGTGAGATAGATTCATGAACCTATTTATAAGACAAAAAAATACCCGGGGCAAGGGCCCCAGGTATTTCTTTTGACTTCCGTAAGTTTCTTAAAACAACTCTCTTTTTTGAACGACAACTTCAAGAACTTCTACTTCAACTTCAGCGCTTACGAAAGTGATCTGTACGTCCTACTCAGCTCTCACGTCGACCACCTGAGGACTCTCACCCTCAAGTACTTTATAAATTTCTCTTACTGCTGAGGAAATCCACCACCACCAAATCGGCCACCAAAACTTCCACTTCCGTTTGCATCATAAGTAACTCGCTGATTATAACTTTGTGAAGCATTTGTATGTCTGTTTAAAGCTCTATTATAATTTTGTAATCCTGTTCTAAACTGATTCATAGCACCTTGAAGATCAGGAGATAATCTTTGAAGGCCTGAAAGTGCTGCTTGTGCTGCTTCAAATGTTTGAAGTTGATTTGATAAAGCTTCTCTTTCAATGGTGAGTCGTTCATTCATACTTTGAGTTGCTTGCTCGATAGTTGAAAGTTGTTGTGGTAATGCACTCATAATTCCATTAAGTTGTTGCATCATATTAGCCATAGGATCGCCACTATTGTTAAACATAGGTTGTCCTGTCATTGGGTTCATTCCATTTCTTTGCATAAGCTGCATATTATAAAGAAGATTTTGTTGTTGCCATGGATTCATGGATCCTTGCCCTTGACCGTTCATAGACATAAACATTCTTTCAAACTTTGTAGGCTGCGGACCGACACCTAAAAGATCAAACATAGATGTGAGGTTGATAGGTGCAATTGGGGGTAACAATGGAGTTGGAGGCACAGGATAACCATAGTTTTGAGCAAACACAGCACTGTCTCTCCAAGATTTCCATGCTTCTTTGCTTTGCTTATTTTGAAGATAAGGACGGTATAATTCTGCACCCACCACAGCGGTTGTTAAAAGACCTCTTCCTATTTCTTTTAAAGCATTCCCTACTTGTGACCAACCACTTTGTGTTTTCTCAATTTTTCTATTGGCATCAACACGCTCTACTTCACCGGTTGTACAATTAACTTTATAAACTTGCTTACCAATACGATAATATTTAATAATAGGATTTTCTTCTGCTATTTTTTTGCGAGCTTTATGATCGCGTTTTAAAACTTCTCTCTCAAGCCCGTTAAGAGTTTCAAAATTAAGATCATTTGCATAACCTAAGTCTAAAATTCTATACCAAGCTGCTCGAGGTAAATATTTTTCACCTACTTTTATAAAACCCGCTTGAGATAAATGATTTTCAACATCAGTATCAAAATTAAAATCAGTAACTCCAAAACTTGTTAAACGCTCATGTAGACGTTGTGTTTTGCGATGAAGTTTTACAATTCTATCTTTGCGAGGTTTAACATCTTCTTCAAGCTCGCTTTTGACTTCTTGAATACGATCATAAGAAATATCTCGATCGTTATCAAGATCATCAATAAGTTCACCAATAGAAGAATTTATAAACCAATCATCATGTTCATCAAATGAACCAATATAACTTTTTGTATCTTTCACAGTATCTGCTAATTCCTTGTTAGATTTCTTAAACTCTGCTTTAAGAGCTTCTGTTCTATCGACTGCAAATACTTGTGGGGTATAAGCGCACAATACAAAAAAGCTTAAAACTGAAATGAGCACTGAGTACATTTTTTGGGTCTTCATTGTCTTTTTCTCCTCTACTTTCAACATGAAATTCATCTTATTTTTCATCATTTTCTTTTTTTGCCTTCGCACAAATCTCAACATGAAAATGAGACTCCTCGTACTTTACTTATGAGCAAGCCCCATGCCAGAACAGGAAAAATAGATTTATTAAGTAATATTGAATACTTAGCATTCTTAGAGCTTTTTTCTCGAAAAAGCAAAAACCGTTGTCATACCGTCTTTGAGTGACTAAAAACAAGTCATAGAGTTGTATTAGTTTAATAATTTTATATACTTAAGACCACTGATTTGTTTTTTAGTCCGCTGTTCACTTCTTAAACACTCTTTTCCACGAAGCCAAGCCAGTTCTCCATTGTCATTCCCGGGATCCCCCTCTGTCATTCCCGCGAAGGCGGGAATCCAGGGTTTATTCGAACTTAAGTTCTTGAAATGGCAGTGTCTTCCGCTTCATGGCTCGCTCTTTATTCGGCAAGGCCTCATAGAGCTCCGCTTTACTTCCGCTCCAGACACTGACCATTTCCTCACATAATTACAACTTTGGTTCTGAGTAGGGAGGGTGTTTACCCAGTCCCTACTCTCTCATGGACTCGAAATTCAGCCCATCTTCACATAAACTCGAGAATAAAGTTATAGGGCAAAAGATATAAAGAGGTGGAACTGTGTTTCAAAAAAACCTTCTCGCGGCCGAGAGAGAGCGCAAAATTCTCGCAGGGAATTTTGATAGCGTGTTTTTGAGAAATACAGTCCCACCGATGTAATATATCGAGGGAAGCACTATCCCTGTCTTTTGTGGCCATTTTTAAGAACTTAAAGTTGAAGGATTTTTGAACACGAGCCATGAAGCGGCTCAGGATGACACGTAATATTCCGATAAGGGGGATATGAGCGAGAAGCATAAAATCCTGATAGTAGATGACGATCAAGACACCCTCGATGCTTTAAAAAGGGTGTTTTGGAAGGATTATGATGTACTCACAGCCCTTTCAGCCAAAGAGGGCTTAAAACTCCTCGTTGAAAAACCTGTCTCAGTTATTATTTGCGATCAAAGAATGCCTGAAATGACAGGTGCCCACATGCTTGAAAAATCGATTGCATTGAACCCTGATGCCGTTCGTATCCTCATCACAGCTTATGCCGATATCGAATCTATTATTTCGGCTATTAATGAAGGCAAAATTTATCATTTTGAAACAAAACCGTGGGATAGTCATAGACTTAAAAACATTGTAGAAAAAGGATTAAAACTTAAACTTGCAGAAGTAAAACTAAAAACTCTTGACCAAGCCAAAACATCTTTTCTAAACGTTATTTCTCATGCTTTAAGAACACCTCTTACGACTATTTTAGGGTTTACAGAAACTCTTCTTGAAGGCAAAAATCTGGATTCCCGCCTTCGCGGGAATGACAACACTGACAAAACAGCTTTAGAATATATTCATAAAGCTGCCCAAAAACTTCTACGCATGGCAGAAGATGTGATTCTTTTAACTACCCTTAAAACACAAACTCACAAAATCAAAACCGAAAACATAGATTTAAAGTGTGTCATCGAAAAAACACTGTCCCATTTTGACACACTTATTCAAAAACAAAAAATACAAGTTACTCTTGCGATCCCCTCTCTCAAGATAAAAGGAGACCCCAAACTGCTTGAATCTCTCTTCTACCACCTTATTGAAAATGCTCTTATTTATAATGAGGATAAGGGCACGCTTAAAATAGAGAGTGAGAGAATACAAAAAAATGTTAAAATTCTTATAGAAAACAAGACCCAAAACCTTTCTCAAAAAGAATTTAAAAATATTTTTGGAGATCTTAATAACCCGAAAGATATGAAATACCACCAAGGTGGTTTAGGCTTAGGACTGCCTCTTTCTGGGCTTATAGTTAAAACCCTCTCAGGCACGCTTTCTTTTCATAAAAAAGATAAAACCTTTCAAACAGTGATTATTTTCTAAAAAAGGACATGTCATCGCGAGGGAGTGTAACGACCGTGGCGATCCCATCGCGGTAGCGATGAGATTGCTTCGTTTCACTCGCAATGACAGGAAGTGAAAAACTGTCTCATTTGTAAAAAATTGGCACAACATTTGCTATGAACCTTAAATAATGAAAAATATTTTTTTTGTTTTCTTTGTTGCTTTAATCAAAATAACTTTAGTAGAAGCGCTTCAAAACAATACTTTAGAACTTCCACAAAGTATAACTCTTGGAAAAGGGGAACAAAAAACTTTTATCATTCCCCATTTAAAAAGAGTGGCTCTTTCAAATACACAAATCGCTCAAGTGCAAGTTCTTCCGCCGGGCAACGAAATCATTGTCCAGGCCCTTAAAGAGGGGGGAACAACGCTCACCCTGTGGACAGAAAACAATAAAAATGAAATTTCGGTTTCTATCTACTCTTATGAAATGGCTCAACTTAAAAATGAAGTAGAAAAGCTTTTTAAACACACAGAAGATATTCACATTCATTATTTTAATAAGAAAATTCTTATTTCTGGATGGATCAGCGATGAAAAAACACTCAAACTCATCCTCCCCCTTAAAGAACAAAAAAACATTCTTGATATGACACATATCCGTTCTACACTTCTTTCAAACCTTGCTTTAAAAATAAGTTCTATCCTAAAAGAAAAAGGCTTTCTTCACATCCAAGTACTGGCTCAAGAAGAAACTCTTTACCTTGAGGGTAAAGTAGAATCTCAAAAAGAGTACGAATTGATTTCATCCCTCACAATGCATGTTTATCCACAGTTTATTAATAATATTTCAACTCAGCAGAAATTTGAAAAGATGATTCTTGTTGATGTCAAAATTCTTGAAATAGCCAAAAGCAAAAGCACACAAGTTGGCTTTGATTACCCTGATCAAATCCGTATTTTTTCTTTAAACAACCTCTTAAGACGATTTTCCAACACCTCCTCCCACGAAGCACTTGATGTTTTTCTTCATCTTTTATCTGAAAAGGGTTTTGGAAAAATTCTTTCAAATCCAAAACTTGTGTGTCGAAATGGAGAAGAAGCCCAGTTTTTAGTAGGGGGTGAAATACCCATTAGAATTATTTCAAGGGTGACCTCTCAAATTACCTGGCGCTCTTACGGCATTATTCTCAAAATTAAACCCTTTATTGATTCTCAAAATAGAATTTTTACAACACTGAATGCTGAGCTTTCTTCTCTTGACCCAGCTCACACAACAGATGGCATCCCAGGTATTTTAAGCCGAAAAGTAGAAACATCACTTAATGTTCACAACGGAGAAACAATTATTCTTTCTGGGCTTGAAACCTATGAATCATCTCAATCTGAAAGTGGCGTTCCTTTTTTAAGCGACATCCCTCTGTTAGGAAATTTGTTAAAAACACAAGGTTCTCTTCAAAATAAAAAAGAGCTCATCATTTTAGTCACCCCACACCTTCACACAAAAACACAATTTACAAATTTGATTTCAAAATTCAAAAAGATTCACAAGCCATGAATTTTTTAAAAGCACCTTTTGGAAAAATTCTTCCTTTCATTGAAGATCCAGAAATAAATGAAATTATGATTAACGGGATCTCCCCTGTTTATATTGAAAAACAGGGACAAGTCATTAAAACTTCACTTTGTTTTGAAACCCACGATGAAGTTTTAAACCTTGCTCAAAACCTTTTGCTTCAGACTCACAGACGACTTGATGAAGCATGCCCTTTCGTTGATGCAAGACTTCATAATGGCATGCGACTTCATGCCATTATCCCACCTCTCTCTTTGCAAGGCCCTATTCTCACAATTAGAAAGTTTTTACCCACTTTTGTAAATCAGGAAAAATTGATCGAGTACAAGACACTCAATCAAGAAATGCTTCTTTTTTTAAAAACTCAAATACAAGAAAAGAAAAATATTCTGATCTCAGGAGGAACAAGCACTGGTAAAACAACTCTTCTTAATATTCTTTCTTCTTTTATCCATAAAGAAGAGCGTATTATTACCATTGAAGATGTGGCAGAGCTTCACCTTCTTCAAGAACATGTCATTTCACTTGAGTCTAAAAAACCCAATATTGAAAACAAAGGTGAAATTACTTTAAGACAACTTCTTCAAAATGCTTTAAGGATGAGACCTGATCGTATCATTGTTGGGGAATGCCGAGGGGAAGAAACTCTCGATATGCTTCAAGCCATGAATATCGGACACAAAGGTTCCCTCACAACCCTTCATGCAAACTCTCCACGCGATGCCTTGAGACGACTTGAAATGCTTATGCTCTTAAGCGGGTGTGATTTTCCTATTAAAGCTTTAAGACAACATATTGAGTCAGCGGTAGATCTCATCATCCACCTAGAAAAAACGGAGGTGGGGGTTAGAAAAATATCTCATATTACCCAAATATGTGGTCTAGAGGGGGATACTATTATTCTTCATGATGTTTTTTCCTCCTTCAGTGAAGGGTGGAAAAATAACACCCCAATGACAAATTAAGGCAGTCTTGACTTCCTCGATAAAAACCTAAGATATTGAAATTACTAAGTTATTTATTTTAAAAACTTGGCATCAATTTTGGATATGTCTATAAATGTCATGAGAAAACTAGGAAAAATATTTATTTTTACATCTATTCTTTTTGTTTTCATCTCTGCATCTTTAAGTGCAAGCCTTGGGCAACATGAGAAAAAGGTGCAATCTCTTATTAAACAAGGCTTTTATGATCAAGCAGCTCAAGAAACCCAGTGGGTAGAACTTAAAAATAACTTTCTTGAAAAATATTTAAAAACCTATGGCACTACAAATGCTTTTTTGAGTCTTTTGGCTGTAAGTCTTTTACTTTTAAGAAAAAAGATTTTTCTTTTCCCTTCTTCCAATAAGGTGAATGTCATCCGCCACATTCCCCCCTCTTTTAACTGACCCCGCTGAGCTGGCCTGGCCTCAACAAAATTGGCACAGGATTTGCTTTAACCCTTAACAATGATTCTTGGGTTTTTGTGTCATATTGTAAGCATCTTCTTTCTTCTTAACCTATTCTATTTCTTAATTCATTTTTTCAAAAAGCAACATAAGATCAAAAAACTTAAAACCTCTTTTCCACTTTTTCTTGAACAATTAAGACATAGCATGATTGCTGGGCATTCCTTTGTAAAATCTCTTGAAAACATAATTCCTATCCTTCCACAACCTCTTAAAGAAGAATTACAACCATTTCTTGAATATATTCATGCAGGCTGCACTCTAGAAGCTTCTTTGGTTAAATTAAAAATAAACAAGTTAGTACCCCAATTTCACACTTTTTCTCTCACTATGCCTATTTTGCTTAAAAATGGAAGTGAGATTTCACCTTTTTTAAGAAAATTAGAAACACAATTTAAAACCCAATTAGAATTTCAAGAAAAAATGAAAACACAATCAAGGCATATTTCAATACAAGCTCTTCTCTGTGTACTTCTTCCCTGGTTGACTCTTTTAGGATTTTCCTTTTTTGAACCTGAACTTGTAAAAAACTCTTTCTTAACCCCCCTTACACAAAAAATTTATTTATTGGCTTTAGGACTTAATATTCTGGGTTTCTTTCTTATTAAAAGATGGATATCTCACCCACCCATTTTAACTGAGTTTCCTTGGTTTCTAGATTCACTTGCACTTATTATCGAAACAGGGCAATCATGGATACAAGCTTTTCATTATTTACTTCCTACCCTTTCTTCATCTTTACAGAATAAGTTTAAAAATCTTCTCCACAAAATTCTTAACAGCCCAAGCAGAAAGAAAACTTTAGAAGATTTTTTAAAAAAAGAAGAAAATCCTCATATTGAACGCTTTCTTTTCATTCTTCTTCAAACCCTCCATAAAGGTTGTAGTTTAAGCTCACCCATTAAAAACTTAAGTGAAGATCTTTATTTTGAAAAAACACAAGAACTTGAGAAAAAAAAACAAAATCTTTATTTTAAATTACTCATTCCTCTTTTTCTCTTCATCCTTCCCTCTGTTTTTCTTGTCATTCTCTCACCCCTCTTCCTTCACTTTAAAATGAGTTTATTTTAAAATTTATCCAAAATCAAAGTATTGCCATTTCTTCGCACCCATACAGTTTTACTTTTTTTTTGATTCAAATGTGGGTTTTCAAAAATAACACTCACTCGTCCAGATTTTATTTTATAGTGGTAAAGTGGAGTCATAAGCTTTTCACCTTGAATCGTTACATAGCTCCAAGGTTCAGTTTGAATACTTAAAAAACCACTTCCTGAATTATAGAAATAGTGAAAAGACACCCCACCAAGAAGTATAAAAAAAATACATACACCGATAACGTAATGTTTTAAAAAAGCATTTTTCTGAGGCATATCCCTCACAAAACTCAGTTTATGTGTTTTTTGGGGACCTTCTTGTATTTCTTTCAAAAATTCTTCTCTTGAAGCTATCTGAAAATGTCCTTGAATAAATTCAAGGCATTCTTGAGCACTTTGAAATCTTTTACAAGGGCTTTGTTGTAATAAATTTTTTAAAAAACTATCGACTTGTGAATTTATTTTCTCTTCTATTGTTTTAAATTTTCTAATTTTTTCTAAAATTTCAAAATCTGTTTTTCCTTCAAAAAATTTCTTACCCCTTAACATTTCATACAAAATAAGCCCTAAAGAAAAAAGATCTGTCTGAAAAGTAATATTTTCTCCCCTAACCTGCTCAGGTGAAAGATAAGAACACTTTCCATAAAGAGATCGCGTTGTTCTTTCATTCTTTTTTACAGCTAATCCAAAATCAGTTATTTTCACATAACCATCGTAAGAAATGAGAATATTAGAAGGAGATAAATCTTGATGAATAAAACCTTTTTCATGAATGTATTCGAGCCCCTTTAAAATCTCTGAAACAAGATAAAAATGAACTTTTTCTGAAAGACACATTTTTGAAGAATTGAGTTCATCTAAATCTTGACCCTGAATATATTCCATAACAAGGAAAAAGTTTTTTTTCTCCTCGACCAATTCATAAACTGAAACAACATTAGGATGCTGAAAGGAACTTAGAATTTTAGCTTCGTGTATAAGATGTTTTGAAAAGCTGTGAAGCTCTGTAATATTTTTTAAAACAACTTCTTTTTTAAAGCCCTGGGGCCCTTTTAAAATGCCTTTATAGATTTGAGACATTCCACCCGAGGCAATTTTTTCTAAAATAGAGTATCTTCCAATTGCGTGCATGCAGTCTTTCTATATAAACTCAAAAACTTTTGGCAAGCCTCTTTTTTCGTCATCCCCACGAACCCCTCTGTCATCCCGAGTGCTTTCTCTGTCACCCTGAACGTAGTGAAGGGTATAATACGAATTATATTCTTCGCATACGCTCAGAATGACAGCATTCGAGTCTATGTGAAGATGACCTGAAGAGTCTTTCAGGGAGGATCCACACCGGGCGGAGGGGCACTGAAAGATTCTTCAGGTCATCAAGAACATAAGCTACTCAGAACCAGGATTGTAAAAAGAAAAATACTGGATCCCTGCCTACGCAGGGATGACAAAGAGGGATGCAGGGATGACAGAAGTTGTGTTCCATGTTAAAACGCCGGCATGGCGTATAGCACTCAAAAACAAGATCTTTTGGCTTTAAGCGAAGAACTTACAAAAACAAAGCCTAATAAGAAAAAAGTCTCTCGCCTTCTTCAAAAAGTAGGCATTCCTGAAAATGAAGATCCTTTCTTAGTCACAAACGAAATTTTAAAAAGGCTTCATAGATTTGAGGAGATCTTGGATTGAAAAAATTATGTCAAAACATTCTTGAGGCTATTGGAAACACACCTATAGTTAAACTTAACTCTATCGCTCAGCATCTTAACTCTTCTCTTTATGTCAAATGTGAGTTTATGAACCCAGGTGGGTCGGTCAAAGACCGAATTGGGATTCATATGATTGAAGATGCTGAAAAAAAAGGGCTTCTCAAACCAGGAGGTACTATTGTTGAAGGCACAAGTGGTAACACAGGGGTGGGGCTTGCCATTGCTGCCAACGTAAAGGGTTATAAAACCATTTTTGTCATGCCTGACAAAATGAGCGAAGAAAAAATAAGAAACCTTCGTGCTTTTGGCGCCAAAGTTATTATTACCCCAACCGCTGTAGAGCCAGATGATCCACGCTCTTATTATAGCGTTTCAAGAAAAATTGCGGAAGAAACCCCACATTCTTTCTTTGCTAACCAGTATGCCAATCTTTCCAATCGAGAAACACATTACCAAACAACAGGACCTGAAATTTGGGAACAAACACAAGGTAAAATTGATATATTTGTTGCTGGTATGGGAACAGGAGGTACCATCTCGGGTGCTGGAAAATATTTAAAAGAACAAAATCCAAATATTAAGATAATAGGAGTTGATCCTATTGGCTCCATTTTTTATGAATATTTTAAAACCAAAAAGGTAGGTGAAGCCAAAACTTATCTTGTAGAAGGTGTTGGAGAAGATATTTTGCCTGAAAACATGGATTTTTCAATTCTTGATGATATTGTTCAGGTGACTGATAAAGAATCCTTCCTTATGACACGGCGCCTTGTCAAAGAAGAAGGTATTTTTGCAGGTGGCTCAAGTGGTTTTGCTGTTCAAGGGGCTATTCAAGTAGCCGAAAAACTCAACGTACCTAAAAATATCGTTGTTCTTCTGCCAGATTCAGCCGATAGATATTTAAGTAAAATTTTTAATGATACATGGATGAAAGAAAATGGGTGTCTTGACGGGGGTGAAGCTTTTGGAACTGCCAGAGATATTATTAATGAAAAGAAAGACAAAGAAGTCAAAACTGCAAAGAAAGATGACAGTCCTTTTACTATTATTGACCTCATGAAAGAGTTTAATATTTCACAACTTCCTGTTTTTGCTGGAGCGAATCTTGTTGGAGTTATTGAAGAAACACCACTTTTAAGATATTTGGCTCACAACAAAAATGCTTCTACAAAAGACTCAATCGAGCATCTTATTACAAAAAATATTGTTCAGTGTTCCCTCGATGAGCCTATTGAAAAAATCTCTCATGAAATACATAATGGCAAAGTTGTTGTTGTTTACGAAGGTGGAAAGTGTAAAGGCATTATTACAAAAATAGACCTCATCACTCATTATAAAAATAAACTTCATCCTTAAAAAGTATGAAAAAATTAGATACAAAATTTGAGACAAAACTCATCCATGCCGGTATTCATCCAGACCCTTCTACAGGTGCTATCATGACCCCTATTTTCCAAACAAGTACTTACGTGCAAACAAGCCCAGGCAAACATAAGGGCTTTGAGTACTCACGTACAGGCAACCCAACACGCAAAGTTCTTGAAGAAAATATAGCCGCACTTGAAGGGGGCAAGTTTGGACTCGCTTTTGCCTCGGGGTGTGCTGCAACAACAACTCTCATGCACCTTTTTAAATCTGGAGATCACATCATCTGCGCTGATGACGTATATGGGGGAACCTATCGTCTTTTTGATAAAGTGATCAAAGAAATGGGTTTAGAGTTTTCTTTTATTGATCTTTGTGATGCTCATAATCTTAAAAAATCAATTCGAAAAAATACAAAAGCAGTGTGGATTGAAACACCTACGAACCCACTTTTAAAATTGATTGATCTTAAAAAAACAATTGGTGTAGCACGTAACCAAAAATTGATTTCTATTGTAGATAACACTTTTATGAGCCCTTATTTTCAGAATCCACTTCAGTGTGGAGCCTCACTTGTAGTTCACTCCACCACCAAATTTATAAATGGTCATAGTGACGTGGTGGGTGGCGCAGTTGTTACAAATGAGCAAAAATTAGCAGAAAAACTTTACTTTCTTCAAAATGCTATAGGTGCTATTCCCAGCCCCTTTGATTGTTTTCTTGTTTTAAGAGGTTTAAAAACATTGGCCGTTCGAATGACACGTCATGAAGAAAATGCAAAAAAAATAGCTCTTTTTTTAGAAAATCATTCGAAAGTAGAAAAGGTTATTTATCCGGGCCTTCCTTCACATCCACAACATGAGTTAGCTCAAAAACAAATGCGAGGTTTTGGAGGTATGATTTCTTTTGTCATCAAAGGCAATCTTCTCAAAGCAAAAAAATTTCTAGAAAAAGTCAAAATATTTTCTCTTGCTGAAAGTTTAGGTGGAGTTGAATCTCTCATCGAACACCCAGCCATTATGACCCATGCTTCTATTCCAAAAAAGATGAGAGAAAGTCTTGGCATTTCAGATTGTTTGATTAGACTATCTGTGGGGCTTGAACATATTGATGATCTCGTAGAAGACCTCAATCAAGCACTCCATGCACAATGATGGCTCTTTTAAGAAATATTATCTCGATTTTCTTAGGATTACTTCTTATCCTTCTGTTTAGCATCTTAGGTATTGTTGTTTATCTCATCACTTGGAATCCAATTAAAACAACAGATCTCCTGAAAGGCCCTTATGGCAAAGCCATGTTGTGGATTTCAGGAATTAAAGTAGCCCTCGAAAACAAACATTTTCTGACTCAATACAAACCTGTTGTTTTTGTAGGAAATCATCAAAGTTTGCTTGATATTTTTCTTTTTCCTTCTTTCTTGCCCAAAGGAGTTTTTTTCATCGGGAAAAAAGAAATTTTTAATTACCCCTTGATGGGATGGGTGTTCCGCCTTGTAGGACAAATTCCTATTGATAGAGAAGATCATCAAAAAGCCATGCGAAGCATGAAAAAGATTCAAACAAGAGTGGTGCATGAAAAAGTCTCTGCTTTCTTTTGCCCTGAAGGTACAAGAACAACAGATGGAAAGCTTCTTCCTTTTAAAAAAGGTGCTTTTTACTTAGCCATGCAAGAACACATTCCACTTGTTCCTATTATTATCTACAATGCATTTGAAGCCATGAAGAAAGGCTCTTTAAGAATTAAAACTGGAACTATTCGAGTGAAGGTTTTAGAACCCATCATTACCCAAGACTGGAATAAAGATAATTTAGATCAAAAAATTGAAGAAATTCGAAATCTTTTCCTCAAAGAACTTGGAAAATAATCTATTGTATCTATTTGATTTCTTAACCTGTGCGTGTTAACTAATCGTATTCACATCTGTTTTATGTGGGAGGTGTTTTATGGCTAAGAAGAGAAGTAAAAAAGGTTTTATTTTTTTAGGTATTTTTGTTGTCGTTTTTATTTTTGCTGTTTTTCTAGCGCTTCAAAAAAACTCATCTTTAAACTCAAAAGATCAAATTGTTGTTGGGTTTGCACAAGAGCCCGATAGCTTACATCCGCTGTTTCAACAAATGGCGGTTTCAACCGAGATGTATGCGCTTCTTTTTGAAGATCTTGTTGAATATGACAACAACTGGAAGCTTTATCCCCGCTTGGCTGAAAGCATTCCAAGTCTTGAAAAGGGGGGAGTTGAAAAACTCTCAGGCAATCGCATGAGAACAACATGGAAGCTTAAAGAAGGACTTAAATGGAGTGATGGATGGCCTTTGACAGCTCATGATTTTGTTTTTGCTCATGAAGTCATTATGGATAATCGGGTGCCTGTAGTATCGCGTGATCGTGACGAACGCATCCAAAAAATAGAAGCAAAAGATGACAGAACCTTTGTTGTTACGTGGAAGCAACCTTATGCTTATTATTATTTAGGGCATTCTTTTTTACCTAAGCATGTTTTGGAAAAAGACTTTAAAGAAGCCCCAGACAAAATGGATCAAAGTGAATATAATAGAAAACCGCTAGGAAATGGCGCTTATGTTCTTAATGAATGGAAGCCGGGTTCTTATTTGTCTTTTTCCTCAAATCCAAATTATTTTGGTGAAAAACCTAGTATCAATCATGTTATTTACAATGTTGTTACAGGGGGTAACACCTTAGAATCAGAGCTTGTTTCTGGAAAAATTAAAGCAATTTCAACAGTAGGGCTTAATCTTCCTCAGGCACTTGGCTTTGAAGAAAGAAAAAGAAATGATTTTAATTTTTATTATATTGATGGCATGGTGTGGGAACACGTTGATGTCAATTTGGACGATCCGATTCTTAAAGAAAGGGGTGTGAGACAAGCACTTCTTTATGGAATGAATCGTGTGGGTATGGTTGAAAAGCTTTTTTCTGGAAAGCAAGCAGTATCACACTCGTGGCTTCCTCCAAAACATTATGGATACAACCCCAATGTCAAAAAATATCCTTATGATCCTCTCAAAGCCGAACAAATTCTTGAAGATTTAGGTTGGAAGATGGGAAGTAGTGGTGTGCGTGAAAAAGATGGAAAAAAACTTGAGTTTACCATTATGACCACAGCCGATAATAAAGCGCGTTCGGATGTGCAGCAGTTGATTCAAGCAGATTGGAGAAAAATTGGAGTCAAGCTTGAAATTAAAAACCAACCCGCAAAAGTTTTTTTTGGTGAAACAGTTCACGAAAGAAAATTTCAACATTTTGCAATGTATGCATGGGTGAATAGCCCTCAATCCGATGGAGAAAGTCTTTGGACAATTAAAAATATTCCAAGTAAGGAAAATAATTGGCAGGGGCAAAATAATCCTGGATGGAGAAATGAAGAAGCAAATAAAATTGATATACAGGTTCCTGTCACTCTCGAAGAATCAAAAAGAAAGGAACTTTTGAGTAAAGAACAAGAAATTTGGGTTGAAGATCTTCCAGCCCTTCCACTTTTCTGGAGAGTCGATATTTCTGTCACAGATAAGGAGCTTGAAAATTGGAAACCAACGGGTACAGACACACCGGTGACGTGGAATGCTGAGAGCTGGAAATATAAGATGCTTTAATAGCTTATGATGGGTTACTTCGTTAAGAGGGCGCTTCAAACACTCATTGTGCTTTTTGCACTTTCCTTTGCTGTTTATTACAGTTTAGGGCTGATGCCTGGCGACCCTATAGAGCTTCTTATTACAAGTATCCCTAATATGAAGCCTCAAGATGAGGCGCGACTTAAAAAAGTCTATGGGCTTGATCAGCCTATTCACATTCGTTATTTTAAATGGTTGAAACAAGTAACTCTTAAAGGAGATCTGGGCTATTCACGAACCTATAAAGGTGTTCGTACTTATGATCTTATCAAAGACCGTATTCCTAATTCTTTAAAACTCATGCTTGCTTCTCTTCTTTTAAGTTTGCTCATAGCTGTTCCCATAGGAGTGTATTCTGCAATGAAGCAGTATTCCACTTTTGATTATATTGCTAATTTTGCTTCTTTTGTGGGGATATCCATACCTTCTTTTTGGTTGGGGCTCATGCTCATTATTATTTTTGCAGAAAAACTACAGGTGTTTCCAGCTTCGGGTATGCAAACCCCAGGCTATTCTGATTTTGTGGATAAGATGCGCTACATGGTGTTACCTGTCATAGCCCTTTCTGTACAGCAAATTGGGGGTTGGGTTCGATATATGAGGTCAAGTATGCTCGAAGTCGTGAAGCGCGATTATATTCGAACTGCACGGGCTAAAGGGGTTGATGAAGATACTATTCTTTTTAAACACGCCTTAAAAAACGCACTGATTCCTGTCGTGACTATTATTGCTCTTTCTCTTCCGGGGCTTGTCGGTGGGGCAACCATTACTGAAACTGTTTTTTCTTGGCCAGGAATGGGAAAACTTCTTTATGATTCTATTATTGGCGTTGATTATTATGTAGCAATGATTAGTTTTTTGTTTTTAGCTTTTCTAACAATGATTGCAAATTTCTTAGCGGATATTCTTTATGCTGTTGTGGACCCAAGGATTCGACATGGTGGAAAATAAAACAGAAGTTAGAGAAAAATCAGATGGCCCGCTTGCTTTAGCATGGCGTCGTTTTCTCAAACATAGATTAGCTAGGATCAGTATGGGGCTCCTTTTTGTTCTTGTTCTTTCTGCTCTTTGTGCCCCCTGGTTAACGCAGATTTTAGGTGTTTCATTTCATGATACGAGTGCAGTAAAACTTTTGCCACCTTCCTTAAAACATCTTTTAGGAACAGATGATGTGGGGCGAGATATGCTGGCACGTCTTCTTTATGGCGGTCAAATTTCTTTAACAGTTGGAATTATTTCAGCTTTGATGTCAGCGCTTATAGGCACTCTCATAGGGGCAAGCGCTGGCTATTTTGGGGGCGCGTGGGATACTGTTCTGATGCGTTTTACAGACGCCATGCTTTCTTTGCCAACGCTTCCTCTTATGATTCTTCTTGCTGCGGTCGATCTTGAAAAAGCATTGCCTTTTTTACCCCATGCTTTTGTGAGTGGTAACGAAGCGAGCATGTTTAAAATAATGATTATTATTGTGTTCTTTGGTTGGATGTCTGTAGCCCGTCTTGTCCGAGGAAGTACTCTTTCTTTAAAAGAAAGAGAATTTGTTCTGGCAGCTAACGCGGTAGGAGTTTCAAATAGAAAAATTATTTTAAGGCATATTGTTCCAAATTGTGTAGCCCCTATTATTGTTGCCTCCACACTTGCGGTGGGTGGTAATATTCTTTATGAATCTGTTTTAAGTTTTTTAGGCTTGGGTATTCAACCGCCCATTCCTTCTTGGGGAAATATGCTGACTAATTCTCAAGAGTATATGCGGACTGCACCTCTTTTAGCTTTTTATCCAGGGTTTCTTATTTTGATGACTGTTGTTTCGTTTAATTTCATAGGCGATGGCCTTCGTGATGCCTTTGACCCACGCTTTGTCATGGGTAAGAAATAATGTTAGGATGGGCCCGATGTTGAGAAAGCTTTTAAAAATATTGTTTGTAGGAGTAGCACTTTATGCCATTGCTATCATGCCTATCGGAAGAGATCGAAAACTCTACCAAGTACTTCCACTTCAAGAAGCTAGGTTCATGATTTTCAATATGAGAGAGTGGATAGAAAATACGTGGAATGAGCTTTCTGAAAAGTGGTTTGAAAATAGTGTAGAAACGAATTAGTAAAATAAAAAAAGGATGTGATTCGTTAGAATCACATCCTTTTTTTATACGTATTTTAATCTACTGAATTAGGGCCCACTCAATAGTGATTAGTCAGTTTCACCAGCATCGCCTGCATCTTCTGCTTCTTCAACGTCTCTAACAACAGTTTCAGAAACACCTAAGGCAGCAAGCTCATCACCACATGGATCTTCAATTTCGCTAGAAACTTTAGTTGTTTCTTTTCCATGATCATGATCGGCAAAAGAAACTCCATGAATAGAGAGCACTCCTAAAACAGCTAAAAGAACAAATAACTTCTTCATTTAGACTCCTCCTCGTATAGATTCTCACATCTTAAGTTTGCAAGTGAGGTGCCAATACGAAGGCTCTTATATTTTATAAGTAGTTTCAAATACTTACCATTAATCTTTCAAACCCTTTTGAAATTCGACTGTCCACATCCACTCTTAAATCTACGTGATCTAAAAAAATAACTAATAAAATCAATAACTTATTTTGTATACCTTCTATACAGCTTGCCTGCCCAATATCTCTACAAACTTAAATTAACCCCAGCAGGCTCTAAGATGTTAAGAAGCTTATTAAAAGCCTCTGTTACCTGCACAGCCACCTCTTGGCCCTTTTGAGATTGAATATCAACGATCTTACCTTCACTATTATACTTCACATGAATAGTGCCCAAACCCTTAATACCAATCGTAATAGGATTTCCACTTCTATTATGTTCAAAAGTAACAATTCTGACTTCACCTTTAGGGTTTTTATCAGTCATGGTTTTAACCCTTCCTCGATTGTCATAATCGATAAACACGGTTGTTACTTCTGTAGCATCCCCTAATTTTTCTTTTTTTATGGCTTTTTTAACATCGCCCTCTTTATTGTATTCAAAATTGAGATCTAAATTACCACGCAACACTCTTTTAATTTTATGGGATAGGGCCCCTTCATAATATTCTCGTTTAACTACTTGCCCATTAGGCTCCACTTTTTCAGTAAGCCTTCCTTGAACATCATAAGTAAAACTTGCTTTACGAATACTGGTCGGTGTTCTTCCACTAGGGTCTTTCACTGTTTCTATAATTTTTAAAGGCTTGCCACAACACTCGCTATATTCCGTTTCAGTGCTTTCATTGCCTCGCTCAATTTTTTCTTTTTTAAGAAAACGTGTGTGATTATCTCTTAAACCATACCAACGTTCTGTTGATACAACACTACTGAAACTCTTATCTTTTGTTGTTTCATAAACACGCTTAATACTTGTTTTATTATGAAGTGAGTGTGAAGCATAGGTTTCAGGCTCATAAGCATAATGTGTTGTTAAAGTAGTGCCTTTAAGGCCATAGGTTTTAACACGATTATCAGGATAATAAGAAAGCAACTCTTCTTTGTCACTACGCTGGACGCTTTCTAAAAGGCTATTTTTACCATATTTATAAATTTCTTTACCACCCTTTTGATTGAGAACTTCCATTAAAAGATCTTTATCGTTATACTGATATGTTCTTATATCACCCTTTGAACTTTGAGCTTGTACCACAAAACCTTTTTTATTGTATGTAAACCTAATATACTGACCTGATTTATTTTTAATTTGTTTAAGTTGATATTTGTTTTCACTATTATCAACATATTCATACTCAAGAAAATTTCCAGATGGGTCTAAAGACCGCACGATTCTATGATAACGATCATAAAACTCTTTTTTACCTGTTAAAAGATAAGTTCTTACGTAACCTAATTCATTTTTTAAAATATTTTTTTCCTGAACTTGAAATCTTTTATATTCTAAAAGCTCAGGGCCTCTGTCATGGGTTTCAAAAACAGATCCTTCTGAATATTTAAAAAGATGCACATTAAAACTTTGCGCCCATCTTTCTCTTAAAAAAGAATTTTTTTCTATCAAAGATTTCATTTGTACTTGTTTGGCTTTAGGAAATTTTCTAACAATTTCGGCTATAACAACCTCATTCATTTTTGTTTCAAGAAACTTCTCATCTGTTTCTAGTTTTTTCTTAACGGCTTCTGTTTTTTCTGATTCTTCTAATTTATTAAAAACATTGCGCGCAAGATCTATTTTAGATTGTGAAGAAATCGTTTTGGGTTTAAAAACGGTGTGAAAACCATGGCCATCTACAATTTGAATATACCCATTAGGCATCACTTCAAAAGAAGGCCTTAAAGTGCTTCTCCACTTAAACCCAAAAAGGCTTTTGTGAAGAGAAAGACTGTTATAAGTACGGTTCAGTTCCAAATCATAAACTGTGTCTTCTATTTTAAAATCTTGAAGGGCAAGTGTGTACCCACCTGTTTCAGGGTTGACACTGCCTCCAAAAACGTGCGTTGCATTTAAAATTAAAAAACTTAATAATATTAGATATTTCTTCATATCTTCTCCCCCATAAACCCTTCATTGCGAGAGGCTCATACTCTTATCGTCACAATTTTCTTAATCATTAACCCACCTATAAGCTGCATAAAGAGCATGATTCCCAAAATGACATACCCCCATACATTAGTGAAAAGAATAGTCACATGCTGTGGGTCAATGACATAAAGTAAAACCAAAAGAAAAAAAGGAATAGCTGTCACAATCACACCCTGCATAACACCCATAAAAACCATGGAACCAATTTTTTTCTCAACCTTAATTCTTTCTCGAATGGTGTGAACAACCGTATCAAATGTTTCAGAAAGATTACCCCCTGTTTCTCTTAAAATAACAATAGCTGTGACAAACATCTCAACGTCTTCAGAAGGAACTCTTTCAGCTAATTTCGTAAAGCACTCGTCCAGCGGAACACCCACCTTTTGTTGAGAAAGAACAAGATTAAATTCTTCTGAAAAAGGATTGGGCATTTCATCCACCACAACCTGAATACCTTGCACAATCGAAAGCCCTGATTTTAAAGCATTTGATAAAAGAGTAAGCCCATCGATCATTTGTGAGTTAAACTTTGAAACACGCCTACGAACTAAAATATGAATCACAATTTTGGGAAGACGAAATGAAAAAAAAACCCACATGAAACCTACAATGAAGCCTATTATCCAATGGGGTAAAAGCATTGAAAAGAAAAATAAAAAACCAATGCTTCCCGTTAAAACATAAAACCAAAAAACTTGTCGAGGCTTCATCTCAATAAAAAGTGTATCAAGCTCAGAAACTGTTTGATCAACCGTTTCTGAAAGAGAAAAGGAAAATTTCTTTTCCAACGCTTCAAAGTTGGAAAAGATAAACCAAAAAACAGCCAGTCCAAATATGAGAGCTATGACAAGTTCCATAAGTCCCCTTCTGTCATTCCCGCACTAGCGCTCAGCGCACAAGCGGGAATCTAGAAATCCTGGATCCCCGCCTTCGCGGGGATGACCTTGAGTATAATTATTTATTAAATAACCCCTCTGGTAAATGAACTCCTTTTTGTTTAAGTTCTTCAACAAAACGGGGCACAAAACCTGTTGTTGTGAAAACACCTTGTACTTTTCTGTCTGCTGAAAGCCCCGTTTGCTTAAAAACAAAAATATCTTGAAGGGTAATCACATCCCCTTCCATACCCGTCACTTCAGTTACTTTTGTAATCTTCCTAGACCCATCAGAAAGACGCGAAATTTGAACAATAATATCAATGGCAGAAGTAATTTGTTCACGAATAGCACGGCTTGGAAGATCCATTCCAGCCATCATAACAAGGGTTTCCAAACGTGAAAGACAATCCCTGGGCGAGTTCGCGTGAATTGTTGTGAGTGACCCATCATGACCTGTATTCATCGCTTGAAGCATGTCGAGTGCTTCTCCACTTCGGCACTCTCCAACAACGATACGGTCAGGGCGCATTCTCAAAGTGTTTTTAACAAGATCGCGAATCGTCACAGCCCCTTTTCCTTCAATATTAGGAGGTCGGGCTTCAAGACGCGCTACATGAGGTTGTTTTAACTGCAACTCAGCTGAGTCTTCGATGGTAATAATTCTTTCTCGCTGTGGAATAAAAGAAGAAAGAACATTGAGAAGTGTCGTCTTACCAGTTCCTGTACCCCCTGAAATGACAATATTAAGACGTGCTTCAATACACGCCTTAAAAAAAGCAGCCATATCTTCTGTAAAAGAATCAAAGCGAATCAAATCTTTCACCTGAAGTGGTATTTTGGAAAATTTACGAATAGTAATCATAGGCCCTTGAATAGAAAGTGGTGGAATAATAGCATGCACACGAGAGCCGTCAGGTAATCTCGCATCACAGTAAGGAGTTTGTTCATCAATACGTCTTCCTAAAGGAGCTACAATTCTTTCAATAACTGTAAGTAACTGATTGTCGGAGGTAAAAGAAAGATCTGTTAAAGTAATGTTTCCACCCTTTTCAACATAAATTTGATCTCTGGAATTGACCATGATCTCATTCACCTCCTCATCTTGAAGAAGTTTTTCAAGAGGTCCCAAACCCAAAGCTTCATCTAAAATCTCCCCAACCAAAGTCTTTTTATCTTCGTGTGTATAGGACGATAAATCATGTTTATCGATCAACTCTAAAACAGCCTTTTTTGTTTTTTCACGAAGCTGTTCTTTTTTATGTGGGTCTGCTTCAACTTCAGCTGTATCCATTTTTTTTAAATTAAGCGTTTCAACAAGTTGTTCATGAATCTGAAGCTTTAAAAGTGTTCGCGGATCTTGGGACACTTTTCTTCGTGAACCTCTTTGATAAACTTGTCTGCCTTCAGTACCTGTTGCTTTAAGTTCTTCCATGTTCTCTTGAATCTGAAAAGAAGCCCTTGGCTTTTTCAGAGATTGCAACCCTTCTAAAACTTTTCTTTGAGAAAGCACCTGATCAAATTGAATAAATGATTGCGCAACCCCTGTACGAGTTTGATAAAGAGCAAAGGGTTGCCCTTTGGCAAGAGCATAGGAACACGTTCTGTCGTCTTGTTGAATGGCAGCAAACAAAGGGTAGCCTAAATTTTTTTGAACCATCTGAGGCGAGATAAGTGCTTCACTGCTGTACTTGTTCAAAATAATTTTAATCATTTCTTTTGGAAAAAGAAGTGAGTGAAGTTTTTCTAATGTTTTTTTAGTTTGAGAAAGTGTGAGCACATCTGGATTTGTCACAAGGAAAAGTGCTGTAGAAACTTCAAATGCTTTAATAACAAGAGGATCAAACTGAGCACCCCCATCAATGACAATAAGATCATAATGACGATGAAGTTCTCTTAAAATTTTATCGAAAAAAGCAGGACTTAACTGAGCCTTTTCATATTGATCCCGGAAAGCCTGAATGATCTCTACACCCCCCGAATGTTTTACAATACAACCTTGAATAGCTTGAAGATCTGCACGCTCTCCACTTGAATATTGTGCTAGAGTTTTAGGAAAAGCTGTTGCAAAAATAAGCCCTTGATCACCACAGCGCTCTGCATCAAGATCAATAAGAAGTGTTCTTTTTCTTTGATTATTTAAAAAGGTACACGCATAGTTGGCGGCAAAAACAGATTTGCCAACGCCATCTTTCCCCCCAAAAATACTAACAATATGCTTCATGGCCACCGTTACTCCCGTAAATCCTCTCTGTCATCGCGAGGGTTCTTGGAAAGAACCCGTGGCGATCTTCACTGACAACCTCTGTCATTCCCGCGAAGGCGGGGATCCAGAATTAATTCTCCGTTAACCCCGGATCATCTTTAATAGCCTCAGGTAACTTGATGTTAAACTTATCTCCAACAGTAGAAGCCTCAGCATTCACTTTGACATCTGTCATGATCTGAGGAGTCACGAAAATAACAAATTGAGACTTATTATCTCGAAACGCTTTAGAACGAAGTAATCTAAAAATAGGATCTGATATTTCCTGTGTTGCTTTAGGCATTCTATTAAACTCTTTTCCTAAACTTGCCGTCACTAAACCACCAATAGCAGCACTTTGATCTGGTTTAAGAGTAATGGTTGTATCCATTTTGTTTTCAGTAATAGAAGGTCTAGCATTGACGAAACCAGCTAATGTTTTAAGACTGAACTTAAGTGCTAATTTAACATTATTGGCTTTATCTCCAATAGCATTTGGTTTGACGACTGCATCTAAACCTGTCGGAGCAAACTCGGTGCCCTCTTGCCCTCTTTCGCCAATCACAGGAAAAGGAATATTCGTTACATTAGAAATAATGCCGTTTTCTCCTTCAGTTATAAGAATTTCAAAAGCTTGAAGTTCGCGCGCTAAACCTAATTCCTTGGCCGTTTTTAATTTTGGAATGAGGCTATTTATTGTTCCTGTGACAGCTCCAATAACACCTACCTTTTCAGAATCGACCTCAAGCTTTGAGGTATCCACAAACCCTGGTCCCCAATCAATACCAAACTGACGAAGATAGTTTTTATTCATCTCAACATAACGAGCTGTAATCTTATAAAGTGTGGGCGCTTTAGGTGCTTCTTTCTTTTCAGGCGCTAAATCGATCAAGTTTACAATTCGTGGTAAGGGCATTTGAATTTCAAATTCTTTAAATTGAGAAGGCTCTCTATAAAAATCGGGAATGAATTCAAAAGCAATGGTTTCTATTTTTTTTCTTTGATCATCGGTATCAACAATACCTACGAGTTGAAAATTATTTTTAATAGGTTTTACATAAACCTTGGCGGCTACAGATTTAAGAGCTTCATTTTCTGAAATTTCTCTCATAATCATGTTAGCAATCAGTTGTTTTGAAAGATCTGAAAGAGCTGCAGTTAAAATAATTTTACCTTTATAATCTTTATCTTTATCAACTTGACCTATAACAGAAATAATTTTTCTTAAATCACGAGGCAAAATAATTTCTCCACCAATAGCGACCTTAGTACCTACTGGGCTTATCTGAATACCCTCGACTTCTCCTAAGAGTTGATTGAGTTCAGAAATAATAGCCCCCTGATCTTTGGAGAGAACTGTAATTTGGTAAACAATACGTGGGTTATTTTTGGTATCGTAAACAGTAATACTTGTAAGCCCGGGTGTTTTAGGAATAAAGTGAATAAGACTTGGCACTTTTTGCCCTGGTGGAATCAGCCCATTTGCAATATTTCTATCTGCTGGAACAACTCTACCAATGGAAAAATCAACACGGCGAAACTTTGGAATATTGTTTGTAAAATTAAGATAAACAGTAGGAATATCCACCTTCTCTTCCGTCTTCGAAAAAGCGGTATTCATACTTGAGATGCTTAGTAAAAAAAAGGTTATCAACAGCAATAATGTATTTTGCAGCTTAGGTTCTTGAAATGGCAGTGTTTTCCGCTTCATGGCTCGCTGTAGTTTGTCATCCAGAGGCTTCAGCCAAAGGATCGATATTCTTTTTATTACGAACCGTGGGCTGCGCTTTACTTCCGCTCCAAACACTGACCATTTCTTCACATAGTCACGAATAGTGTGCTTGCTTAAGCTCGTGTTTATGTAAACTAGCCATTTCAAGAACTTAACTGTGTTATTTATTTTATAAGTTCTCATGAAAATATCCTTTTTTAAAACTCCTGCCATAAAGGTCGACGCTGCATTCGAATTCGAGACCCTCTTTTACTCGTTGGCCCCAATACTGTGTCATGATCTGCTGTTCCCATGCTTGTAAAATCTCGATCCAACGGGTTTCTTAAAGAAAGGAAAATAAGCCCTTCCCCTGCCGTCATCATAAAAACAAGTTTTTGAACTTGTTCAGGGTTTGCTTCTAAAGTGACACTTCGGTACCTTTCTTGCCTTAAATCTTGTCTTTTAATAGCACCTGTAACTTCATCAACATGTCTTTCTAAAGGAATGTTTGAATCAATGTATTGCCCTGTTGCTAAAACAAGAACATCCTGCATAGCTGTTTTTACTTCGCGCACTTCACGATCTCCCTCGCCGTAATCAACAGAAACAACAACATCAACTCGATCTCCGGGTTGAATAAGCTTAGCGACCCCATGAACATCTGAAACAGGAATCGTAATAGCACGGCTGTTTTTTGAAACACGCCTGGAAAGATTAATATTTTGCTGCCCTTTTAAATAAAGCTTTGTAAAAAGAACTTGTTCACCCTTTTGTATTGGGGCACGAGCAATACTTCCAATAATCACATTTAAATTATCAAGCGCACCTGGTTGAATATATTTTTTAGGTAACGCCACTTTTCGCACCATCGTTTCATCAATAGAAACAAGCTCTCCTACATCTCCTGCCATAACATAAACTTCTGCTGTTTCTCCAAGGCTTGGGCCCGTTTTTTGCTGAACCCATAGATAAAGCAACCCTACTGAAACTGCAGCTAATAAACCTGAAATAATAACAGCTTTTGAATTTTTCATGTATTTAACCTTCCCCTTTACTTACATTCCTCATCACGACAAATTCCGACCGTCGTATAAACTTTTAAAATATTTTTTTGATCCATTTCACCTTTTTCGTTGACCTTCGGTTCTCCTACAATTCTTTGCGGTACATCGCTTCCTTCAGGTGTACCTGTCACACTCACTGCAAAAAAAGTTTTTCCGTTTGAAAAACGATTTCTATAAATATCTTTTTCCATATGCGGCATTCTCTCAGAGAGGAAGTACCCATCATTTTCAAAATCATATTGTGCAACCCCGGGAGCCGATGAGTTTCTTAAATCCCTGTGGTGATTTATTTGTTTCATAAGCTCTTCTCTCGCATATTTTTGGTTCACATTTGATGTGTGGATCGCGTAAAAAAATTGAAACGTCCATAACAGCAATAGGAATAAAACAGGAACAACAAAGACAAATTCAATAGCCGACTGCCCCGTGCTCATGGACATGCTAGACCATTTCTTTACATAACTTCGAAACTTCATAATAATACATCCCGAGAGCTTATCGGCGTATTTCACAAAAAGATAAAGATTGTTAGCACCCATTGTCATGCTCCAGATTTCCACAGGCATTAGAATCAGGTTCTCTTCGCATAGGGGTTGTAGCTTCTAAATTCATTTCCTTTTGTCCCTGAAATCTTAAAATAGGAATATAAAGATAGGATTTATAAGGAATACCCACCCCACCTTCTGTAACCCGAGCTTCTTCTGCTCTAGCAAAAGGGCTTAGATAACCTGCTTCAGATGGCCCTAACATGTTTTCAATAACAGCCCGGGCACGATCTTCTCCACTCACCATATTGGTACGAGCCCCCATGAAAGAAACATAGTTCATATAGGAACTTGAAACAAAACTCATGGAAGCTTGAAAGTGAAGAAGAATTAAAAAAAGAAGTAAAATAAAAATAAGCAAAAATTCAGTCAACGCCTGCCCCTTTTCAGCTTTTCTGTCATCACGAGGTTCATGAAATGAACCGTGGTGATCTCCTAGAATTCTTTTAAGAATTCTAGGGGATTGCTTCGCTGCACTCGCAATGACACGTATCCATGAGAGAGTAGGGATTGGGTAAATACCCTCCCTACTCAGAACCAAAGTTGTTATTATGCCATTCCAAGAACTTAAGCTTCGCAACAATTTCATTTCGCAAACTCCTTAAAAGCTTGATGCCTCAACCGAGGAGCTTCTTGCTTTTCTTTATCCCCACTGGGTGTTCCATATTTAAGATCTCCAGAACGAACAAGCGATTCTATACTTGTTTGATAGAAACCTAAAATCTGCCCAAGGGGTTTTTGAAAATAGGTTGAAACTATGACAATAATCATTGTGCTCATCGCCAACACAAGAACATACTCAACAATGGTTTGGCCTTTTTCATTCATTTTTAAAACTTCCACATAAGAGAAACGATATCGATAAATTTAAAATATTGAAGAACCACTCCAATAAAAAGTGGCAAAGCAAAAGGAGACAAAAGACAATCTTCAATCTTTGGTGTTTGCATTTTCATTTCTGGAACAACCATCGTCCACAAAAGTGTTCCTATTGATTTCAAAGTTTTTTTAAACCTTTCATGTTTTATAAGAAGGAAGATTGAGATCACCCCCCCTGCTAAAAATGAAAGGATGGCTACCCCTAAAGTAAAGCGCCACCCTGTTAAAGCTCCTATAGCCATAAGAAGTTTAACATCTCCTGCCCCCATAGCTTGCAAAGCAAAAAATGAAAAAAAGAGAGCAAAACCAAGCGCAACGCCCAAAATTGAAAATTGAAAACCATGACCTTGTGCAAAAAAGCTGTGGTATAAAAGACCCACACCTATAATAGAAAAAGTCACAGAGTTATAAATTTTTCCGTTGACAAAATCTGTAATAACGCAAAACAAAGTAGTAGCTAGAAGAATAATGCCTACAGAACTCGGAATATCAAAAACCATTATTCTCCAAACCCCCTTCCTGTTTTCAAATCATCTTCAATGATGTCTGCAAATTGAGGTGTTGCTTCTAAAAAAATTTCGCGAAAAAAACCGAGCGCTTTAATAATAAAAAGCGAGAGAATAGCGATGACAAGAATGTATTCTGTGGCCGTTTGACCACTTTCATCTTTTAGGAATTGTTTCCACAAACGTACCATATGAACAAAACCCTAGAAAAAGGAAGCGCCCTTTTTATGTGGACTCTTCCTTTTTCCTTAACTTACTTTTTGATTTTCGACCTTCAAAAAATAATTATTGACCGCCGCCACCCATAAATGATTGGGCGCTTTTTTGAACTTGACCCATAACGTTTCCGACAATCTGTTGAAGCTGGTCTTTAAAAACTCGTCCTACAACAAGAACAACACCGACAATAACAGAAACGATCAAGATATATTCAGTAGCTGATTGACCTTTTTCTTCTGTGAAAAATCTTTTTAACATAACGATAGCCTCCCTTTATTTCCTATCATCCCTGCTTGAAACAGGGACCTCTGTTTTTTTAACTTAGATACAGACAAGGATTCTTGAGAGGAACTCCCCAATCTTCTTACCTAAGTATACCAAATTTCTTGGTTTTTCTCCAATCTGGCCCCCCTTTATGGTGGCCTTGTATTGCTTCACTTATTTAAAGAGCAAGCTCTATGCCATAAAGCTAACTCATTAAAATTAATAGATATTCTTCTATTTTAACCTGGGACTAAAACACTGACATTTGTTTAAAAAATAGACAAAATACTCGTGATTTCATTATTTTTACATGTGTTTTCAGCAGGTTGTGCATTTTTGGTTAAATACTTAACAAAACTAAAATCTAGTCAATGGCAAGGCATTGACTTGAGTAAAATTCACAAGTATTTACAATAGGTTATGGGTAGATTAAAAATCAAAAGAAAACCGGGGCCTTACATGACTCAAGATCACGCCCTTTTTCGTTCATCTCTTATCTCAAACGTTCATTACGACCTTGATATGAGTTTGGACGAAAAAAAGCCATACTTTTCAGGCCGTGTTGATATTCACTTTTTTCTTAAAGATGGCACCTATCCTTTAACCGTTGATTTTGATAACGGAAAAGTACTTCGACTTTTTGTAAACGATGAAGAAATTTTAAAACCTACTTACAATAATTTTTACATTGAAATTCCGTCCAAACCTCTCGTTTACAGACACAACATTATTTCTATTCAGTTTCAAAGAGATTACAGCAAAACAGGAAACGGGCTTTATCGTTTTCAAGACCCAGAAGACCAAAAAGTTTATGTTTATTCTGATTTTGAACCCTTTGAAGCCAATCACATGTTTCCATGCTTTGATCAACCTGATCTTAAAGCAACTTATTCTCTCTACGTTGACGCACCCGAAGAGTGGCATGTTATTTCCTCAACTACAGAAAAATCTGTCACAAAAAGTTCAAAAAATAAAAAACTTTGGAAATTTCCGAAATCAGAAAAGTTTAGCACCTATATTTTCTCTCTCCATGCAGGCCCTTACAAAATGTGGAAAGACGAAGCAGGAAAAATTCCTTTAAGACTTTTTGCCAGGCACTCTATGTCAAACTATGTACCTGTTCAAGACTGGTTTAAACTGACTCAACAAGGGTTTGAATTCTTTCAAAAATATTTTGATTATCCTTATCCTTTTCACAAATACGATCAAATTATTTGTCCTGATTACAATATGGGAGCTATGGAAAACGTTGCAGCCGTTACCTTCAACGAAGCTTATCTTTCAAGAGGGGAACTCACTTATCAACAAAGAGAAAGTTTAGCAGAAACTCTTCTTCATGAAATGGCACACATGTGGTTTGGAAACCTTGTCACTATGAAGTGGTGGGATGATCTTTGGCTCAACGAAAGCTTTGCTACTTATATTTCTTTTTTGTGTGCAGGAGAAGGAACTGAGTTTAAACATGCATGGAAAGATTTTTATGCCCGCATTAAAGAGTGGGCTTATCTTGAAGATCAGTGGGTGACAACACATCCTATTGTGACAAATGCCTCTGACACCCAACAAGCGTTTGCAAACTTTGATGGCATTACCTATGGCAAAGGGGCTTCTGTTTTAAAACAACTTGCTTTTTACTTAGGCCCTACAAAATTTAGAAATGGACTACGTGCTTACTTCAAAAAATATGCTTTCAAAAACACAATGATGCGTGATTTTATTTCATCCTTAGCCAAAGCCTCCGGAAAAGATCTTAAAAGATGGACAAAAAAATGGCTTAAAAAAGCAAGTCTTAATACGATTGAAGTAAAATATTCTACAAACAGAAAGGGAAAAATCAGTTCTTTTGAACTTATTCAATCAGCACCACAAAAATATAGAACACTTCGAACGCACAAAACACAAATAGGACTCTATGATCTTAAAAAAGGAAGTGTTGTTTTAAGAAAAGCCCTACCTCTCACCTATAATAAAAAAAGAACTGTGATTTCTGCACTTAAAGGACAAAAACAACCTCTCATGATTTATCCAAATTATGGAGATTGTGATTTTATAAAAATTAAACTTGATAAAACAACCGTTCACAACGCAAAAAACCATCTTTCAAAAATTGAAGATGTGCAAACCCGCATGATGTTCTGGCAATCCCTTTGGGAAATGGTAAGAGACGCCCTTTTTTCACCTCAAGAGTTTTTAGATCTTGTGCTTCTAAACCTTGGAAAGGAAAAAGATATTAAGATTGCAACAAAAGTTTCTCAAAAAATTTCTTCTTGTTATCATTATCTTCCCAAAAAAGAAGAAGAACGAAACATTTATAGAGAAAAAATTGAACACTTTTTGTGGGAAAACCTTGAAAAAGCAGAAGATGGTTCTGATTTTCAAAAACTGTGGCTGGATCGTTTTTGTGCAAGCGCAAAAACTTTAACCTCACAAGAGAAGCTTGAACACTTACTTGAAGGCGCCCTCAAACTTAAAAATTATGAAATAGACCAAGACAGACGTTGGGGGCTTATAACACAACTCCACAAAGAAAATTGGAAAAACGCTGAAGAGTTAAGAAAAAAAGAAGAGCTCAAAGACCCATCCGAACGGGGAAAACAAAGTGTTCTGGGGGCTAAAGCATCCCTTCCCCTTCTCAGCAACAAGAAGAAGTATTTTGAAAGATTGCTTAATCAAAACTCTAATCTTAAATTAGCGGAAGAAAAAGTCATTATGGAACATCTCTTTCGTGGCGAAGCTATTGAAGAAACTCACCTTCAATGTGCAGATGACATTTTTAAAAACATTGTTCCTTTATCTCACAATAAAAGTAATGAATTCATGCAAAGTTATACACTCAATTTAACGCCTACCTATGGAACCAAAGAAACAATTCAAAAATTAAAAACTTTCATCTCAAAAAATAAAAAAAATCTTTTACCTATTGTTAAAAAAATACTTCTTATAAAACTACAAGAAGATGAAAGAACTTTTAACATCAGGCATATCAAATGTTAAAGGACAAAGTACTTTTTATTACAGGTTCAAGCCGTGGCATAGGCCTTGCCATAGCCCTTAAAGCAGCCCGTGACGGAGCTAAAATTGTAGTTATTGGAAAAACAAAAGACCCACACCCAAAACTACCAGGTACTATTTTTACAGCTGCTGAAGAAATTGAAAATAGAGGGGGTACCGCACTTCCGCTAGCTTGCGATATTCGCTTTGAAGAAGAAGTAGAGCTGGCCGTTCAAAAAACTTTTACTACCTTTGGAAAAATAGATATTCTTGTAAACAATGCCAGCGCTATCAATCTTACAAACACCCTCAACACACCTATGAAAAAATTTGATCTTATGTTTGCAGTGAATGTCAGAGGCACATATCTTTGCTCTCAAAAATGCATCCCCCATCTTAAAAAAAGTGAGAATCCACATATTCTTAATCTTTCTCCTCCCCTTAATCTTATGCCACATTGGTTTTCCTCTCACCTTGCTTACACGATGAGCAAGTATGGAATGAGCGAGTGTGTATTAGGAATGGCAAAAGAGTTTAAAGTTTTTAAAATTGCGGTTAATGCTCTGTGGCCAAAAACAACGATTGCAACAGCAGCCGTTCAAAACCTTTTGGGTGGAGAAGAAATGGTACAATGCTCAAGAACACCAGAAATAGTTGCAGACGCTGCCTATGCCATACTTACAAAAAACTCAAAAGAATGCACTGGCAACTTCTTTTTAGATGAAGACGTTTTAAAAAAAGAAGGTGTCAAAGATTTTTCAAAATACGCTGTGAATCCTCAAAACCCACTTCAACCAGATCTTTTTTTAGATTAATGTGGGCCTCTTATAATATGCTATACTTCAAAAATAGGAGCGAGTGGGATGTCAGAAAAAATGAAAGATAAAGAGCTTATGCATGAGCATACCCATCATGCTATCCAAAAAAGACTTTCTGAAAAAGCACAACCCAGTTATCTTGGCGATTTTATGCTTGGGTCTATTGATGGCCTTGTCACAACCTTTGCTGTTATCGCTGGGGTTGTAGGGGCCAGATTACAACTTGAAGTAGCTCTTATCTTAGGGGTGGCAAACCTTGTAGCAGATGGTTTTAGTATGGCAGTAAGCAACTTCTTTCGCTCTAAGTCAGATCAAGAAATCATAGAAAAAGCCAGACAAATGGAAAAAAAACATATCGAGCTTATCCCTGAAGGTGAAAAAGAAGAAGTGCGTCAAATTTTCAAAGCAAAAGGGTTTGAAGGTGTAACACTTGATAACATTGTTAAAACAATTACTTCAGATGAAAAAAGATGGATTGATACCATGCTTGTTGAAGAACTTGGATTAAGAATCGAAAACCCACATCCACTTAAATCAGCATTAGCAACATTTATTTCTTTTTGTTTTGTGGGGGTTATTCCCCTTCTCCCACTTCTTGCTTCTTATTTTATAGAAATTCCAAAAATTTACACAGTGAGTGCTGTTATGACATTCATTACTTTTTATCTTTTAGGTTATTTCAAAGGAAGGTATTTAGACTTAGGTCATCCACCTCTTATTTCTGGTTTCGAAACTCTCTTCTTAGGTGGGGGTGCTGCCACTCTTGCCTATGCTATTGGGCATTTTATAAAAATGATTCTTTAATCCCCTACTTCAAGGATGAAGGCAGTGGCGTTGTCGGAAGTATCTCGAGATTCGGCTAAAGAAGTCATCTCTTCACAAAAAGCATGAAGATCATGAGAATTTTTATTAAGAATCCTCTGAAGTTCTTGATTGCTCACAACTAACGACACTCCATCGCTTACTAAAAGAATTCGATCACCTTTTTTAAGAGTTTTTTCTTTAAACTGAGCTTTGGGTAGTTTTTCTTGCAAGCCTAAAACAGAAAGTGAAATATTTTTTTCGCTTCGTAAAGGAACAATCCGTTTTTCTGCTGCGTAAGAATGATCCTCCGTAAGCTCAGATAAATATCCATCTCTTAAAAGATAGGCATGACAAGTACCCGCATGCCCTAAAATAAGTTTTCTTCCTTTAACTTGAGCAATAAGAAGAGAAGTGCCCATCACCTCTTTTTGATATTCTTGTAGTGCTTCCTTATAAAGCCTTTCATTAGCCGAAAGAAAACCCACTCTTAAAATATTTTCCTGTAGTGTTAACTTCTCTAACCGCTCATAAGGCCAAGTAGCCTCTTCATTTTCCATCATAGATTCTAGAAATTCAGCTACATAAAAAGAAACCCTTCTTGTTGCCTCTTCCCCAAAGCCAGGGCCACCCATACCATCTAAAAGCATAAAAAGCCCTTTTTCAGAGTCTGCATAATAAGCATCTTCATTAAACTTTCTTTTTCCTTCTACTGTATGTGCTGACCAGAGTATTTTCATTTTCCATACTTCCTTAATTTTTCTTCTGCTTTTTTGACATACTCACTTTTGATATCATAGCGAGTTACAATTTCTTTCCATACTCGAACCGCCTCTCCCATATTGCCTTGGCTTTGGAAAAGAAGTGATTGGTAATACTGGTTCTGTGCGTGAGCATTCAGTTCTTTATTTAATATTTCTAGTTTTTCTTCTATTTTTCTTTTTTGAAGACGTAAATCAGCTGTCACTTCAGGAACTTTTTCGTGCACATCTACGTATTTACGACGCAATTCAGATAATTGATCAACAGTTGGGGCCTCTGCCAAAGCTCTTCCACGTGGAAAAAGTGTCTCAAATTCTTGATCTAAGCTTTGAGTCATCATTATAAAACTTCCTAAAATATGCGACGCAGATTCTTTAATATTTTTTTCAGCCTGAGAAACATATTTTTTAAAAGAAGGCTCTTTATAATTTGTTACCTTTTGCCAGTATGCAATCGCTTTAACATAGTCACCTTGTGCATACCTCACGCTTCCCCTATTCATATAACTTTTAATTTGTGCTTCTTGTTTTTTGAGTTCTTCTTTTTGATTTTTTATCTCTTCTTTTCTGCTTTGTTCTTGAAGAATAATCTTTTTAAGCTCTTTTGCTTGAGCAATCTCTTGTGGTGCAATCTCACCTTGTGGGTCTTGTTCCAATGCTTTATCAATGGATTCTAAAGCCTCTTGAAACTGCCTTCTTCTATAGTTTTGAATGGCTGTAGAAACCTCGAAAGAAATCCCCTCTTTTGCTTGAAGAAGAGCTTGAGTCAAGTTTTCTTTCTGTTTGCTCTCCTCGACTCTTCTTTCTTGATAGAATTTTTTTGCTTGAGCTAAAAGAGCATTTGATTTTTCATAAGCAGGAACTCGAGCACGAATCTTTTCTAAAATGTTAATAGCCCCTAAAAAATCACCTTCGTTCATAAGCCGTAAAGCTTCTGTGATCGATTCTGTTATTTTTGTTTTTTCTTCATGAGCCAGATTTTCAAATTTTACACCTTGGGAATGTATTTCAGATGCAGGTTGAGGACCTTGCTCTTTCTTTTCTGGACCAAGAAAAAGATATAAAATACAAAGCACTAAAAGAGAGAAAAGCGCTGTGAGAGCTACTTTTCTCGATTTTTTTTGGGGTTTTCTCAATCCTACCATTTCATAAGGTTGTGGGGGGAGGTAATGAGAAGGAGCTGGCACACCATAAAATCTTTTATCAATCATTTTAAATTGAAACTCTGCATCCCCTAATTTAATAACATCTCCTGTATGAAGTTCATGTTTAGTAATGCGCGTTCCATTAACCAATGTGCCATTTTCACTTACTAAATCTTCGATATAAAACTTTCCATGCTCGAAAACAATCTGTGCATGGTGGCGAGAAAGTTGCGGGTCTTCTATGTGTAATATATTTGAAGAAGCTCTTCCAATAGTAAAAACATCTTGAGAACGCAATTCTTGTTTTTTTGAAACAGGACTGCCAAAAACGGGCTCTAAAACACCCATTAAACTTGTTTCACTAATATGTGTATGCTCAGAGCCAGCATCATTAAATCCAACAGGCAAAGTTTCTTGACTCTCTTCGCGGGAATCATTCCGTTCAAGAGGATGTGTAATAACATCTTTTTGAATAAGCTGAATTTCATAAGGAGAAATTTTAAAACTTTCTTTTGATTTAAGTTTTAAGGTTTCAAAACCTTTTCCTTCAAAAATAAGTTTTTTTACAGAGCTTCTATTTTCAACTAGAAACTCTCCATTTTTAAAAGTAATTGTAACTTGATGCCTTGAAATATGAGGTGCTTCTAAAACAATATCGTTATCGGAAGCGCGTCCTAGAGACACACTTTCCCCATCAAAAACTTTTTCTAAAACAATTTCATCATTTTTAAAAACAATGATTTTCATTTTAATAATAACCCTTTTTTTCTAAAGCCAAACGACTCTCAATGTTTTTTAAATATTCTTTCGATTTGAAATAGTACGTTTGGTAAACCTTCGATTCAGGATAAAAATTTAAAACCTCTATAATTCTTTCAAACTCACGTTCTGCTTCTTTAAATTGAAGAGCTGCAAGAAACGTATTTCCTACCTCAAATCTGTACTTCACCTCATCCTCTAGTTTTTTATAACTATTTTTTAAATAAATATTCGCAAGGCGATGATTTTTCATCAAAGCTAGAGAACTTTGAAAATAATCAATAGCCCGCTCATAATTGCCCGCAAAATACTCTCGATATCCTTGGTGATAGAGAATTTCTGCTTGTTCTTCATTCTTATCGGACGTTTGAGCATCTCTCTCAAACCGAGTGGGTGTTTCAAAAATGGAGGGTTCATAAACGACTTGCGGCTCTACAATACTTGAAGGTTCTCTCATGTGCGACCCTGAAAAATAAACTTTAATAAAGATAATAGTTAAAATAAGGAACCCACCCACGACAGCAATGGTTTTAAACTGGACTTTATCTTCCTTTCTCTTAGAAGCATCAAAGTGAATCATGACATCATTATGAATAGGCAATGGAAGATGCTCGACAAACTTAAAAACAGTGTTTCCAATACTTAAAAAATCTCCTGATCGCACTTCTGATTCAAGAATCTTCTGATTGTTTACAAAAACCCCATTCTGACTTTTCAAATCACGCAATACATATCTATGCCCTATAAGCGTCATCTCTGCATGAAATCGAGAAGCTTTCAAATCCTGAAGAATAATATCATTGTCTGAATGTCTTCCAAACTTTACACTTTTCCCTGTAATTTTATAAACTGTTCCTTCTTCAGGTCCTGAAACAAGGTGTAAACGTACCTCATGACCTGAAGGCTCTCGAAGCAATTGTGATTTTTCAAACTTTACAACTTGGCTCATGCCACCAATACCTCTCTCACAGATAAAATAGAATACTCGATACTTCCTCTTTGATTTCTTACAAACTGAACTTGAACATCAACCACATGCCCATCACGACGTGTAAGCCTTTCACCTTTGATAATTTGGTTTTTCACCAATTCTAAAATACTCTCTACTAAAGAAGTATCTTCCATCACATCCATAATATTTTGGTAATGAGCACTTCCTTCTGGAATGAGAAAAAAATTTTCAAATTGTGGATTTAAAGCAACAATCCTATTTGAAAAATCAAGAATGGCCATCCCTTCGTGAGATGCTTTAAGAAGGGCTTCAATTTTTTCTTGGTTATAGTCTTCTGTTAAGCTTTCTGTTGTTAAAGATGCTTTATTTTTAATAGTATCTAAAGCCTCATTCATAGCATTTACAATTTTTTGTATAGGTTCAAACTTAACGGGTGATTTAATAACTCCACCCTCCAAAGCTTGTGGTGAAGAAATATTTTTATAAAGAAGGCTTAAGTGATGTTTTGTTAATTTTTGTAAAAGAAGAAGAAAAATAAAACTTAAAAATAAAGCTGCAAGAAGTGCTTTTGTAAACATCGTCCAATAAGTTGTTGAGTTTATCTTAAGCCCTGGAACACCTAATGTAACTTGTGCTAGAGCAGCAACGCTTTGTTCCCCACTCACAGTTTCAAAAATAGGTTTTGAAAAAAGAATTTTTTGATCATCAATTTCATGCACATAAAAGCTTTGATCTTGTGTAACAATCTTTTTCTTATTTCCATCGGTATCGACGATCTCTTTAATTTTTCCAAGTGATTTCTTCTGCCAAGGCTCACCCATATCCATTGCAGCAGCTCTGTGAATAGGGGCTATGATTTCAGCTCTGAGTTTACCTTCATAATCAACAAAGGGACGAACAATCACAGCTGAAACAACTCCTTCTAGTTCGTCAATGTTGCTCACATCAATTCTTGAAATATCATTATGAATGATAGCCTGTTCATTTAAATCAACAAGTCGTGAAACAAGAAAACTTCCTCTTTTATGTGCTTCATTTTTAATAAATTGTTGGCTCTCTGAAATAGAAGGCCCTAAAGTAAAAAATAGATTAACAACTACAAAACCTAAAAAAAGTCCTCCATAAATAACACTCAAATGAACATTGTGAAGAAGTTGATTGAACTCTCGTTCAGCATTTTCATGAAACCATTTTTTAAATTTTGATTGAAAACTCTTTTGTGCAGGTGGGGTTGTATAGGGGCCTATAGGAGGGCTACTTAAATCGTGAGAAGGAACAAAAACAGGTTGTAAAGACACTTCTAAAGCAACATTAGCAAAAGAAATAATATCCCCTTGGTGAAGCTCTTTTTCTTGTACTTGAAGTCCATTAATAAAAACACCATTAGAACTTCCCAAATCAGAAACAGCAACATACTGCCCTTTTACTTCAATCTTTGCGTGTCGTCTTGAAACACCGTTGGCGTGTAAAACAAGATCACATGTTGGATCTCTTCCTAAAATGTAAGTACCATCTTGAAGAGAAAACTCTTTTTTTTCTAAAAAACCCTCTCTTACAATAAGTCTTATCATATTTGTATAAACTCCAACTTTTCTCCAACAGTGACTCTCCCCTCGACAATACTCCCAGAAGGAAGTTCAACAGCCTTGGATGCGTGCCTGTAAAATGCAGAAAGTCTGTTGGGTTTAAGATGTTCAGCCACTCCAATAACAATGTTTTCTTTATTTAAAAAAATAATATCTAAATCATATTTCATAAAAAAAGTGTGCACACTTTGGCATGGCTCTAAAATAAGTGCTTCCCCTTTATCTAGTTTTTTTGTACCTAAAAGTCCTTTCAATCTTGAAAAAAAAGTATCGGCTAACATTGCTTTCTCGGCCACAATCTTCCCCTCTTTTTTATTTTCGATTCGAAAAAACATTAACCACCAATAGTTGCTCCACCCAAAATAGCACCAATATCTGGAAGTACTCTTAAAACGAGTGGTCCAAAAATAACGAGAAATACCGCTGGCAAAATAAAGAAAAAAAGCGGCAATAAAACTTTTTGGGCGGCTGCTGCTCCCATTTTTTCAGCCCTCACAAATCTCTCATTTCGAATTTGATCTGCTTGAGCCCTTAAAACACGACCGATGCTGGCCCCCATTTGATCTGCACTGACAAGCACGGCCACAAAAGAAGACACCTCACTCATGTCAATTCTCCATGACATTTTTCGGAGAGCATCAGCTCGAGATGTTCCTAATTGAATTTCATGTAAAGCACGTCGCAACTCATCAACAAAAGCACCTGGTTTTGATTTTTCAACAACACGAGCAATCGAACCCATAAAATCAAGCCCTGCCTCTGTTGAAAGAGTAAGAAGATCAACAACAAAAGGCATGGCTCTACGAATATCTTGATGGCGTTGTTTGATTCTTGATTTTATCCAGAGATAAGGAAAAATATACCCGTAAAAAGCAACAACAATGAGTGCCAAAGGAGAAAAACCATAACCATACGAAATACTCACAAAACCAATAACTGTAGGAAAAAGAAGTGCTAAAAGAATTTTAAAAGAAAAAAGTTCATCTGGGTCAATTTCTTCTTCCATTCCAGCAGAGATAATGTCTCTTTTGGCTTTCTTTCTAAAATTATCAATTTTAAGATTTCTTACCCATGGCACCATGAACCGGCTCATCACAGGCAAGGCTAATTTAAAAACAAGAGAAGGCGTCTTTCTTGTTTTCTCTTCACCCAGCTTTTCTTCTGAGTAAATTTCAAGCTCATCCTTCTTAAAAAATTGAAGGCTAGCCCAAAACACACCCACACCGAGTGCCAGTAAGGCTAAAACTAATGTATTCATAAAATGTTAGGACTCCTTCAAGGACGGAAAATCCAACACAACCCCTATGCTAATAATTTTAGCATCTTAGGGTATAAGCGTCAATGAAATCGCCAGAACAAACTGTGTGAGAACTTATCAATGACTTCTAACCACTTGATAACACTTAATATTTCACACCATAGCTCGTTCTTAGGTTCTTAAAATGGGCACAAAAGATAGGGATAGTACTTCCCTCGGGTACGGCGTCACTTTTTTCCTGCGAAAAAGTGCGCCTCGCGTCTCAGTCAATCTGCCACATATTCTATGTGGACCAAGCCAGCTTGCCTTCCGACACGACCCTCTGTAAGCACTATCCCTATCTTTTGATTATATGTGCCTTCAAAACATACTAGGTAACTTTATGTTGCATTCGAGTTTATGTGAGAAAATGGTTACTATCTGGAGCGGAAATAAAGCGCAGCCCACGATTTGTAAATATTCAAAACTGTGCATCCCGGACAGTGCTTTAGCACTTACGGGATAATGAAGAATTCGATATGGCAACTACAGCGAGCCATGAAGCGAAAGATAGTAACCATTTTAAGAGCCTAAATCGCGAACCATGAAGTGAAAGATATAATGCGTGTGACATAAACTCGACAAGGCATTTTTGATCACTTACTATGAATGGAAAAGACGGCTATGTTCAAGATTTCCTTCAAAATTCTGCTTCTAGTATGTGTCTTGATTTTTTCTTCCTGCACGTGGTTTCACCTTCCACAAAATGGAGAAGGTGTTTCGAAAGTACGTCTTCCCAATGGACTCACAGTTTTTCTTAAAGAAGATCGTCTGAAACCAAGAATAGGTATTTCAACTCTTATTCCAATAAGTGCTTCTACCCCAACTGCCAAAGAACTTCTCTATGCAAAAACTTTTCAAAAGCTTCTTTTAAGAGGAAGTGATCCCTATTATATGGATAGTCATAAACTCACCCTTCAAACCTCTCTCTTTGGAAATTATCTCACAATAGATTTAGAAGGTCCTAGTTCTAAAAAAGAAGTAGCCGTGGAAATACTTTTTGATCTTCTTTCAAAACCATATCTTGACCCAACTAAAATAAACAAAGTGACTCACAATATTAAAATAAAAAATTATAATGATTTTTTTTCATTCACAGAAAAAGTTTTTCTTGGAAAAGAACGTTATTCTGATAAAGAAATTGAAAATATCAATTTACAAAACCTGACTGAATTTTATAAAGAAAAATTTACTTCAAAAAACATCACGCTTTCTTTTGTAGGCGATTTTAATGCAAAAAGATTACTTCGTTTTATTGAAAAGCGTGCCACTCATCTTCAACAAGGCGAGGCGCCCCTGCTTGGGTCACCTTCTTCATCTTCCAACATCAAAGCGCAAGCACAAATCACACCTAAGCATGCAGAGCTTATTATATCTTTCATAGGCCCCGAAAAAGTTTTGAAACTGAAAACAAGTCTTGCTTTACACATTTTGAAACAAGCATTTTTGAAAAATCTCTCTAAAACAGATATTGCGATTGAAACAAATACTTTTGAACTTCCTTTAGGAAACAACACTCTTTATGGATTTCAATTTGGCCTCAATGGTGAAGATGTTTTGAAGGCACACGTTCTTCTTTTTGCAACGATAGAACAACTTAAAAAAGCAATCCCTCAATCTATTTATGACGGGGGCTTAGAAAGTTTTCTAAAAGAATATGAAAGTTTAGGTTCTTCTTATACGACCCAAGCACGTGAAATAGCTCTTCTTTCGGCTACAAAAGAAAATTTTCAAAATATAAAAGATGTTTTTAAAACGCCCAGTGAGGATTTTAAAAAATTATATGAAACTTATTTTCATATTAAAAACACAATCCCCTCTTATTCTCTCATTGAAAGCACAATTCAAACTCAAGTTGAAAAAACAAATCTTAAACTAGACAGTGAAACTGCTTTTACTCCTTCCACAAAAAATTTTATACGTTTTAAAAACCATAAAAACCAAGAAAAAATTAATGTTGAGCAGTTTACACTTTCAAACCAATTAAAACTCGTTATTCTCACAGAAAAAAGTCTAGATTATACTTATGGAACAATTCTTTTTAAAAATCTTTCAACCCATGTTTCACAAAATTTTTTAAAAACCTTCCTACTGACTTTAACTCAGAGTACAAAAACATTTGATGCCCACACGCTTCAGGAAGAATTAACTCGGCTTCATGTAACCCTTAAACCCGTTATTCACCCACAATACTTAGGTTATTCTTTTTCTTTACCGGAAAATAACATTAAAGAGTTTATTTTTCTTCTCTCGGATATTTTTCTTCATCCTCATTTCACAAAGCAAAATGTTGAAAATGCAAAAAAATATTTTGAAGCAACAAATAGTTATTTTATTTCAAAACCCTCTTCACTTCTTCATGAAATGAGTTTTTCAAAAATCAAAGTTGAAGAAAATTTTGATGAAAAAGACTTTGCTGGTTTTTATGAAAAAAATATTTTTGCACAAAACACGCTCGTTTGTTTCACAGGAAATATGACAAGTCTTAAAGCCAAATCCCATATTGAGGAATACTTTCAAAAAATGTCACAAAATGTTTCTCAAAAAGAAAGCTTTTTCCCACCCTCACCTCCTTTACTCATTCGAGAAAGCTCTGAGCACAGTGGCGCTCGCTACTTACATTTATCAGCTGGGTTTCCTGTAAGTGTTAAAAACCCAAGTAGTGCTCCTCTTTTTGGGTACCTAACGCATGAGCTAGAACAAAATCACCCTCATTTTCTTAATTCTTATTTTTTTGATTATCCTGAAGATTCACTCTTTGCCTTTGAATTTATTTCTTCAGAAGTATTAAAAAAAACTGTTCTTAAACAATTTCAAAACACAATTAAAAATCTTTATAATAAAAAATTGCCACAAAAAGAATGGACATGGATTAAAAATAGGTTTTTAACCAAAAAAGAATATATGTTTTCAAATTCTCTTAAACGCCCCCTGTTCTTGAGCAAAGCTGTTCTTTTTGATCTTCCATTAAATCCAGAAAAATATACTCAACTTCTTTCTTATTCTGAAACCTTAAAACTGATTGAAGAGTACTTACACCCAGACAAATTCTACATAGGAAGCACTGATAGCATTTGAAGGCGACTTCCTATCCATTGACTTGGGATGCAGGCATACCTATATTAGTAAGGGCTCGTAAACCCGTTTCTTTTTACAAACGTATAAAATTTAAGGAGTTTTATGAATAACACATTAAAAACAACACTTCTTTTAGCAAGCTTGACCTGTCTTCTTATCGCCATTGGTGGCATAGTAGGCGGTCAAAATGGCATGATTCTCTTTTTCGTCATCTCTCTTCTCATGAATCTTTTTAGTTACTGGTACTCTGACAAAATTGTTTTAAAACTTTATAAAGCAACACCTATAGACCCTTCTGAAAAAACTTACGAAGTTGTACAAAAGTTAGCTCACATCAAAAATCTTCCTATGCCAAAAGTTTACCGTATTCCTTCCCGTGCCTTGAATGCTTTTGCAACAGGAAGAAATCCACAAAACGCAGCTGTTGCCGTCACACAAGGCATTGAAGAAGCACTTTCAGAAGAAGAACTTGAGGGTGTCCTTGCGCATGAGTTAGGCCATGTTGAAAACAGAGACATTCTCGTAAGTACGATTGCTGCCTCTTTAGCAGGAGCCATTATGATGATTGCTAATATTGCTAAATGGTCAGCCATTTTTGGCGTTGGAGGAGGAGATAGAGACAGACCTCATCCTTTTGCCCTCATTCTCACAGCTATTATTGCGCCTCTTGCTGCTATGCTCATTCAATTAGCGGTTTCAAGATCACGTGAATTTTTGGCTGATGAAGCAAGCGCTAAAACAACACACAACCCTTATGCTCTTGCAAATGCTCTTCGAAAAATAAGTAGAGAGGCTACTCTTCCTGCATCCCCTCAAACAGCGCATTTGTTTATTTCAAACCCTCTTAAAGGCAAGGGTGTAATTCATCTTTTTAGTACACATCCATCTACAGAAGAAAGAATTAAACGTTTAGAAAATATGCGTTTCTAGCAAAGGAGATTTTATGACTGATAAAAAAACTAAAGAAGAAAACGAAGAAGTTAAAATTCATGATAAAAGACGGTTTGATTCCAAAGGCAATATTCGAGAAGGGGTCCCCGACTCCCACACAGAAAATAAAGAAGATATGCACTTCGGAGAGCCTCAAGGAAGCCCACAAGATGAACAAAGTGGTGGAGAAATTAACTTTGCAACTTTTGTTTTTTCTCTCGGTTCCGCAGCTTTAGTTGAACTAGGTGCAGCCCCCAACCCTACAACAGGGAAACATCAGAAAAATTTACCCGCTGCTAAACAAAACATCGATCTTTTAGCCCTTATCAAACAAAAAACAAAAGGTAACCTCACAAGAGATGAAGAAAAACTTTTAGATAATTTTCTTTACGATTTAAGAATGCGTTATGTCGATGCTACTAAAGGAGAAAATCAATGAAATATAAAAAATGGATGCCTGCCTTTTTGTTTATTGCCGTTTCTCTATTTTTGGTGATTGCTTCTTGCAAAGTTGAGTTTCCACAAAAAGCAGAATCCACTAAAAAACCTCTCTGGACAGAAAAACAAGAAGAGACAAGTAGCTTAGAAAAATCAGCCCATGTTTCAGAATTTCTGCATCTCTTTAAAAATCTTACAAAAAATTTGGAACCTGCTGTTGTGAACATCTACACTACAACAACGGTGAAACAACAATTTATTTCACCGTGGGATTTTTTTGGTGATTTTTTTAATAATGATGATTTCTTTGGTGTTCCACGAACACCACGTCAAGATCGCGAAAGACAACCTCGCTTTAAAGAATTTAAACAAAAAAGTTTAGGCTCTGGTTTTGTTATTAATGAAGAAGGTTATATCATCACTAATAATCACGTTGTCTCCGAAGCCGATGAAATTAAAGTGCGTTTAGTCAAAGATAATGGCGAGAAAGATGATAAAGAATACGATGCTAAAGTTATCGGAAAAGATGAGCAAACAGATATTGCTTTGATTAAAATAGAGCCCAAGAAAAAACTTCATTTTTTACCCCTAGGCGACTCTGATAAGCTGGAAAAGGGAGAGTGGGTTTTGGCTATTGGCAATCCTTTTGGCTTTAGTCACACCGTCACCGCAGGTATTGTGAGTTCAAAAGGAAGAATTTTGGACGATCAAGGCATTCAGCACCCTTACAATACATTTATTCAAACAGATGCAGCCATTAACCCCGGCAATAGTGGTGGCCCACTCATTAACACCCATGGAGAAGTGGTTGGCATTAATACTGCTATTTTAAGAAATGCTCAAAGCATTGGTTTTGCGACTCCTATTAATATTGCTAAAGATCTTCTTCCCCAACTTCAAGAGGGAAAAGTCATTCGTGGTTGGTTGGGTGTGGGTATTCAAGAAATCACAGATGAAATGAGAAAAAAGTTTAATATTCCAGAAAACCAAGATGGGGTTGTTGTCACCCAAATTTTTGAGGGAGACCCTGCAGATAAAGCAGGAATTAAAGCATGGGATATTATTGTTGAAGTGAACGATCATAAAATTAAAACAACCCGTGATCTTATCCGACTTGTAGGAAGCCTGGGTACAAATATAACAGTTAATGTTAAAGTACTCCGAGACGGAAAATTGAAAACATTTAAAGTCGTCACCGAAGAAAGAAAAGATGAACGCTTGGCTCAAAAATCAGAAAGCAAAAAAACCGAAAACCTAGTCGGTATTTCTGTTGCACAAATTACAAAACAATTAGCCAATGAACTTGAACTTCCAAAATCAGAAGGCGTTGTCATCACAGCTATTGAATCAGGTTCTCCTGCAGAAGCAGCCAATCTTCAAAAGAAAGACATTATTCTTGATATTGATAAAAAAGAAGTGCGTACTGTCAAAGATGTCGAAAAAATGGTTTCTCAATTTAAGGAAGGAGAAACTTATTTCTTCAGAGTTCAAAGAGGGCTGTACACCAAGTTTTTAACAACTGTACAAATCCCTAAAAAAAATGATTAGTTCTTTCTTTTTGTCATTCCTTTCTTTCTTCCTTTATTCCCTCCCTCGACGGGAGGGAATTTAAGGGAGGGTGACTCACTTTCATTGACAAGATTTAAGACTGTTGTTACGAATTTTTGAGTTAGTAACCCATTTTGCATCAAAAGAATAAGGAGGGAAAATGGAAATCACCGAAGTTAAAGTATTCCCAGTCAACGAAGAAAAACTCAAAGCCTTCGTCACAATCACACTTGATGACTGCTTCATTGTAAGAGATCTTAAAATTATCAAAGGGCAAAAAGGCCTTTTTGTTGCCATGCCAAGTAAAAAAAGAAAAGACGGTGCCTTTAGAGATATAGCGCACCCTCTCAACAATGAAACAAGACAAACAATTGAAACTAAAATTATTAGTGCTTATGAAGAAACTATGAAAGCAAGTGGCACTGCCCATGTTTCTGCAGATGAAGCACAAGATGCTCAAGATTCAACTTCAGAAGAATTTTAATTCGTTGATTTAATGTTTTTTTAAATCACTGGGGTGTAGCCGAAGTTCTTTTGCACAACGTCAGGTGCAAAAGAACGAGTCCTGAGGTAATCTTTCAAGGATTCTCACGAAGGACCTTCTCAAACTGGGGAATTGTTTTGTTGTTTTGATGTTGTTCTTTAATCACTGGGGTGTAGCCAAATGGCAAGGCACGGGACTTTGAATCCCGCATTTGGAGGTTCGAGTCCTCCCACCCCAAAACACACACTTCCATTCTTCTTTTAAAATATATTTACTTATACATATTTATATGGTAATACTTAACAATGGAGTTTGAGTGGGATTTCTCTAAAGAAGTTGAAAATATAATAAAACATGACGTTGATTTTACAGAAGCTTCTGAATGTTTCTTTGATGTAAATGGATTTAGACTGATAGATAGAAAACATTCTAAGAAAGAAGAAAGGTACTATTGGGTTGGGAGATTAAAGGGTGGGCGAATTTTAACTACTCGATATACTCAGAGGGGGCAAAAAATAAGAATATTTGGCTCAGCTGAATGGAGAAAATTTAGGAGGTTATATCATGAAAGAACCAAAACTAAGTGACGTAGAAGTTGACGAAGCAGGTACAAAAAAACTTCGCAAGCAAATGTCAAAAGTTAATAAAGTGAAAATTACAATTCATTTTGATGCTGATTTAGTAGGCTCTCTTAAACAAATATCAAGAAAAACAGGGATTCCATATCAAACGCTGGCAAATAGACTTCTTCGAGAGGCTATTCAAAAAAATGAACAGCGAGAATCTAGATTAGATAGAGTTGAAAAAGAATTAGAAAAATTGAAAAAAAAGATTGCTGCAAAGATTGCTGCATAGTAAAAGTGTATATACCGGAGACATAGGTAACAAATAATACCGGGGTACCCTATCCGTGGAATACCCAGTTTCTTAGCTTAATCAAGCACTGGGCTCAAGAAAATGAATACTCTCAGCTACATTTTCAAATAATTTTTGATAAAATTTAAATTCTTTTTTTGGAGCTCGACACCAAATTGAATAAACAATCTTATTATAAAAGAAAATAGCTTGAAATAAACGTTGCTCATCATCTTCACTTATTAATTTTATACCTTTTATCAGATGATTTGTTTTTTTATTTCTAACGTCAAATTCAACTCTTGATAGCAGTTTCTCACCTTCTAATCTATATAAAACCTCTTCTTCAAATGTGTGAAACAAAGCATTGTACCCCCCTGATGCTCTTATCTCCACATTTTCATCCTTAGAAGAAATAAGTATAATCCCATCACCATTAGTAGAAAATTTCTGACGAAAATCTTTAGGTACAAGCACACTAAAAGCAAATCGTACATTAATATGTCGTTTTAATTCGCCTCGATATTGATTTTTTTTGTCTACCGTCGCGCAGGATAGAATAAGAAATAATACTAAATAAAAAATAGACTTAAAACTCAAACCCATCGTATTCATATAACTTATTTCCTTTAATGATTCTTTTTAAATTGTTGGCATACTTAGAATTAGTAGCGTAGCCAGCTTTATATAAAGCGTCTACAAACTGAAAAGGATTATCTTTGTGTTTAAATACAAGCCTATATCTTGGGTTCGAGCTTAATAACTTCCCATGATCTAATACAGACTCTTCCGCAGAATTATATAATCTAAAGCTATGTTTAACTTTAATTCTTTCACCCTCTATTTCTTCATGAGTTGTAAATTTCTTTCCTTTTCCTTTAATTCCAAAATAATTATTATTTTTGACAAAGTCTCCCCATCCAGTTTCTTCAGCGGCCTGAGCTAGAGTTACTGAAATAGGAACGCCATATCTCTTCTTAGATTTCTTAGCTGCTGGAAGAATTAGCTTAATAAATTTTTGTTTCCTGGATGATAATTTTGCTTGTTTTTTTACTATTTTTTTAGTGTTTAAAAGAGACTTAGCTTTTTCAACATCATTTTTGGTTAAAGACTTTCGGTTTTTTGCCATTGCATAGTCAGAAATGCTACATATACCTGATATATTATCTCCCCAATATTTTGTATCTTTCCAATACTCTTTCCAACAAAAATCTAAATGTCCTATAAAAGTTGATTTTGCTTTCTCTGCATAAAGAGTTTTCTTCACCCATTTTGAGAGATAGGAGGCGTTATCACCCGAATTAAAAAGAACCCTTTCTTGCTTTTTTATTTTCACTGACTTAGACATATAAAGTCAAACTTACCACCGAACACAAACATTGAAAATACATACATGAATACACGCCCCCTATTGTTGTGCCTACCGGAGGGCAGGTCAGTATATCATGCTCCATTATTTTGGAACATATTGCTCCAAATTTGTTGCACTTCTTCTAAAATCCTGTATAAGCCTGACCATCCGTGTCATCCCCGAGAAGAGCGGGGATCCAGGATCTCTAGAGGAATTATGTACGAACAAATTGCAGTCCAAAAAACACTTCATGAAAAATTTTTAGAAATTAAAATGAAAAACCCACATTACTCTTTAAGAGCCTTTTCAAATAAATTAGGTTTAAGCTCTTCTTCTGTTTCTGAAATCTTAAATGGCAAAAGAAGAATTTCTATTAAAATGGCTAAAAGAATCATACAAAAACTAGAACTTTCTCCTCGAGAACGGTCAAACCTCTTGGAGCTTTTTCCTAAAAAAAGCAAAGAGGATGTGGAAGAAATTAAAAAAACGAAAAATATTATACAACTTACAATGGATCAATTGCAAAAAGGCTCAATATTAGTATTTCGCAAACGGTCGAAGCCATTAAAAGACTTGAAAGATTAAATTTTCTCAAAAAAAATGAAGATGGAACCTTTGTGAATTGCAAAAAACAACTTTCAACAACGGATGGCACACCCGATATCTCTTTAAGAAAAGCTCATTCACACAATTTAATGCTGGCTCAAAAATCACTTGAACACGATGATCTTTCAACCCGAGATTTTACAGCCGTTACCATGGCACTAGATCCAGAAAAACTGAATGATGCTAAAAAAATGATTCGTGAATTTAGAGACAAGCTCTCTCTTTATTTATCCTCTGGAAAGAAAAAAGAAGTTTATAAACTGTGTGTTCAACTCTTTCCCCTTACAAGGAAATGACAATGAAAGCGATAAAGCGGTTTCTCATTTTACTCGTTTTTCTCACTTTGAGCCCAAGATTCGTTTTGAATCAACATATCGAGGGTAATGGTGGAAATTCGGATCAACAGGGGTTGGTTCGTGAATTCCTTGATGTGGCAAATATGGTGATTCGAGATTTAGAGTTTTGGGCTCATTCACATTTTAAAGATTTTGACATTGAACGTTTCAAACAAGCAGTTCAAACAACAAAACGCATTTATCCAACAGATGAAGATCTTTTTATCCTTGTAGATGGAGAACCACAACCTGTTGATGCTAAAAACAACTCTTCAAAAGAAAACGAACCCGCATGGATCAAATTTAATACTCCAGCCTGGAATTCAAAAAATAAAATTGAAAAAAAAGCACTTAATTTTCACGAATACTCTGGTGTTTCAGAACAAGAAATTAATCATTACAATTCGTCAGCCCCTTACAAAACACTTCTTTTAGAAAAAGAAAAAAATGTTATGCAATTTAAAAACCATCTTCATCAATATTTAAATGGCGTTGCAAGTCTTATGCTTTCACTTCTTTCTCCAGATCTAGACCTTATTCGAGCAGAAATTAAAGACATTAAAAATGGAAACCTTTACAAGATGGCAACAACAGACATTAAAAAACCCAAAGGTGCACTGTGGGGGCTTTTTGATCCTTCTGAAAGTGCACTGTTTCAATACAATGCCAAAAAACTAGGACAAATCCGATGCGTTCAACTTTTGTCAGAGCGCTTAGCAAAAATTCAATTTCTTTCAACAGACAGTACTAAAACACAAACATTAGAGCTTCGAAATTTAAAAATGGATGAGTTTATCCAAACACTTCCACCGGAAGAAACTGATCCAGACATTCGCTTTTGGGAATTAAGACAAGCCTTTGCACAAAAAATAAAAGAGAGTCTTTTAAAAAACTATAATCATTTTCAAGAAGAGCTCAATCAAATAGCCCACACTCATAACGAAAATATGAGACAAGGATGTTGGTCTTTACCTTTAGGTGAATCTGTAAAATGTGCCATGAAGTATTTTGAACACATGTTTCAAGAAGATCAATTTCCTCAAGAAGTAAGAAACAGGCAAGCCCTTTTAGAAACTTACATTACAGATCTTTTTAGAAAAATTGATGAATACGAAGAATAGTGCTATCTGTGTCATCCTCTGGCTTGACCAGAGGATCTATGAAAAAAGAAACTCAAGCACTTTTGATTCTTATTCTAGCTTCCTTTCTGTGGGGAACCACTTTTTGGTTTATTAAGGTTGCTCTCTCCACAACTTCTGCTTTAAACATTGTAAGCCTTCGTTTTTTACTTGCAGCCCTAAGTCTTTTTCCTTTTGTGGTTTATTCTAGGAAATATCTTAAAACATGTTTACTACCAGGGTTTTTCTTAAGCATCCCCTGCTGGTTGGGATTTTCCTCACAAGCCGTTGGATTGTATTTTATTCCGGCTACTCATTCTGGTTTTTTAACATCCATGTATCTTCTTTTTGTTCCCCTTTTTCTCTTTATTTTTAAAAAAGAATTACTCACCCTTCCTCAAATACTTGCTTTATTCACCTCTCTCTGTGGTATTTGGATACTTACCGGGGGTATTCAAGGTGTTAACCAGGGGGATGCACTTACACTTTTTTGTGCAGCTACTTTTGGACTTCATATTCTTTTATCTGACCGTTATTCTAAAAATGGACTTCATATCATTGTTCTTAATTTCATCCAGTTTTTGTTTGTCGGGTTATTCAATCTCATAACAAGTTTTCTTCTTAAAGAACCCCTTCACCCTCCTCCCTTGAATACCTGGCTTATTCTTATTTACTTAGGGGTTGTAGGAACCTCTTTGTGTTTATTTTTACAACTTTCCGCACAACGATTTCTTTCACCTATGAAAACTACTTTTACTCTTATGGTGGAACCCATTTCAGCTGCCCTTTTTGCTTGGGGTATAGGACATGAAAGCTTTAATTTAAAAGTTCTTTTAGGGGGGTGTCTCATTCTTTTTTCACTCTTTATTTCAGAGTGGAAAGCAAAGGTTTTTCTTGTTCGAAAAACCTTTCAATGATATAAGTTTCACTCCCCAAGGTTAAGTAAAATGCTCAATAAATTAAAAATTTTTGCTGGAAACTCTAACCCACTTCTAGCAGCTCGTATTTCTGAATATTTAAATACACCTCTAGGAAAATGCACCATTAAAAAATTCAGTGATGGAGAAGTATTTGTAGACATCGGAGAAAGTGTTCGAGGAACTGATGTTTTTGTTATTCAATCAACATGCCCACCTGTAAACGACAATCTTGTTGAATTGCTTGTTACTATTGATGCCTTAAAACGTGCTTCTGCTCAAAGTATTACAGCTGTATTGCCCTACTATGGTTATGCCAGGCAAGATCGAAAAGTTTCACCCAGAGTTCCTATCACGGCTAAGCTTGTAGCTGATCTTATTCAGGTTTCTGGCGTTTCTCGAATGGTCAGCATGGAGCTTCATGCAGGTCAAATTCAGGGGTTTTTCGACGTACCCTTTGATCACCTTTTTGCAGCCCCTGTTCATTTAGAATATCTTGCAAAAAAATATAAAAATAAAGATCTTGTTATTATTTCCCCAGATGCTGGGGGTGTTGAAAGAGCAAGGGCTTATGCAAAAAGATTGAATGCAAGTCTTGCTATTATCGACAAACGTCGAACAGGTATTAACGAAGCAAAAGCAATGAATATTATTGGTGAGGTTCAAGGGAAAACAGCCCTTATTCTCGATGATCTTATTGATACAGCAGGTACCTTGACCGAAGCTACCCTTGCTGTGCTCAACCTTGGGGCTACGGATGTATCTGCATGCTGTACCCACCCTGTTTTTTCAGGCCCAGCTTTTGAAAGAATAGAAAATTCAGCATTGACTGAGGTTATTGTTACAGATACGATCCCCCTCTCTGAGAAGTTCAAAAACTCTCAGAAAATCAAGGTCATTTCAGCTGCACCTATTTTAGGTGAAGCTATAAAAAGGATTTTTGAACACGACTCGGTCAGTACGCTTTTTGTATAAGATAATAGAGGAGGATGCAACGTGGCATACGAAACAATTAATTTAACATCTCAAGCAAGAGAAAAACCAACTAAATCTTTAAACAGAGCTCTCAAACGAAACGGGCTTATCCCTGCTGTTTTTTATGGAAAAAATGTAAAATCTAATCTTCATATTGCTGTTTCTCCTTTTGAGCTTTCACGTATTCTTCAACAAAAAGGTGATAACGCCATTGTCACCTTGCAAGGACTTAAAGAAGAAAAAACAGCTCTGATTAGAGATGTACAAAGACATCCAGTGACAAGCCGATTCCTGCATGCTGATTTCGTCGAAGTGAACCTTCAAGAAGAAATTGAAGTTGAAATTCCTCTTGAATTTGTTGGAGTGCCTGCGGGTGTTAAAGATGAAGGTGGTATTCTTCAACTTGCAGTTCGTGTTGCTACTATTAAATGTAAGGCTTCTGAAATCCCAGAAAAAATCACTGTTGATGTTTCTGCTCTCCACATGCATGACTCTATTCACGTAAAAGAACTGACTGAAATTTTTCCAAATATTAAATTTGTTTATGATGATAACTACACCGTTATTTCTGTTGTTGCTCCTCAAAAAGAAAAAGCACCAGAACCTGTAGCAGCTCCGGAAGGCGTAGAAGCTCAAGCTGAAGGTAAAGAAGGAGAAGCAGGAAAAGAAGCTAAGGGTGCAGAAGCAAAGCCTAAAGAGGGTGGAGAGAAAAAGGCAGAGGCGGGCTCAGACAAATCTAAAGGTGAATCGAAGAAGGAATAAATCCCTTGAAAATTATTTGTGGTCTTGGCAACCCAGGCCAAAAATATGCAGAAACGCGTCACAATATTGGATTTATGGTACTTGACGCCTTAAGCGAGAAACATCATTATCCACTTTCAAAAAAAAAATTTAAATCTTTTACGGCTCAAGAAAACGTAAAGAATCACAAAGTCCTTTTTATGAAACCCCAAACATTTATGAATAACAGTGGCGAAGCACTTCAAGAGGCCATTCATTTTTTTGGTGCAACCCCACAAGATGTACTTGTCATCCATGATGAAATTGATTTTCCTTTTGGAAAAATCAAAATGAAGTTTTCAGGTGGTCATGCAGGCCATAATGGTTTGCGTTCTATTTTTGAACATGTTGACACTGATGAGTTTCATCGCTTACGAATAGGTATTGGAAGACCTTTTACAAAAGAAGACGTGAGTGACTATGTTTTAGGACCGTTTAGCAAAGAACAAAAACAAGAATTGGAAGATATTTTAAACCGTGCTATAGGGGAAATTGAAAAATTTATAGAAACACCACCATTGTCATCTAGCACTTGATGCGGGATCAAAGGAGAAAAAAATGCAAAACTTAAGTATGTGGTCACCTTATTTAGGAGTGTTAGGGCTCATTGTAGCTCTTTTTATTTACCTTTTTGTTAAAAAACAACCCGCCGGAAACGAAAAAATGCGGGAAATTGCAGGTGCTATTCATGAAGGCTCAATGGTGTTCTTAAAAACAGAATACACCTATTTAGCTGTCTTTATTACTGTCGTATTTGGTCTTCTTTATTGGAAGATCGCACCCCAAACAGCCATCGCTTTTATAAGTGGTGCAGCCTGTTCTATGCTTGCAGGTTTTTTTGGTATGAAAGCAGCAACCAGTGCTAACGTTCGCTGTTCAGAAGCAGCTCATAAATATGGGCAAGCAAGCGCTTTGCTTGTTGCCTTTTCAGGTGGTTCTGTCATGGGCCTTTCTGTCGCAAGTTTAGGCTTGATTGGGGTGGGTATTCTTTTCATGTTTTTTGGGGATGTAGAAAATGCTCAATACATTAACGGTTTTGCTATGGGGGCAAGTTCTATTGCTCTTTTTGCGCGTGTCGGTGGTGGGATTTATACCAAAGCTGCTGACGTAGGTGCTGATCTTGTTGGAAAAGTTGAAGCGGGTATTCCAGAAGACGACCCACGAAACCCAGCCACCATTGCTGATAACGTTGGGGATAACGTCGGAGACACAGCAGGTATGGGGGCTGATATTTTTGAATCTTATGTGGGTTCTGTTATTGCCACAATCGCTATTGGTGCAACATCTGCTGTTTATTCACAATCAGTCAGTGCTGCCATGAGCCTTCCTCTTCTTATCATTAGTTTAGGCTTGATTTCTTCTATTATTGGAATTTTTTCAATGAACGTTTTCAAAAAATTAAAACCTGCCTCTGCTTTGCGTTATGTTCCCATTTTAAGTGCGCTGATTCTTTTCGTAGGTTCTTGGTTTATTGTAAAAAGCTTGAATTTTACAATCAGTGATAATGGAAGAGCTTTTTCTGCCATGGGTCCCTTCTGGGCGATCTTAGCAGGTTCTTTAGCGGGAGTTCTTATTGGATATGTTACTGAAATTTATACATCTTCAAAACCCATTCATAGAATTGCTGAGGCAAGTCGCACAGGCCCAGCTACAAACATTATTACAGGTCTTGCTGTAGGTATGGAAAGCTGTGTTCTTCCTATAATCATCATTGGACTGGCTATTATTGTTTCTTATAATTTTGCATCTCTCTATGGTATTGGGCTGGCCGCTGTAGGTATGCTTGCAACAGTGGGTGTTACTATGACTGTTGATGCTTATGGTCCTATTGCTGACAATGCAGGTGGAATTACAGAAATGTCAGGTTTGGGGCCTGAAACACGAAAAATTACTGATGGCCTGGATGCTTTAGGAAACACAACAGCCGCTATCGGAAAAGGGTTCGCCATTGGTTCAGCAGCTCTTACCGCCCTTGCACTTTTTAGTGCTTATAGCAAAGCTGCAGAGCTTCAATCTATTGATCTTACAAACTCTTTTGTTGTGGTAGGGCTTCTCATTGGTGGAGCCCTCCCATTTTTTATTGGAGCCCTTACTATGAGTGCAGTAGGACAAGCTGCTTTCAGTATGGTTGAAGAAGTAAGACGTCAGTTCAAAGAAATTAAAGGTTTACTTCAAGGAACAGCAAAACCAGATTCAGCACGTTGTATTGAAATCTCAACGCAAGCTGCCTTAAAAAAAATGATCGTTCCTGGACTCACTGCTGTTATCACCCCTGTCACTGTTGGAATCATTCTTGGGCGTGAAGCGCTTGGTGGACTTTTAGCAGGCTCAACTGTTTCTGGAGTTCTCTTGGCTCTTTTTATGGCAAATGCTGGGGGGGCTTGGGATAATGCTAAAAAACTAATTGAAGGCGGTGCTCACGGTGGGAAAGGAAGTGATGCTCACAAAGCTGCTGTTGTTGGAGACACGGTTGGAGATCCATTTAAAGACACATCAGGCCCAGCTATGAATATTCTTATTAAATTGATGGCTATTGTTTCCTTAGTTATAGCACCTTTGCTTTTAACTTTGACACCTTGGATTCACTAAGTGGGTATGGATTCTAGAATACATGAACCTCAGTCTAAAATCGTATTTAAGTAAACTATCTCAGGAGTATCTTCAACCTGATTTAAAGAAACTAGATGAGATTTATGATGCACTTGAAATCCAGTACGAGGGAAAAAATGATCCTTGGGGTTTAAACTTAAATACTCATAGAAAATGTTTTGAATATTTTTGGTTTTTCTACAAACACTATTTTAGAGTGAAGCTTCACAATAAAAACCATTTAGAAAATAAAAACTACATGATTATTGCAAACCATTCCGGCCAAGTGGCTATAGATGCACTGCTTACTATGATGGCCTTTATTTATGAAATAAACCCACCTCACTTGGTCAGAGGCATGATTGAAAGATTTGTTCCTACAATACCTTTTGTGGGAGAACTTATTACAGGAACAGGGCATGTTTTAGGAGATAGAAAAAATTGTTTATATTTGCTTCAAAAAAAAGAAAACATTCTTGTTTTTCCAGAGGGTGTTAAAGGCATTGCTAAAGAAACATCTCAATTTTACAAACTTCAGGATTTTACAACTGGTTTTTTAAGATTAGCTCTTCAAACAAAAACGAGCATTCTTCCCATAGCCATTGTGGGTGCTGAAGAATTTTATCCTTATGTTATTCACTTTCCTAAAATAGCAAAACTACTCAAACTCCCAGTACTGCCTTTAACCCCAACATTAATCCCACTTCCCTCACCCGTTGATATTTACATAGGAAAGCCTCTTTCTCTTGAAACTTTACCATCACAAAAAAGTACAGAAAAAGAAATTAATAATCATGTTTTAGAGCTTAAAAATGAAATCAATGATTTAATACAAACAGGACTTAAGCAAAAAAGAAATTATTTAGGACATGCTAAAAATGAAAGCAGAAAATAATATTCAATCTATCCTCATTATTGGTATGGCTGGTGGATTGGCACAGCTTACAGCACAGGTTCTTAAAAAAACATTTCCTAACATAAAAATTATTGGGATAGATTCTCGAAGTTTAAAAAAATCTAAAAAAGATGATGGTATTTCCTACCAAAAAATACGTTACACTAGAAATGAATTTGAAAAACTTTTTCGCAATCACTCCTTTGATACCCTATTTCATTTAGGAAGATTGAGTCATGCAACTCTCAATATTTCTACCCATTTTTCTGAACGAATTGATTTTGGTCTTGTAGGAACCAAACAAATTTTTGATTTAGCACTTTCTTTGGGTGTTTCTAAAATTGTTTTTTTAAGCACTTTTCACGTATATGGTGCAAGCGCTGACAACCCCGCCTTTTTAGATGAAGAGGCCCCACTTAAAGCAAGCATTCAATTTGCAGATTTGCGCGATGTTGTTGAAACAGATTTTACAGCCACAAACTGGATGTGGAAAAATCAAAATAAAATTAAAATGGTTGTTTTGCGCCCCTGCAATATTGTGGGTACCCACATTAGCAATACCATGACCCAGTACCTCACCCATAAAAGATCTCCCTACCCCTTAGATTACAACCCCGCTTTTCAATTTATTCATGAGGAGGACATGGCTCATATTTTAGGTCGATCTTTGAAAGAACTTCCGACAGGAGTGTACAACGTAGCCCCCTCCAACACCATCCTTATAAGAGATGCACTTTCTCTTTGTGGTAATGAAGGTTGGCCCCTTCCCCTTTCTATTATTTCACCGATTGCACAGTTTCTTAAAAAACTAGGAAGCCCCTTTCCAGAATATCTTTTCGAGTATCTCAAATACCCTTGTATTATTAGTAACTCACTCATAAGCCAATACTTAGGGGATGATTGTCTTGGATTTGACCTTAAAAAAACCCTTCAATCACTTGTAAAATCCAAAAAATAGAGGTAGAAAAACAAGCATCCTTGCACTTTAAATAGTTTAAAGTGCTTTAAACCAAAAGGAGATTGTCATGAATCATTACGAAACCGTTATTGTCACAAAACCCCAAAGCTCTACTAAAGAAATCGATGAAATAAGATCTTTCATTGAGAAAACAGTGGGTAAAATTATACAACATGAAAATTGGGGCTCTAAAACATTAGCCTCTACTATTCGTGGAGAAACAAAGGGAACCTACTCTTATTTTTTATATGATGCTGGATCGGATAAAATTGATCCTTTAACAAAGTGGTTACGCATTCAACCCCAAGTTTTACGTTATCTGACTGTTAAAAAAGAAAAGTAAGTTTTAAATATGTCACAATCACATTTTAAGAAAAATTTAAAAACATACATTGAGTGTCTTTTCTATGCATGCGCTTCTTCATTTCTTTTTGCAACTTTGGTAGGTGCACTCTTGGCACCTGCACCTCACTTTTATATTCTTGCTAAAAAGGGAAAGCCTTTTGCACTCTTAAGTTTTGCTTTAAGTTCCATTCTTACTTTGTTCATTATGAACAACATGAATGCTTTTTTGATTTATTCTGTTTTTGTAGGATCTTTTCTTGTTTTTGTTATGCTTCAAACCTCGAAAAAAGTTTTAACCTCACAACTTATTTTACAAAGCACAGGACTTTCTCTTTTTATTCTTAGTTTTTTTCTTATTTCTAAAGTAGGGCTTAATTATGAAAACATCCATCACGGACTTACTACTTATATACAAAGCTCACAAAAGATTTTAAATGCAGAGCCTCGCTTTTTAGAAAAACTAAACAAAAACGTAGAAATTAAAAAAATGTGGAAACAGCCACATGAAATGGCAACAGGCATTTTAAATCAAGCTCCAAGTTATATCATTGCTTTTTCACTTCTCTTTGCTTTGATTAATATTCTTCTTTTAAGAAAGTGGTCTACAAAACTTTTTTCAAAAAAAGAAAATCTTAAAATGTGGAAAGCTCCTGAGTTTATGATTTGGGTATTGATTGTGAGTTTTTTACCTATTATCTTCGACAAAGAACCTTTTGTGGTTATAGGAAGTAATTTTTTAAGAGTGTGTCTTTTTATTTACTTTCTTCAAGGGCTTTCTGTATTTTCTTTCATGTTTGAAAGAAGAAAGCTTCCTTTTCTTTTTCAAATACTATTTTTAGCGCTTTTAAGCCTTATTAATATACCACTTCCAACGGGTGAGGATATCTTTTCTCATATACTGATTAATTTGCCTATGATGATTGGGTTTTGTGATGTATGGTTTGATTTTAGAAATCGTTATAATAATGCGTCAAAAAGGAGTCTCTTATGAAAGTTATTTTACAAGAAAATGTCGAAAAAGTAGGTTCCGCAGGTGAACTCGTGAACGTTAAACCGGGTTTTGCAAGAAATTATTTATTTCCAAATAAGCTTGCTGTCACGGCAACCACAAAAAACTTAACAGTTTTAGACCACCAAAAGAAAGTTATTGATTCTCGTATGAAGAAAAGAGAAAAACAAGCTCAAGAACTCAAAAATAAACTTGAAAACTTTTCTTGCACTATTAGTAAAAAAGTGGGCGAAGAAGAAAAACTTTTTGGAACGGTGACTGCTATGGATGTTGAAGAAGTTCTTCGCAACGAAGGCTTTGACATTGATAAAAAAGATATTGTCATTGAAGAGCCTATTAAAAAATTAGGTATTTATAACGTGCCTGTAAAGCTTTCAAAAGATGTCACGGCCACAATCAAGGTTTGGGTAGTTGAAAAAGATAAATAATGGAAAGAATCCCCCCACAAAATCTTGAAGCTGAAAAGTCGGTACTTGGGGCCATCCTTCTTGAAAACGAAGCTTTAAATGAAGTTGCTGATATCATACGCAGCGATGATTTCTATAAAAAAGCGCATAATACTATCTATAATGCTCTTATCGAACTTTCTGAAAAAGGTGAGCCTGCCGATCTCATTACTCTCACTGAAAATTTAAAATCAAAAAATGTTTTAGATCATGTTGGCGGGGCTGCCTATCTTGCTACGCTTGTTGAAAATATACCCACCGCTTCAAACATCAAAAGTTACGCAAAAATTGTTCATGAAAAGGCCCTTTTAAGACGTCTTGTTTCTGTTGCTAATGATATTGTGAATCGAGGCTATGACGATTCTGCCAATATTGAAGATTTTTTAGATTATGCAGAAGCTTCTCTTTTTGAAGTAACAGATGCTCAATCAAGGCCTAGTTTTGTACCCATTAAAGATATTATTAAAGAGTCTTTTAAAACTATTGAAGAACTTCACGAAAGAAAACAATCCATCATTGGAGTGCCCACAGGTTTTACCGATTTAGATCGTATGACATCAGGGTTTCAGAAATCAGACCTTATTGTTATTGCAGGACGTCCTTCCATGGGAAAAACAAGCTTTGCTTTAAATATTTTACAACAAGCCTCCATGGCAACGAAAAAACCTTGTATTTTCTTCTCGCTTGAAATGTCAAAAGAACAAGTTGGCACACGCCTTTTAACTTCCATTTCTAAAGTCGATGCCTCGCGCTTAAGAATTGGAAATTTGCAAGATTCAGATTGGCCAAAACTTACTAAGGCTGCGGGCTACTTAGCAGAAGCTCCTATTTTTATTGATGATACACCAGGCATTGGTGTTTTAGAAATGAAAGCAAAATGTCGAAGACTTAAAGCCAGAGAAAATATTGCACTTGTCGTTGTGGACTATCTTCAACTCATGCAGGGAAGAATTCGTGCTGAATCAAGAGAAAGAGAAATTTCTGAAATTTCACGTTCTCTGAAAGCATTAGCTAAAGAATTACAAGTACCCGTTATTGCGCTTTCACAGCTCAACCGTGCTGTTGAAGCACGACAAGACAAACGCCCCATGATGGCCGATCTTCGTGAATCGGGAGCCATAGAACAGGATAGTGACATCATTATGTTTATCTATCGTGATGAAGTTTATAATAAAGATTCTGAATTTAAAGGCACCGCTGAAATTCTCATTGCAAAACAAAGAAACGGCCCTACAGGTATGACACGCCTTGCCTTTCTTAATCAATACACAAGTTTTGAAAATCTCATGTCTGAGTAACATGTTGAATTAAAGGGTCATCCCTGCGAAGGCAGGAATCTTTTCTTGTAATTAAATTAAGATGAAATGGCATATTTCAGATGACCTATAGTCCATTGGAAAGAGCTGGCGTGTAACCTATTTCCTTACTGTACCTCCACAGTAGATGAGCTCATATACCAATTCTTTTTTTTTGAATATTTTTTCTATACCATTAAATCGTTTATAATCACCAAAATTCATGTCACGATATTCATAGGGACTATCTGAAAAATAGAATCCTCCTAGGAAACGATTCTCTTCTTGATACATTTTTGAAAGTGCCTTCTTCAGAATTGTAACCGCTTCATCTCCGGTAAATTTCTTGGGTTCTAAAAGATAACCATAGTAAACCATACTCCAAACCGGCTCATTTTTATAAGTTATATGTTCCTGACCACAAAAATCTGAGAATCCAACAAATGAATCGTGATAATGGAAATCCCTTTCATCATAAATAATGTCATAAGATCCCTTTCGAGAAGCCGCTATTTTCTTTCCACCTTTTAGAACACCAACCCATCCATTGGCTTTTGCTTTAATAATAAATTGTTCTAAATTCATTTTTCTATGATTGATAACTTTTTTCCAGTTACTTTTTCCCAAGCAAGATCAAAGGCTTTTACACCCTTTATATTTGTATTTTCTTTTAGAAGTGTTTCCTTAATTTCAACAATCTTATTATATTGTTCATAGGTAAGTTTACCGTATTTTTTTATCCTTTTTTCTTCCTCTTCTTTTAACCATTTTTGACTTTCCGGATCATCCCAATCAAATTCTTCCATTTCCCATAAATCTGGGGCCATAGCCACAATTTTACCTCCGAAAATAAAAAGGAATTCTTCATTGGCAATATGTGAAGGTTCGCTATCATAGCATTCAATTTTTTCAGCGATCTTTTTAATGAATTGTCCGTATGTTAAATTAGAATTATTTTTCTTTAAACTTAAGAGGCGCTCATTGAACCAAACTTTCACATGATCATCTTTAAAGTCAAAGGGCGGCATCAGAATATTTGTGCCTGGTATTTTTACACGTCCAATTTTTTTAAAATTCTCAATATGGACATCCAATTCTTTTTTAGCGGCATAATCTTCCCAAACTCTGTCCATGGCTTCATAAAGCAAAAGTTCAGGGTTCTTTTTTTGAAGATCCTTAGCTGCATCTCGAATTCCGTACAAGCTACTTTTCAAATCTGCGATACGTTTGTCTGCTAACGGCTTTTGCGAGCCAGTTACTAATTTTTTTCTCGTATCTTTTTGAGGCTGTAAAATATCCATTTTTCACTATCTCCTGATAGACTTTGCTAATGACTCCTTTTTCATTTGGGTAGATAAACATATCACCCTCCTGAAGACCACGAAATAAATAGGCAGCATGACCAAATAGTTTTTGCAAATCCTTGTTGTGCAGGTGACGCTTATATTCCCGATCTCTGTCGTGATGATATTCATAAGCTGGATCAGCGTCAATTCGCTTTTTGTCCTCCAACCACTGTGCCGTAATGGTGGCTTTTAGTTCCTCTGCGGTATAGTCATCTGAGTTTTTTCTCGCACACATAATCTTTCATTCGTATCACTGCATGGTGTCCTTGAAAAGCGATTTGTGAAGACTAGGGAATTGAAAACGACTTTCATTCTTTCAATCTAACTTTAAGTTTTAAGATTCCTGCCAACGTGAAACTACCAGAAAGAGAGTCGGGTCGATGCCCGTAGGAAATTTAGTGTTTGCCGTTTTTAAGAACGGTTTTTTGGAAAAATGGATTTTGGGTTAGATAATCACCAAATTTTAAATAACTCAGTGCTTGAAAAATTTGAAAATCTTGATCTAAAAGCTCACTTTTAGATTCTTCTTGTGGTTTTTCTTCTTTTGGTTTTTCTTTTTCTACACCTTCCTCGTCATCCTTGTACAACACACCTTCAAGATGACGATCATAATCTTTTTCTCTCCAAATAGGACCTTTGAGTTTGCTTTCTTCATATTTTTCCATATCAATATCATCAAGTTTTACATCAGGTGTAATACCACGTTCTTGAATAAAGTGATCATTTGGGGTTGCAAATTTAGCAATGGTCAACTTCAAAGCTGACTCATCTTCAAGATCTACAATTTGTTGTACAGAACCTTTACCAAAAGATTTTTGCCCCATGATAATAGCACGACCCGAATCTTGAAGAGCTCCTGCTACAATCTCAGAAGCACTGGCACTACCACTATTAATCAATACAGCCATAGGAAAATCTGTAAAACTTCCTTCTTTATGGGCATAGTGAATGTCTTTTTTAGAAGGATCTCTACCTACTGTTGAAACAATGCGCCCTTTATCAATAAAAATATCTGACACTTGTAACGCTTGGGGTAAAAGCCCCCCGGGGTTGTTTCTTAAATCAAGAATCAATCCCTTGAGCGAATTATTTTGTTTTTTAAGAGCATACAACGCACTTAATAATTGTTTTGAGGTTTTTTCCTGAAATTGAGTTATTTTAATATAGCCATAACCTGGTTCAAGTGTTTGGTATTTAATACTTTTCACTTTGATAATGTCTCGAATGATCGAAAAGTCTTTAGGTTCTTTCCAATCTGTTCTCATAATTGTAATTTTAACAGGTGTTTTGGGCTTTCCTCGCATAAGCTTAACAGCTTCAAAAATATCCATATCAGCAGTTGATTTATCTTCAATTTTAATAATAATATCTCCAGCTTTAAGTCCTATTTTATAACCCGGTGTATCTTCAATAGGAGCAACAATAGTAAGAATTTTGTTCTTTATGGTAATTTCGATACCAATGCCCCCAAACTCACCTTTCGTTTCTGTAATCATTTCTTTATATTGTTTCGGTGCAAGCCACACAGTATGGGGATCCAGCGTATTTAACATACCTTTAATAGCACCTTCGATAAGCTTATCTTCATCAACCTCTTCAACATAGTTGTGTTTTACATAACTTAAAACTTTTGAAAAAATCTGAAGCTTATCTGATTCTTTTTTAGCCCAAAGAAATGAATTTTTTTGTGTGAGAAAATTAAGAAGAAAAGAGCATGATAAAATAAGCCCGACAATTGTTATAGACTTAAATATTTTCTTTAACTTCTTGTTATTGAACTGAAACATGGGGTTCATTATAGTTCAGAATTGGACTGAAGCAAAGTAATATTGTATGAGACTCACGATAAATAGAATATCGCCCGGAACTCCTTGCGGCCCTTGATTTTTGTGGATAACCCAAAACTTAAAGGTTAGACATTAATGATTAATATTTAATCTTTTTAAAAAATACCTGTATATTTTTTAATCAAATATGATGCAGAATATCAAATATTTATAGGTATTTACTCTTACATTCTTTTCAAATGAATAAAAAACAAAAAAAGAAAAAAACTCTAGAAATAGTCTACTATTTAATCATAAATCTATCCACAGGTCTGTTGATAACTCGTGTTTTTTCTGTGGATAGATTTTTGGGAAATCGATCTGACTTGAGTTCTAACGGTTTGTCCAAAATATAACCAAATGAGTGCCGTAAGCTTGGTTTTCACTCTCAAAAATATTTGTTATTGTGTGTATACTTGAAAACAAACTTTAAATATTTATTCATTTCACTTTTGATTCATACTTTCCTTTTTGCATCAATTTATACCTATGAATATTTTACAAATAAATCTGTTTTACTTTTTGGAAGAAACAAAGATGAACCTTCACTTCGTATAGATCTTGTAGCACTTCCTAAAAAATTAGCCTTTGAAAAAAAAAGAATTCCTTCAAAGAAAAAAACATTCGCTCTTAACTCTAGAAAAATTGATCAAGCTATTTCACATATTAAAAATGAACTCGAAAGTGGAAATAAAAAAACCAAGTGGAAAAATATGAATGAAGGAGATAAAGAACATTGGTATATTGCTCAATTAGAGTATTTGATTCATTCAGAACTTGAACTTCCTACTTATCTTGCTTATGAAAAAGATACCTTTGCCACTTTTATTCTTAAAATTAATGTACATGGAGAACTCAAAAATATTGATCTTGAAAAATCATCAGGAAACAGCGAGTTTAATGAAATAGTGAAAAAAGCTATTATGAGTATTCAAAACTTTGAAGCTCCTCCGGAGGACTTAGTAGGACTTTTGCAAAAAGAAGGAATAGGAATTAGAATTTATCCACCGCACTAAAATGTATATTATGATAAATAACACATTGAGGTTCTTGAAGTGGCTAGTTTACATAAACACAAGCTTAAGTTCTTGGAATGGCGGTGTCTTCCGCTTCATGGCTCGCTGCAGTTGTTCTACACAAATTCACTGTCATCCCGGAAGTGCAAAGCACTATCCGGGATCCAGCATTCTATTTAATTACACACATTGGCTGCGCTTTACTTCCGCTCCAGACACAGACCATTCCTACACATGGTTACGCATGACGGGACAACGGGCTATTCTTGCGTTTTTCGTAGTCATCACACTATTGCCTCTTCTTGCAAGAGCAGATGTCAAAAATAAAAGAACATATATTTCTATCTTTGCGAAAAAAATTCTAAAAACCCCCATTGCTATTGCAAACTTTGTACAAGAAGGTGAAAAAGAAACCGCACTTGCCTTCACGCTAAGATCTATCGTAAGACAAGATCTTGATTTCACAAATTACTTTACTTTTGTTCCACCTGAGTCGTTTCTTGAAGACCCCAACAAACAAGAAAAAATTGATTTTACGAAATGGCGATCACTTAAAGTAAGATTTCTTATTTTAGGAAATTTTACAAAAAAAGAAGACAATCTCATCGTTACACTTAAAATGTTTGATACCCAAGAAGAAAAAATTATTTTTAAAAAAACACTTGAGGCTCATGAAATCAAACAAAGACATCTCATGCATCTTTTTTCAAATAATCTTGTTGAAATACTCACGGGGGAAAAAGGAATTTTCCTCACAAAAATAGCTTTTACCTCAGATAAAACAGGACACAAAGAGCTTTATGTAATGGATTATGATGGGAAAAATATAACACAACTTACAAAAAGAAAAAATTATGTTCTTCTTCCTTCGTGGTCACCTGATGGAAAAAAACTTTTGTTCTCTTCTTACACAGAGCATAAAAAAAATGTTAAAAACTTAGATCTTTTTATTTTCTCACTTGAAACGAAAAAAACAGAAATTCTTTCACAAAAAACAGGGCTCAACATGGGTGGGGTTTTTACACCTGATGGAAAATATGTGGCTCTAACCTTAAGTGTCAGAGATGGATATCCTAATATTTACCTTCATGACCTTGAAAAAAAGGAGGCACAAATCATTGCACAAAGTAGTGAAAGCGATTTTTCACCTGCTTTTTCTCCAGACGGTAAAAAACTACTTTTTGTTTCGACTCGAAAAGGAAACCCGCATCTTTTTATTCGAGATTTAAGAGGCCCCGCAACAGAGGCTAAGCGCCTCACCTTTGCAGGTAAATATAATGCCAAACCCGATTGGTCGCCTGCAGGTGATAAAATTGTTTTTGCAGGACAGCTTGAAGGACACTTTGATCTTTTTAGCATTGATGCCAAAGGTTACACAATTGAAAGGCTCACAAAAATTATTTCTGAAGGTGATAATGAACATCCATCCTGGTCACCAAATGGGCAACATTTAGCCTTTTATTCAACAAGACAAAAGAAATCAGATATTTACATCATCACAGCTGATGGAAGCCTTGAGAAAAAACTGACAAGTGACTTTGGTAATTGTACAACTCCAGCCTGGAGTCCTGTAAACTTCGAAAACTTTTAATTTTTATTTTTCTTTTTTCAGTTTTTTCCTTCATTTTCATTGCACTGTGTCATTCTCTCAGTTACGCTTAAGTTAATTTCATAGATATTAAACGGTAAATAACCTCAAAGGAGGTTCACTATGAGCCATAAAAGTTATTGGTTCTCTTACAAATTATTCGTTTTTGCTCTTCCAGTCTTAATCTTATTATCGTTGTCCATTTCAGTTGAAAGTAAAGGTAAAAGATCTATTACTCTCATGGCTTATAATGTAGAAAACCTCTTTGATGCTACCCATGATGGTGAGGATCAAAAGGACCTGGCCTTTCTTCCCATGAGCGAAAAACGCAAATGGAGTAAAGATGAGTGCGCCGCACAACGTGGTTTTTATAATTACTTATGTACGAATCTTGATTGGACTCAAGAAAAATACGAATTCAAACTAGCTCAGATTGCTCAAGTTATCTTAGATTATAACCAATCTTCAGGGGCTGATATCGTGATGCTTGAAGAGCTTGAAAACAAAAGAGTCGTCAAAGATCTTTGGGAATTGCACCTTGCAGATCACGGTTATCTTGAACCCATCCATTTTGATAGCCCAGGATTTAGAGGTCTTGATGTTGCTATTATGAGTAAATTTCCTGTTACACTTGCTCTTTCTCACACGGTAGATCTTTCAGATATGAATAAGTCCACACGCGATATTTTAGAAGCTCGTTTTCTTATTGATAACAAGTATGAACTCAGGGTTGCCGCTAATCACTGGCCCTCTTTAGCAAGCCCTCAAAAAACACGCTTTAAAGCTGCAGAAGTCATCAAAAAAATTGCCAAAGAGGCTGAAGTAGCAGGTGTTCCTTTTATAGCTATGGGTGATTTTAATACCCTTGATCTTGACACACCAAATCCTATTTTTGGAAACATTGCAGATACCGATCCTAAAAACAATAATGTGCCTCTTGTTGATATTCACCGTTTTTTGAAGAATCTTCTTACATTTCCTGGAGGAACACACTATTATAAGGGCAAGTGGAATCATCTTGATAGAGTTCTTGTAAGCAAAGATTTATTTTTAAAAGAAAGCCCACTTCAAATCAATCCTTTTAGTTTTAAAATTCTTGATCGAAAATATCTATTTAAAGAAGTACAAGAAAATTTAAAGGGCTCTAAAAAAACAAAAATCCCCTTTCGATATGATTTCTTCAATGATGAAGGTTTTTCAGATCACTTACCGATTACTATTAAACTGATTGTAGATAATTCTTAGCAGTTTTTAAAAGCTCTTCTATGCTGGGCCTATCATCGGGGTTTTCACTTTCAAAGCAATACTGAAGAATACCTTTTCCATCTATCATAAAATCGCCACCCAATTGATACACATCTTCATTTGTTTTTTTAAGTTTTTTGCCTTGAGCTATAAGTTTTAAATACTTCCATATAACACCAAAAGTAAAAATTTGAGTTTTTCTGGCCCTTCCCAAACCAAAAAGTTTATAAATTTTTCTTTCAGCATCTGAATAAATAGGAAAAATCCATTTATAATATTCAATATACTCTTGAAGCTTAAGTCCTTCAGAAAAAGAAACAATTATAATATCAACACCGCAAGCCTCAAACTGATCTTTATTTTTTTGCACTTCGACCAAGTGCTCCTGACAAAGGAGTCAGGCAAGATGTCTTAAAAAAATCAGTAGTTTAAGACGATTTTCCTTTTCAGGATTGAAAAGGATAGGACTTCCGTCGGGGCTTTTAAACTGAAGAATGGGTACTTTATCACCACGATTTAATATCTTCATACACTCTAGTTTAACAAAAGAAATTTCTTATTGTCATCTCGAAAATGCAGGTTTACTTGAGATTCCAAAACCATCGTGGTAGCTTTATGAAGCATGAAAAAGATTTTTCTTATTTTATTTTTACTTGGAAAGACAAGCCTTTATGCAGAACCTGTTAAAAACTTTGGGGTTGTAACACCCTTTGTTTACCGAGGGGCACGTGTTGATTCAGAAGACGATTTTAAGTTTTTAAATGAACAAGGAATTTATACGATTATTAATCTCAGAACAAAACTCCATCCTGACGATAATGAACTCTGTGAAAAATATAATATGAAGTGCGCCATTTTCCCTATTCTTTTACTGTGGCGCACAGATAAAAACTTTGATTACAAAATGCTTCAAAAAGCATTTGCATATCTTATAAAAAAAACAAACAAAGAAGAAAAGGTATACATTCATTGCCATTATGGAAGTGATCGAACAGGCGCTTTATCAGCCGCTGTGACTATTCGTGAAAATGCATGCTTTCAAGAAGAATATGATGCAGAAGCTCTTTCAAAAAAAATAACGACTGATTTAAAAAACCATGGCTTCCATAGAAGCGCCTTTCCTATACTATATAAAACTATTCAATCCTGGGCTTTTGAAATTCCTCAGTGGGTATGCGATGATTATAAGTGATATGCCCCATTCTCAACCTATTCTTATCATTGCTGCCTTAAAAGAGGAGCTGAAAGACTTAAAAGGGCATTTAAAAAATTTACGTCACACCAGTTTCAAAAAAATGGTATTTTTTTCAGGAGAACTTGAAAATACTAAAGTTATTCTTGTACAATCAGGTGTTGGGCTTCACAGGGCAGCCAGAGCCACTCGTGCTGCTTTAGAGATTGTTTCTCCACGTTGCATTATCCTTACTGGTTTTTGTGGTGGTACGCACACAGATTTACAACCTGGGGATATCGTTTTAAGTGAAAAACTTATTCTCAATGCAGACACTCTTCGGTTTTACACAAGCCATGAAAACTTTTTAAATCTTGCGAAATCGATTAAAGACGTAAAAATAGTCAGCGGTAAAACACTGACTACTCAAGAGCCCATTCTTACAGCAAAAAGAAAACAAGAACTGGGTAAAAAACTTGATTGCCTTGCCATTAATATGGAAGGCTATGGCGTTGCGGAAGTGGCCCATAAAGCTTCCATTCCTTTTATTGAAATGAGAGTTGTTCTTGACCCAGCTCATGAAGATGTACCTGATATTTCAAGTAAGTTTTTCTTTTTTAAAAAAAGATTTCAGCTTAAAAAATTGAAGAAAAATTCTGATACAGCCCGTGCTTCACTGACCCCTTATCTTGTCAGTTTCATTAAAAATTTATGAAATTAAATCGTGAAAGATAGCCTGCTAGAGAAGTAAAATGCCCTGTTATAAGAGTCACTCCTAAAACAAGCAAAAGAATTCCGCTCAACACCGAAACCCAATGAATGTGTTTTTTAAAATTTTGAAAATGAAATAAAAAAGAATTAAGAAAGAGTGAAAACAAAAGAAAAGGAAGAGCAAACCCTATTGAATAAGCGGTTAGCAAATAAACACCATAACCCACATTTCCTTGTGTAGCCGCTAAAGTCAGGATACCCCCTAAAATAGGCCCTACACAAGGCGTCCAGGCAGCTGCAAAAATAACCCCAACAATGAAAGACCCTAAAAGTCCTGTGGGTTTTGTTTTAAAATCTGCCTTTTTTTCTTTTTCTAAAAAACCAAGCTTCATAACCCCCACAAGATGAAGTCCAAAAATAATAAGGATACCACCGCCTATTTTGGTTATTAAATCTTGGTATTGATTGAGAAGCCCCCCTAAAAAACTTGCCGAGGCACCTAAAAAAATAAAGACAAAAGAAAAACCAAAAATAAAAAAGAGAGAATGTCTTAAAGTTGTTTTAAAAACTGCTCTTGCTCCTCTGTCATTCCCGCGAAAGCGGGAATCCACAACTGAAACTGCACTTGTCAGTTCATCGAAAGAAATACCTGTAATATAAGAAACATAAGAAGGTAAAAGAGGTAAAACGCAAGGTGACAAAATAGAAAGAAGTCCTGCGGCAAATGCAACAAAAAAGGAAATATTATCTTGTGTCATGAAAAAGCAGGTATACCTGTAATAGCCTCTCCTAAAATAAGAGTATGGATATCGTGCGTTCCTTCATAGGTCTTAACAGCTTCTAAATTACACATATGTCTTCCAACAATGTATTCATAAGCTGTTCCATTGGCACCCAACATATCACGCGCCATGCGTGCAATTTCCAAAGCCATCCAACAGTTATTTCTTTTTGCTAAAGAAATATGATAGTGCTTGAGGGTACCTTGATCTTTCAATTGTGAAAGTCTCCACACTAAAAGTTGTGCTTTTGTAATTTCTGTGAGCATCCATGCTAATTTTTGTTGAACAATCTGATAAGAAGCAAGTTGTTTTTTAAAAGCAATTCTTTCTTTAGAATATTCAAGGGCTTGATGATAACAAGCCTCTGCTGCCCCTATAACACCCCATGAAATACCAAATCGAGCTTGATTCAAACACATGAGTGCTGATTTTAATCCTTCTGAATGAGGCAAAAGATTTTCTTCTGGAATTTTTACATCACTTAAAAAGAGCTCACTTGTAATAGAAGCACGTAGTGCTAGCTTTCCTTTAATATCTCGCGTTTCAAAACCAGGTGTTCCCTTTTCAACTAAAAACCCACGAATACCCTCTTTTGTTCTTGCCCAAATAACAGCGACATCTGCCACTGTTCCGTTTGTAATCCACGCTTTGGAACCATTTAAAATATAATGCCCACCCTTTTTCTCTGCTTTTGTTTTCATACTGCTTGGATCAGAACCTGAATCAGGTTCTGTTAAACCAAAACAGCCAATGGCCTCACCTTTTTGAAGTTTTGGAAGCCATTTTTTTTTCTGCACTTCTGAACCAAAAGTATGAATATGATACATAACAAGAGATCCCTGAACAGAAACAAAACTTCTTAATCCTGAATCTCCTCTTTCAAGTTCCTGCAAAATGAGCCCATAAGCTGTGTTTCCTAGCTCAGCACAGCCATAGCCTTTAAGATTAGCTCCTAAAAGCCCAAGTGCCCCTACTTTGGGAATTAATTCTTTTGGAAAAAGTGCTTTTTCATAATTTTCGGCAATATTTTTAAGAAGCTCTTTGTCAACAAAATCCCTCACCGTTTTTCGAATCATTTTTTCTTCTTGAGTCAAAAGTTCGTCTAAATTGTAAAAATCTAAGCCTTTAAAAGATTCCATAATAACCTCTAGGCAGACGCCTCTACAACAACAGCAATCCCCATACCTCCGCCTATACAGGCAGAGCCAACACCATATTTTAACTCTCTTCTTTTGAGTTCTTTTAAAAGTGTTAAAAGAATACGAGCTCCACTTGCCCCTAATGGATGGCCTAATGCAATGGCACCTCCATTTACATTCGTTTTGTTACGATCTAATTTCAATTCTTTTTCAACTACTAAATACTGAGCTGCAAAAGCTTCATTCACTTCAACAAGATCCATCTCGTCCACTGTCATTTCAATTTTATTAAGTGCTTTTTGAATTGCACCCACAGGCCCCAAACCCATACGCTTTGGATCACACCCCCATGATGCATAGCTTAAAATCTTTCCCAAATAGGGAAGCCCGCGATCATGAGCCTTTTCTTTTGTTGTCACAATAAGAGCTGCTGCTCCATCACAAATACCACTTGCGTTTCCTGCTGTCACAAACCCATCTTTTTTAAAAAGTGGAGGTAAAGAGGCAAGTTTTTCTAAAGTTGACTATGGCTTTGGATGTTCGTCTATTTCAATTTTTCCTGTTTTTAATTCACAAGGCCAAATTTCTTCTTTGAAATAAGAGTTCTCTTGTGCTTTTTTGGTTCTTTGTTGGGATAAAAAAGCATATTCATCACATTGTTTGCGAGAAATTTTATATTCTTGAGCTAGATTCTCAGCTGTCATGGCCATGGGAAGATTGACATGGGTATCTGTGAGAGCTCCCCACAAAGCATCTTCAAGCTCTCCATGTCCAAGACGCATTCCAAAACGAGCTTTTCTTAAAACATAGGGGGCCTGACTCATGTTTTCAGCCCCACCTGCTAAAACACAATCTGCCTCATCTAATAAAATTTCGTGAGTTGCACTCACTACTGCCTGGAATCCAGAGCCACACAAGCGGTTAAGCGCGAGGGCAGGAATGTTTTCGGGAACCCCTACTTTAAGACCAATGTGCCTGGCTATGTAAGCAGCATCCGAACTTGTTTGGGCTACATTTCCAAAAATAACACTATTAATATCAGAAACACCCATTCCACTTTTGTGAAGTGCGCCACGGGCTGCCATAACACCCAACTCTGTTGCTGATGTATTTATAAAGGCCTTACCAAAAGCTCCAAAAGGAGTTCTCGCACCCTCAAGAATGACAATTTCTTTTCCATTCACACCCCCATGATATAGGGAAGAACGCGATTTTCAACATTTTTCAAGCACAGGAAAAATGATCCAAACTTAAATTCTTAAAATGGGCACAAAAGATAGGGATAGTACTTCCTTCGGGTACGGCGTCACTTTTTTTTATTAGGAAAAAATAATTTGGCTCCGGGAATTATCTTTTTTATGAATCATTTTTGTGAAACTAAAAAATGATTCATAAAAGCCTGGCCCTCGCGTCTCAGTCAATCTGCCACATATTCTATGTGGGCCAAGCCAGATTTCCTTCCGACACGACCCTCTGTAAGCACTATCCCTATCTTTTGCCCTATAGATCTATTTCGAGTTCATGTGAAAAAATGGTTACTATCTGGAGCGGAAGTAAAGCACAGCCCAAAGTTCGTAAATATTCAGAACTCTCTCATCCCGGACAGTGCTTTAGCACTTACGGGATAAAGCGAAATTCATGTGGGACAACTACAGCGAGCCATGAAGCGAAAGATAGTAACCATTTTTAAGAACTTAAAGTTGTAAAAAGAGAAATACTAGACCCTGGCTTTTATTGATATTTTCGAAAGGTATAATCTGAATTTTTAAGCTCGTTTAAAATTTTTTCGATGTGGTCAGGCCCCTTTGTCTCCATGGCAAGGCTGATGTCTGTTTCACCCATAGCCAATGTAGAAGAAAGCCTGTCATGCTCGATCTGCATAATATTAGCTCCAAGCTCTGCTAAAATTTTCGTAAGTCTGTGAAGACTCCCGGGTTTATCGGGAACCTTCACAGAGATACGAAGCAGACGGCCTTCCTTAACCAAGCCTCTTCCAATAATGGTTGAAATCATAGTAACATCAATATTGCCCCCACTTAAAAGTACGACTGTTTTTCCTTTTGCGTAACCTTGCAAAGCAGCAGCCATAGAGGCTGCTCCGGCGCCTTCAACAACCGTTTTAGATCTTTCCATAAGCAAAAGAATAGCACTTGCAATTTCTTCTTCACGCACAAGAACAACATCATCCACATAATGCGAAATGATTTCATACATTTTGGGGCTGGGTTGTTTGACAACAATACCCTCTGCAATAGAAGGTTTTGTTTCATAAGTTGTGACTAGTTTTTTATTATGAAAAGATTGATACATTGCTTGTGCAGCCTCTGTTTGCACACCTATCACTTCGATTTTTGGATTTTTTTCTTTAAGGGCAATAGAAATTCCAGAAATAAGCCCACCACCCCCAATAGGAACAAGAATTCTATCAAAACTTTCAAGCTGGTTTAAAACTTCAAGGGCGACCGTTCCTTGACCTGCAATAACATCATCATCTTCAAAGGCATGAATAAAAACTTTTTTGTTTTCTTCACAGTATTTTTGAGCAGCGAGAAAGGCTTCATCGTAACTTTTTCCTTGAAGCTCAACGTGTGCCCCAAAACCACGGGTTGAAACAATTTTTACAAACGGAGTTGTCTCAGGCATGAAAATGGTAGAAGCAATCCCTAAACGTGTTGCAATGGAGGCAACCCCTTGAGCATGATTACCGGCTGAGGCCGCCACAACTCCTTGTTTTTTTTCTTGCTCTGTAAGCTTAAGTATTTTATTGGTGGCACCCCTTACCTTAAAAGATCCTGTATGCTGAAGGTTTTCCATTTTTAAATAAATGGGGACACCAATCATGTTAGAAAAATGCCGCGTTTCTTTAAGCGGTGTTGTTATGAGTTCTGCTTGAATGAACTCGTAAGCCTTTTCAATATCTTTAAGCTTAACCATTTATTTTAAAATCTCCTGGGCCATCTCCTCATACAGGCTTCTTTCTTCTAAGCCAAGAACGAATTGAAGCTGAAAATCATGCATGTCTGAAAAGCTTTGAGCCGCGGCTTGAGCCTTTTCTCTAGTTTCTAAAACAAGCTTTCTAAAACCCTCAATATCTGCGTGGGCGCTTTGTTTTTCTGGTGTTGTCCAGTTTTTATTTTCAATATCTTCATCCATTTTTTTCAAAAGAAGAATGTTTTGCTCTGTTTGAGAAGTAATGGCCCTAAAATTCATTTCTTCATACTTGATTTCTCGATAGCTCATTTCATGAATATCTTTTTGTTCATATTTCATAAGATTTTTTAATTCTTCTTTTGTTTTTTGAAGTTGTTTTATAGTCAATTCTTTCATTTCATTAATTCTCTTTTTTTCCTCTCTTAAAATACTTCTCCAATTTGGAACTAAAGTATAATTCCTTAAAAGTTTTTTAAGCCCTTGTGTATCTTGATTAAGAACATAAGGAAGTACTTTGTCATAAATATTTTCTTGCTTTTGTAAAGCAAAGGCTGTTTTAAAAAAGAAAAACTCTTGAATATTTTCTAAGAAGCTTGTGATAGCAATGCCTCCTTGCATAATTCTTTGGGCTATTTCAGGGGAATTCGGCAACATACTTCTTAATTCTCGAAGTTTATCAATTTCAGTTTTCATTCTTATGAGTTGAAAGTAAGCAGCATTTCTTCTATTCATATTCTTTCTCATTTCAGAAGGCTTATAGCTACCTATCATCAACCCATCGGGGCCAATACTTAGATCTTCAGAGGCTTTATAATATTCAAGTTGTACGGGATAAACCTGTCTTAAAAGTTCTTGAATTTTATCTTGAATTTGAAGATCTGCTGATTGAATCGCCACAAGCGGGTCTGTAAGCACTGCCGCAGAAACATTGCCTTGGGCATCAGGGGTCACAAACCCTGCTCGATCTTCTAAACCCTGTACATTTGATGCTGCCGTGTCAAAACCTGCCACAACACCTTGTGCACGGCTTGCTGAACGTACAGCCTCTGCAAAAGTATTATTGGCCCGGTAAGGCATGTGGTTTGCCATTTCTCGATTGTATCCGTTAGCACTTTGCTGCATGGCCGAAATATTTCGAATAAAATTTCCAAAACCTTGTTTGCCTTGTGTGGGGGACAAAACTTGGTTTTGTCCAAACTGAGTTCCAGAAATGGCAGGTGTTAAAGGATTAAAACCAAGAATGTTTTGAGTTCCTTGTGGTGCCATACCATTTGTTGAGAGTCCAAAAAACTTTTGAACATCCGGGTTTGTAATATCATAACCCATACCTCTAAGTTGTGTTGCTAAAGCAAGCCTTTGAGAAGGCTCTAATGCTTGTTGCGCAGAACCTGTAAAAGTGCCCGGGTTGCCACCCACTCCAAACATCTGCCCTAATTGTTGGTTGGGAATAATAGCAGCATCAACTGGCTGTCTCATAAAAGTTTTAGCAGGGTCTTGAGGCTCATCCATAAGAAAAGAAGAACCCACAACAGCTAAAGCACGAGTTGCGTGAAAAGTTGCGTCCCTTGAACCCTTTTCATAAAGCCTTCTTTGGGAAACTATGTAAGAAGCTGCCCCTGCAAAACCCAACATCCCCTGCCACATTTCAGGATTAAAAAATTGAGAACTATTATCTTCGTTTTCACACAAAGCAGCCCAATCAATTTTATTAACTTGACTATCTGGGTCTTGTTCTTGTGCAAGCCTTTTTTGTCGGCCCGCCAAAAGTTCTTTTTGTCTTGTTTGCTGTGTTGTTTCTGGAAGGATTAAGGTTGCCATAAGCGCGCCCGATTCTTTTTTGTCTTTCGCCAATGCTTTTTTCTCTTTTTGAATTTCTTTATTTACTTCTTGAACTGTTTGAGCCCCTGGCGCAACGTCTTCATTCATGAGATGGCTACCAGCCTCTTCAAAAAGCTTTGCTCTTCGATCGAGTAATGCACTTTGTCTTTCAAGTTTTACCCTTTCTACTGGATCACTCACGCCAGCCTCTCCGTCATGCCCGTGAAGGCGGGAATCTATCTCTTTCGCCTTACTTCTTAATTCCTCCGCATGGGTTAAAAGATTTGTTCTCTTCTCTTTTGTCATCGTGAGCTTATTTTCCCAGTCATTGCGAGGAGTCGAAGACGACGCGGCAATCTCACCCCCCAAAAAATCCGAAACTTCATTTAAAATTCCAACATCATCTTGAAAAGTAGTGGCATCATAGCTCAATGTTTCCCTATCTTTTCCTGTAAGCCCTGCAAACATTTCAAAAAGTTTTGTTTTGTTGTGTTCAATCTGTCTTTGGCCTTGAAGTGTAAACAAAGGCATTTTAGCCTTTTCTATGGCAAGATTTTTAACTTCATCTTGAGTTCCTTTTTGAAGTGCTTTAAAGTTAGGATCTTTTGAAAGCGTCGCATAATTTGATTGTATGGCTTCAAGCCAATTTCGTTTATCGTCAAGGGTGAGGCTTGTAATCTTTTCCTTCTCAAAACCAAGTGTGGATGGATTTGTTAAAAAATCATTAAGTTCTTTTTCTTTTGCTGCTTTTTCAGCCGCACGTGCAGTTTTATTTCTTTCAACTTCTTCTTTTTTAAGCATAAACTCTTTATAACTTGTTGAGTTTTTAAGCTCTTTTGTCAGACGTATACGCGAAATTTTTTCTAAAGAAGTATCATCAGGTAAAAGTGTCGTATCTTCTGCTTTCAAACGATTAAGCTCAGCAATATAGGCTTTTTTAGCCACTTCTAATTCTTGATTTACAGGATCTGTTCTTGAAATTGCATCAAGCTGTTTAATCTGTCTTATTTTTTGCTGTGCTTCTTCTACATAAATAAGATCAGCCTGTTTCTGCCTTTGAATAGCTTGAAACAACTGGTTTGCTGTAAGCTTGCCACTTTCAATATACTGACTATAAACTTTTTCTGCGTCTTGTGTAAGAATATGAGGGTGCACACCTTCTGGTAAAAACTGAAGTCCTCCGTGAAGCTTTTGCTTTTCCATTTGCTTTTGAACAGCTCTAATATGATCAATAATACTTGTTCTTGTTGTACCTATCTGTAAATCTTCAAGTCTTCTTTCAAAATGGGTTGGGGTTATGGAAGCCGCCAAAACAAGACTTGTGAGAGAAAAGAAAAAGAAAAATCCAATGATTGTAATCTGTTTCACAATAACACTCCTTAGGCCTTCTTATCGGAAAACTACACAATTCTATTAACATTTGATGCGACAGTCTTCTAAAAAGCTATCACCCTCTCCTCAATCCTCTCCCCTCAAGGGAGAGGAAGATCAAGGTGTAAGGGGCATATTCATCAAAATTTTGGCATTAACCTCAAATATAAGGGAATTTCAACAACTTATAGATTATAGAACATAAACAACCAACACACGCGCAACTTCTACAATTATACCAAATATAGCTTGTTTGATCAAAAAAAAGGCGCGAGAGGACTGAGGAGAGGGTGATAGTTTTTCACCCTCCCTTTAGTTCCCTCCCTTGATGGGAGGGAAAAATTAAGGACAAAATTTATTGTAGTAAGTCTTGATCGGGTCTTAAGAAACCAAATTCAGTCGTTTGGTAACCACCGAAGGGATCTGGCATTCCTAAACCATGAGCCATTCCGTTTTGACGCACATCTTGCAGATATTTATTAGGTCTTGAAAGACCAAAGTTAAATTGCGACTGCCATGGGTTACTCTCCCAACCCATTTGAAAACTACCTGGAGCTCCACCTTGGGTAAAGGTACCACCGGTGTTAAAACTTGTTCCGCCAAAGTTATTTCCTGGTGAAGCAAAGCTTAATCCACCTTGGTTCATCATAGGCATTTGTGAAAAACCACCACCAGAAAAGCCACCTGGTACCATACCTCCGTCAAACATAAACTGGCCTTGAGCATGAGGGTTTAACATAGGTTGAAATTGTTGCATAAGGCTAGGACGTTGCGGCATCACACTTCCACCACCTTGGGCTCTCATTTGAACAGTCATCACAATGGCTTTAGCTTGAACAAACTTTTTCATAGCTTGTTCAGCTAACTCATTTGCTAATTCTTCGTTTCCTAATTGTGAAGCGACAAGTGCGCGCTCTTGCAATTTTTGAGCTTCTGCATAAAGTCCGCTTGCTAACTTCATATCTTTTTCACCACTAAAACTTGTAGCACGTGCCATAGCTGTCATTGGATCTTCTTCATATTGAAGCACTCTTAAAGCAGGACTTATTTTTGTATGAAGTGTTTTAATCTTTTTATTTTCATCAACGAGTGATTCAAGAAGTTTGCAAAGCTCAGTATTTCTTTCTTTTTGAGATTGATAATTTTCTCTGTATCCACGCATTTTGTGTTTATAGCTTTCAATTTGTTTCATGAATTTTTTACGAACTTCAATCTTTGAACGAAGCCCTTCTATTGTAGTTTCATTTTGAGCTTTGAGTTCAGCTTGAATTGTTCTTTGTTCCTCAACTTTTTTAAGTGTGTCGTCAATGTCTTCAAAAGTAGTTTCTCCACTGTTGGAAAGTTTATTAAGATAAGCAAGTTTTGCTTCAATGATTGCGTTTTCAGCTTCTAAAATGGCTATTTCTTTTTCATAAGCCAAAACTTGAGCTCGAGCGCTATCGTATTCATCAAGTCTTGTGTTACGAGCTTTTCTTGCAAGCTTCTCTAACTCAATTCTTCCTTGATGAATCACCTCTTCTTTAGCGCCACTTATTTTTATATAAGCGCGAAGTAATGATCCTTCTGTTGGAGAGGCATAAGAAAACCCACTCCACACCATGCCTACCATCACAAACATCAACATGAATTTTACTTTAACTACTTTCATTGTCTTCACTCCTCTTATTTCAAACTTCATTTTTATCCACCAAACCCATTAAAAGGTTGTGCACTAGGCACTCTTGTTGCCCCGGTTTGAGCACTATTAAATCCATCGTTAAATCCTGCGTACTCGTTACGCCCACCCTCAATTTGTCTTAACATTTCTGCATATTCAGCTTGTATTTGCTCAGTTGCTAACTGCACATTTCGATAAGGATGAAAGGTTTCATAAACATCTTTCTCAACGCTCTGTGCAAATTGTTCTAAGTTTCTATTTTGGGTAAACAAACTCATATACTCACTTTGTTTTTGTGCTAACGCTTGATCAAGTGCTTGAATTGTTTTTTTAGCACCTTGTGCATCTTCATCAATTCCTTCTTTTTCTTTTTGAAGAGCTGCAAAATCTTTTTGAACCTGAAGGGCACTTTGATAAAGAGCTGCTTTTTGACGTTGAATATTGACAACAATACCATTCATGACGTTTTGAATTTCTTGATCAATCTTTAAACCTTGTTGTATATAAGCAACTTGCCTCGTTGGATCCGCCACAAATTGTGCTGCTTGACTGAGAACATTTTGTTTCAATTGTTTTAATTGATCTAATCTTATTTTAAAGTTACTTAACTCTGAACTTGTTCTATTAAAAAGCATGAATTGCTGAAGCTGCGCAATGGTTTGGTTAGCTGTTTCAAGCTTTGCCTCAAGTTCGTCTTTTTTCTTTTTAAAAGCCTGCCCTAAAGTAAGAACAATCTTTCTCAGTTCCTTAATTTCTTTTGTTCTTTCAACTCGTTCAGTTTGAAGACATTTAAGAAGTATCTTAAGAACTGATTTCTTTTCTTTTGAAACGTGATCTTCACTTTCATTTTCACGATCATTAACAATTCGGTCATAAATACGTGGATGTTCTTTTTTAAGATGTGTGGCACCTTCTTTCAACGCCTCTAAAACTTCTTCTTTTGTGATATTTTCAGGAAGTAAAACAAGATCTTCTAAAAAAATATTATGATTATGAACCACTCCAGCAGAAGAAGTATAACTTAATAATTTAAATTTTCCTCCGTCATCTTTCATAAATTGACTAAATCGTGTTTCATCCATAGCTTTAATTTCTTCAACGGCTAAACCTATTAAAATAAGTTTATCTTCAACTGAAGAGGTATCACCCTCTATACCTTCAAATAAACTCAAAACGATATTTCTCTTTGCTGGGGCAGCCAAAGCTGCACTTAAAAAAACACTTAAAGCCATAATGGCTATGGCTACTCTTAAAAAGAATTTCCAATCTAATACTTTTTTCATCTCTACTCCCTCTTGAATCAGCTTCACTTTCATCAACGTGTACTTAAACGGGTCTTCCTCACATTGAAATAAGAGCAAGGGATGTGCCAGTATAAAAAAAACATAAAAACCGATTTAATTTTAAGTACTTAAGGCAATAAACCCCAAAAAAATGAAAACCCCTATTTGCTTATAGATGGGTGTAGAAATGCATTATTTTTATACGGTTTTTTATTAAATCTAATTATTTCAATAGGTTAGATGAATCAAAAAAATCTTGAGCGTGTGACTAGTTTCTATACAGCACTTTCTCTATCTCTTAAACTTAGGTTCTTAAAATGGTTACTATCTTCCGCTTCATGGCTCGCTGTCATGCCTCAAGTGAAGCGAAGGATCCATCTTTTTCTACAATCTTGGTTCTGAGTAGCCTACTCTCTCATGGATACGTGTCATTGCGAGCGTAGCGAAGCAATCTCCTAGAATTGCTTTAGCAATTCTAGGACAACACTTGCGTGTTGAGATCGCCACGGGTTCTTTAAGAACCCTCGCGATGACAGCCAGACCATTTTTTAACATAAACTCGAAGTGTATTTAAAGAGATAGGGATAATGCTTACTGAGGGTCGTGTCGGAAGGTAATCTGGCTTGGTCCGCATAGTATATGCGGCAGATTACCTGAGACGCGAGGCGCACTTTTTCGCAGGAAAAAAGTGACGCCGTACCCGAGGGAAGCAACTATCCCTGTCTCTTAAAACTGTGTGGCAACAGAGATGACAAATGAAAACGAAGTGTGTACTCAAAATACATGTCTTATTTCATTACGTTAGAAGGAATTGAGGGCTGTGGTAAATCTACACAAATCCCCCTTCTTAAAGAATATCTTGAAAAAAATACATCTTACAAAGTTCTCGTTACAAGGGAGCCAGGAGGCTCTCCCATTGCTGATCAAATAAGGAAAATACTTCTTTCGAGAAAGAATAAAGCACTCACCCCACAGGCAGAGGTTTTTCTCTATGAAGCAAGCCGGGCTCAACATGTTGCAGAGGTTATCAAGCCAGCTCTTAAACAAAAAAAAATTGTTCTTTGTGATCGCTTTATGGATGCAACCACTGTTTACCAAGGTATAGCAAGAAACCTGGGAGAAAAACTGTGTAAAGATTTAAACCATATTGCAACAAAGGGGCTGACTCCTCATCTCACACTCATTCTTGATTGTGATGTTAAAATAGGACTCGCTCGTTCTCGTACAAGGCTTCAAAAAGAAAATAAAGACGAATCACGTCTTGAAGAAGAAAGCCTCAACTTTCATAAAAAGGTACGTGAAGGCTATCTTAAACTTGCACAAGAAGACAAAAACAGATTTAGGGTTATGAATGCGAATCAAACGATTGAGGCGATACATAAGGATATATGTAAAGAAGTTTTGTCATGCCTGCGAAAGCAGGCATCTAAAAATACTGGATCCCCGCCTTCGCGGGGATGACATTTTACAAACTGTGGGTGACAAGAAATTGTAAGGATAAAAAATGAGTTTTAAAAATATTATTGGGCACGAAAAACAAATAAACCTACTTCAAAAAATAGCTCACACAAAACAGTTGGCCTCTGCCTATGCTTTTAGTGGCATTTCAGGCATTGGAAAAAAGAAAGTCGCATTTGAATTTATTAAAATGCTCAACTGTGATGATAATGGTTGTGAAGTTTGCACTTCATGTCACAAGATCAATCATGGTAACCACCCCGATATCATCACCCTGGCACCTTCAGAAAAAAATAAAAATATTAAAATTGAAGAAGTGAGAAAGCTTCATCACACTTTAGCCTACGCCCCTTATGAGGCTAAATACCGTTTTATTATTATAGATGAGGCAGATTGCTTAACTGAAGCAAGTTCTAATGCACTTTTAAAAAGTCTTGAAGAGGTGCCACATCATACAAGCTTTATTCTTATAACAACAAGTCCTCAAAAACTTTTACCTACTATCATCTCTCGCTGCCAAAAAATTATTTTTTCTCCTCTTAAAACAAATGAAATAATAGAAATTCTCTCTCATTTAACCATTCCTCCTGATACTTATATTCCTCTTTTGGCTAGTATGGCAGAAGGGAGTGTTGAAAGAGCTCTTTTACTTTCTGAGAGTCTCATTTCAAAAGAAAAAAGAATCACCCTCATTAAAAATTTAAAAGAAAAACACCCTCTTGACTGGGCTTCTGAACTAACTCAAGAAGATATTCACTTTCTTAAAACATGGTTTAGAGATGTGCTTATTTTAAAAAGTATCCCCGACCTTAGCGAAACCCTTATTAACCAAGATCTTAAAGACCTCATCCACAAAGAAAGTGAGATCCTTACAAAACAAGACATTATCCATAAAATGGATGTTGTACTGGAGGCCGAAAACCGGTTAGAATGGAATGTAAATAAGCAACTTAATAACGAGTGGTTGGGGTTACAGCTAAAAAAACAAGATGTCAGTCATTGCGAACGAATGTGAAGCAATCCCATCGCAAAGCGATGAGATTACCACGGGTTCTTTCAGAACCCTCGTAATGACAAAAAGGATAGGTTTTAATAGGGATTAAACAATGAATATTGTTGGCGTTCAGTTTAGAACTGCAGGTAGAATTTACGATTTTGAAAATAATCACGATCTTCCCTTAAAACGAGAAGATCCTGTCGTTGTAGAAACTGAAGAAGGGGTTTCTTTAGGAACTGTTGCACTTCTTTCTCAAAGAAAAACAGAATCAGGAAAAGAACTCAAACCCATTCTCCGCCTAGCAGAAGAAAAAGATTTTAGACTCCTTGATAAAAATAAAAAGAAAGCAAAAATAGCAACTGACTTTTGTAAAAGAAAAATAAATGAAAGTGGCTTACGCATGAAGCTGGTTCAAGTGGAATATTTACTTTCCGGGAAAAAAGCTATTTTTTATTTTACCGCAGAAGAGCGTGTTGATTTTAGACAACTTGTTAAAGATCTTGTGAAAAGATTTCGTATGCGCGTAGAGCTACGCCAAATAGGTGTCAGAGATGAAGCAAAATTAACAGGCGGCATTGGCATTTGTGGTAGAGAGCTGTGCTGCTCAACGTGGTTGAGAGAATTCGAGCCCATTTCAGTAGGCATGGCCAAAAATCAAAATGTAAACTCAAGCCCCTCAAAATTAGCAGGCCAGTGTGGAAGACTCCGCTGCTGCCTCCGCTACGAAAACCAAACCTATGAAGAGCTTCGAAAATCGCTTCCTTCTTCTTGTGGCTCGTGCACTAAAACAACTCAAGGAACTGGAACAGTAACCGAACTTAATATTCTTAAACAAAAATTTACTATCAAACTTGATGATTCTGAAAAAGTACTAGAACTTGGCCCTGAAGATTTTATTGAAGAAATTTCCGCTCCCAGATTTCACGATGAAGAAAGCTCTCATGAGTAAAAAATATTTTTACGTTACGACACCCATTTATTACGTCAATGACCTGCCTCACATTGGACATGCTTACACAACCATTGCTGCTGATGTTTTAGCACGCTTTAAAAGAATGGATGGTTTTGAAACCTTTTTTCTTACAGGCACTGATGAACATGGTAGCAAAGTAGAACAAACAGCCCAAAAAAATAATGAACAACCTATCGAATTAGCTAATCGAGTCGTTCAAAGATTCCAAAATCTGTGGAAAAAGCTTTTGATCACCCATGACGATTTTATTCGAACAACAGAGGAACGTCATAAAAAAGTTGTGACCCACATGATTAAAACTGTTCTTGATCAAGGAGATATTTATTTAGGAAATTATGAAGATTGGTACTGCACCCCTTGTGAAACCTTTTGGACCAAAACACAACTTGATAATAAAGGCCGCTGCCCTGAATGCCATAGAGAGGTTCAAAAGCTTAAAGAAGAAAGTTATTTCTTCAAAATGAGCAAGTATGAAGCCCCACTGATTGATTACATTAATAAAAATCCTCACTTTATAGAACCTGAAAGCAGGCGAAATGAGATACTTTCTTTTATTAAAGAAGGGTTACGAGATCTCTCCATAAGCCGTACAACTGTCACCTGGGGTGTGCCGATGCCTCAAACTGATAAAACAAACTTTCCTCACATTGTTTATATTTGGTTTGATGCTCTTCTCAATTATGTTTCAGGTCTTGGATATTTTGATAATAAAGATCGTTTTCAAAAGTTTTGGCCAGAAGCTATTCACTTAATAGGAAAAGATATTTTAAGACACCATACCATTTATTGGCCTACGTTTTTAATGGCCTTAGGACTTCCCCTTCCTAAAAAAATATTTGCTCATGGCTGGTGGACTCATGAAGGCGAGAAAATGAGCAAATCCAAAGGAAATTTTATCGAACCTGAAGCCCTCATTGATGAGTATGGGGTTGACCCACTTCGTTACTTTGTTTTAAGAGAAATTCCTTTTGGAAGTGACGGAGATTTTTCAAACTCTGCCCTTATTGGAAGAATTAATTCAGATCTTGCAGATGATTATGGCAATCTTCTTAACCGTACCATTACCATGACACTGAAATATCAAGAGGGTAAAGTTTTAAAACCTAGCTCCATCACTCCCATTGATCAAGAACTTGTAGAAAAATATACTTCCATGCGTATTTCGTATAAAAAAAACATGGATGACATTGCTTTTCATAAAGCCTTAACTGCTCTTTGGGAAGCCATTCGATTTACAAACAAATACATTGATAGCAATGAGCCCTGGAAACTTTCTAAAGATGAAAGTAAAAAAGAAAGATTGAATGATGTTCTTGGTTTTACTTTAGAAGCCATTCGTATTGCAAGTGTACTTATTTCTCCCTTTATGCCTCAAACAGCAGGAAAGGCCTTAAGTGCTTTAGGAATTCAAGGTTTTTCTTGTGGCACAGCAAAAGAAAAGGGAATCGATGCACTGTGTGGGTTTTGGGAAAATCAAAAAGAGTTTAAAGTACAAAAAACAGACCCCCTCTTTAAAAAATATGAGATTTCTTTATGACCTTCATCGACACCCACGCACACCTTCAATGGCCTGATTACAAAGAAGATCTTCCCAATATTTTTGAACGCGCCAAAGAAGCAGGGGTTCAAAAAATGGTTGTTGTGGGTACTCACATAACAAATATGGATGAGACCTTATGTGTGGCAGAATCAAAAAAATTTTTATATGCAGCCCTGGGCATTCACCCTCATGATGTAAAAGATCTTAAAGAAGGTGATTTAGAAACTTTAGAAAAAAAAGCACATCATAAAAAAGTAGTCGCTATAGGAGAGATAGGTCTTGATTACTACTATGAACACTCACCACAAGATTTACAAAAAGAATATTTTAAAAAACAAATTAAAATAGCTCAAAAGCTTAAAAAACCTATTATTGTTCACTCTCGAGAGGCTGAAGAAGACACTTACAAAATCTCAAAAGAAGTCGATGCAAGTCACAATGGTGGTGTCATGCATTGCTTTACTGGCTCACTTCCATTTGCACTTCAAATGATAGAACTTGGTTTTTATATTTCTTTTACAGGCATTATTACCTTTAAAAAGAAGGTTGAAGCACTTCAAAATGTTGTAAAAAACATCCCTTTAGAAAGCATGGTTTTAGAAACAGATTGCCCGTACCTCACCCCTGAGCCTTATCGTGGAAAACGCAATGAACCTTCTTACGTTAGGTTCACAGCAGAAAAAATTGCAGAGCTTAAAGGTGTTTCTTTAGAAGAAGTAGGAAAGATCACAACAGAAAATGCCACTAAACTTTTTGGATTAGGATGACAAGAGGGGTTTAAATGCCAAGTTGTTTTTTTTCTAATTGAAGAATGCGATCGCGAAGACGTGCAGCCTCTTCAAATTCAAGACGTTTTGCATGGGCTTTCATTTGCTTTTGAAGTCGCACAATTTCTTGGGCACGGGTTTTTGGATCTATGATTTCTTCATCTTTTTTTGGAATTTCTGTATAATCCTTTTCATACACAGAATCTAAAAGTGAATGAATATTTTTTTGAATCGATTGAGGTGTAATGTTATGTTTCTTATTAAAGTCTTCTTGAATCTGCCTTCTTCGATTCGTTTCTAAAAGAGCCTCTTCCATGGATTGTGTCATTCGGTCAGCATACATAATAACTTTTCCATTAATGTTTCTTGCGGCTCGTCCAATAGTTTGAATCAGAGAAACTTTTGACCTTAAAAAACCTTCTTTATCAGCATCCAAAATAGCAACTAAAGAAACCTCGGGTAAATCAAGCCCTTCACGCAAAAGATTAATTCCTACAAGCACATCAATCACACCCTGTCTCAAATCTCTTAAAATTTCAGCCCGCTCGAGTGTGGCAATATCAGAGTGTAAGTATTGAACTTTAATATTTAAATCTTTAAGATATTCTGATAACTCTTCTGACATTTTTTTGGTAAGCGTTGTGACTAAAACTCTTTCTTTTTTCTCAATTCTTTTTTTAATTTCAGAAAAAAGATGATCCACTTGATGCGTTGCAGGTTTTACAACCACTTCAGGGTCCATGAGCCCAGTGGGTCGAATAATTTGTTCAACTACTTCCCCTTGAGTGGATTGAAGCTCATAAGCAGCTGGTGTTGCAGAAACAAAAACAGTTTGAGGCATTCTTTTTTCAAACTCTTCAAATTTATAAGGTCTATTGTCACAAGCCGAAGGAAGACGAAATCCATGCTCTACAAGTGTCATTTTTCGTGAATGATCTCCCTTATACATACCTCCCAACTGGGGTACAGTAATATGACTTTCATCAATAAATAAAAGTGCATCCTTTGGAAAATAATCAAAAAGTGTCCAGGGTGGCTCCCCCGGCTTTCTTCCATCAAGATGGCGGGAGTAGTTTTCAATACCGTTACAATACCCGAGCTCTTCCATCATTTCTAAATCATAAAGCGTACGTTGAGCAAGTCGATCTGCCTCTTGTTTTTTATTTTGTTTTCGAAGCGCTTGGAGCCTTTCTCGAAGTTCTAACCGAATACTTTCCATACCTCTTAAAATACTTTCTTCGTCAGAAACAAAGTGCCCACCTGGATAAACATCTGCCTCTCCTAGCTCTCCAAGTAAAACTCCCGTGAGGGGATCCATAAGAACAATCTTTTCAATTTCATCTCCGAAAAACTCTAAACGTATAGCTTTATCTTCTTCATGTGAAGGGAACACATCAACAACATCGCCCATCACCCTAAAACTCCCACGATAAAAATCACGATCTTGCCTTTCATAAAGAATAGCGACCAATCGTTTTAAAAGATCATCTCGATCCATTTTCATGCCCGTTTCTAAATGAATATGAAGCTTTTGGTATTCCTCTGGAGAACCCAATCCATAAATACAAGATACAGAAGCAACAATAATCGTATCACGCCTTGTGAGTACAGAGCGTGTGGCAGAATGTCTTAACTTATCAATTTCATCATTAATAGAAGCGTCTTTTTCAATATAGGTATTTGTTGAGGGAATATAGGCCTCAGGTTGATAATAATCATAATAACTTACAAAATACTCAACTGCATTTTCTGGAAAAAACTCTCGAAACTCTGAATAAAGCTGCCCTGCCAAGGTTTTATTAGGAGCAATCACAAGTGCTGGTCTTTGACATTGCTCAATCACATGAGCCACAGTATAGGTCTTTCCACTTCCTGTAATGCCTAAAAGGGTTTGGGTTTTTTTATTTTTTTGAATCCCTTCAACTAAAGCGGCAATGGCGTGAGGTTGATCGCCCTGTGGTTTAAATGAAGAAACAAGTTTAAATCGACGGCTCATTCTCTATGAATACTCTCCATGTTGTACCCCCTCGATTATCTTCTAAAACTATTTTTTGAGAAAGAAGTTTATCTCTAATCTGATCAGCTCTTTTCCAATTTCTTTCTGCTCGGGCTTGATTCCTCTCTTGAATCAATTTTTCAACTTCTTCTTTAGTTATGTTTTCTGGCAAAAGAAGTTCATATAAAGAAGCAAGTTTGATTTCTGGATTTTCTTCAAAAATACCTAAAACTTGGCTCACCATATCAAAACTTGTTTTGGTTTTCGTTAAAATCTCTCGAGTCAGAGTTGATTCTGTAAAATTCTTTTGATTTAAATATTGATTGAGGCGTCGTATCACTTCAAAAACAGATCCTAAAGCCTTGGCCGTATTAAAATCATCCAGCATCGCTGCTAAAAAGCGCTCTTCTAAAAGTGAAATATCTTTTAATAAACCTTCTTCTTCGTTTGAGGCTTCAGGATGCCCTTTTTTCTCTTCACTTTGGAGAAGTTTATCAATAAGAAGTGCTGTTTTATAAAATCGCTCTAAACCTAAAACTGCATCTCTCACATGAACATGTGAAAACCCAAGTGGGCTTCTATAATGATTTGAAAGAACCCACAGACGCATAACTTCAGCATCATAATTTTTAAGAAATTCTGAAACTGTAATAATATTTCCCAAAGATTTACTCATTTTTTCAACACCAAAATTAACGAGCCCGTTATGAAGCCAATAATTGGCAAAAATATGTTCTAAAGCTCCTTCACTTTGTGCAATTTCATTTTCATGGTGTGGAAAGATAAGATCGGCCCCTCCTCCATGAATATCAAAGGTTTTGCCCAGGTATTTTTGACTCATCGCAGAGCATTCAATATGCCATCCAGGGCGCCCACGCCCCCAAGGACTATCCCACGAAGGCTCTCCTTCTTTAGCAGGCTTCCACAGTACAAAATCAAGAGGGTCTTTCTTTTTTTCTCCAATCTCAATGCGTGCACCTGATTCTAAATCTTCAATATTCTTTTTAGAGAGTTTTCCATAATCTTTAAACTTTCTAATAGAATAAAAAATTTCTCCATCAACTTCATAAGCTAGTTCTTTTTTAAGAAGTTTTTCTATCATGACACAAATTTCTTCTATATGTTCTGTAGCCCGTGGTTCTTGAGTGGGATCTAAAAGTTTTAAAGCCTTTGCATCTTCATGAAATTGATGAATGTATTTTTTAGCTAACTCAATAGAAGAAAGCCCTTCTTCATGAGCCTTAGCAATAACTTTATCATCAATATCTGTAAGATTTCTTACAAAATTTACCTTATAACCAAGCTGTTTCAAAAACCTCACAATAACATCAAAAACAATAAAAGCCCGAGCATGACCAACATGAGTAAAACCATTGGTTGTAATGCCACAGCAATAAATAGAAACTTTACCTGCATGTAAAGGCTCAAACTTCTCCTTTTTTCTACTCATGGTATTGTAAATATAAAGATCTGGAAAAGTTTTCATAAACCTAATTCCTTCATAGTGTGTTCTATTCTTTTTTTCAAATTTTTATACCCTAAAAGAGGTACAACAAGAGAAAGTTCAGGCCCGTGTTTTTGTCCTGTAATAGCAAGTCTTAAAGGCATAAATAGGTTTTTGCCCTTTGCCCCGGTTTGCTCTGAAACGCTTTTTTTAATAACTTCAAAATCACTTGTTTCACTCTTTTCTAGAAATTCTTTAAGCCCTATAAGTACTTTTTTAAAATCTTCATTTTGAAATTCTTTTTTCACTTCGGGAGATAAATGAAATCGATCTTCAAAAAAGATTTCAAGCTCTTTACAAATATCTGGCAATTTTACAACAGCAGTTTGAAGTACAGCAAGAACTTGTTTTAACCATTTTATATCCATCCTTTTAAGATCGTATTCTTTTTCAATAAAACTAAGCTCTGATTGGTAAAACTCTTCTAATGAGAGTTTTCGAATATACTGGCCGTTCATCCAATCAAGTTTTCCTGTTTCAAAAATAGAAGGACTTCGAGAAAGGCGTTTTTCAGTAAACTCTTTGATAAGTCTTTCTTTTTCTAAAAGTTCATCTTCTGTTTCTGAAGACCATCCTAAAAGCACAAGAAAATTCAAAAATGCGTGCGGTAAATAACCTTTTTCTTTATATTCACCTACTGAAACAGCCCCATGCCTTTTAGAAAGCTTTTTCCGATCAATCCCTAAAACCATTGGAAGATGTGCATAAACAGGGGGTTTAAAACCCAAATCTTCAAAAATGAGTAATTGTTTGGGTGTGTTTGAAAGATGATCATCCCCTCTTACAACATGGGTAACTTTCATAAGAGCATCATCCACCACACAAGCAAATTGATACGTTGCTCCACCATCTGATTTTGCAATAACAAAATCTCCAATCGTTTCTCTTTCAAACTTCACATCTCCTCGAACCTGGTCATGCACAATGACAGGATCACCTGGAAGAACATGATATCTTACAACATAAGGTTTATTCTGGTTAAGGAAAATTTTAACTTGGGACTCTGAATATTTAAGACATCGCCCTGTATATTGAGGCATCAAACTTTGACTTAAAAGTTCTTCTCTTTGTTGCTTGAGTTCTTCTGGTGTACAGAAACAATAATAAGCCCTCTTTTTTTGGAGAAGAATGTGTTGATACTCTTCATAAAGATGCCCTCGCTCAGACTGACGATAGGGGCCACAATCACCCCCTTTATCAGGACCTTCATCCCAATCCAACCCTAGCCATTTAAGATCTTGAAGTATGGCTTTTTCAGATTCTGGAGTAGAGCGTTCCTTATCCGTATCTTCAATTCTTAAAATAAGAGTACTTTCGTAATGACGAGCTAAAAGCCAATTATAAATAGCTGTTCTTGCATTGCCCACATGAAGAACTCCTGTAGGACTCGGTGCATAGCGATAACGTCTTTTTCCCATTTCTTTTTTATAGCACTTTATTTTCTATCCCGCACGAAAATGTCATAAGAGGCCTAGAATCCAGAAATGCTAGACCCCGGACAGTGCTTCGCACTTCCGGGATGACATTATATATTTTTTAATTAATTCTCAAAAATCTGGCGAATTTCAGCTTCCATCTTTGTTTCTTCTACTTTCTTAGCAAGAGATAACTCTTTAACAAGAAGGTTACGGGCTGTTTCAAGCATTCTTTTCTCTCCGAAAGAAAGATCTTTATCTGTTCTTAACAAGAAAAGATCTCTTAAAACCTCAGCAATTTCATAAACAGAGCCGGTCTTAATTTTTTCCATGTATTCTCGGTAACGCCTGTTCCACGTTAAATGATCATAAGCACGATTGCGGGTTTTATCTTTAAGAATCCTCATAACCTTAGGCACTTTCTCTTTAGCAATAATCTGTCTTAAACCAACAGATTCAGCATTATCTTTAGGCACCATAACGGTCATGCCATTATCAAGAATTTTTAATATATAAAACTGCATTTTTTTGCCGGAGATCATCTTGTTTTCGATGTCTTTTACAACTGCAACGCCATGAGCCGGGTAAACGGCAGTGTCTCCTACCTTGAACATAATAACTTCCTCCATAAGGGGAATAAGTATGTATGTGGCTTAAAATCTAATTCAAGCAATGCATCTTTATAACACGTTGCATTATAAAAATCAAGGTCGAGAACCCCCATTGTTCAATGATTTTAATGGTTTTGGCATGTTTAAACGATATCCAATAGTATCTAATAATTTAAGATCCGGGATCATTTGAAGATCTCCTTCTGGATTCCTCATTCTCTCCTCAACCGCCTTTTTAAGCTCGCCCTCGGGAACTTTCGTTAGAATTTTTTCATAAATTTTAAGAGCCTCATCTTGTTTTTCTAATTTTTCCAAACACACCCCATAGTAATAGGCATAGACAAGTGTCTCATAAAAACTAAGCTCTTCACCCTTAACCTTCTCAAACTGAGAAAGTGCTTCTTCCCACTTCTTCATTTTTAAAAGATATAATGCTAATACATACGTATAGGTTGTTTCAGAAGGTTTATCATTGTGAGCTTCTTCTAAAAATTTTAAAACATCTTCATCATTTCCTTCATACAAAGCTTTATAGGCTTTAAGATAAGCATCAAGTGAATCACTTTTGTTTTTCTTTTTGGCAAGCTTTCCAAGTATGTTTCCTTCAAAATCAAAACCGATATAGTCTCCTTGTGCTACTGGAGCCTTTCCATTTGAAACCCAAATCTGTATTCTTTTTGAAATAGATTCTTTTCCTTGAGATGGTTTTTCTATTTTAAAAATAACAGACTGAATATTATTAATAACACTGATGATGTGTGGGCTTGCCTCTCTTTCTCTTTTAACAGAAAGATCATACTGATCACTGAGAATACTTTGAGCTTTTTCAATATTCATTTTTCCTAAATTATTTTCAACCAACTGCCTCATTCTTAAAAATCGATTGAGAGAACTTTGTGTAATAGAGGGAGAAATTTCATATTCTTTCTCATGCATTTTTTTGTTGAGAAAAAAATTAGAAACCTCTATATGATCTTTAAAAAACTGAAGCTTATGATCCGTTGCAGATAAAGATAAAACAGCAATTCTTGATTTATGTTGTGCCTGATCTGTAATGAGATAACTCCAACAACCAGAAATATCACTGTTTTTAGCGATTTTATAAGCTTCTTCAATAGTTTTGGCTTCTCGTATGATTCTATCACCCACTTGAATGATAGGCTCACCCAAACTTACATCTGTACAAAGAACCTGGTGAAGGCTTAAAGAAAGGCCGTGTTCATTAATAGCTGTAATTCCTCCTGTATGAACACCAGCAGAGGTAACAGAAACATATTTATATGCATCGTGAGGTTGATTGATCATAAGCGTTGGGTTTTCGTCCCAAAGTCCGATTCCATCATAATCAAGATTTCTTCCAACAATAAGAGAACCATCTTCTGTTATGCTTTCTTGTGCGGCAAAAGAAGTACAACCAAATTGAGAACGATCTAAAATAATTCCATTTTCATAAAGAAGAGAAAGAACAAGTAAAAAAGTATCTGGAAGAATTGTGGCATTAAGATAATTTTTTTCATCTAACCCACTTGCCCAAGCAAGTGCTTTCAATTCATCTTTCACTTGATCTGAAACATAAGATCGCATTGGATCCAGAAGAAAAAGATCAATATATTCTCCAATAGAATCTTGAAATTTTTTTGAAGGAATTTTCTCGAGTGTTTTTTTAAGAAGTGCAGCATAAAAAGGAATCATTCCTTTTTTAATTTCTTTTTTAAGAAGAAATCCATGTTGATAGGCTCTTTCAAACGAAGACCCTTTTAATGTGAGAACATGAATGCCTTCGATTTTTTTTAGATCCCCGCTGTTATTTTTGTCATCATGAGCAAAGCGTGGTGATCTCATCACTGAAGGTGATGGGATTGCTTCGCCTTCAGCGCGCAATGACATAGACAAGAAAAGGTTTACAAATAGAAAAAAATGAAAAAGTCCCCGCACCGAAATTCCCCTTAATGACCATGAAGATCATTTACTAGGGGTCATTAAGCAAAGCCTGTGCCAAGAAATACACTCAATAAAATCAATAAGTTATAATTTTAACATTGTTTTTCACCCACCTATAAAGTGATCTATATTTAATCAGATTTAACATAAGTTATTAAAATCATTCTGGAAATCAAAGCGAATATTTTCTTAACAAAACTGTTTATAGGGTTGACATAAAAAATACATTTCTATAGATATGCCTGCAAACCACACGTGGAGTATCGTTGTGGTGAAATGTAAGAGTAACATAAGGAGGTCGTGTATGTTTCTACGTAGGATTTCTTTTCTTTTCCTCATTTCATTATTTTTTCTACCCTTGTTCTCTGATGCTGCTCATCAGTTAGAGCGATGGCGCAAGACAGGGCTTGTCTTTGCAGAAAGAAATGATGACGGAGAGTTTCTTCGTTGGGGTAAGTTAACCCCTGAACAATGGGATGATGGCACGCAGCAAAGCTCTTGGGTGGCACGCCATGAAGATGGAACCTTTGTCACAGGCTTTAGAGGTTTTATTGAAAAATGGGAAGCCAAAGGTGGAGAGCAACTTGAGCGGCTTGTTGTTAGAGATGCTGAAGGGCACTTTGTGACCTGGGCACCCATGGATGAAAACATTACAGAAGGCTGGGAATACTGGAGATTTAAAGAAGGTGACCCACGCCGTGGGTGGACTTATGTCGTTCGAGTTCAACAAGAAGGACTTCCTCCACGCCTTTTAGATTCTGCAAGACCACAGCTTGAGACATGGAGTGGGCATCGTTGGAAAGTTCTTGTCGTCAGAGACACCTCTGACGGAAAGCAAAATGGTCAAATTATGACATGGCTTCCTGGTCAGTATGAAAAGCGCAGCAATGGTGAAAAATGGATCGCTTACAGAACTCCAACTGGACAATGGATCGATTCTTACAAACTCAACAAAGGTAAATAAACATATTGTCGTATCAACAAAAAGGGGCAGCGTAGCTGCCCCTTTTTTATTTTTAAATAACTATAAATTTTTCTTGAGGTATTGGGTAACAGCGTCAACATAACACTGAAGATAAACTTTTCCTTTTTCTGCGGTGGCTGTTTTTGGATTTCCTAAAATACCATTTTTAGATAAAGATCGAGTTCCTTTTTTATAAACCTCTTCTACCGTTGAAAAATTCAAAGTTCCTTTTTCAAAGGTTTTACCTTGGATAAATTCTTTACTTAAATAAAGCATAATAGAGGTTTCAATTTCTCCTGCATGAAGCCCTGCATCTTCTCGGGATATTTTAAATTTTTGAGAGGCTTCGTGAAAACGTACCATAAGTTCTTCAAAATCTGTATAGGCTATAAGTTTAAGTTTGTTAATTTTCCCGCCTGTTTCTTCGAGGAGATCTAAAATAGGTTTAAAATTACCTCCGTGCGTAGGCACAATAATAAAGTTTTTAAAAGGCGTTAAAGAAAGGCTCTCACCATATTCTAAAATGAGCTTTTTAAGTGTTTGCGCACTGATGGACATGGTACCAGGAAATCCCAAATGGGCGCTTGAACACCCCACACGAATAGTAGGGGCTTGAAGTGTTTTTCCAATATTTTCTGAAACCGCATTTCCAATGACGTCCCCACAAAAAGCATCTGTAAAAAGAGGCAAATGAGGCCCATGTTGTTCGGTAGAACCCACCCCAAGAAGTATATTCTTATATCCTTCATTTATTTTTTTTTCTACTTGTGGCCATGTAAGATGATCCAGTAGAATAGAAGTATTCAGTTTATACATAAATACAATCGTACTTCGAAAATGAAGGGGAGTAAATGAAACATTTTTTTATGACCGCGCTCAAAAAGCCTTCGGCCACTCAAAATACACCAGGTAATTTTATGTTGCGTCAGAATGCTTCACACCCCAAGACTTCTCACATGAACTCAAAATTTAGTTTAAGAGATAGGGATAGTACTTACAGAGGGTCGTGTCGGAAGGCAATCTGGCTTGGTCTGCATAGAATATGCAGCAGATTGCCTGAGACGCGAGCCGCGCTTTTTCGCAGGAAAAAAGCGACGGCGTACCCGAAGGAAGTACTATTGCTATCTCTGAAAGAACAAAAATTCGGATTCTGGGGAAAGGGCTTTTTGAGCGCTACCTTTTTGATTATCATATTCCTATTTCCATTATGGTTAAAGGCACTTTCTTTTGAATCAGCTCCTGTTGTAAACCTCATTGAAACAAATCATGTTTCTATTGAATGGATGTCTGATGAACTTGCCTCCGCAATGCTTTACTATGGTCACAATGTTAATCTTCTTAACTTAAAAATAGATTCTCCTAATGCAAAATTTCATAGAGTAAAACTTCAAAATCTTTCTCCTAACACACAGTATTACTTCAAACTGACTCTTAAAAATAATGCAGGAAAAGAGATAAATACCCAAATTTATAGCTTTAAAACAAAACTTAAACTTCCACAGCTTTATCCACTTTTTGCAAAACAACCTCAGTTTGAAGCCCATAACGGAATGGCAAAACTTTATTGGGAAACAAACGTTCCAACTGTTGGAACTATTCGTTATGGAACAGATACAAATTTACAACAGTCTCAAGAAGTTCTGGTTCTTGGTGAAAAACATGAAATTGATTTAGAAGATTTAAAACCACAAACAAAGTATTTTTTTAAAGTAGAAATTCAAAATGCATCGGGTGCTAAAAAAATGTCTCAACTGTTTGAAGGAATGACACCAGAGCTAACCAAAAAACCCCTAACAATTGAATTAGAGCTTTCTCCAACAGTTTCACAAATTACATCACACTCAGCCCTTTTAGAAATTATACTTAACCAAGAAGCACCCATTACTATATACTATGGAAAAACTAAAAATTTAGAGAAAAAAATAGACCAACAAAAACCTTTAAAAGAATATAAAATAAAATTTGAAAATTTAGAATCCAACCAAACCTACTATTACAAAATCATTTCCCAAGAAAAAAATCTTTCTCCCATATATGAGTTTAGAACAAATTTCTATTGAAAACTATGGCGGTCCCATCGCTAGATTCTTGGAATGATCCCAACAACTTTAGGTTCTTGAAGTGGCCACAAAAGATAGGGATAGTACTTCCCTCGATATATTACATCGGTGGGACTGTATTTCTCAAAAACACGCTATCAAAATTCCCTGCGAGAATTTTGCGCTCTCTCTCGGCCGACGCTCTTTTTCACTTCGTAAAAAATCCATGCCCGCTTTGGCCTGCGAGAAGGTTTTTTTGAAACACAGTCCCACCTCTTTATATCTTTTGCCCTATAGTTTTATTCTCGAGTTTAGATTCTTTCATAAACATGACATAATTCGCAACCATGTTCGGAAATGGTCAGTGTCTGGAGCGGAAGTAAAGCGCAGCCTATGGTTGCAAATATTCAGCATTCTATCATCCCGGACAGTGCTTTAGCACTTACGGGATAATGAAGAATCCGATATGACAAGTGTAGCGAGCCATGAAGCGAAAGACACTAACCATTTCAAGAACCAAGGCTGAAGAAGAATCTGGATCCCCCGGTCAGGGCCTTGGGATGACAAAAAGAAAAGCCCTGGATAACAAGGTTTAAAGTTTTTGAAAGTCACCTGAGGCTACAAGAGCAAAAGGTTGTTTTCCATTTTTACCCTGAGGTATTTGATAACCCTCAACTTCAACAGTATAAACACCCACAACAGGTTGAAGAATATCAATGGTTTCAACATTATTAAGACGATCAGCTTTACCTAAACCATTTGGAAAATGAATTTTGCCTTGTGGGTCGGTTATCGTTATATCAAGATCATTCACCAGTGCTCGAGATGCAGAGGGTGAACCAGGATAATCTGTATAAGCCATGGTAAATCTTAAAGGCTTATCCAAACTTAAAACTTTAACTTTTAAAGTTTTCTTTCCCCCTACAGGAAGCCCCACTCTTTCATCCAAATAAAAGAAAGGTTTAAAAAGTGTGTTATCAATATCAACACGCCCCCACCCTTCATGAATATTAGGACGACGATGTGGAAGTTCTTTCTTTTCAATATCTCCAAACTGTCCTGGGTACATGTCATACGCACCATTCATAATGGTTGCTTTAAGAAGTGCTGAAGAAACAAATTTAAGTTTTTCTACCTCAGTATAATACTGTCTGATAATGGCAAGAGATCCAGTGACCAGTGGGGTAGACATGCTTGTCCCGCCACTCCATACATAATGACTGTCATACGCACCCCAGAGCTGTTCAGCATCAGGATGAGAGGATCGAAGAGATAAAACATTAGTTCCTGGTGCTACGACATCAGGTTTTAGCCTTCCATCCGCTGTAGGACCTCGACTACTAAAAGCAGCGACTCCATTTTCATTATCAGAAATAAGGTCTTCACTAATAGGGGGAACTCCCCATTTCTTATCTGCATCAAGTAACACACCCCATTTTCTTTGAATGCCCCCTACAAAAACAAGATTTTCACTTGCACCTACTGATAAACTATTTTTCGCAACAGAAGGAGCTAAAATTGAACGTTCATCAATAATACCATCTTTATTGAAATCTCCCCCATTGTTCCCTGCTGCAAAGACAGGAAGAAAATCTTGAAATTCCCAAGAAAATTGATCTACATCCACAGAAAAACTTTCATATTCCCCATGAGACATAGGAAGTCCCCAACTATTAGAATGAATTCGTGCTCCATCATTATATGTTTTTTCAAAAAGTCGGTGTAAGTCTTGAGGAGGAAACATGCCCCCCAAACCTGTCATCATTGATTGAACTATGAGTCCGGAAGCATAAGCAGTGCCTCTAATCTTTCCTTTAGAAGTAAAACCATCTCCAGCAATAGAGCCTGCAACATGCGTACCGTGTCCTAGAGGATCTGCCCATGAGTTACTAAAAAAGCCTTCGGCATATCCTTTAAGAAGGCGGTCTTTTAGATCTTGGTGCAAAGTTTTGTCGATTTTTCCTTGAGAAACCCCTGTGTCAGCCATGGCAACGATTTGACGCTGTCCCAATAAACCCATTTGATAGGAAAGTTGTGTTCTTAAAATACGAACCCCACTTTCATAACCTGTAAGTTTGTCATAATCTCCTTCAGTGGGTGGCTCTTGAGGTTCTTTTTCATCCAATGTCATCATAGGATAATATAAGAATTGGGGTTCTTCATATCTTTCAATCCACTCAACGCTTGAAAACTGAGCCACTTTGTAAAGCAAATCATAAGAAATACGCGCTATCACTCTTTTTTTTGAAGCTACAAATATTTCTTGATTATTACTCTCTAAAAAAGAAATAAGTTCTTCCTGGAATTGATGATCAAAAATCTGTATAGAAAGAATAAAACTTGTTTCTTTATCAAAAATACTTACAGGTTTTATTTTTTCTGAAATTTTATACTCAAATTTTAAAGGAAAAATCCCTAAAATATCAGAAGAATTTTTAAAATTTATGATTTGATCTCTTGTTAAAGAAAGAACAAGGGTGTTTTCTGGTATATAGGAAAGTATTTCTACATTATGACTTAAAAGATCCTGTTTTAAACTTTCCGAAATCACACTTTTAAATTGTACTAAAAAGTTCTGAGCCTTAAACTCATCACCAAAAGAAAATAAAGGTTCTATTCTTTCAACTGGGATTTTTTCTGGATCAAAAATATTCTTTTTAAGATAGATAGGTATACTGTGAGCTAAGTTTGAAAAAACAAAAACTGCAACGACTACTACTAGGGACTTCTTCAGCATAAAGCCTCCTTAAAAAAAGTAGTACTGCAAATGGATCCCGGATCAAGTCCGGGATGACGAAAGGTACAACAACAACCTATAAAAATTATCAAATCATAAAAGAGAACATAAAGTCAATTTCTATAATCTATCACCCTCTCCTCAATCCTCTCCCATCAAGGGAGAGGAAAATAGGGAAAGTTTTTATGTGCCCATTTCCCAAGAATTGAGATATTTTTCTTGCTCTTGAGTAAGATGATCAATCTTAATATTCATAGACTGTAACTTAAGACGAGCAATTTCTTGATCAATATTTTGAGGCACAGAATAAACTTTGGATTCTAACTTTTGTGCGTTTCTTATCAGGTACTCTAAAGCTAAAGCTTGATTTGCAAAACTCATATCCATAACACTAGATGGGTGCCCTTCGGCAGCTGCTAAGTTAACAAGTCGGCCTTCCCCTAAAATATAAATACGACGCCCGTTTTTAAGTTTATATTCATCTACAAAGGGTTTTATGTTTTTCTTGGTAACTGCCATCTTTTCAAGGCCTTCAAGATCGAGCTCAACATTAAAGTGCCCTGAGTTTGCAACAATAGCGCCATCTTTCATAAGTTCAAAATGGTTAAGGCCAATAACATGATAATCACCTGTAACAGTACAAAAGAAATCACCTTTAGGTGCTGCCTCTTCAATAGGAAGAACTTCAAAACCATCCATCACAGCTTCAAGCGCTTTGAGTGGATCTACTTCAGTCACAATAATACGTGCTCCCATACCTCGGGCACGGCTTGCCAAACCTCGTCCACACCACCCATAACCCGAAACAACAAAAGTAGAACCAGCTATTAAACGATTGGTGGCTCGAATAATACCATCCACCGTACTTTGTCCTGTTCCATATCGATTATCGAAAAAATGTTTTGTTTGAGCATCATTCACAGCAACAATAGGGTATTTGAGAATCCCATTTTCAGCCATGCTTTTAAGACGAATCACTCCTGTTGTTGTTTCTTCAGTTCCTCCAGCAATACTTTCTAAAGCGTCTTTCCTTTTTGTATGTGCTAAAGAAACAACATCAGCCCCGTCATCCATGGTAAATTGTGGTTTTGCATCTAAAACAGCATTAATGTGTTTGTAATAAGTGTCGTTGTCTTCACCTTTAATAGCATGAACTGCGATTCCATAATCTTTAACAAGAGACGCCGCCACATCATCTTGTGTACTTAAAGGGTTTGAAGCACAAAGATGAACATCTGCACCTGCCTCTTTCAAAGTTATCATAAGATAAGCAGTTTCTGTGGTGACATGTAGACAAGCTCCTATTTTTTTCCCTTGAAGTGGCTTTTCTTTTCGAAAACGCTTTTTGATACTTTCTAAAACAGGCATCGACATGGCTGCCCAAAGAATACGACTTTGACCTGCCTTGTGTAGAGATTCATCTTTAATATGAAATTTCATCTTCTTAAATTCCCTTTAACCTTCAAAACTTCGAGAAGGTCAGACACTTTGTCCGTCTCTTCCCACTTGAAGTCAGGGTCTTTTCTACCAAAATGTCCATAAGAAGCTGTCTTTTTATAAATAGGTCTTAAAAGATTTAACTTTTCGATAATATCTTTGGGTTTAAGACTCACCACTTCTCGAACTGTGGTAGCAATTTTAGAAGTAGGTACTTTTCCAGTTCCATAGTCTTCAACCATGACAGAAATAGGATCTGCAATGCCAATAGCATAGGCAAGCTGTACAAGACAACGATCTGCAAGCTGAGCTGCTACGATATTTTTAGCTAAATAACGAGCCATATAAGCGGCACTTCGATCAACCTTTGAAGGGTCTTTTCCAGAAAAAGCACCCCCTCCATGACTACCCATACCACCATAAGTATCTACAATAATTTTTCGACCTGTCAGCCCACAATCACCCAAAGGTCCTCCAACAACAAAACGCCCCGTTGGATTAATATGAAAAACGGTGTCCTTATCTAGCAAGCTTGAAGGTAAAGCTGCCTTAATGACTTTATCAATAAGTTCTTTTTTCAGTTCTGTATTAGAAACATCTTGATCATGTTGACTTGAAACAACAACTGTATGAATACGATGAGGTTTTCCATCTCGATACTCAACTGTTACTTGAGATTTTCCTCTTTACTTTCTCCTTCATCCACACCTCGAGCAATGTCCGGAGATTGCCTATCTAAAGATGCTAAAACTGCACAGGTTTTATAATCAAAACCCATAGCAGCATCGGTATAACCAATTTCTTTGACTGTCTCACGCACAATTTCTGGAATTTCAACATAGGTTTTTGTGGTAACCTCCCCCGCTACAATAACCATACCTGTGGTAATCATCGTTTCACAAGCAACACGCGAATGCTTATCCTCTTTAATCATGGCATCTAAAATAGCATCTGAAATTTGATCTGCCATTTTATCAGGATGGCCTTCTGTTACTGACTCTGAAGTGAAAATAAAATCTTTTGAAAGCATAGGATTCCCCTTTTAATTGTTAGTATAGATTTTGACATTATGTCGAGATTTTAGGCCAGTCAAGCCAAAGAAATCGAAAGATTAATTTTTATAGATATCTCGATCACTCAACTGCGTATTATAGCCGTTTTTCTTAAAGAATTCTTGAAGTTTAAGAGCCACATAAACAGAGCGATGATGTCCCCCTGTACAACCTATGGCAATGGTAAGATAGGCTTTACCCTCTTTCTCATAGAGAGGGATCGTTTCACTTAAAACCTTATAATAAAGATTTAAAAAATGAGAAACCCCCCCTTCTTTTTCCAAATACTCAATAACTTCTTTATCTTTGCCCGTAAATTTTCGAAGCTCGTCCTTATAATGAGGATTGGGAAGACAGCGTGTATCAATCACTATATCAGTATCCAGAGGAATTCCATGGCGATACCCAAAAGAAACAAGATTGATCTGCATCGTATTTTCTGGGTCAGAAGATCCATATTTTTTTCGAATAAACCTTCGAAGCTCATGGATATTCAAATTTGTGGTATCAATAATATCTGTGGCGTACTGTCTTAATTCTTGAATCCATTGCAGTTCTTTTTCAATTCCTTCTTGAAGATTTTTAACGTGAGGTATGGGGTGTTTGCGTCTTGTTTCACCAAAACGTCGCATAATAATTTCTTTGCTCGCTTCAATAAATAAAACTTCAATACGGCCTTTCATCTCTTGAAAAAAATTTTTAAAATCGCTTCCTATGACATGACTTCGAACATCAATCCCCAAAGCAACATCGACATCTCGCTTTTCTGCTAACTCTAAAAATTTGTAAAAAAACTCTTGAGGTAGGTTATCAACACAAAAAAAGCCCAGGTCTTCCAGGGCTTTAATGGCAGATGTTTTCCCGGAGCCAGAAACTCCGGTGACAACTATAATTCTTTTAGACATGTAGAATTGCTATTCCTCATCATTTCTATGTTTTGCATCTTCTTTCAATCTTTTTTCATCAAAAAGATTTTCTGCATAGCGCAATTTACCAGCGTTACTTTGTTCAAAAGATTTATGGTTTTTAATCTTTTCTTTAAAGCGACGAAGTTGAGTTTGAAGCTTGTGAACCACTAAATCAATAGATGCATACATATCTGTGGAGCCAGCCTCTGCAAAAAACTCTTTATGAGTTGCATAGAGAGTTACATCTACAATATGACGAGAACCCTCTATTTTAAAAATACACTGAGCTTCTCGAACACCTGGAACATGTTCAGTAATATGATTAAGTTTTTCTTCAAGACGGTCTTTGAGACTGTCTGTAGGTTCCATATTTTTAAATGTTTCTTTAATTTTAAGTGCCATACAAGCCTCCTTTTTTTTCTTAGAACATCTTTTTTCTTTTAGAAGATGGAAGAATTTTCAACATATCACGGTATTTAGCAACCGTACGTCTTGCAATATTGATATTTTTTGATTTCAAAATTTCTACAATTCTCTGGTCGGAGTAAGGTTTTTTGGGTGGTTCACTTTCTACAATTTCTTTAATCATGTGCTTCACACTTTCTGAAGCAATATCAGCCCCTTCATCTCGGCTTACACTTGTATTAAAAAAGTATTTGAGTTCAAAAATACCTCGAGGTGTGTGCATATATTTATTGGTTGTTACACGGCTCACAGTCGATTCATGCATTCCAATATCAGCGGCAATATCTTTGAGAACCATGGGTTTTAAATGCTGTAAACCCTTATCAAAAAACTCTTTCTGATGTTTTACAATACTTTCTGTTACTTTATAGATCGTTCTTTGTCTTTGATGAATGCTTCGGATGAGCCAAATAGCTGAACGTAATTTATCTTGGATATAATCCTTTGTGAGTGTTGAAGACTCATCTGTCTTTAAAAGATTCTTATAAAAAGAACTGATTTTAAGTTTAGGCAACCCATCTTCATTGAGAACAATCACATATTCATCCGCTACTTTGTAAATATAAACATCAGGGGTGATGTAATGAGTATCTGTTGTTGAAAAAGAACGTCCTGGTTTTGGCTCCAATTGATGGATGAGTTTCACAATATCAATAACACCCTCTTGTGAAATATTGAGTGCTTTAGAAATGGTAGAAAAATTTCTGTTTTCAAGATCTTGAAGGTGATCTTGAACAACCCTTTTTACTTTCTCATCACCAATTTCAAAATAATCGAGCTGTTTAAGTAAACACTCTTTCAGAGATGTTGAAGCAACACCCACAGGATCAAAAGATTGAATTCTTGAAAGAACCCTTTTCACTTTATCTAAATCCCAGTTTTCTTTTTGAGCTATTTCTTCTACACCCATGATTAAATAACCATCCTCATTTAAATTACCAATGATAAAAGCCCCTATTTCAACCTCCTCATGGGAGAACTCTGAAAGTTTTAGTTGCCAATTCAAATGATCTGTCAGTGTTTGAGCTTTAGATGTTAAATTTTCGTAAACAGGAACTTCATCTTGATTCTTTTTCTGATAAGGTAATGAGCCTGAAGAAGCATTGTAGCTTTCAACATAAGATTCCCAATCAAAACTATCTTTACCTTCAACAAGTGTTTTTTTCTCTTCTTTAGGTAAATCTTTTGCTTCTAAAGATTGAACATCTTCTTCTAAAAGTGGGTTTTCAAGGAGTTCAGAACTAACAACCTTTTCAAGCTCTAAACGAGATAGTTGTAGCAACTTAATTGCTTGCTGCAACTGTGGTGTCATAACAAGTTGTTGACCTAATTTTAATGTTTGTTTTAAATTAGCCATTAAATATCTACCACCTTAGAGTTGAAAATTTTCACCCAAATAATATTTTCTAGCTCGCGGGCTATTCACTAACTCTTCACTTGTGCCTTTTTCTTGGATAAGACCATCGCTCAAAATATAAGCACTGTCACATATTGTTAAAGTTTCCCTCACGCTATGATCTGTAATAAGAATACCAATGCCTCTCGGTTTAAGTTCTTCCACAATAATTTTTTGTAAATCGGAAACGGCCAGTGGATCCACACCTGAAAAAGGTTCATCAAGAAGCATAAAACTAGGTGTTGTTACTAAAGCTCGTGCAATCTCAACCCTTCTTGTTTCCCCACCTGATAAAGTAAATGCTTTTTGTTCTGAAAGATGAGAAATCTTAAGTTGTTCTAAAACATCCAGTGTTTTTCTTCTCCTTTCATAAGGATCTTCTTCTAAATATTCTAAAACAGCGAGAATATTTTCAAAAACGGTAAGGTTACGAAAAACTGATTTCTCTTGGGGAAGATAACTAATACCTAAACGAGCTCTTTTATATAAAGGAAGTGTTGAAATATCTTCTTTGTCTAAATAAATAGAACCCTCATTGGCTCTTATAATTCCTACCATAATATTAAAACTTGTTGTTTTACCAGCACCATTAGGCCCTAAAAGACCTACAATGTGGCCTGATTCAACTTCAAAAGAAACCCCTTTTAAAACAGATTTCTTTTTAAAAGCTTTTTTAAGTTGTACTGCCTTTAAAACTCTTTTCATGATTTTTCGTCAAATTCTCCTTCTACATTATAAGACTCTATCTTCTGAGTGTCCGTATGAAAAATAATGACATCTCCTCTTAAAGTGTTTTCTCCAATAACCACTTCAGGATCTCCTTTTAAGATGAGTCTTTTTTGAGAATTAATAAAAGTAGCTGACTCGGCCTTAGCGCTTCTCTCTCCCTGTTTAATTTTTACTCTTCCTTTGGCAATAGCCTTATTAACTTCTCCACCCTGAGACTTCACAAATACTTCATAAGTATCAGAAGTCATTAAAAAATCTTTTTGTACAACATGAACATCACCTACAAAAACAGCTTTATGAGTTGCTGGTAAAAACTTCATAGATTGAGATGTAATAGTATAATTAAGACCTACATCCATGAAATCCTTTTTCTCACAATAAATTTCATATAAAATTCTATATTCTTTCCTTTCTACATCTCCAAAGAGGCCTCGTCCTTTTAAAATAAGTTCTGGTTTTTTAAGATCCGGACCACTAAACTCGATGTGTTCATCTGAACTCATACTTTTCCCATTATTTAAATAGTTCAGCTTTTCAGTTTTAATTTCATAACCTTGAGGAAGCCTCATTGTCACCCTATCTTGTGCCACTACTTTTTGTTCACTTGGAAAATACTGTCCTTTTTTGCTTTCGAAAAAAAATCTTTTACCTTCTTTATCTTCTAAAAAGCCATGTATAATATCAAGAAGCACAACATCTTGCTCTTGAAAAACATTGGCATGTTCAGCTTGTATATTAATTTTTTCCCCACTTTCATAAGGAGCTTGAATAACACTAAACCCCTCAAGAACAAGATCAGCTTTTGACGGATAACTCACCTTAAGCACGGGTTCAAAAACCTGAGATGGAGAAAACAACAAAACCTGGCACAACACAACAAAGAAAATAACTGAATACCACGAATCTTTATGCTTAAACATACGATGAGCTTACCACAACCACACCCTTCATTTTACCACTATTTAAAAGGGTCATCAAGAACCTATAAGTATCGGAAAAACACCCTCCCAACTCAGAACCAAGGTCGTAGAAAAAGAATTCTAGGACAACACTTACGTGTTGAGATTGCTTCGCTATACTCGCAATGACAAGAGGGCTGCTCAGGGATGACAGAGTGCCTTTTGGGCTCAGATAATTTTTGCTTCTATTAAATGGTGCAGATGCAAAAACCCGACCGGTTTTAAAGAAGATGGAGAAGTACACACAAAAAGTGAAGTAATTTTATTCTCTTCCATAAGATTAAGCGCCTGTGAAGCCAATTTTTCTTGGGAAATAGTTTTAGGATTTTGAGCCATGATAGAAAAAACAGGTTTTTCAAGAAAAGACTCATTTCTTTCAAGAAGACGCCTTAAATCACCATCAGTAATAACCCCCACAAGCTCACCTTGACCATTTGAAACACCTGTACACCCTTGTCTTTTAGTCGTCATTTCCATAAGTGCTTCTTTCATACGGGTGTCTTCAAAAACCATAGGGATATTTTCTCCCGTAAGCATAAGATCTTGAACTCTTACAAGAAGTTTTTTACCCAAATTTCCACCTGGATGAAGATTTGCAAAATCCTCCTCTTTAAATCCCTTCTTTTTCAAAAGACAAACAGCTAAAGCATCGCCTAAAGCAAGGGTTGCTGTTGTACTTGCTGTTGGAGCCAAACCCAAAGGACAGGCTTCTTTTTCAATATGAAGAATGAGGGCAATATCAGAAACTTGTGCAAGTTGTGATGCTTTGCGTCCTGTTATAGAAATAATAGGAAGTTTTTTCCTTTTAACAATAGACAAAACTTTTAAAAGCTCTGCAGTTTCACCACTGTAAGAAATAGAAAGAATGACATCACTTTCTCCAACCATTCCTAAATCTCCATGAATAGCTTCAGAAGCATGAAGAAAAAAAGAAGGGGTACCCGTACTTGCAAGAGTGGCTGCAATTTTTTTTGCAACTTGGCCTGACTTACCCATACCCGTAACAATAACTTTGCCCTGACACTGACTTAAAACTTCGACTGATTTAACAAAAGAATTATCTAAAGAATTTTTTAAATGAAGAAGGGCGTTGGCTTCAATATCTAAAACTTCCCGTGCTATGGAAATGGCATCAAAACTCATAAACCCATCTCTTCATTACAAAATCGATTTAAGTTCACAGCATCTTTTATGAGTTTTTCAAAATGGGTAAAATCTAAACAATTGGTTGCATCTGATTTAGCACTATGTGGAGTGTCATGAGTTTCTAAGAAAAGCCCATCGATCCCTACAGAGATAGCAGCTTTAGTTAACGTTGGAATCATCTCTCGAACACCACCTGTACGATGTCCTTCGCCCCCAGGTAACTGAACACTGTGTGTGGTATCAAAAATAACAGGATAACCAAAACTTCTCATAATAGGAAGAGATGTCATATCTACAATCAGGCGATTGTAACCAAAACTCACCCCTCTCTCAGTTAAAAGAATTTGTGAACTTCCACAAGACTCTATTTTTTCAATGACATTTTTCATATCCCAAGGGGCCATGAATTGGCCCTTTTTTACTGCAACAGGCTTTCCTGTTTGAGCTGCACTTAAAATAAGATCTGTTTGACGGCAAAGAAAGGCAGGAATCTGAAGAATATCAGCAACCTCTGCAGCAGGTTGAGCCTGATCCACACAATGAATATCGGTTAAAATAGGAACATTAAATTGTTTCTTAACTTTTTCTAAGATAAGCAACCCCTCTTCTAAACCAGGCCCTCTATACCCATGAATAGAAGAACGATTGGCTTTGTCAAAAGAAGATTTAAAAACAAAAGAAAGTTTAAGTTTCTCTGTGAGAGAAACCAATTTTTCTGCCATGTGAATTGTAAAATCTTCTGATTCAATAACACAGGGCCCTGCTATGATAAGTAAGGGTGAATCACCACCTATACTCATACTGTGGTTGATATCGACCTTCTTCGTTTGTGTTTTCACACAAAGATCTCCGAATTTTTTTGACTTCTTACAAAGGTAACTCGATGGGCTTTTGGGACCTTCTTTTTTTTAAGCTTATAAGATTCTTCTACAAAATAACTAAAGAGTGGATGTGGCCTCATGGGACGTGATTTAAATTCAGGATGAAACTGACATCCTAAAAACCAAGGATGTTTTTTAAGTTCTACCATTTCAACTAAATTGCCTTGAGGATTCATTCCTGAAAATGTCATTCCATAAGATTCCAATTTTTTCTTAAACTTATTATTAAACTCAAAACGGTGTCTGTGTCTTTCAATAATATTATTCTTTTTATAGGCTAGATACGCTTTGGTTCCTTTTTTGAGATGACACTCATAACCTCCACGTCTCATACTTCCACCTTTTTTCTGAATATTCTTTTGGGTTTCCATAAGATGAATCACCGGATATTTTGTTTTGCTATCAAACTCTGTACTATTAGCATTTTTTAAACCACACACATTTCTAGCAAACTCAACAACAGCCATTTGCATTCCTAAGCAAATCCCAAAATAAGGAATATGATTTTCTCGTGCCCATTGAATAGCTTGAATTTTCCCTTCAGTTCCTCGCTCACCAAAACCTCCAGGAACTAAAATACCATCTACATTACAAAGTTTTTCTAAAACTTGAGGCTCTTCATTTTCAATTTCTTCTGAATCAATATACTCCAAACGAACTGAAACACCGTGGACTATTCCTCCATGAAAAAGAGCTTCATTTAAACTTTTATAAGAATCTTTAAGATGAACATACTTACCCACAATACCAATGGTAACAGTATCTTTTGGATTTTTGATTTTATGAACAAGCTCCTTCCACTTTTTAAGTTGAGGAGATCTTGTCCAAATACCTAATTTTTTAACTATCTTTTCATCTAACCCTTCTGCATGTAAATGAAGAGGAACTTCATAAATACTATCCACAGTTAAAGCGGTAATAACGCAATCTTGCTCTACATTACAAAAAAGTGCAATTTTAGATTTTATTTTTTGATCTAGTGGATGATCTGCTCGACATAAAAGAAAATCAGGTTGAATACCAATCTCTCGTAAAGCTTTAACACTGTGTTGTGTAGGCTTTGTTTTTATTTCACCCGCTGTATGCATGTAAGGAACTAAAGTAAGGTGAACAAAAATGGTATTTTCTCTCCCAACTTCAATTCGAATTTGACGAATAGCCTCTAAAAAAGGAAGACTTTCTATGTCTCCAACAGTTCCACCAATTTCAACAATAGCAACATCATACCCTCGAGCAGCTTCGAAAATTTTACTCTTTATTTCATCTGTAATATGAGGAATAACCTGAACAGTAGCTCCTAAATAATCCCCTCTTCTTTCCTTCGCAATAACAGAATCATAAATCTGGCCTGTTGTGAAATTATTAAATTTTGAAATAAACCTCTCATAATGTCCTAAATCAAGATCGGTTTCTGCACCATCTTCAGTTACAAAAACTTCACCATGTTGAAAGGGGCTCATCGTTCCTGGATCAACGTTAATATACGGATCTAATTTTTGGATTGTAATATTGAGCCCTCTAGCTTCTAAAAGGGCACCGATAGATGCGGATGCTAACCCCTTCCCTAAAGAAGAGATCACACCACCCGATACAAAAATAAACTTTGGCTGCTTTTCTGCCATCTACACACCCCAAAACAAAGAAATATTCATACCTTGAGAGACCCTAAAAGTCAATTATATGGTTAAAAAATAAGCAATTTAAACCTTTGAAAGAGCAACAAAATCCTGAAAGCGACGCTCGATCATCTGAGAATTAAGGTCTTTCAAACGATCGAATGAAAATCCTTCAACTACAAAAGAAGCCATTGTATTACCGTACACAACAGCTTTTCTTAAAGCCTCTTCTTCAAATGTATTTCCTGTTTTTGCTAAATATCCCATAAACCCACCTGCAAAGCTATCCCCAGCTCCAGTTGGATCGACAACATTTGAAAGAGGATAACCAGGGGAGGCAAAAACACTTTCACTTGTAAACATCATGGCTCCATACTCACCACGTTTAATGATAAGAATTTGAGGCCCCATGCAACGAATCTTCCTGGCTGCTTCAACAAGATTAATTTCTCCACTCAAGTCTTTAGCTTCTGTTTCATTAATAATAAAAATATCAACAAGCTTTAAAGTACTGAGAAGCTCTTCACGTTTTCCATAAATCCAAAAATTCATTGTGTCACAAGCTACAATTTTAGGTTTTTGAATTTGTTCTAAAACATGGGCTTGAAGTGTTGGATCGATATTGGCTAAAAACACATAAGGTTTATCTTTATAATGATCAGGTAACTCTGGGGAAAAATGTTCAAAAACATTGAGTGCTGTGCTTAAGGTTTCCGCATCTTTATAGGTTTTGTCATATTTTCCAGCCCAATGAAAAGTATTCCCTTGGGTAACTTTTAAACCATCTGTACATACATTTCGAGATTGCAAAAAGCGGATATGTTCTACTGGGAAATCTTCTCCAACAATACCCACAAGGCTGACCCCTGTAAAATAACTTGTAGTAATGGAAAAATAGTTAGCACTTCCCCCTAAAACTTTTTCAACCTTGCCCCGAGGTGTTTCTATGGTATCAAAAGCAACAGAGCCAACAACGAGAACACTCATCACCTACCCCTTCTTATTTTTCTTTAGAAACAAATCTAACTTCTTTTGAGTCTCTTTTGATAAGGAGACTCGGTTTGAAACGATAGCAAACTGAAGTGCTTTGCGACAAGTACATTTTTTAGAAAAATCATCCCCGATTTTTCCTTTGTCATCCCCGCGCAAGCGGGGATCTAAAACAATTTTTTGAATGGCTTGTTTTGCATAATGAACATTTTGCTTTATAACCTTAAGAACAGTTCCCGCATCAACAGCATCATGCTCTTCATTCCAACAATCATAATCTGTAACTTGTGCAACACTTCCATAACAAAGCTCTGCTTCTCTTGCCAAACGAGCCTCAGGAAGATTCGTCATTCCAATAACATCAACACCCCAACTTTGATATAAATGAGATTCCGCCCTGGTTGAAAATTGAGGCCCTTCAATGCAAATGTAAGTTCCTCTATCATGGAGTGAAATTCCCGAGGTACTGATGCTTTGAGAAAGTACTTTTTTTAAAGAAGGGCAAACAGGATCAGCCAAAGAAACGTGGGCCACACAACCACCTTCAAAAAAAGTAGATTTCCGATATCGAGTGCGATCAATGAATTGATCTACAATGACAAAATCCCCAGGCTTAATATTTTTTTTCATACTTCCTACAGCACTGAAAGAAATGAGCGTGTTCACCCCTAACTTTTTAAAACCATAAATATTAGCTTGATAATTAATTTCTGTAGGGGAAAAGACATGTCCTGCCCCGTGACGGGGTAAGAAACAAACCTCTACATCTCCTATTTTTCCAGAAATATAAGGGGCAGAAGGATTTCCAAAAGGGGTTTTAACCCGAACTTCTTGGATATTTTTAAGACCTTCTATTTCATAAAGGCCACTTCCCCCAATAATACCTAACTTTGTTTTCGACATAATAAATGTGACAGTAAAGAATAGAGAAAATACTGTCAATTTTTTTCGAGCTGTGTTAGTTTTTGGCTTGGTGAAAGAAAAATTTAAGTTCCTATTCGGCATTTTAACAATAGTTCTCTTTACTTTTTTCTTTTTGAGATCTGATTTTTTACAAAAAGTTTCCCATTATTTAAAAACTCCTCCAAGAGTTCCCACTTCAGAAGCAACTCCACAAAAAAAAGAACTTTTTCTCCAGTCTTCTTGTTTACAACCAAATAAATTTTTACTTCAAAAAATTCCTGAACAGAGAGTTTCCAATCTTATAGAAGCTATTCCCCCTCTCCAATCACAATATATAAAAATGACCTCAGCCTTTTCTTTTGGTATTGGTGTACAATGTCCACAAGCGCATCCCATTTCTCTTAAGTTTAAAATTCCAAAAGAAAAAAATATTCATCTTACAAAAAATAATGTTTTTCTCACAACCATTCGGAAAGTTTTTTCAAAAAAAGAACTTGAAGAACCCACTTATGAATTTCCTCTTTACTGGGTTAAAGATATAAAAGAAGAAAAAGATTACTATATGTGCGAATTTGAGATTTTCAAAACAGAATCGAAGAATCCTTATTTCGTTGTGTTTAATAATCAGTAATATGCATAGACTCATTATTAAACACATAAGAAAGCTCGTTGTCTTTATCATAGGAATAACGATTGTTCTCATAGGAATTATACTTATTTTCACTCCTGGCCCTGCTTTTATTGTTATACCTGTGGGCCTAGCCGTGCTGGGAACAGAGTTTGCTTGGGCTCATCATCTTCTTAAAAAAGTAAAAGAACAAAGCAATCACCACTCACGTAAAATTTTTGATTGGATAAAAGAAAAACTTAAATCTTAACTATTTTTTAAAAAGTTTTGTGAACTCTGAATACCCTTCTTCTTCTAACTTTTCAGCTGGAATAAAACGAAGAGCAGCAGAATTAATGCAATAACGAAGACCTGTAGGTTGAGGGCCATCTTTAAACACATGCCCTAAATGAGAATCACCTTTTTTGGATCGAACTTCTGTGCGGGGTATTAGAATTTTAAAATCTCTCTTCGCAATGAGATTTTCTTCTATAAGAGGTTTTGTAAAAGATGGCCATCCTGTTTTTGAATCAAATTTATCTAAAGAAGCAAAAAGAGGTTCTCCAGAAACGACATCAACATAAATACCAGGTTCTTTATGATCCCAATATTCATTTCTAAAAGCAGGTTCTGTTCCTTCTTCTTGCGTTACCTTATATTGAAGTGATGTTAATTTCTTTTTTAATTCTTCTTGTGAAGGTTTTATAAACTTTTTATTCTTTAAATCACTTTTACTCATGGGTTTTTCTATTTTCCATATTTTTTCTAAAAACTGATCTCTTCCTGAACCATATCTGTAAAACTTATATTGTATAGAATTTTTTTTATAATAATCTTGATGATATTCTTCTGCCTTATAAAAAGTTTTAAAAGGAAGTATTTCAGTTACAATAGGTTTATTAAAAAGTTTTGATTCTTGAAGTGCTTTTTTTGCTTGAAGCGCTATGTTATTTTGTTCTTCTGAATGGTAAAAAATGCCTGATTTATACTGAACTCCACGATCGACAAACTGTCCACCATTGTCAGTTGGATCAATTTGTCTCAAAAAAACATCAACCAATTTTTGATAACTTATTTTTCTAGAATCATAAATAATCTGAATGGATTCTCTATGCCCTGTTTTTCCACTTGAAACTTGTTTATAGGTTGGATTTTTTTCTTCACCCCCGCTGTAGCCAGAAACGACTTCTTTGACACCTTCTAGTTTTTCAAAAGGGTGCTCCATACACCAAAAACACCCCCCTGCAAAAGTAGCCTTTTCTAAAGACTCCTCTGCATAACTACTTGATTTTAAACCTAAAAAAGCAAGTATAAGCACAAAGTAGAAATAATTTTTCCCCATACTTATATGATAACACACTCATTCACATGAATGCGATTCTGTAAGAAAAAAAGCAATAGATAAGATTTTTATGGTGATTTGAAGTCAATTTATTGATAACTTGAGAAAAAGAATGACTGTTATGAGTGAATTGAATGAAAAAAATATTTCTTATCATAGGATCTCTTAGTGTTATCATTTTTATTGGAATCATGGTGAGGCGAGGAGGGCTCAATAAAACTGACATGAAGGAATTGCTCGACACAGTTTCCGATACAAAGCAGATTGATCAAAAACTTTTAGAGGCGTTTGATACTAAGAGAAAACAGCTTGGGTCAGATTATAAACCGAGAACCCGCCATTTTGATAAAGAGGGGGAGGCACAATATACAAATCGTTTATTTTTGGAAACAAGCCCCTATCTTCTTCAACATGCGCATAATCCTGTAAATTGGTACCCATGGGGAGATCATGCGTTTGAAACAGCAAAAAAACTAAAACGCCCTGTACTGCTTAGTGTGGGATATTCTACCTGCCATTGGTGTCATGTGATGGAAGAAGAATCCTTTGAAGATGAAGAAATCGCAAAAGTGATGAATGAAAATTATATTGCGATTAAAGTGGATCGAGAAGAAAGACCCGATGTGGATGCCATTTATATGAGTGCTGTTCAGGCCATGACAGGACATGGCGGCTGGCCCATGACAGTGTGGCTCACTCCTGAGCGAAAACCATTTTTTGGGGGAACCTATTTTCCGGCACGGGATGGTGACCGAGGAACGAGTACTGGGTTTTTAACTTTACTCAAAAGACTTGAGGCCGTTTATCACAAGGAACCCGATAAAGTTGCCGATGCAACAGAGCAACTTATCACTATCGTAAAAGATACTTTAAAACCTGATGTGGGTCTGGCTTTGCCTAGCGAGCAGGTACTTCATAAAGCAGCAGATTTTTATAAAAGTAGACTTGATTCCACCTATGGTGGGCTTTCAGGGGCTCCTAAGTTTCCAAGTAGCCTGCCCATTCGATTTTTACTTCGTTACTATCGTCGCACCCAAGATAAAAAAATATTGAATGCAGCCACACACACACTTAAAAAAATGGCTGCCGGTGGTATATACGACCATGTCGGCAGTGGCTTTCACCGTTATTCAACAGATTCCGAGTGGCTCACTCCTCATTTTGAAAAAATGCTCTATGATAATGCGCTTTTAGCGGTGGCCTATCTTGAAGCGTATCAAGTAACAGGGGAAGCAGAATTTAAACGTATCACACAAGAAATTCTTCGTTATGTAAAACGCGACATGACCTCTCTTGAAGGTGCTTTTCATTCAGCGACAGATGCGGATAGCCCGAATCCTAAAGGTCACAGAGAAGAAGGCTGGTTTTTCACATGGACTCCAAAAGAAATTGATACGGTTTTGGAAAGTGAAGATTCAAAGCTTGTTAAGGAGTACTATTCAGTGACCCCCCAAGGAAATTTTGAAGGACGCACGATTTTAAATACCTCAGAGCCACTTTCTAAAATTTCTAAAAAATTTAAACTTTCTGAGACTGAAGCACGCCAAAAAATTAAAGAAGCCCTTGAAAAACTCTATCAATATCGGCTTAAACGCCCATCACCCATTCGAGATGAAAAAATACTGACTGCCTGGAATGGGCTTATGATTTCAGCTTATGCACAAGCCGGACTCATTCTTAATGAAAATGAATATGTAGAAAGTGCAAAGCGCGCAGCTCAATTTATCTTAAGTAATCTTTATAAAGACGGAAGATTATTCCGTAGTTTTAAAGATGGTAAAACCAAGTTTAATGCTTACCTGGATGATTACGCTTTTTTTATAGCAGCCCTTCTGGATCTCTATGAAGCCAGCTCTGAAATTAAATGGCTTAAACAGGCCATTCAACTGGATCAAACTCTTGAAAAATACTATGAAGATAAATCAGGTGGTTTTTTTATGACCAGCCATGACCATGAAAAGCTCCTTGCTCGACAAAAACCCGCCTACGATGGCGCTGAGCCATCTGGAAATTCCGTAGCTTTATTAAATCTTTTAAAACTTCAAGAGTTTACAACAAAGGATTCTTATCGAATACGAATTGAAAAAGCACTTAAAGTTTTTTCTAAAACACTTGAATCTCGTCCAGCCGCACTTTCAGAAATGCTTCTAGCCGTCGATTTTTTTCTTGATAAGCCTAAAGAAATTATCATTGTAACCCCCAAGGGAAAAAGAGAAGAAGCTCATCTTTTACTTTCTGAATTGAGAAAAAAGTTTTTACCTAACAAAATACTTGTTGTGGTGGAGGAAGGAGAAGAGCTGAAAGCGCAAGCCCAAGTCATACCTTTGATCAAATTAAAATATGCCATCCAAAACAAGACAACGGCCTATGTGTGTGAAAAAGGAATGTGTGAATTACCTACACATCAATCCAATATATTTTCTAAGCAGATTTCCGTAGTTGAAACATTGAAAGAAACACATTAAATATGGTAAAAAAGGGCTGTAGAAAAAGATGTTTTTAAAACAAGAATATTTACCTGAATAGGTAAAAGAAATGGAGGCAAAAATGAAATATGCAATTATAGGTTTAATCGTAGCGGTTATTTTAGGGCTTGGAGGATACTTCGTTTGGCAAAAAAGCCACGAGCATCCAGGAACCGCTCTCGCAGAACACCCTGGAGAGAAAGCCAGTGATGAACACCCCGGTAAAAAAGCAAATACACAATCTGATGAAAAAGAAAAAGATGAAGAACATCCAGGAGAAAAGAAAGAAAGTGAACATCCAGGAGAAAACACAAATGAACACCCTGGGGATTCAAAGCTTGAAATCAAGAAAGATTTCACAGCTACAGAAATTAAAACTGCAATTCGCCAGTACATTTCCAGCCGAACGGACAGTAAAAGTCTTTCTGGCATTTTTGAAATTTTTGACGCAAAAGAAAACAAGAATTTAAAATTACGTTTTGTAAAAATCCACGATCCAGTGAGAAAGCTTAATAACAAGGAGTATTTTGCCTGTACGGACTTTGAAGTGGTTGGAACACCTGGAAGACTGTACGATCTTGATTTTTGGCTCAGTCCTGAATCTGGAAAGCTTGTAACAACGGAAGAGAAGATTCACAAACATCCTGCTGATAACGAAGGACGAAAAATTGCGCGTTATACATTTAAAGATGAGGAAATTGTTGATATCAAATAAAGTAGTTATTAATGTCATCTGAAGGCAAAAGTGGAGATCTAAAATGCAAAGCTACCTTATTTTAACTTTCTTTTTTGTAAGTCAATTTTTATACGCTTCTGAAATTATATTTCAGAAATCTCAAAAGTATGCATTTACCTATGAAGTGGTTATAGCACCATCTCAGAAAGAAAATAAAAAATTATCTTTATGGATACCCTATCCCGTAGAAGATCAAGCCCAAAAAGTATTTTCTTTTAAATCACATTCAGTGTGGCCCGTGAAATTGACCCAAGAAAATAAATATGGAAATCGAATGATTTATATAGAGGGAAAGACCAAAAAAGAGCCTGTAACTTTAAAGTTTGAATATAAAATTGAGCGCTTTCCTTATAAAGGAGAAAAGAAAAATGATTCCTTTTTAGCCCCCGCTTTATATCGAGGGCCTGATAAGTTAGTGCCTATTTTTCCAGAGATTCAAACAATCGCAAAAGAAGAAACAAAGAAGGCTTCATCCACGCATCAAAAAATTAGAGCGCTTTATGATTATATTATCAACGCTATGACTTATGACAAAAGTGGTACAGGCTGGGGCAATGGAGATGCTGTGTGGGCCTGTAGTACGAAAAGAGGAAATTGTACAGATTTTCATTCTCTTTTTATTGCTTTAAATCGGAGTGAAAATATTCCAGCTCGTTTTGAAATTGGATTTCCAATTCCAGTGGATAAAACAGAAGGAGAAATTGCAGGCTATCATTGTTGGGCAGCGGCTTATGATAAGCATAAGGGCTGGATTCCTGTTGATGCAACAGAGGCTAAAAAAACAGGTGAGATTGAAAAATATTTTGGTGCATTACCCAGCAATAGAATTAAATTTAGTCAAGGGCGTGATATTGTGTTAAATCCACGCCAAAAAGGAGAGCCTCTTAATTATTTTATTTATCCATATGCTGAGGTAGCTGGAGAAAAATATCCTGAAGTTTCGAGGAAATTTTATTTTAAAACACTTTCTTAAAGAAGATTCTCCAACTGTACAAACAAGAAAAAGCATTGGCCCATCGATCTGATGGGCCATACTTTTAATTACCACCTCACATGCAGTTGAATTTCTGATGAAGCATAACCATAAGCATCTTGAAAATGAACTCGATAGTCCCCTAGTGGAGCCCAAGGTTGGACATAAAGATAAGAACCATGTCTCATTTCAGCTACATCAAAACGCCAACCACCATACCAATCATGAACTGTCACATCTAGATAACACCCGATAGGTTGCCACTGAACATTGTAACAAGTAATCCACAAACGATTGAGCCCTCCACGACCCGATTGAAGACTCCAAGGTGAAACATCAATACGATAAACACGATTATCTGGTTGATGACCAATAGTCACTTCGGCTTCATCAAAAAGACTCGTTTCTGGGTCAAAGGCTACAATTTTAAAAGGTCCCCAGTTAAAACGAGTTGCGGTGAAAGTTCCATCTTGATCAATACGTCCAGGAATGGTTGTTTCATCTCCCTCCATATCTATGATTTTCCAAGAAGGAACAAAATCACTTTTAACCTGACCATCCATAAAATAACCAAATGCCTCAAAATGATGTACTTCTCCAGGTATAAGGAAAATATTTTTATACATGGATGGAATCTCAACTCGAGCAAGTGGTTGTCCAGCTGATGCTGTAAGAAAAAAAGGAACTGCAAGAACAGAAAGAAACACCAAAGATAAGATTTTTTTCATCCTTAATCCTCCAGGTTTTAATCTTAATTTCAATGGAACTACACAAACAACAAACCCAAGAGAAGAATTTCAAATAGAGAAAAAAATGTCAACAACGACCTTTGCACTCCGCATAATAACTAGATTCCCGCCTTCGCGGGAATGACAATATTGAACCATTCTTTAAAATCACTGCGAGCTTTTTCTATTATCTTTTGTTTTCTTATCTTTTTGTCTCGATGCTCCCCCGGTGGCAAAAGTCCAAAATTAATATTCATAGGTTGAAAATGAGGGTTGGGTGTTGTGATGTATTGTAAAAGAGCACCTAAAGCTGTTGTGTGTGGAGGCTCTCCTCTTTTTTTGTCTGCCACAAAAGCATGTGCATACAATCCTGCTACAATTCCCATAGAGGCTGATTCTACATAACCCTCAACACCTGTTATTTGCCCTGCAAAAAAGAAAAATGGATTTTTTTTCAGCTGTAGTTTTCGAGTTAAAAGATCTGGTGAGTTAATATAAGTATTTCTATGAATCGACCCTAATCTTTCAAAGTGGGCGTTGTGAAGTGCTGGAATAAGAGAAAAAATTCTTTTTTGCTCTGGGTACTTTAGCTTTGTTTGGAAGCCAACAAGATTATATAAAGTGCCGTATTGGTTCTCCATTCGCAACTGAACAACAGCAAAAGGCCTTTTTCCTGTTTTTGGATCCATAAGCCCCACAGGTTTCATGGGCCCAAAAGCTAATGTCATAGGCCCACGTTCAGCTAACACTTCGATAGGTAAACACGATTCAAAATAGTAATTTTGTTCAAAAGCTTTGATCTCTACCTTTTCTGCCTTAAGAAGTTCAGAAACAAAATGATGGTATTCTTCCTCTGTTAAGGGGCAGTTAAGATAATCATCTCCACCTTTATCATATCTTGAAGCACGGAAGCATTTTTCCATATCAATGGATTCAGCATTCACAATAGGTGAAATGGCATCAAAAAAATAAAGTCTATTATAGCCTGTGTATTGTTGTATCTCTTGTGTTAAAGCATCTGAGGTTAAAGGCCCTGTTGCAATAATACAAACTGACTCTTTTGGAAGACTTGTGATTTCTTCTCTTATCACTTGAATACGGGGGTGGTTTTCAATTTTCTCTGTAATGTAAGAAGAAAAAAGATGACGATCAACACCTAAAGCTTGTCCTGCAGGAATGTGTGCATAAGTTGCCGCTTCTAAAATAAGGGAGCCTAGATCCTGCATTTCACTTTTTAAAAGCCCAGCAGGGGTTTCTGGATCTTTTGATTTTAAAGAATTACTGCAAACAAGTTCACCTAGATAAGATGTTTTATGTGCAGGTGTATTTTTTTGTGGACGCATTTCATAGAGATCAACATCCACTCCTAAGTTAGCAACTGTCCAAGCAGCTTCACACCCCGCCAACCCTCCGCCAATAACTGTTATTTTTTTAATCATTTTACTCAATCTTCTCTGTTTTAAATAAGTTACAAACCTTTTCTCACAGTTTAAAAACAGTTTTCCACAGAAACTGTGAAAAGCTTAAGTAGCATACAATGATCTTTGAGAGCAAGGTTGTAATTAAAATACAACCCATTCATCGTTTGATTGACAGGATTATGTCCTCAGGCTAGAAAATAGAAATCATGGGAAGTGTTGTTAAAAAACGTCGAAAAAAAATGGCCAAGCACAAGCGTCGCATGTGGCGCAGACGTCATCGTGCTAAAATCAAGAAGAGAAAATAAGACTAGATTCCCGTTTTCACGGGAATAACATGGTTTTAAATTACCTAAAATTTATTAATTCTATCTACAAGTTGGTGAAGTCTACCAAAGTTTCTTCTATTAAAATTAAAACTGAGTCTTTTAAGATGTAGAAGTTCAGATTCATCTTTTTCGGCAGGATAGGCTTTTGTTAGTTTTATCTCTCCTTCTGAAATAATATCTTTAAATTCTTCATTAAGTTTTTGAATTTCTTTTTGAGGAATATCTCTTTGAATTCGAATCACAAGAATCTCTTTGATATACCTTAACGAATGATAATTAGCGTAAAAATGTTCAATATAAGAATAAGCTTCATCAATTTTATCTGTAATTTTAAAAAGACACATGTCTTCCTCAGAAACCAATTTGTTATCTAAAAGATTTCCTTTTATATATTTTTCCCATGTCTTCCAGTAAGTACCCCCTGGTTTATCAATAAAAATAATCGGCATAGGCGCACTTTTCCCTGTTTGGGTTAACGTTAAAACCTCATAGGCTTCATCATGGGTTCCAAACCCACCTGGAAACACCACAACCGCATCTGTTTCTTTTACAAATGCAAGCTTTCTTGTAAAAAAGTATTTATAATTAATCAGTTTTGGGTCTTTATCAATAACAGGGTTTGGGTGTTGTTCAAAGGGCAGTTTAATATTAAACCCAAAACTGTTTTTTCGGCCTGCGCCCTCGTTTCCAGCCTCCATAAGCCCCGGACCAGCCCCTGTAATAACCATAAAACCACTTTCTACCATATGTTTTGAAAAATCTTGTGCCTGATTATAAGTCACTGTTCCTTTGTGAATACGTGCAGAACCAAAAATAGTAACCTTTCTATGATTTTTATAGGGTGCTAAGATTTTAGAAGTGTAACGAAGTTCTTTAAGAGATGTATTAATGAGTTTTAAATCTTCAGTTGGGGGATTTTCGTGAGAAAGCTTCCAAATGGTTCGAAGCATCTGAGCATAATAATCTTTACTCTGTGTACCATTGATTGATTCTTTAACAAGCTTAAGAAACTTTTTTTTATCCATCTACTTATTTTAACTAGAGATTCGGAAAAAAGAAATTGATTTCTCTTTGAGCTGAGGTGGGGGAATCAGAACCATGAACTGAGTTTCTTTCAAGACTTTCAGCATACATCTTTCGAATAGTGCCTTCTTCGGCATGAGCAGGATTTGTCGCCCCCATGATTTTTCTGTTTCTTTCAACGGCATTGTTTCCTTCTAAAACCATAAGAACAACAGGCCCAGAAGTCATATAAGCAACAAGACTTCCATAAAAAGGCCTTTCTTTATGTTCGATATAAAAACTCTGCGCTTCTTTTTGAGAGAGTTTCTTCATAAGCATCGCTTGAACCTTGATATCATTATCTTCAAACACTTTAACAATTGTGCCTATGAGATTTCGCGCAACTGCGTCAGGCTTAATAATTGAAAGTGTTCTTTCAACTACCACAAAACCTCCTTCATTCTTGTTCCCATATCCGCTGGATTCTTACAAATATGAACCCCTGCTTTTGCTAAAGCTTTAAATTTTTCTTCTGCCGTTCCACTTCCTCCAGAAATAATAGCACCCGCATGTCCCATTCGTTTTCCCTGAGGAGCTGTTTGCCCTGCAATAAAAGAAACAACTGGTTTTGTAACATTTTTTGAAATAAAATCTGCAGCATCCTCTTCAGCATGCCCGCCAATTTCACCAATCATGACTATAGCTTTTGTTTCTGGATCATTTTGAAAAAGCCCTAGGGCATCAATAAAGCTTGTTCCATTTAACGCATCGCCCCCAATACCAATACAAGTCGATTGCCCCAAACCTACTTGGGTCAGTTGATGAACAGCCTCATATGTCAAGGTTCCACTTCTTGAAATGACCCCAACAGTTCCACGTTTATGAATATAACCTGGCATAATCCCAATTTTACATTCATCAGGTGTAATAATGCCTGGGCAATTAGGTCCTATCATTCTCGTCTTACTTCCTTTTAAATAGTTTTTGACTTTAACAAGATCTAAAACAGGAATACCTTCTGTAATACAAACAACTAATTCTAACTCTGCTTCAGCTGCTTCAATAACTGCTTCAGCTGCAAAGGGTGCTGGTACAAATATCACAGAGGCAATACACCCCGTTTCTTTTTTTGCATCTTTAACAGAATCAAAAATAGGCAGTATTACATTATTTTTTGTTGGATGAAGCCAGTTTTGACCGCCCTTTCCAGGGGTCACTCCACCCACAAGTTTTGTTCCATAATCAAGCATTTGAGAAGAGTGGAAAGTCCCTGCTCCGCCTGTAATACCCTGACAAATAACTTTTGTATTTTTATTAACTAGAATACTCATACTTTCCCCGCAGAAATTTCTTGAGTTCTACCTCGAGCAGATGTTTGCTTCACAGCGTCAGTTACTTTCTTAGCTGCTTCTTCCATACCTGTTGCAGTCATAATTGCAAAAGGAGCCTCATTTAACATTTTTTTCCCTAATTCGACATTGGTTCCTTCAAGCCTCACAACTAAAGGCACTGATAAAGAAACATTTTGAAGTGCCCCTATAATACCACTTGCAACAACATCACACTTCATAATGCCACCAAAAATATTCACAAGAATAGCGTTTACTTTAGAATCAGAAAGAATAATTTTAAAAGCTTCTGTCACAGCTTCTGTTGTTGCACTCCCTCCAACATCAAGAAAGTTTGCGGGTGCACCCCCATGAAGTTTAATAATGTCCATTGTTGCCATAGCAAGCCCAGCACCATTCACCATACAAGCAATGTTACCGTCCAAAGCTATGTAAGAAAGCCCATATTTTCTGGCTTCAACTTCCATTTTATTTTCTTGTTCAAGATCACGAAGCTCTGCAAGATCTTTATGACGAAAAAGTGCATTATCATCAAAACCCATTTTGGCATCTAATGCTATAAATAGAGAATCTTTTGTTTGAACAAGTGGGTTTAATTCCAAAAGTGAACAGTCATTGTGAATAAAAGCTTCATAAAGTTTGGCAAAAAGAGAAATAAGTTTGGCTTGAAGTTCTTTTTGTTGGGTCAGAAATCGTGCAAGTTCTGCTTTTTGATAATTTAAAAAACCAAATTGAGTATTAATATAAACAGTTAAAATTTTTTCTGGTTGTTCAACCGCTAATTTTTCAATTTCAACCCCACCTTCAGAACTCACCATAAAGGCAAGTTGCCCACGCCCCCGATCTAAAAGAAGACTTACATAAAATTCTTTGTGAATATTGCACCCTTCTTCAACAAGAAGAGTACTTACAGGTTTTCCTTCTGGGCCACTTTGAATAGTAACAAGATTTTTTCCTAAAAGGGTTCCTGCTACTTGCTTTACTTCCGCAGGGGACTTAACAAGCTGAACCCCCCCAGCTTTACCACGCCCCCCTGCATGAACTTGAGCTTTAACAACACACACCCCGCCACCCAAACTTTTTGCAACCTTCTCTGCTTCTTGTGGTGTACGAGCGACTCCATTTTTCAAAACAGGAACTCCATATTTTTTTAAAACTTCCTTGGCCTGATATTCGTGAATATTCATTTATACTCGCACTTGAGCTACTAAAGACTTCACATGTTCAATTGATTTTTGCATATTTTGTTTAGCCTGATCATGAAGTTTAAGTTCGTAAATCTTTTCAATCCCATTCATCCCAAGTTTTGCTAAAACCCCAACAAAATAATCTTTCACACCA